>NZ_JAULSE010000002.1:0-551619 GCF_030518245.1 Rhizobium sp. CBN3
AAATCGATCGGCGTTCGTCAAAACTCAAATGCGAAAAGGTACGGATCAAACCATGGCTCCCGAAAAGCAGGCAGCTTAGCGCCTTTGTTGCAGTTCGAGATAGAATGTACCGCCCTTACAGAAGAAGATCGCATAATCAGTCTTATGGAACTTAAGACGCATGGCAAATTCTGCTGCATAATTATTTGAAAACACGTAGAAAATTACTTTTGGCGCTTTCCGCATCAATGTGCCAGCGTCAGCCAGTCGCCGATCGTTGTCCCGACATGTTGCATGGAACGTGTTGCTGGGATAACCGGGCGCTCGGTTGCTATGGTCTTTCGGACTTCACGCGGGCTGAGCCCGAATTCATGGCTGAACGCGCGCGTGAAATTGGCTGCAACATCGAAGCCGGCGGCCTCGGCAATCTCCGAGATCGGCCTGGTGTCGGTCGGGTTGGTAAGATCCGCATAGGCCTGCAGCAATCGACGTTTGCGAATGTAATTGAAGACGCCCCCGCTCGTTTCGAACAATTGATAGAGCCGCGTCCGCGAAATCCCCAGCGCACGGCACATGACCTCAGGCGTCAAGCCATCCGAATGAAGATTGAGGTGAATATAGCGATGCGCCCGCTCCATCAGCCCCATATTGGTCTGTTCGTGACCGCGGTCAGAACTTGTGGAGGATGCAGCGCATGCAACGACCATATCGCCGATCGTCCGTATGATCCGCGGCACCTCCTCCACTGTCAAACTGCTCAGGTTCGCTTCCAGGCCGTTGATATAGCTGACCAGCAATTCAGCCAGACTACCGGAGAAGGCGGTATTGTTGGCGTTCTGCAAAAGGCTCGCGTCACGGGTCAACAGTTCATAGGGCAGGAAGACGAGCACAGCGACTGAATCGGTCATCCGCCCGCGGTACGGATAACCAAGAGACCTGAAAAATATCTCACCCGGGCCGGTCTCCGTTACATGCCGATCGGCCTCGGTCCAGGCCCGGCCGCTGCGCAACACGCCGACGTTCCAATGATCGATCGGGCTCGATCGCAGCATCGCCTGATCGCGAATATAGCTGCACGCCTGCGCGCGCTGCTGAACGATGAGGATATCGCCGAGATGCCAGCCGGTCTGTTCCGCAAGGAAACCGTCCCCCTCCGATTTTCCGTCCGGCAGATGAACATCCATAAGGGGCGCCACATGTGATCGCCAAGCCTGGAACTGTTCTTTCGGTGGCAATTCGTGCGTCGAGAATCGCAGGGGCACCAGCGCCGGTGGAACGTCCACTCGATGTTCTTTCTGGGAAGACGGTTCGCGCGGCCAGCGCCGCCGCTCCAGGTGCGCCGGCCATTCCCGTCCCGCAGCCGGGTCATCTCCAGATTCCGTAACCATCCAATTCCTCCAGCGCATTAGCCGATCCGGGCTGTTGAAACTGAAGCAAACAATCGTTTTCGCGGCTGAACGCGCAGCCAATTTGCGCTAAAGCTCTACGTGCATAAGCTACTTATCATATTCCTTTGCGAGCAGAAATGGACGGACCGATAATTTTCTGGATTCGGCGATAACGACAATTGCGTCCCGTTCATATATCTAAATAAGCAATGGTTAATTCCGAAAGACGTTCGGAAATTTCCAAAATACTCAACTGCCGGTGCAATGTAGTGTCGAAGCGCCGTCAACGTAAAAAGACACTCATTCAAAACAAAAGATGCAAACATGGGAGATAGGCCGTGAACTATCGGAGAAATAGTCGTGTGCGCTTTGCGCAAGCCTTGGCTTGCAACAGGAATTATCCTGAGGGTGCGCCAGGAAAGATTCTACCGCCCATCGTGCAGATTCATGCGAGACGCTCCTGATGCCGGACATCGGCAAATAATGGCGCGCGAGGGGTTGCGCGCAGCTGAGGCCATCTGTGTCGATGCGTAAAGGCTCGAGGCTTGCACGCAACCCCTATCATATCCACCCATTGTCGAATTTCTTTCACGCTGCCTTTCATGTGGCAGAGGAGGCTAAGATGACTACCGCATGTGATGAGAACGTTATCCAATTGAAGCCGATTTCGAGCTGCAGACGAGAAGTCGAAGTCGCAATGGTGGAAATGCTCGTCAGTTTGCAGAAACGTGGATGGTCGGCTGCGGAGTTGGCATTGACGCTCGCAGATGCCTCCGAAGATCTCGTCATGCTGATCGCGACCAAAAAGCTTCGACCGAATTAAAGCAGTTCCGGAAAAAGTGAGAAGCGGTTTTCTCAGGCCAAGCGCGAAGCGCTTTTGCTGGAAATTGCGTAAATAAAAAAGGTTAGAGCGGTTCTGGGCTTTCGTGAAAAGCTGAACCGCTCTGCTGTTTCTGTCTCGATGACATGGCGGCCTTGCTAGTAGGCGCGGTAATTTCCATCACCCCCTACCGCCTACGCTCTATCCCTGACCCACCAGGTCAGCCGCCGCGCCGGCTTGACCACATGGCCTGCACCGCCGGCGCCACGCCCGGTCGGCGGCATTTCGTCCAGAGCCGAACTGTTTCTGTAGCAGGTTCACGACGTCACTTGCCTATAAATTTCCATGCGCTAAATTATGCAATAATGAGTTGCATCCGTCTGTGCCGGCTCGATAGGGACGGATGGCTGCAGTCGCGATACCTTCGGATGCCGACATGATCTGGAATCATCGCATTACACGCATCGTTGTCGGCCTGTTGCTGCTGGCACTCGTGACCGTCGTGTCATTGCCGACGATTACCGGCTTTACCAGCCTTGATGGCACGGTCAATGCCCGGTTTGCTGTCGTTAATGCGCCAATCGACGGCACGATTGCCGAAGAACCCCTCAAGGTCGGCAGCCCGGTCAAGGCGGGGCAACCCCTCGCAGAAATCAGAAATACGCGCGTCAATCGGGCAATCCTCGCTTCGCTCGAGGCAGATCGCAACACGGCGCTCGACCGCGTCGCGGCCCTTAAAAAGGAACGGGAAGAGCTCTCCGCGCTTCGCGAGGAATTGTCTGCCAGATTGGAAATCTACAGGCAGACCACCATTGCCAATCTCGAGCGCGAAGTTGAAATCCTGCGGAAAAAAGTCGAAGTGTCGCAAGCTCAGGATCTGGTCGCGCAGGTCGACCTGAACCGCCGGATGGAGCTCGAGTCAAAAGGCATTCTGACGCAGAAGCTGGTCGAGGTCGCGCGGGCCGCCGGAGCTGCGACTGGTGGCGAGGTCGAAATCAGCAATTTGACTGTCGATCAATTGGAACAAAGGCTCAATGCGGTCCGCCAGGGTATCTTTGTCTTCGGCGACGGACAAAATGACGTGCCTTATTCGCGACAGCGTGAAGACGAGGTTGTCGTTCGCATCAACGACTTGAACTCACGCATCGCGGAAAACGAGACACGAGCCACCGAAGTACAAAAGCAGCTGATCAAAGAGGCAGATCGCGTCAGCAGCCTTGAGTCCGCAACCGCGATAGCGCCGTTCGACGGCGTTGTTTGGACCAGGAGCATCGTCGACGGTTCCAACGTGGTGCTGAACGACGAGTTGATGCGCCTCCTCGACTGTCGAGAGCTGTTTGTGGATATCCTCGTTCCCGAGGTCAATTACGACGAGATCTATCCGGGGCTTGTCGCGCAGGTGCGCTTGTTCGGCCGCAGCGATGTCTTCAAAGGAACGGTCATTTCTGCCAGAGGCAGTTCGGCTTCGGTCGAGACCGATTCCTTTGCCGCCAGTTTGCCGCCGTCGACCGAGCGTAATGCCCGCATTCGCGTTCGCCTCGATCCGTCCTTCATGAACGGCGACTTTGCGAATTCCTGCCAGGTGGGGCGCACAGTGCAGGTACGGTTTTCCAAGCATGGTATCAACGTGTCCAACTGGGTCAAAAGCCTGTGGTTCAGTATTTTTTAGCGCTGGTTCCGACCTTTCTCGTTCTGGCCTTCTTCTTTCTGGGGCCGTTCAATTGGTCGCGGCATCACACCTGGACACGGGCGGTGACCTGCGCGTTCGTCGCAGCATTCGCCTTGCGATACATGTTCTGGCGCTTGACCGAGACGGTGCTTCCCTATCCGAATGACGGCGCGAGTTTCTACTGGGTCTGGATCCTCTTTGTGGTCGAGGTTCTGGCCTGCGTCGAAGTCATCCTCTTTCTGGTATTGATGAGCCGCTATGTCGACCGGAGCGCGGAAACGGACAGGCTGGGTCGTGTTTTCTTCGCGCGCGACAAACGTGAGCTGCCGACAGTCGATGTTTTCATTCCCACCTATAACGAGCCGCTCGATGTTCTCGAGCGAACCATCATCGGCGCCCGCTCGCTGGATTATCCTGCGGACAAATTGAATGTGTATGTGCTTGACGATCAACGCCGGGATTGGCTGAAGGCCTATTGCGAAGAAAAGAACGTCATCCACGTCACGCGCGCCGACAACAGCCATGCCAAAGCCGGCAATATGAACAATGGGCTGAAGGTCAGCTCGGGCGAATTTATTGCGATCTTCGACGCCGATTTTGTTCCCTATCGGCATTTCCTTCGCCGAACGCTGCCCTTCTTTTCCGACGAAAGCATCGGCATTGTTCAGACGCCTCAACATTTCTTCAATGTCGATCCGGTGCAATCAAACCTGGGCCTGGAGAATATCTGGCCGGACGAGCAGCGTTTGTTTTTCGACGAGATTGCGCCCAGCCGAGATGCCTGGGACGTCAGTTTCTGCTGTGGGTCATGCTCGATTGCCCGGCGGCAAGCGATCGACGCAATTGGCGGTTTTCCGACGGAGTCGATCACAGAAGACCTGCTGACAACTCTTTCGATGCTCAACAAAGGCTACAAGACGCGCTACCTGAACGAGCGGCTATCGATGGGACTGGCCGCCGAAAATTTGACCGGTTATTTTGTGCAGCGCGAACGCTGGTGTCAGGGGGGTATTCAAACCCTTTACCTGTATAATGGCCCGCTGCGCGGCCCGGGATTGACGCTCTTTCAACGGATCATGTTCCTGCCGGCATCATGGCTGGTGCAGTATCTGGTCCGCTTCACGATATTGCTCGTCCCCGTCGTCTATCTCTGGTTCGGCCTGCTTCCGCTCAATTTCACTGATATAGCCGATTATGTGTCTCACCAGGTGCCGCTGCTGGCGGCGTATTTTCTGCTCATGCTGTGGATCACGCCGACGCGCTATCTGCCTGTGGTTTCCAGCGCCGTCGGCACCTTTGCGACATTCCGCATGTTGCCGACCGTGGTCTCCAGCCTGGTGAGACCATTTGGCAAGCCTTTCAGGGTGACGCCAAAGGGCAGTGGCAACGAGGCGAACCAGTTCGACCGCTACAGTTTCGCCTGGATCGCAAGCATGATCACGATCACCGTGGTTGGCCTGCTGGTCAACGTCGTACCGGAAACGTCGCATGTACAAGGCCAGTTTTCGCCGGTCGCGGCCTGGTGGTCAGGGATCAATATCGTCGTCCTGCTCATCGCGTCACTCATCTGCTTTGAGAAACCTCGGCGCCTGTTTCATGCGTTCAAGCTCGATGAGCCCGCTATCGTCGACAATGTCCCCGGCCAAGTCGTCAGTCTGGCACTCGACAAGGCGGTCGTTGCAGTCCCTGATATGGCGCGATTTCAATCCAAATCGGCGATGCTGAAACTTTCTGGCTTCGCCCCGATCAAAGCGGAGCTCGGACAGATCACCCAACGACGAAGGAGCGTAAGTCGCGGCGGTGACAAGCAAGCCTATTACCTGCACTTGTATTTCGAACTCAGCGGCTCTGCTCGCGACAGCATGATTGTAAAACTCTACACCGGTCGATATTCGCGCGACGTCCGCGACATCGACAAGGTTGCCGTCTCTCTTAATCTGCTGTTGCGGTCATTCGGGCGAACGCGCACCTTGTAACCCGGCTCACGAGTGAGTTCGTCGCGTTTTTGATGACATTGGTCGCTCCATCTGAGCGGCTGGGTTGGATTTGACGCTCAAAACTGAGAACCAGGACGATTGCCGTGACGCCGAAGAAATCGAATTTGAGGAACACGATCCTGGCTCTGCTTGAGCGAAGCGAGCCAGAGACCTGCTCTGGGCTGTCTACAAGATTCAGCCGGTATGGATTGCCAGCAAATCACCATAAACTGTCTGATTGCTCGCCAGCACCGGATGGCCCTGCAACAAGGCTTCACCCTCGGCCGGGAAGGCTAGATGGGTTCCACCGGCCTCCTTGACGAGGCAGTAGCCCGCCATGCAGTCCCAAGCGCGCATGTGAGGCTCGTAATAGCCGACAAGCCGGCCTGCGGCCACATAGGCCAGCATCAGCGCACCGGAGCCATTGCGGATGAAATTTCCACCTTTGCCGAGCAGGGCAGAGACAATTGCACCTACCCGTTCCGGCGTGACATAGGAGTTGCAGCCGATGCCGGTTATCGCATTCTGCAAAGTCCGCGACGGATCGAGGTTCAGAGTCTTGCCGTTCAGGCTTGCGCCCATGCCTGCTGCCGCTGCATAGAGTTCATCAGCGCAGGGAACATGGATCACGCCGATCACCGGCACGCCGCGGTGCAGAACGGCAATCGATACACACCAAGTCGGCATGCCATTGACGAAGGGCGCCGTTCCGTCGATCGGATCAACCACCCATGTCAATCCCGACTGCCCTTGCTGATAACCGTATTCCTCACCAAGAAATCCATCTGCAGGAAAGGCTTCTGCCACGCGCTGTCGCAGGAGCGTCTCGACGTCACGGTCGGCGATTGAAACGACATCCTGCAAATCCCGCTTCGTCTCGATCACCAGCGTCTCGCGGCCGTTGAAATAATCGAGCGCCATGGCGCCCGCCTCCTGCGCAATGGCTTTGGCGAGGGCGAAGCGTGTATCAAGTTCCGTCTCGTACGACATAATGCTGGTACTCCATGTGATGGTTCTTGTCGTTGCTGTTTCAGACGAGGCTCCGCAGGCGAAGGCGAGCGAAGCGACCGTACAAGCGAATTTTCAGGCATTGATCTGCAAGCTGTCGCCTCTGTTCATGCCGCATTGCTGCTCATGGGCATCGATGCAGTTCACGTCAATGGCGCTCATACCCGCCCGTCGGGCCGATTCAAGGCCTTGTTCGCTATCTTCGAACACGACGCACCGGGCCGGGTTTACTCCCAATAAACCGGCCGCCTGCAAAAACAGGTCTGGCGCCGGCTTTGGATTTGCCACGTCGTCGATCGTGACAATGTGATCGAAATACGTCCGCAGACCCGTCCCTTCCAGCGTCGCCGTCACAATCTCACGAGAACCGCCCGATGCAACGGCCATTGGAAGCAAGCCCGCCAACCGGCGAACGGTTGCAGCAACCGCACCAACTTCGAGCACCTTGTGCACATTCTGGAGAAAGTGCGATCGCATGGCGGCGATCACGGATTCGCGATCAAGCACGACGTCGAAATCTCGCTCGAAGGCGTCCATAAGAACGCCTTCGGACATGCCTGCCCGCAGCAGATACCAATCCCGGTTCATCGGCTTGCCGGAAAGTGAAAGGCCGGCCATCCATGCGTCCGCATAAATAGGCGGCGTGTCAACGAGTGTACCGTCGCAATCAAAAATAACAGCCTCGAAATCATTTTCGAGCGACAGAATATCAATCATTCCTATTCCTTCAGACGGGTGGGACATTGATTTGAAGCGGAGATTCCAGGAGGCGCGTTCATTTTGGTAGACCGGGATCGAACGCCAGTCGTCTCACAGCTTCGCCGGAGAGCTCTCACGCGCTGATAAGAGCAATGCCGCGACTTCGGAAGCCGAGTGTCGTGTCGGAAGCAACCGGCAGGATGCGGTCGACGGCATGGTCGACGATGAAGAGCGTGCCGACGTCGGTTTCGACCTCGTACTCGACATGATCTCCGAGATAGGCCGAGTGCAGGATGCGGCCGGCAAGCCCCTGCCCGCGTCCTTCCGAAAGCGCGATCGCGCCGGGTCGTACGGCAAGGCTTGCCGCGCCCGGCGTCGCCGCGCCCGCCGGCACGCGATGCCTGAAGCTACCAATGCGGATTTCAGCATCGCCGCCATCGATGCCGACCACCTCGCATGGGATGACATTCGCTTCCCCCATGAAATCGGCGATGAAGGCGGAAGCCGGCGCTTCATAGAGATCGCGCGGGGCGCCGGACTGGGCGATTTCGCCGTCCTTCATGACGATGATGCGGTCGGACACGGCAAGCGCCTCGTCTTGATCGTGCGTGACATAGACGGCCGTGAAGCCCAGGCGCTGCTGGAGTTGGCGGATATCCGTGCGCACCTTGCGGCGCAGGCGTGCATCGAGATTTGAGAGCGGCTCATCGAGCAGCAGCACCTGCGGCTCCAGCACCAGTGCGCGGGCGACGGCGACGCGCTGCTGCTGGCCGCCGGAGAGTTCGGCGGGGAGGCGGTGGCCCATGCCGGCAAGACCGACGAGCGCCAGCCCCTCCTCCGCCTTCTCGCGTGCTTCCTTGCGGCTGAGGCCGGAGGATTCCAAGCCATAGGCGACGTTGTCGCGCGCATTCATATGCGGAAAAAGCGCATAGGACTGGAACACCATCGAGACATCGCGCTCGTTGGCCGGCAGCATGGTGACGTCCTTGCCGCCGATGAGAATTTTGCCGGCCGAAGGATGTTCGAGGCCGGCAAGCATGCGCAGCGTCGTCGTCTTGCCGCAGCCGGAAGGGCCAAGCAGGGTGACGAGCGTGCCGGGCTCGATTGTCAGCGACAGGTCGGCAATGGCGGTGAAGGCGCCGAACGTCTTGCGCACGTTCTGGAAGACGACGGAACCGGCTTTTCGGTTGATCATGCGATTTTCTCCTGACGAGAGGAAGCGGAGGTGGCGAGGCCGGCGACGCGGTTTTCACGGCGCAGGCGCCGCTCGCCCACGATGAGCTGGAAGCCGGCGATGACGGTGATCATCACGACGATCAGCATGGAGGAATAGGCGATCGCCACGCCGTATTCGCCATTCTCGACGAGGCCGACGATGTAGGAGGTCGCCATGTTGTACTCGGCGCTGACGAGGAAGATGACGGCGCTGATGGAGGTGATGGCACGCACGAAGGAATAGACGAGCGCGGCAGTGATGGCAGGACGCAGGAGCGGCAGGATGACCTTGCGAATCGTGCGGAAACTGTTGGCCCGGAGCGTCAGCGAGGCCTCATCCAAGCTCTTGTCGAGCTGGCTCATCGCAGCGATGCCGCCGCGCACGCCGACCGGCATGTTGCGGAAGACGAAGCAGGCGATCAGGATCAGCGCCGAGCCGGTCATCTCGAGCGGCGGCAGGTTGAAGGCCATGATGTAGCTGACGCCGATGACCGTGCCGGGAATGGCGAAGCTCATCATCAGGGCGAATTCGAAGGCATTCTTGCCGGCGAATTTCTGGCGCACGATGATGTAGGCTGTAAGTAGACCGACTGCGGCTGTCAGCGGGGCGGAGACCAGCGCGATCTCCATCGTTGTCCAGAACGAGTTCCAGGCGACACCCGTCCAGGCAATCCCGTTTTCGAAGCTGATCGAAAAGGCCTTGGCGTAGTGGTCGAGCGTCAGCGAATTGTCGAGGCCCCAGGTCTTCACGAAGCCGCCGATCAGGATCATGCCATAGATGACGAGCGTGAAAAGGATCCAGGGGATGACGACGGCGTGAATGCCGATCGACAGCCCGCGCGGCAGGGCGATATGCGATCCGCTGTCGCCCTTGCCGGTGACGGTGGCAAAGTTCTTGCCCGCCAGCCAGACGCGCTGGGCGAGGAAGGCGGAGAGCGTGAAGGCGAGCAGCACCATGGCGAGCACGGCAGCGCGCGAGGGATCATTCTGCGAGCCGACGACGGCGAAGAAGATTTCCGTCGAAAGCACGCCATGGCTGCCGCCGAGCACCAGCGGGTTGCCGAAATCGGCCATGCTTTCGATAAAGCCGATGAGGAAGGCGTTGGCGAGACCGGGCTTCATCAGCGGCAGCGACACCCGCGAGAAGGTGCGCCAACGGTCGGCGCGCAGTGTCGTGGAGGCCTCTTCCATCGACGGGCTGACGCCTTCGGCGACTCCGATCAGCACGAGGAAGGAGATCGGCGTGAAGGACAGCACCTGCGCGATCCAGATGCCGGTAAGGCCATAGAGCCAGCGACCGGGCTCTAGGCCGAACAGTTGCGACAGCCCCTGCGTGACGACGCCGGCGCGGCCGAAGAGCAGCGTCAGCGCCAGACCGATGACAAAGGGCGGCGTGATGATCGGCAGGATCGTCAGTAGCCGCAGGCCCTTCTTGAAGGGAAAGCGCGTGCGGGTGGCGACGAGCGCGAAGGCAAGGCCGAGCAGGGTCGAGCCGAGGCCGGTCATGATGGCGAGCCACAGCGTGCGCCAGGCGACGCCGCAGCGGCCGGCGCCTATAACACAGTTGAGGCTCCAGATGCTCGGATCCTGGATGTTGCGGATGAAGTTATCCGCATTGAACGAGCCATCGAAATCCTGCACCGAACCGACGAACATGCTGCCGATCGGGTAGAAGACGAAGACCGCGACGAGGAAGACCAGGAGCGCGATTGCGCTGACGACAAAGGCATCGCCCTTCATCACGCCGCGCTCGGCAAGCCCGAAGGCGAAGAGCAGCACGAACGTGATGGAAGAGAGCACCGCACCCGCCCCCATGGCGGGCTGGCCGTTCGAGAGCGGACCAAAGAGCATGTCGCTCACCGTCCAGTTCCAGCCGGAAAAGCCGATGGCGAGGCCCTGGAGCGAGAGGAAGAGAACGCCGATCGCGCCGGTCCAGGCCAGCACGGCGCCGCGGCGCATCGGATCCACCATGCCGCGACCCGCGACCGCCAGGAGAAGGAGCACGAGCGCAGCGGCAAGCCATGGCCGGTCATGCGCGAAGATCTGTACGAGACCGGGGGCGGCCTCCGTGGAAAGGGGGAAACCGGCCAGCCAACCGAGCCCGAAGAAGCCGTTCTCGATCCGATACCAGGGCAACAGGGTCAATGCGACCACGCCCAGGAGCAGGACCACGTCCAGCCTGCGATTGCCATGTCTCATGGCTAACCTCGCTGTTTTTGAGTGTAGGAAGGCGGCGCCTGTGGAGGCAGGCGCCGCCTGTCAGGACATCAGTTGGCGGCGGCGCCGATTTCGCGATCCCAGCGTTCCAGCAGTGCCTTGCGCTTTGCCGGGTCGCCATAGGTCTTGAAGTCGTAGTCGATCAGCTTGATGTCCTCGAAGCGTGGCGCTTCCTTAGGGATGGTCGCGCTCTTGTTGGAAGGCAACTGGAAGGACTTTGCATCCTTCATGCGGGACTGGACTTCCGCCGTCAGCGCCCAGTCGTACCAGATCTTCGCATTGTCGAGGTTGCGTGCACCCTTGATGATCGACATGGAGCCGATCTCATAGCCGGTGCCTTCGCAGGGCGTGATCGCCTTGACCGGGAAACCTTCCGCCGTCTGCGCCACCGCGTCGTGCACGAAGACGATGCCGAGTGCCGTCTCGCCGCGTGCAGCCGCCTTGACGGGTGCCGAGCCGGACTTAGTATATTGCGAGATGTTGCCGTTCAGCTTCTTCAGGTAGTCGAAGGCCTGGTCCTCACCCATGATCTGCACGAGCGAGGCGAGCGCCGTATAGGCGGTGCCGGAAGAATTCGGGTTGGCGATCTGGATTTCGCCCTTCAATTCCGGCGCCAGAAGGTCGGCCCAGCAGACCGGCTCCTTATAGCCCTTGGTTTTGAAGATTTCCGTGTTGTAGCCCCAACCGAGCGCGCCGGCATAGACGCCGACCGTCTTGTAGCCGGAGCTTTCGGCCTGCTTCTTCGCCCAGTCGTTGAGTTCATCGAGCTTCGGCGACTTGTATTCCAGCGTCAGATTTTCCGATGCTGCCTGAAGATGCGGGTCGCCCGTGCCGGCCCACCAGATGTCGGTTTTAGGGTTGCGGGCCTCGGCGCGCACCTTGGCGTAGGTCTCGCCGGACGAGAGGCGAACCATGTTCACCTTGATGTCCCCATGCGCCTTCTCGAAATCGCCCTTCATCTGCTCGCAGATGACGACGTCGGCCGAGCAGATGAGGTTGAGTTCGCCAGCCGCCTGCGCTGGTAGCGCCGCGAGCGCCGTGCCGGCGAAGAGCATGAGGGAAAGGGTCTTGGTTTTCATAGTGGCATCCTCCTGTTGCCTGGGTTTGATTTCGCATGAACAAGACACAGCGGGGCCGTCGGCCTGCCCGCGGCGGCGCGTTCACGATGTCGCATTGGGGTTTGTCTAATTGCTCGATCAGTTCGTTGCGGCGATTTCCGCATCGAACCTGCGGAGCAGTCGACTTCGTTCTTCCGGCGAACCGAAGGTGGCGAAGTCATAGTCGACCATCTTGATCATCGAAATGTCAGGCGCTGCGATCGGCAGGCTGGATTTCGCGTTGGATGGCACCTGGTTCTGGCCGGACGCCGCTCCCGTACCCTGTCCTTCAGGGCTCAGTGCGAAGTCGACGAAGCGCTTTGCTTCTTCGATGTTCTTCGCACCCTTGACGATGCTCACGGCACCGATCTCATAGCCGGTGCCTTCGCAGGGCGCGACGATCACAAGCGGAAAGCCCGCCTGCTTCTGCGTGACGGCATCATGCATGAATGAAATGCCGATGAGCGTTTCTCCGCGCGCCGCCGCCTTGATAGGCGCAGATCCGGAGGGGGTGTAACGCTCGATGTTGCGGTTGAGCGCGGCGAGATAACGGAAAGCCTCGTCCTCGCCGAAGAGCTGGACCAGCGTCGCAAGCGTGGTGAAGGCGGTGCCGGAAGAATTCGGATTGCCGCTCTGGATGCGGCCGCGATAGGCGGTATCCGTCAGGTCCTTCCAGCAGGTCGGCGCCGGCAGCTTCAGCTCGCGTAAGAGATCGGCATTGTAGGCAAAACCGAGCGCCCCGGCATAGATACCGGCCGAGCGGCCGCCGGACATGGCGAAGAAATTCTGCGCCCAGGGCAGCATGTCGCGCTCATGGGCCGGCTGGTAGGGTTCGAGAAGATTTTCAGAACCGGCCTGCAGATGGGTGTCGCCCGTGCCGCCCCACCATACGTCGACGGTCGGTGCTGCTTTCTCGGCGCGGATCTGATTGAGGATATCGCCGGTGCTCTTGCGGGTCACCGAGATTTCGTGCCCGCTCTTTGCCTCATAGGCCGTCTTCATCGCAGCGCACCACATCTCGTCCACACCGCACAAAACGGTGAGTGACGGGGCAGCCATGCCGGTGCCGGTGCTCGCCAGCCACAAAGCCGCGACCGCGCTGAAAGCGGTGATGCCTCTCACGATTCCCTCCCATCGGACCCTGCGTCCCAATCTCCGCAATCAGGATGTCACATCTGCTGCCTTGCGCAATCGAAGAATGGTTACGGTTCTTACAGCTTTGCCGGCGGCGAACCCTCAAAAATGACAAAGGTTACAAATGTGACAAAGCGCATAACACGAGCCCGCTTTGAAGATCGTGACGGCCCTGCCTATAATGGATGCGGGAGGACGTGCATGTGTTGAATGAGAGGATCAGCATTCTGATCGTCGAGGACGATCCGGACATGGCGGAGCTGATCTCCGACCTCGTGGAGGCGGAGGGCTGGATGCCTCTCACCGCACCGTCGGCGGAGGAAGCAGCAATCGTGCTTTCGCGCGAAACCGTGCATCTCGTGCTCGTCGACCATAACCTGCCCGGCACTTCCGGCCGCACCTTCGCGCAGCGCCTGCGCGCTCAGACCAATATTGGCATCGTCATGGTGACGGCTGCCGGCAGCGCCGTGGACCGGGTGCTCGGCCTTGAAACGGCGGCGGACGACTATGTCGTCAAACCTTTCGAGCCGATCGAATTGACGGCCCGCATCAAGGCCGTACTGCGCCGGACCATCCCTTCACTGAAGCCGGAGCGCGAAAGCGAGCGAGAGCACGAACCCGCATCCCTTAGACTCGGCGATTGGTCAGTGGATCTCAAGAGCCGCCGCGCCACCTGCCGCACTGACCCAGCCAAGTCGCTGACGAGCGCCGAATTCGCGCTGCTCGAAATCCTTGCTGAAACCCCCAACACACCCGTCAGCCGCGCCCAGATCCTCGACCGGCTGGGCGCAGAGAGCGAGCGCTATATCGACCGCAATGTCGACGTGCTCGTGCTGCGCCTGCGTCGCAAGATCGAGCGTAATCCAGACCTTCCGCGCCATATCAAAACGCGCCGCGGCAAGGGCTATGTTCTCGACACCGACGAGGGCGAGATCGCATGGTGATCAGCCGTCCGTTCCTATCCTCCATCGCCTTTCGCCTGCCCTTCGCCATTGTTTTTATCTGCGTGCTCGTCTTCAGCCTCGCAACGATCGCCATCTACGGCTTGCAGCGGGCGCGCCAAGAGATGGCCGCCTATGGCTTGCAGGCGTTTTCGAGTCTTGCCAAGGCTTCGCTGGTCTCGCGGCAGGTTTCCGATCTCGTCTCCAGCGCACCTTTCCTGATGAATGCAACCTCGCCCTATCGAGTGTCCAGCGAAAGCCGCTCGGTCGTCGTGCAGGTCGATGCATTGCTGCGCGCTATGCAACCTGAAAACGACGAGGCTGCCGCGAATAGTTTTACCAGCAGCCGCATCGTCGAGCTGCTGGAAACGATCCGAACGCAGACGACGGCGCTTGCAGGCGATGCGGAATCCGCCCAGCAGCACAAGGCCGAGGCTGCCGCAGCGCTTGGCGAAATTGCGACCGGCAGCGGCATCGCCGATGTCGATCTCCGCAGTCGGCTGAATGCCGTCGTGCAATCCGCCTCCAACTCGGACAGCCTCTTCCAGCTCGGTGAATTGCGCCGGCGCTACGTGTCCGAGACCGCGCCGCGCCTCGAACGCGCCGCGCCGGACATCCGGATCGGCGCCGCCGAACTTGCCCCATACGAACGGGTCTTCGAGGCGCAGACGCGTTATCTCCTCGAAATGTTCGCCATCCGCGCGGCCGTCTCGCGCCTGCATAGTGTTTCCCGCGATCTGTCGCACGCGACTGAAACCCAAAGTGAGGTCGTCGCCCGCGGCCTCAGCGACGACCTCGTCTCGACCTCCGATGCCTTGAGCCGCATCCTCGTCATCGTCGCCGTCGCCTCGCTGCTGGTGCTGGCGATGGCCGTGGTCTCGATCCGCTCGGTCATGCGTGTCTCACGCGGCATTGTCGCGCTTTCGAACGGCATGAATGCATTGGCAGAAGGGCGCAAGGACGTTGACGCGCCGCGCTATGACGGCACGGAAACCGAGTTGGTGCGCCTGCTCGAAGCCTTCCGTGCATTCCGCGAGAGCGTCGAGCGCGTCACGCGGCTGCGGCGCACTGCGGAGGCCGCTGCCCGCACCATCCGCTCCACTTTCCGCAGCATGAACGAGGGCATTGCGCTGTTCGATCCGCGCGGCCGGCCGATCACCATGAACCGCCGCGTCATCGAGTTGGTCGGCTGGTCTGGTTCGGCCAGGAAATTGCCGCTTCGCAATTTCGTGACGCCGCTGCCAGAGATCGATCCGGCACTCCTGCCGGCCGAGAACGACGCCGGTCTGCTCTCCGACAGGTCCGTACTGCGCCACCGCTCTGACGCTGGGCGGGTGACGGAAGTGTCGATATCGCGCCAACCGGATGGCGGCATCGTGTTGCTGGCGCGCGATATCACTGACATGGACCGGCAGGAGGCGGAGGCAGCAAAGATCCAACGGCTCGACGGCATCATGCGCATGACCCACCAGGTGAGCCACGAGGTAGGCAACATGATCGGCATCATCACAGGCAGCCTCGGCCTGCTGGAGCGCGAAACCGGATTCAACGACCGGCAGAAGCGGCACCTCGCTCGCATCCGAAAGGCGGCCGACCGCGGCAGGTCGCTGGCCGGGAGCATGCTTTCCATCGGCAGCCAGCAGCCGATCCGTCCAGGACCGGTGGAGATCGGCGCTGTTCTGCGCGGAATGGCCGACGTGCTGGAAATCGCCATTGGCGAAACATGCCGGCTTGCCTTCAATATTGCCGACGACCTGCCCACAGTGGTCATCGATACAGCGCTCTTCGAACAATCGATCCTCAATCTCTGCCTCAACGCCGCTGCAGCCATGCCGGCTGGCGGAACGATCCTCATCCGCTGTTCCAGCAGCGAGGCGGGCGTCAGCGTCAGCGTTACGGACAACGGTATCGGAATGACACCAGAGGCCGTTGACAAAGCCTTTGAACCCTATTTCACAACCCGCGAAGCGGAAGGTGGCGCAGGTCTTGGCCTGGCCGTGGTTTATGGCTTCGTTCGCCAGAGCGGCGGCGACGCTCGCATTGCCTCGGCGCCGGGCAAAGGAACGGTCGTTGAACTATTGTTCCCGGCGTGAATTGCTCTCTACGCCAGCTTGTGAGGAATCGAGATGACTACTGCATTAGGACGATCCTCGACGGCGGGACCGGGCATACGGGCATGCCATTGGTCGGATCGCACACGACCGGATTGATCGCCCACCCAGGATCAGATCGGCAAAGCCCCGGCCGCGATCTTGAGACACTTAGCCGCCCTCGTCGATTTTTCTTCGAATTTACTGGCCGGACCGTTCGTCGAGGATGGACAGCGCGTCCTGCAGTCTGAGTGCCGCCAGCGCTTCCGTTGCCTCGTCCGGAGACCATCCTGCTTCGAGTGCTGCAGAAAGAACCAGCGATTCCGTTTGAAGTTCGAGCTTCTCATACAGCGGCTCGATGGCTTCGCGCGCGGTGACGACGTGCTGATCGGGCGGAGTAATGGGCGTCGCGGCAACCGTAGGCATGATGCTCCTCCTTTTAAACGCTAAGGTTCGAAACCCAATTGCAGGCATGCTTGTTCCGTTCATATCGCATTTTAGCCGGATCACGGATGACGGAAACTGTTCCGAAACTCTGGACGATCGCAACTTCGCCCGTACTCAACATCTGCGGGCTCACGGCGAAACCTTCGCCGGATGTGAACGAACGGACAGGCTACCGCACAATTGCCGAAAGCGGAAGCGACTTGCGGTAATCATAGAGCGGTTCCGCTATGAAGAACGCTGCCACATCCGGCGAAATTTCCGCCATTTCAGAAAAGCACGCATGACGATGGCCGGCGGTATCTTCTTATGATCGCCTACGCTCCCCGACCTGACGATCGGTGCGTTTGCATCGAGGAGAAACGCGATCAACGTGGCTGGATCCTTAGGATCGCGTCCTCCGTGCCTGCCAGGCTATGACGACACCGCGTCTTGCTGAAGATGCCGATGAATGGCCTTAGTGGCAATTTGAAAACATTAGCCGCAATCGATTCGCTGACGGGATCTGCAATGACCATCGACGCCGCACGAAATCCGCATCCGATCTACTTTGCCGGCGCTTTTGCCACGGGTGGGCTCCTGACATTCATGGTGCACCTCAATGGCGAGCTGGCACGTTATGGCAATCCGCTGTTCTCCTCTTGGACCGCTCACGGCACAGGCATCATCGCCGCCGTCATTCTTCTGCTGCTCATCCACCGGCGAGCCAGGCCCACGCGTGGCAAAACCCCCAGGGCGCCCTTATGGGCCTACTTCGGCGGAATATCCGGCGCGGCAACAGTCATGCTGACCTCGACCGCGGTCAACTCACCGCTCGGGCTCTCCGGTACCCTGGCTCTCGGTCTCGCAGGCCAGGTCGTCTTCAGCGTCGCGGCCGACAGTTGGGGACTGTTCGGCATGCGTAAGCGGCATCCCGATGCACGCGACATCGCGGCACTCGGCCTCGTCGTTGCGGGGGCGGCACTCATTATCCTGTTCGGGCGAGGTGCGGCGTGACGCTCTTCATTCTGCTTGCTTGCCTCGGCGGCGTGCTCGTCGGCCTCAGCCGTCAGCTCAATGGGCGTCTGAGCATCTCCACGACGCCGCTGATCGCGTCCTTCTGGAATCACGCCGTAGGATTTGCCGTCCTCACCTGCCTTGGTCTCTTTGTCGGAGGCCTGCTTCCGGCAGGCGCCGCCGAGGCGCCCTGGTACGCCTATCTGGGTGGTCCGCTCGGCGTTGTCTTCGTGGCCGCCGGCAGTTGGGCAATTGCGCGGATCGGCGCGGTCAATTCGGCTCTGCTGATCATCGGCGGGCAGATGGTAACGGGGGTGGCGTTTGATTACATCAGCGGCGTCCCGGGGTCCTTCTGGGCGAACGCCGGCGGTATTGTTCTCATCGTCGGCGGAATGATGGTCAGCCGGGGACGGCGCAAAGTCGACCGTTCACAGTAGCCAGGCACGAGATTTCCAAGCTGGCGGGGGATTGCTCCCCGCCGCCTCACGTCACTGCAGTCTCAGGCAAGATATTTCGTAAACCAGTCGACCGTTCGCTGCCAGGCGAGCTTGGCTGCCGCCTCGTCGTAACGCGGCGTGGTGTCATTATGGAAGCCGTGATTGACGTCGGGGTAGATATAAGCCTCGTATGTCTTGCCGGCCGATTTCAGCGCCCCTTCATAGGCCGGCCAGCCTTCGTTGACGCCCTTGTCCAGCCCGGCATAGTGCAGAAGCAACGGCGCCTTGATCTTCGGCACGTCTTCGGCGCGTGGCTGTCTGCCGTAGAAGGACACGGCTGCGGCGAGTTCCGGATAAGCGACCGCCGCTGCGTTGGCGACGCCGCCGCCGTAGCAGAAGCCTGTTATGCCGACCTTACCGGTGGTGAGATCACCCTTCATCAGGAACTCGACCGCCGCGAAAAAGTCGTTCATCAGCTTTTCCGGATCGACCTTCTGCTGGAGCTCCCGTCCCTTTTCGTCATTGCCGGGATAGCCGCCGACCGACGTCAGCCCATCCGGCGCCAACGCGATGAAGCCGGCCTTTGCCACCCGCCGCGCCACATCCTCGATATAGGGGTTCAGGCCCCTGTTCTCGTGAACGACGACCACGCCCGCGACCTTGCCGGCGGCTTTTGCGGGGCGAACGAGATAGCCGCGGACATCTCCATTTCCTTTCGGCGACGGATAGGTGATGTATTCGGCGGAGATATCCGGATCTGTGGCCTCGACCTGGGTCGCCAGCGCATAATTCGGGCTCAGCGACGCCAGAATGGCGGCTGCCGTCACGCCGCCGACAGCGAATTTGCCGGCGCGGTCGAGAAACTCACGCTTGGTAATCTTTCCATGCGCGTAATAATCATAGAGTTCGAGCAGTTCCTGTGGGAAATCCTTGGCTGTCATGCGGGTCATGATGGCTCCTCCTGGCCTCGGGTTCTCGCCCATCCTACACACGCAAGCGCGCTCGACTTTTCAACATTTCGCGAGTTTTGCGTGAGCTTGCCGGCGAAGTTGCCGCTAGTTGCCATCAAGCCTGTTTTCTGCGCGCCGGGCTTCAAACATGCGCCTGCTCCATTCCGCTGCCTTGGTATTCTCGCCACTGACCGCGCTTATCGAAAGCCGCCTACCGAATTATGAAAATTAATTTCATGCTCACGTCTCGTGGCCCGTTTTCTATTGACGCCTCCCGATTTTTGTCCCAACTTAAAGAAAATAAATTACTTAATCGGGAACTTGATCGGCATGAAAGTGGGCATCATCGGGCTCGGATTCCGGCTCGGCTACCTCGGCTACGTCTTCAAAGCGATCGATAGCAGCTTCGACATCGTCGGTTATGTGGATCCCGACCCTGCGGGACTGCCGGGTTTGACGGAAAAGGGCATTTCCGCCGGCAAGGCCTACGGCTCGCCGGAGGAGCTCCTCGCCTCCGAAAAGCTCGATCTGCTGATGATCGGTTCCCCCAATCACATGCATCTCGACCACATCCGGCTCGGGCTCCAGTCCGGCCTCAAGGTGTTCTGCGAAAAGCCGATCGTCACGACGATCGCGGAAAGCATCGAGCTTGCCCGTCTGATGGCAAAGTTCGGCCACGAGCGGCTGATGGTCGGTCTGGTGCTGCGATATTCGCCTCTTTATAAGGATCTGCGCGCCATCCAGGCCGAGGGCAAGCTTGGCCAGATCGTGTCGATCGAGGCTTCCGAGCATATCGAGCCCTATCACGGCGCCTTCTTCATGCGCGACTGGCGCCGTTACGAGCGCTATTCCGGCAGCTTCATGCTGGAGAAATGCTGTCACGACCTCGACCTCTATAATGGTGTCGTCGGCGCGCGGCCGGAGCGTGTCGCCAGTTTCGGCGGCCGCAAGAGCTTCATTCCGGCCAACGACCCGGCGCGCGAGGGCATTAACGACCTTGAGCTTTTCCACCGCAAGCCGAGCGGCTGGATGGGCTCGGACAAGGTTTTCGACAGCGATGCCGATATCATCGACTATCAGGTGGCGATCGTCGAATATGCCAATGGCGTCGGCATGAACTTCCACACCAATCTCAACGTACCCGACCAGTTCCGCCGTTTCGCCATCATGGGCTCGCGCGGCATGGCCGAGGGCGATTTCGTTCGCGGTTATCTGAACGTCCATGAACAGCTGACCGGCAACAAGGTGGTCGAGAACACCTATGCCGCCACCGAACTCTCTCAGCATTACGGCGCCGACGAACAGATGGCGAGCGACCTGCTCGAAAGCGTGCGCACCGGGCTCGAACTTCCCGTCTCCACGCTGAATGCGCTCGAAGCCGGCATTCTGGCGCTGGCGATGGACGAAGCGAGGATGAAGAAATCGGTCGTCGACCTGCGTCCTGTCTGGGACCGCTTCGACGAGGCCCTCCACGCCAGAGCGGCTTGAGGAAGGCGGCAAGATGAGTGTTCAAAGAAGCGCCTTCATCTTCGCCTGGATCCTCCTCCTTCCGGCCGTTCTCTATGTTCTCGCCATCGTCGCCTATCCCCTCGTCGATACGTTCATTCTCTCCTTCACCGACGCGTCGCTGAAGAAGACCACCAATTGGGTTGGCTGGGTCAACTACGAGAAGATCTTCAACGCCACATTTGCCGAGGTCATCCTCCGAACCTTCGTCTGGACCTTCTTCTCCGTCGCCCTGAAAATGGTGATCGGCACCTTCGGCGCCTGCATGCTGAATGCCGCCGTGCCCGGCCGGTCGCTGTTCCGGCTGCTGACCATGCCGCCATGGATCGTGCCGATGGCGATCGGCATCTTCATGTGGGGGTGGATGTATAATGGGCAGTTCGGGATGATCTCGGGCCTGTTGCAGCGCTTCGGCCTCGTCGACGGCCCGGTCGCCTTCCTCGCCTATGGCAGCACCGCCTTCTGGGCGACGATCGTCACCGATGTCTGGATCGGCGTGCCGCTGGTGACGATCTATTTCCTGGCGGCGATCCAATCCATTCCGAAAGATCTCTACGAGGCCGCCTGGACCGATGGCGCCGGCCGCTGGTACCGCTTCCGCCGCATCACCCTGCCGCTGATGGTGCCCGCCATCATCACCATGTCGATGCTGTCGCTGATTGCCACCTTCAACTCGTTCGACATCATCTGGATCCTGACGCAGGGCGGCCCGAGCGGCGAGACGACGACGATGATCATCGACACCTACCAGACGGCGATCGGCTCGAAGAAATACGGTGAAGGTGCGGCGCGCGCCGTCTTGATCTGCATCTTCCTGTCGCTCTTCTGCTTCGCCTATTTCCGCGTCACCCGCCGCCTCAACCCGGAGAAGCGCGCATGAGCAGTGCTGCCATGATCGACCGTTACCGCTGGTGGGAAATCATCCTGATCTATTGCGGCATCGCGGTGTTCCTGTTCTTCGTGCTGGCGCCCTTCGTCGAGGGCTTCCTGGTATCGCTGAAGCCGCTCGCCCAGCTTTTCTCCTCGCCCTATCGTTTCTGGCCGGAGAACGGCTCGTTCGAAGCCTACCGGACGATGTGGATCAGCGTGCCGGGCTTCGGGCGCTATATCTTCAACTCCTTCTTCATCTCGATCATCGTCACGCTGATCGTGCTCTGCCTCGTCATTCCGGCGTCTTATGCCTTCGCGAAGTTCGAATTCAAGGGCATGGGCATCCTGCTCGGCGCCTTCCTGACGGTGAACATGTTCTCCGGCGCCGTGCTGTTGATCCCGCTCTTCCGGCTGATGCGCAGCATGGGCGTGCTCAACACCTATCTCGCCATGATCGTGCCGGGTGTTGCCTTCCTGATCCCGTCGGCGATCTGGCTGCTGCGCACCTATATGATCCGCATTCCCCAGGAGCTCAACGAAGCCGCCTTCATGGATGGCGCCAGCCATTTCTACACGCTTCGCCGCGTCATCCTGCCCATTGCGATGCCGGGCATTATCGTCGTCGCCATCACCACCTTCATCGGCGCTTACGCCCAGCAATTCATCTTCGCGCTGACGTTCAACTCGAAGAGCGAATACATGCCCTTGCCGGTGGGGCTCTTTGCTTACTTCGGCAAGCAGGAGGTCATCTGGAACGAACTGATGGCGGCTTCCTTCGTCGGCATCGCGCCGGCGATGGTCGTCATCTTCTTCCTTCAGCGTTATCTCGTCGGCGGTCTGACCGCCGGTGCGGTGAAACAATAAGAGCAATAATCAGTGAACAGCTAACAACCACATTGGGAGTCACAACGTGAGCATAGCAATCAAGACAGGCCTTATGGCGCTCGCCCTGCTCGGTTCGACGGCATTGACCGCGGTCACTGCCCATGCGGCCGACAAGGAAATCAGCTGGATCTATTGCGGCGACACGATCGATCCGGTCCACACCAAATACATCAAGCAGTGGGAAGAAAAGAACGCGGGCTGGAAGGTCACGCCTGAGGTCGTCGGCTGGGCGCAGTGCCAGGACAAGGCAACGACGCTCGCCGCTGCCGGCACGCCTGTTGCGATGGCCTATGTCGGCTCACGCACGCTGAAGGAATTCGCCCAGAACGACCTTATCGTTCCGGTGCCGATGACCGACGAAGAAAAGAAGGCTTACTATCCGCACATCGTCGATACGGTGACCTTCGAGGGCAACCAGTGGGGCGTTCCGATCGCTTTCTCCACCAAGGCGCTCTATTGGAACAAGGACCTGTTCAAGCAGGCCGGCCTCGATCCCGAGAAGCCGCCGAAGACCTGGGCTGAAGAAATCGAGATGGCCAAGACCATCAAGGAAAAGACCGGCATTCCGGGCTTCGGTCTTTCCGCCAAGACCTTCGACAACACGATGCACCAGTTCATGCATTGGGTTTACACCAATAACGGCGCGGTGACGGATGCCGAAGGCAAGATCACGCTCGACAGCCCGCAGATTCTCGCTGCGCTGAAGGCCTACAAGGATATCGTTCCCTACTCTGAGGAAGGCCCGACGGCCTATGAGCAGAACGAAGTCCGCGCCATCTTCCTTGACGGCAAGGTCGCGATGATCCAGGCAGGATCGGGCGCCGCCTCCCGCCTGAAGGAGACGAAGATCAACTGGGGCATCACGACGCTGCCGCTCGGCCCCGATGCCAAGGGTCCCGGCACGCTGCTGATCACCGACAGCCTGGCGATCTTCAAGGGCTCCGGCGTCGAGGACAAGGCGACGGAATTCGCCAAGTTCATCACCTCGCCGGATGTTCAGTCGGAATACGAACTGCAGGGCGGCGCCGGCCTCACCCCGCTGCGGCCCTCGAAGAAGGTCGACGAGTTCGTCGCCAAGGACCCCTACTGGAAGCCGCTCATCGAGGGCATCAGCTATGGTGGTCCCGAGCCGCTGTTCACCGATTATAAGGGCTTCCAGAACTCGATGATCGAGATGATCCAGTCGGTGGTTACAGGCAAGGCCGAACCGGAAGCCGCGCTCAAGAAGGCGGCTGGCGAAATCGAAGCCTTCAAGTAAGCTTGCTTCAACGCCTTGGGATCGCGGAGGAGACAATCCGCGATCCCTCCCCTGATGATGAACGTGCGACGTAGGCGCCGGCGGAGACAGATTTTTGGGTCAGCTTTTTCTCAACAAAGTCCAGAAGTTCTATGGCGACTACGAGGTTCTGAAGGGCGTGCAGCTCGAGGTTCGGAATGGCGAGTTCGTCGTCTTCGTCGGCCCGTCCGGCTGCGGCAAGTCCACCCTGCTGCGAATGATCGCCGGCCTCGATGCGACGACGGCGGGCGATATCGTCATCGACGGCGTCAGAGTCAACGACCTGCCGCCGGTCAAGCGCGGCATCGCCATGGTGTTTCAATCCTACGCGCTCTACCCGCACATGTCGGTTTTCGAAAACATCGCTTTCCCGCTTCGCGTCGAGAAGATGGAAGAGCAAAAGCTCAAGGCCAAGGTCGAAAATGCCGCCCGCATCCTGCACCTCGACCAGCGGCTGCAGCAGAAACCCGGCATGCTGTCCGGCGGCCAGCGCCAGCGCGTCGCGATCGGCCGCGCCATCGTGCGCGAACCGAAGATTTTTCTGTTCGACGAGCCGCTATCCAATCTCGATGCCGCGCTGCGCGCCGACATGCGCATCGAGCTTGCCAAGCTGCACCGGGCGTTGAAGGCGACGATGATCTATGTGACGCACGACCAGGTCGAAGCCATGACCATGGCCGACCGCATCGTCGTGCTCGACGCCGGCAACATCTCCCAGACGGGCGCGCCGCTGGAGCTTTATCACAAGCCCGCCAACCAGTTCGTCGCCGGCTTCATCGGCAATCCGAAGATGAATTTCCTCCCCGTCACCTGCAAGGGTGTCAGCGCCAACGGCGTCGAAGTGGATTATCAGGGTCAGACCGCCATTCTGCCGGTGACGCCGCGCGACGGCATATCAGGCAAGACCCTGACGCTCGGCATCCGGCCGGAGCACATCCAGCTCAATGGCGGCGACATCGTCTTTACGGTGACGCCGACGGTGATCGAGCGCCTCGGGGCCAACACGGTCGCTTACGCCTCGCTCAACGGCGAGGCCGAAAATTTCTGCGCCATGCTGCCCGGCAGCGTCGGCATCCGTGCGGATGCGCCTGTTTCGACCGGCATCAATGCTGCGGACTGCCATCTCTTCGATGAAGCGGGCATTGCCTTCGAGCGGCGCGTGGAGCTGACCGAAATTGATATGAACGTGATCAATCCGACGGCGGCTTGAGGCGGCTCGGCTTCGTTGGACAATCTCCTGCGGACGACAGGCAGGGCCCAAGCAGCATCCGTTTCGCGCCTCGTTCGGTCATTGAAGCCAACTTAGTTCATACCAAAGCAGACCTTCATCACCGGCGTGGCGCTCGGTGACGGCGTCGTCCGATACCGCACTCGTGGTCCCAGTTACAGGCTGGTGGAGGCTTCCACATCCCAAACAGGGTGCATTTTCTCAACAGAAAGCAAATGTTGCGCCTACGAATTGCAGCGACATTGCAATGGAAATCACGAAAAATTAGGCGTCAGGTGGCACCCATCTTGTACAACCCCTGTAGCTTTCCCTCAGCTCCGGCTGTGGAAATTGCTGCAATCCCGAAAAATATTTCGGCCTGGGCGGAGCCGCGTATTTGGATGCCGAAGCTCTTGGAGTTGGCTAGCAAGCGAGCCTCGCTCAACGAAAGGTTAGCCATAAACATTGTATAGATACCAGATGGCGCGCGAATACATCTGTCGGTGATGTCGATCCTAGTGTCTTCTTCGTCCACGACGATCTCGACTAGAGGGAAGTTCATTAGCTCGTTGTCTCTCCCCATGGTTTCCACCAAAGCTGCAAAAGAGAAGCCATCTGTTTTCGAGTATATCAGCATAACCTTGCCGTGGCCCCACAGAGAGTCTCGCTCGCCTCGAACCCACATTGCTTCTTCATGAATTTCCACGCCCCAGGTAGGTTCCGTCACGCCTCCAGTGATGACTTTCAGGCCTTTTAGCTGTTCTTCGCTGACGAGTTGTACTTGATCTCCGCGCGTGCCCGCAGAAAGCTCTAAGAACGGGGCGGGGACGCCCATTTCTGCGATGTAGGTCGCTATTGCCGCTGAAAGCCGTTGGGAACGCGCGATGCTTTCTGGCGTCGGGTTCTTAAATGAAAATTGATGTACGCCAAACTCTGATCCATCTGGGAAATAACGGAGCCTCCCACCGAGAAACATCAGGGTCGCTGCGCTTATGCATTTTCCTGAGGTAAACTTCCGGGGAATGATTAAATCGTCAAGCTGCTGCGGATCTAGGATATATGTGCCAATGGACGTGGAGAACCATGCTTGACGGATCAATCGTCCGATAGCCATCGCAGCTTCAACATGACCACCTCCGGAGTTAATGTAGACCAAAGTTCTGGGCGGGGGTGTAGCGCGATCGAGAAACCGCTGGAATTTTTCGTCATCGCCTTCCTCAATTCGCCCGAATGCACTGATATGGAAAAAGCCTCCAAAGAAACTTTCCATCTGAGTTTGCGGGTCAGAATATTCGAAGTTCATCGCCCGTTGCGCCCTGTTAGCCAATGGTTTTTGATCGCATATTACTCAAGAGTAGGAGTCTCGGTGTCAACCGCGAAGGCTTCACCTCCGACCGAACTTTTGCAACATCTAATCTCTGATGTCTGCTATCGTGACAGGTGGCCAACGGCTTGGCGCATACGGACCCTAAATCTTGACGACCGCTGTTGTCACAATGCGATCATCCGCGGCGCACGTCGCGATCATTTACTTTGTTCTGACTGATCTTAAAATTCGCGAGCGATCCACCGGTAACTGCGGCCTTTGGCGATCAGGGACATTCCGCTCTCAATCCGAACTTGCTCCTACTAGACGAGACCGCGGGCGGCCACCTTTTCGAAGCGCATCACGACGTCGCAACGGTGGAAGACAATTGTGTCGAACAGGTTACCCCTGACAACATCCTGTGCACAACGCCCGATTTAGCGCCGCCGCTAATTACCAGTAACCAAACAACAAGTATATTTTTGCTCATTTGCTGGGAGAATTGCGGATGACTAACCTATATGTTGCCAAAGTACCGGACAAGACCCTTCTCGACATGCTTGCCGAGCTAAAGGCGAAGTATGGTTCGTCTCATATGGGCGTTGATCTCGGTGGTGTACCGCTAGGGGTGAACGAACACGAGCTAATCCGGAATAAGAAGGGGCGGTCCCTACTTATTCAGTCGTTTTCATTCAGTTCGGGCGACAACGCCTTCAACGTGAATATGGATCGCGGCAATGTTCTGCCGAGCCTTAACCCTGCTTATTATGACCTCATAAAGTTCGACCCCACGAATGGCCGTATTAGTGCCGAGAAGTTGCTTGAGGTTGAGGAGGTCCTTCGCCGTTACCTTATCTTTCCTAAGGCTGGCGACGCTAAAGGATTAGCTGAAAATACTCTTGGTATCATCGACCGCGAAACCGCCTCGCTTGCTCAACTCCACCAGACTATGCTGGAGAACGCCGAAGGTCTTCGTATCAGCTACGAGGAAGACGCCGCCGAACGTCGGAAGAAATTCGAGGAGCAGCAGCTTCTAGCCGACGAAGAGATCCGGAAGCGAGAAGCTGAGGCACTTGAGCGCATTAATGTTGAGAAAGCTGCCTTAGACGAGAAGATTAAGGAGTTCGACCAATCCGACCATATGTTTGCGCGCCGAAAACTGCGTGAGGACATTACCAACCAGGTACAGGAGTTTACCAAGCGCCCCCTCTCGTCGCGGCAGTCAGTCTCCAAATTCTGGCTTATCGCAGGTCTTTGCCTCGTCGCCAGCGCGGGCGCGGGCGTGCTCGCCTTCGAAAGCTTTCAGTCTTTCGTTTCGCTGGCCCAAGCAACACAGATCATACCAGACCCAACTGCTAGCGCCGACACTATCCTTAAAACGCAACGTCTCCCGCAAGATACCTATTTGTTGTGGATGATGGCGCTTCGCGGCGCGGTACTCTCGGCGGTTTGCGTCGGTTTCGCTGCGTATCTAATCTCGATGCTTCGCAAGTCCTACGATTCCGAGGTGCGAACCCTGCACGAATTCCAGCGATATGGCATGGATATTAACCGTGCGAGTTGGGTCATCGAGACCGCAATGGAAATGACCACCAAGGAAGGAGCTGCCCTTCCCGAGCGATGGGTCGAGGGAGCATGCGCGGGCCTGTTTCAGGCTGACAACAAAAAGGATGCTGAGGTCAGTTCGCTAGCGGCCCTGGGCGCGGTTATGGGTTTGGGGCCAGAAGTTACAGTTGGGCCTACCGGTGCCAGCTTCAAAATCCCTCCCAAGGGCGCCAAAAAGGCAGCAAACGACGCCGAGTAGATCGGCCTATTGGCGAATGAATCGAGGACAATTTGCGCTCGACCAAAACCTACCAGACTAGCCCACGGGCCGCGACTTCCTCGACTCGCGTCACCACGCCACCCCGATGAAAAACCATCGTATCGAACAGGTTGGAAACCACGCAGGTGTGGTTGGGGATGATGAACAGCTTTTCGCCGATCTGCGGCCGGGGGCCGGTGCAGTTCGTGAGATCGATCACGCCGTGTTCTTCCGACAGGCTTGTGATGCGTGCCTCGGGATAACCGACGATCAGGCCGTAATCGCTGAAGCCCTGAAGGTCCGAGGTCAGCGCCTTCGAGCCGGCGTCGATGACGGCGCGGTCGGCGTTCGGGCGGGAGACGACGGTCGCCAGCACATGCATGGCGCAGTCGTCCTCGGTGCAGTGGCCCATGCGCACCATCTGGCGATCGTTGTAGATATAGGTGCCGGCGCGGTGTTCCGTCGCTGACGTGACGAGATGCGCTTCGAACAGGCTTGGCGTGCCGCCATTGCTGACGATGGCGCAGCTTATGCCTTCCGATTGCAAACGGCTCACTGTTTCGGCGATGAAGGATTCCACGGCGGCGGCCGATTGCGGTTTCGGGTAGGTGACGATGCCGCCGAAGGTGAGGCCGTCGGCGGCGGCGATGCGCTTGGCGAGCGAGGCCGCCTCCTCGGGCGTCTGCACGCCGCAGCGGCCGGCGCCGGTGTCGCATTCCACCAGCACCGTCAGCGGCTTATGGCCGGAAAAATGTGCGGCGAGCCCGTCGATCGTCACTTCGCTGTCGGCGACGACTTTCAAAGCCGGAATTTTGTCGTTCAGCCTGGCCAGGCGCTCGAGCTTCTGCTGCCCGAGAATATTGAAGGTGATGAGGATATCGCCGAAACCGGCATCGGCAAAGACTTCGGCTTCCGTCACCTTCTGGCAGTTGATGCCTTTGGCGCCGGCGGCGAGCTGGGCGACGGCGAGCGCCGGGATCTTGTGCGTCTTGATATGCGGGCGGAAGTTCAACCCGTGCTCATCCATATAGGATTGAACGCGGGCGATGTTTGCAGCCAGCCGGTCCTCGTCGATGACAGGGCGCGGTGTCGAGAGATCGGCGATCCTGTCACCGGCCTTGGCGACGACGGCGAACCTGTTGTCATGCATCTAGGCGGCTCCGCGTTCTGTCCCGTGTGGATCGGCCACGATCGGCCAGATGGTCTTCGGCGCCCGCCGGTAGGGCGTCGTCGCTGGATTATTGGGATAAGGCGTTCCGGCGGAGCAGTAAAGGATTTCCGCGGCGATCTTCGAGAAGGACGCGAAGAAGTGGTTGGTGGATTTGATCACCAGGATCTTCTGCTTCGTCGGGTCGATGCCCATCACCGAAAACAGGCTTGGATCGAAGCTCTGGGCGCGCGTCGAATTGAGAATGATGTCGATGCCGTTGAGAACGATATGGGCGGCATCGCCGAATGGCGCCAGACTCTCGCCGAACTGCATTTCGGCATTCCTCACCAGCTTGACGACCCTGACGGTGCCGTCGATGGGATTGCCGGTGCCGGGCGCTGACTTGGCGCCGAAGCGTAGCGGAATTTCTGCCCCCTCGCCGGCCGCAAAGCAAATCTGGACGGCCATCGGATCCCAGATGGTGCCGATCGCCGCACTGGTGACGCCACGGGCCATGAGCTCGGCGAGAATAACAGTCGCATCTCCTGCCGTGCCGCCGCCCGGATTGTCCCAGACGTCGGCGATGACGACGGGCCATGCGGTCGCGGCCATTGCGCGCGCGACGGCTTCCTTCTCGTCGATCTGCGGCACCATGAAGGTGCCGCGTTTGGAAAACAGTTCGAGTCCGAGTTCGCGCGCCAGCGCCGCGCCTTTTTCCGGCTTGTTATCGGTCACCACAAGCAGCTTCGTTCCCATTTCGGGGACGTCGCCGACCATGAAGCCGTGGATCACCGAAATCGACAGGATCTCGGGATCATCCTTCTCGATCTGCATGATCTTGTTGACGAAGGAGCGCATCGGCTCGCGCGAGGTCGGAAAGACATCGATCATACGGCAATCAAACACCGACATGACTGGCTTGAGCCGGTCTTCGAGCGTGTCGACCGCGATGCGCCAGAGATCCTCGGCGCGGTCGACGAAATCGGTGTGCGGAAATTCCTTGAAATAGACGGCGAAATCGAGGGCCGCGAGGCGCTTAGCGGTGAGATGGCTGTGGGGATCGAGTTCGGCGCAGATCAAGACATCCGGTCCGACGATCTCGCGCATGCGCTGGAGAAGATCGCCTTCGGTATCCTCATATCCCGCGGCCACCATGGCGCCATGAAGGCCCATGACAACGGCGTCGACGGGCATCGCCGCTCTGAGTTGGGCGAGGATTTCATCCCGCAATTCTTCATAGGTTGCCCGGTTGACGAGCCCTGCGGGGTCGGCCCACGTCGCCGTTCCCTCGATCAGGTCCCAGCCCTTCTCTTTGGCGACGCGCCTTCCGACGGTGATCGGCGCGGTGCAGAGCGTTGGCGTCTCGGGATGCTGGCCGGGCGGGGCATAGAGCGAGGCTTCGAATGCGCGGCGATCCACGCAGATTGGGGAGAAGGTGTTGGTCTCGGTCGCCAGTGCTGCCGTGAATATGCGCAAGAAAGTGGCCTTCGTGTTGTCGGCTCCGCCTTACCCCATCGGGTTCGGCAGGTAGCCGGTGAAACCTGAGATCTTCCAGCGTCCTTGGTGAAACCGGCAATAATAGAGCGTCTGCCATTGCAGGACGTCGCGGGTGCCGTCGGACTTGGTAATGCCGCCGTCGAATTTCTTGCGAACGAGCGCCGTCTCGCCTTCGATCTCGATATCTTCGAGCGTCGTCGTGGTGAAGATCGCTGTGCGCGCATCTTCGGCAAAGCTCTGCTCGGCGAAATCCTTCGCCTGCCTCAGCCACTCCTGGCGGTAGGCTTTGAGGGTCGGGAAAGCGAGCCGCCATTTGTCGGGGTTGGTCTCTTTCCGGCCATCGATGCCAATGAAGCCTTCTTCCACGAAGTCATGCTCCACCATCGACCAATCGGCGGCCAGAAAGGCATCGATATCGCGGGAAACGAGCATCTCCCAGATGGCGCGGCGGGCGCTATCCGATGGGAAAGGATTCTGGAATGGATCGCGCATGGCTGCCCCGGATTGAAATTCTTTTCATAAAAGGTGTTTTTCGCTGGTCAAATTCTGCTTTCTATGGTCATTTGTCAACTTATCAAGAAAATAATTTGCAAGGACTTTGAATGCCTATCAAGCGCTATGGCACTGTTCAAACCGGCGCCGGCGGCAAGGCGCTGCCTTTCGCGCGCGCCGTCGAAGCTGACGGATGGCTCTATGTTTCCGGGCAGGTTGCGATGGAAGACGGCGAGATCATCGACGGCAACATCATCGCCCAGACCCATAAGACGATTGCCAATGTTCTAGAGATCCTGGAAGAAGCCGGTTACGGCGTCGAGCATGTCGTACGCGTCGGCGTCTGGCTCGACGATCCCCGCGACTTTTGGACCTTCAACAAGATCTACCAGGAGTATTTCGGCGCGCATCCGCCGGCGCGTGCTTGTGTGCAATCGTCGATGATGGTCGATTGCAAGGTTGAGATCGACTGCGTGGCCTATAAGAAGAAGGATTGACGGTGCCATCGGGGGGACGGGTTTGGATATTTTTTCGACATTGCAGGAAGACAAAGGCCGGCTCTCCCCCTCCGAAAGCCGCATCGCGGAGATCATCGTCAACGATTTCGAATTCGCCGTGAATGCCTCGATCATCGAGCTCGCCGAACGGGCCGAGGTCTCGCCGCCGACCGTCACGCGCTTTTGCCGGCGGCTCGGCTGCGAAAGCTTTTCCGATTTCAAGGTGCAGCTCGCCCGCACCGCCCATATCGGCGTGCGTTATCTGAAGCCGGAATCGAAGAGCACCGATCCGGCCGATGTCGCCCAGGATATCATCACCAAGGCGCAGAACGCGCTCTTCCTCCTGCATCGGTCGCTCGATCTTGCCGCCATCCAGGCTGCAGTTTCCCATATCGCCAAGGCCGATATGATCTATGCCTTCGGTTCCGGCGGCAATTCGTCGATGATCGCCGACGAACTGCAGAACCGCCTCTTCCGTCTCGGCCTTCGCATCACCGCCAGTTCCGACCACAGCATGCAGCTGATGATGGCAGCCGCCGCCAAACCGGGCGACGTGCTGATCGGCTCGTCCTTCTCCGGGCGCAATATGGAGCTGGTGCGGGCCTTCGAGCTTGCCCGCGACACCAAGGTGAAGACGATCGCTTTGACGCAGACGGACAGCCCGGTCGCCAAGGCCGCCGAAATCGTCGTGGCGATCGATCTTCCCGAGGGCAACAATATCTACCGCCCGACCTCGACGCGCATCGCCTACCTCGCGATGGTCGACATCCTGTCGAGCCTGATCGCCTACGCCATTCAGCCGAAGGCGACGGTGACGCTGCGGCGCATCAAGCAGCAGCTCGTCATTCACCGCGACGGCGACGACCGGCAATTGCTTGGAGACTGAAGCATATGAACGGGAGCGACAATCAATGACCCAATCGATCGCCGTCGTGACCGGCGCTGCAGGCGATATCGGCGCGGCGATTGCCGCCCGGCTCGCCGAGGACCATGATGTCGTTCTGCTGGCCGATATCGATGCGGCTGCCGCCGCCGCCGTGGCTTCGAAGCTCGGCCCGGGGGAGCGTTTCGTTGCCGTCGGCTGCGATGTGACCAGCGAGCCGAGCATTGCCGAATTGGCAGAACGCGCTGCCGGCAGCGGCGTGGTCCGAACCCTCGTCAACAATGCCGGGGCCGCCCGCGCCACCAGCCTGCACGACACGACGCCCGAGATCTGGCGGGCGGACAATGCGCTCAATCTCGAGGCGGCCTTCTTATGTTTCCGCGCCTTCGAACCGATGCTGAAGACGTCCAGGGGTTCGGTCGTCAACATCGCCTCGGTCAACGGCCTGCGTGTCTTCGGCCACCCGGCCTATAGCGCTGCCAAGGCCGGCCTCTTGCATTTCACCCGGCTGGTCGCCGTCGAATACGGCAAGTTCGGCATCCGCTCCAATGCGGTTGCGCCCGGCACGGTGAAGACGCAGGCCTGGGAAGCGCGCGCGAGCGCCAATCCCAACGTGTTCGAGGAGGCGCGCCGCTGGTATCCGCTGCAGCGCGTCGTCGATCCCAAGGACGTCGCCAATGCCGTGGCCTTCCTTGCCGGCCCGCTCGCCGCGGCCATCACAGGCGTCTGCCTGCCGGTCGATTGCGGCCTCACGGCCGGCCAGGCCGAGCTGGCGAGAACCTTTTCCCAATCCGAACATTACTGACAGTTAGGGCTTCGTTCTTAGAGACGCGATGCATGACATGACCTCCGGGACTGCCCGCCGCGGCTGCGCCTGCCGATTTCCCTGACGATTGATGATTCCATGAGCCGCCTTTTCCCCGACGTCTTCCGCAATCCGGCGATCCGCGCCAGCATGATCGCCATTTTCACCTTCGGAATGGCGGGGGCGATGACCGCGCCCTATCGCTCGATCGTCGGCATCCGCGAATTGGGTTTGAGCGACGGGCTCTATTCCTTCCTGGCCTTTGCTTCGGCGGCGGTGAACGTGGTCATCAGCGTTCTGCTCGGCAACCTCGCCGACCGGCTCGGCGAGTATCGTTCGGCGATGATCGGCGCCTGCATCTTCGGAGTCGTCGGCTACGGCATGGTCTATGCCATTCCGAGCGCGTCCATCTTCATCGCCAGCGCGCTGCTGCCGCTTCCGATCTACGGGGCGCTGAATTCGTTGCTGTTTGCCAATGCGCGCGCGGCGATGCAGGGCATGAGCCGGGACGACATGGTAACGGCCAACTCGGGCGTGCGCGCCATGATCTCGCTCTCCTGGGTGCTGATCCCCGGCATTACGGGCCTTCTGCTTTCGGGCGCATCGAGCATGCTGCCGGCCTATCTCTTTGCCGCCACCTCCTGCCTCTTATGCCAGAGCATCATCCTCTTCGCCCTGCCGAAGCGAGCGGCAGGGCAGATCGCCGCCATTGATCGTCTTTCCTATCTCGGCGCCCTGCGGCAGGTGATTTCACCGCGGATTTCGGCGCATATCATCGGGGTGGCGCTGATCACCAGCACGCTGCATCTCAACGACGCCCTGCTGCCGTTGATCGCCACCGGCGCGGCCCATGGCGCGCTCAGTGATGTCGGCATTCTGGTCGGGATCGTCGCCTTGCTCGAGATCGTCTTCATCATCGTCTGGTCGCGGATCGCGCGCGACGTCGGTCAGATGACCGCGCTTGCCGCCGGCACCATCGTCTATACCGTCTTCCTCGGCCTTCTCGGTCTTGCCTCTGAGCCGTGGCATCTCTACGCGCTCACCTTGCTCGCCGGCATCGGCGCGGCGGCGATCATCAGCATTCCGATCACCTATCTGCAGGATCTCATCGCCGATCGGCCGGGGCTCGGCAGCGCGCTGATCTCCGTCAACGTCTTTGCGAGTGCCGGGATCGGGGCGCTGGTCTTTGCGGCCGGCACGGCAATGTCCGGCTATTCCGGCACCGCCGTCCTCAGCGCCGTCACGGGATTGTCGGGGATCACGATCCTCGGCCTGCTGCAGAGACGAAATGCCGTTGCGCCTGTCGACGCCGAGACTTGATAAAACCAGGTGAAGAATCTGGCTTTCATCGCCATCCGTCTTGTGACAAGGGTTATGCTTCACTTCCCTTGAAGGCGACATGAAGGCGATCTCCGGCACGAACCTCGAACAGGCCAAGTCTCACAACCGGCGCGTGGTGATCGAGGCTATCCGCACGCATGGTTCCCTGTCGCGGGCGGCGATCGCGCGGATGACGGCGCTGACGCCGCAGACCGTCTCTAATATCGTCGAGGAGCTGGAGAGCTCGCACCTTCTCGTTGCGGCCGAGGCCCAGAAGCTGGCGCGGGGCCAGCCGATCATTCCTTACAGCATCAATCCGCACGGCGCCTATTCGATCGGCCTGGAGCTTGGTCGCCGACGCGCCAGCGGCGTGCTGACGGACCTCGCGGGCGCCGTCTGCGCCCGCATCGAGCACCAGGTCGAACACGCCGATCCGCAAAGGGCCATGCCGGCGCTGCAAACAATCGTCGAGGATCTTCAAGAGGCTTTCGTCTTCGATCGAAACAGGCTGCTCGGCGTCGGCATCGCCCTGCCCGGCCGCTACGCCGATGGCGGCACCACGTCTCTCAGCCCGCACAGCCTGCCCGGCTGGCAGGATTTTCCGGTCGGGCATGCACTGGAACAACGGGTCGGAGTGCCGGTCCTGGTCGAGAACGACGCGACGGCGGCCGCGATCGGCGAGCGTCTTCACGGTGTCGCCCGCGGTCTGGCCAGCTTCGTTTATCTGTTTCTGGCCGGCGGCGGCGGTATCGGCGCCGGAATGTTTCTCGATGGCCATCTCTACAAGGGCAGCCGCAACAATGCCGGCGAGATCGGGCATATCATCGTCGAGCCGCACGGCAGGCTCTGCAGCTGCGGCAAGCGCGGCTGCCTGGATCGATACATCTCGCCCTCGGTCGCCTACGAATTCATGGGCATCGCCAATGCCAGCGAGCTTTCGCCCGACGATCTCGACGCGCTGATCGCCGAGGGGCGCGAAGGCCTGGATGCGTGGCTCGATCAGGCCGTCCAACCGCTGCGGCAGACCGTCGACTTTCTCGAGCTTGCCTTCGATCCTCAGGCCATCGTGCTTGGCGGCAGCATCCCGACGTCACTGATGCGCCGGCTGGCCGAACGGCTGGAACCGCTGCACGATCCGCTCGATCCCGGCCTAAAGCGGACGTTGCCCCGCATCATGATCGGTATGACCGGCAAGGATACAGCGATCCTCGGCGCAGCCGCCCTGCCGATCTTTTCGGAAACCAATCCGCGCTTCGACGTCCTGCAAAAGCCGGTCGGCTGACACATCTCAGCCGCCTGCCGGCAGCCTCGCATCTTCTTGCCGCGCCCGACGGGGCAGAGGTCGTGCGAATATCACCACGTTGCCGAGAAGTGTCAGCGCCAAGCCTATCAGGCCGAGACTGGTCCAGTGGTAGCCCTCGAAGATCGTCGACAAGGACAGGGCGACGATCGGGAACAGGACGGTGGCATAGGCAGCGCGCGAGGAGCCGATGCGGGAGACCAGCATGAGATAGGTGGTGAAGCCGATCACCGATCCGACTGCCGCGAGATAAAGCAGGGCGGTGAGATAGGTGATGTCGGGCGGCGCCACCACCGGCGTTTGCGTCACGGCGATCAGCAAGAGGAGGATGATCGCGCCATAGGTCATGCCCCAGCCATTGGCTGTCAGCGGTGAGATTCCGGCCGCGCTGTTTCGGCGTGATGCCATGTTGCCGAGCGAGAAGAACAGCGTGCCGAGCGCTGCGAGCCCGATCCCCTTCAAAGTGCCCATATCGAAATCGACGACAACCTCCTCTCCGAAAAGCAGGAGGAGGCCGGTGGCTCCGAGCGCTGCTGCGAGGAGCGTGCGGCCGGTGATGCGGTCGCCGAAGAACAGGCGGGCATTGACGGCATTGTAGATCGTTGCCAGCGAGAAGATGACCGAGATCAGCCCTGAGGGAATGAAGCCGGCTGCAGTGTAGAAACAGATGAAATTGAGGCTGAACAGGCAGAGCGCCTGCGCCAGAATGAAAGGTTGGTCACGCAAGGCAGGGAGATTCAGCCGCCGCATGAGAGCCAGGATGGCGACAAGGATCACGGCTGCGAGCGCAAATCTGTAAAAGACCGAGACCAGGACCGGCACGGGACCGACCTGCATCGCAATGGCGATCCAGGTCGTGCCCCATATGAGGACAGTCGCGATGAAGAGAGCGGCATTTGCCATGGATAGTGATCCTCGTTTTCTCGAGCGATAGACCAACCGTGAGCCGGTCTCTTGCAGATTCTTGCTATGAAATGGATCTGCCCGGACTTCCCACTCGCCACGTGGGCCGTCCACCGGTATTGTTGGCAAGGCTTCGCACGTGTGGGGAAGAATTGGTGAAAGATAGCCGTCTCTCGGTTTTCAGGTTTTTGTCCGCATCTCCCTCTGCGCGGATGTCGCAGTCGATCGATTTGGGTTTCGGGCGATCAGCAGCTCTCTGGAGCAATGGCAGCGACAGGATGAGCTATGAGCGGCCGGACGGACATACGTTCAGCCTTTATCTCAACGGTGGCGCCGGAACGCGCCGCCTGGATGGCAGCCCCGCCGCGCAAGGCCGGCCCGGCGCCTTGTGCGTCATGCCACAGGGGCACTCCTCCGAATGGGAAATCACGGATCCCTTCGACTTCGTCCATCTCTATGTTCCCGACGATCAGATGCGCCGGATGTTTGCGGAGACGTTCGATCGCGATTCCAGGCTTATGGCTGTTGCCGAAGTGACCTTCGCCGATGCACCCGTCGTGGCGCATACGCTTCGGCAGCTGACCGAAGCGATGTTGGCGGGTGATCATCTGCTGGCCGAAGAAGCGATGACGCAGACGGTCAAAGATTTTTGGGTCGATCCGCGTTATGGAGGGATGCGCCCCTGCACGATCAGCGGCGGCCTCGCTCCTCATATCAGGCGCCGCAGCCTGGAGTATATCGAGGCTCATCTCGGTGAGACGATCCACTTGCAGGATCTGGCGGCGATCGGACAGCTCAGCGCCTTTCATTTTCAGCGGATGTTCCGGGCAAGCTACGGCGTGTCCCCGCATGGCTGGGTGGCCCACCGGCGTGTCGAGCGCGCCAAATCGATGTTGCGCGGCACGGACCCGATCGCACAGATCGCTTCGGCCTGCGGCTTCAGCAGCCAGAGCCACATGACACGCGCATTCAAACTCGGCACAGGCGTCACACCCTCTGCCTACCGGCAGCGACAGTGATGCGCCTTCACCTCACTTCACAGCGATGACGACCTTGCCTTTCGCGCGTCCCGTTTCGACATAGGCCAGCGCCTCGTTGGTCTTCTCGAATGGGAAAGTCCGGTCGATGACGGGGCGGATGGCGCCCGTCTCAATCAGCGCGGTGATCTTGCCGAGCTGCGCGCCGTTTGCCGTCATGAAGAGGAAGGAATAGTCGATCCCCCGGCGTTTCGATTTCCGCCGGATGCCGAAGCTCAAGAAGCGCATGACCTGCTGCAGCAACCAGCCGAAGCCGTTTTCCCTGGCGAAATCGGGATCGGGAGGACCCGATATCGAGATCAGCCTGCCGCCGGGCTTGAGGACGGCGAGCGATTTCTCCAGCGCCTCCTTGCCGAGGCTGTTCAGCACAACGTCATAGCCCTTCAGCAGCTTTTCGAAGTCGTCCTTCTTGTAATCGACCACCACGTCGGCGCCGAGGCTTTTCACCAGATCGACGTTTGCCGTGCTCACCGTCGTCGCCACATGGGCGCCGAGATGTTTGGCAAGCTGGATCGCGATGGTGCCGACGCCGCCGGAGCCCGCATGGATCAGCACCCTCTGCCCCTTCTGCAGCTTGGCGCGCTCGACCAGCGCCTGCCATGCGGTCAGTGCCACAAGCGGAATGGATGCGGCCTCTTCCATCCTGAGATTGGCGGGCTTCAGCGCAATATCGGCAGCGTCGATGGCGATATACTCGGCGAAGGTGCCGATGCGATCCTTGCCGGGCCGTGCATAGACCTCGTCGCCGGGTTTGAATTGCCGGACATTGGCGCCCACCCGCGCCACGACGCCGGCGACATCATTGCCGAGCACCAACGGAAGCCGGTAAGGCAGGATCAGCTTGAACTCTCCGTCCCGGATCTTGGCATCCAGCGGGTTGACGCTGGCGGCATGGATCTCGACCATGACGTCATTCTCGCGCAGCTGCGGTTCAGGGCTCTGACCGAGCCTGAGGGCGCCGCCTTTGTTGTAACGATCGATCAGGAATGCTTTCATGGGACGAACTTTCGTTTCTGGGAGGAGCCGGCGGCGCGGCAACGAGGTTCAATCGGAAAGCCGATTGAATTTCCGGAGGCTCTTGTCGACGAAGGACTCGGGCAGGAAACGGCGGACGAAGCGGACCTGTCCGGCTGCTTTCCCGGACGTGTAGCGTCTTTTGGGCGAGGCCGCGTTGGCAGCCCGGATAACAGTTGCGGCGACCACCTCGGGCGCATCACCTTTCGAAACGATCTCGCGCATCAGCTTCTCCGCGTCGGCGCGCACCGCATCATAGACGGCAAGCGGCCGGTCGGGGCGCGTCATGTTCTCCTCGAAGGAGGTGCGGGTGACACCGGGTTCGACGAGCACAACGCGGATACCCTGAGTGCGCACTTCATGGTCGAGCGATTCCGAATAACCTTCGATCGCGTGTTTGGTCGCTGCGTAGAGCGCATTGAAGGGCGCCGGGATCAGCCCAAGTATCGAGCTGAGGTTGACAATCCGGCCGCTGCGCTGCCGCCGCATCACCGGTAGCACCGCATTGGTCATGCGCAGCGTGCCGAAGACATTGACGTCGAACACGGCTTTCGCCTGCCCTATCGTCGATTCCTCGGCGCCGCCCAGCAGACCGATCCCGGCATTGTTGACCAGCAGATCGATCCGCCCTGCCCGGCTGAGAACCTCGTCGACGGTGCTCTGCACGGATTGATCGTCGATGACGTCGCATATCAGCATGCTGATCCCATCGGCGGTGTCGGCGATCGGCTTTCGGCTGGTGCCGAACACACGGTAACCGTCGCGCCGCAGCGCTTTCGCCGTCGCCAGCCCGATGCCGGAGGAAGCCCCGGTGACCAGGGCAATGCCGCGTTCTCTCTTACTCATCGACGTCGCCTTCGTTTTATCGTGGCATATCCATTGCAAGCTGTTACTATCAAAATGATAGCAAGTCACTACTAAAAAGATATCGACATGAAAAATCTTTCGGAACAGCCATGCCTGATCGCCCGCAGCCTGGCACTTGTCGGCGATGCGTGGAGCATGCTGATCATGCGCGACGCCCATGCCGGGCTGACCCGTTTCGATGATTTTCGAAAAAGCCTCGGCATCGCTCCGACCATGCTGACGGGTCGGCTGTCATCGCTGACCGAGGAAGGGCTGCTGCAAAAACGCCGGTATTCCAAGCGTCCTCCGCGCGACGAATATGTGCTGACGGAAGCCGGCCGCGACTTTCTGCCGGTGCTGTTTGCGATCGGCGCCTGGGGCCGCAAGCACCGCGGCGGCGGCGCGGTCACCCGCTTCTTCGATGCCGAGACCGGAACCGAGATCGATCCGGTCACCATCGACCGCGCGACTGGCGCTCCTGTTGGAACCCGTCCTATTCGCATCGTTGCAGCCGGATGTGAGCCGCCCGCGACGGATGAACCGGCCTCTGACAGCTCACCTTGACGCAACGCCGATACCCTTGCCGTCACCGTCTCCTGCGACGGCAAGGGATCGCCCTCAGATCATCTTCCTGCCAATCCGGGCGCTACGACTCCTGCAACCCGTAGAGCAGCGGCATCAGCCCCGCGAGCGCCTTGAAACGGTCCCATGACTTGGACGAGGGCTTCGTCCAGCCGGTCTCGGCAAGTGCGGAAAGGCGTGGGAAGACGAGACGGTCGAAGACGGCGCGATCCGTCATCGGTTCGGACCAGATGCAGGCCTGGATGCCGAGCAGCTGCTGTTTCTGGCTCGCTGTCCAGCCGCCGACCGGATCGAAATTGTAGAGCTTTTCCGCGTCCGAATTTCCTGCCCAGCTGGCGCCGGGCTCATCCCAGTCCGTCCTCAGCGCCATGTCGAGATAATAGACCTGGCCGGGGCAGACCACCATCTGATAGCCGCGTTCGGCGAGCTCGGCCGAAATCTCGACATTGCGCCAGCTGCAGAGATAGCTTTTCGACTTGTCGATGACGTCGCCGTGCGCGGCTTCCTCCCAGCCGCCGGTGACGCAGCCTTTGCTCGCCAGGAAGCGCTGGACGCGCTCCAGGAATTCCGCCTGCAGGATGGCGGCGCCTGAGCCGTGAATGTCGTCGGCGCCATGGGTGTTGGTGACAACGTTCAGCCGCTTGGCATGCGCATCGGCAACCTCGTCGCCGGCGATGGCGCTGAGGCGCGCCAGCGCTTCCGGAGAACCGGACCATGCGCCGAGCGGAACCTCGTCGGCGCCGAGGTGGATCGTCTTGAATGGAAAGAGCTCGATGAGTTCGGAAAGAATGGTCTCGACGATCTGGTAGGTCTGCTCGCGTACCGGATTGATGCAGTTGTCGGGAAAACCCTGAACCGAGTGATAGCTGCCTTTCTCGGCCGGATCGCGCAGCTCGGGTATGGCCTGCTGCATGGCATAACAATGTCCGGGCATATCGATCTCCGGCACGATTTCGATGCCGAAGCTCTTTGCGAGGGCGACGATCTCGCGGATGACAGGCTTGGTGTAGTAGCCGCCCGTTCGGGCCGGGCTTGAACCCAGAAGCGGCGGCACGGCGAGACCGTGGCCGCGCCAGGCGCCGATCTCTGTCAGGGCCGGGTAGGCATCGATTTCCACGCGCCAGGCCTCGTCGTCGGAAAGGTGCCAGTGGAAACGGTTGAGCTTGTTCCAGGCAAGCACTGCCAACAGCTTCTTGACTTCGGCCCCGCCGTAAAACTGGCGGGCGACATCGAGATGCAGGCCGCGCCAGCCCATCGACGGCTCGTCGACGATCTCGCCGGATGCGGGAAACTGGAAGACGCCGGGATGCAGCCTGGCGCCGCGCCAGATCTGGCCGAGCGTAACGAGGCCGTAGAGAAAGCCGGTGCGGCTGCTTGCCTCGATCGTGATCGACTCCTCTTCGAAGCTCAGCCGGTAAGCCTCCGGCCCGAAGCCGGCTGTGTCCTTCAGGCCGATACGAACCGCGCCTTCCGCCTCGGTTCGCACGATGCCTTCGACCGCGAAGAGATGCTCCACCAGCGCCGCGAAGCTTTTCGCTGCCGCCTCCCCTTCAGGGCTCTGCGCCTGCGGCGCAAAACCCGCCGGCAGCGGGCGGCGCGAGGCGACGGCGACGCGGTTCGGCCAGGGGATGATCGACACCGCGACGGGCGCGTTGACGGGAACGGGATAGATCTCGGCACCGCGCTTCAGCGGCGCATTGCTAACCGAAGAGCGTGTCGGCTCGACGCCGAGCACGATGGTGCTGCCGTCAGACAGTGCGAGATAGGCGCTCGTCGCGCCGTCCGTCCAGTGGCGGAACTGCCAGCTGAGCGCATAGACGGAGATCGTCCAGGTTTCGCCTGCGCCGAGAACGAAGTTGGCCGGCGGCTGGAATTCGGTGAAGTTCGAAAGCCGTTGCGACACTGTTGCGCCTTCGACCCGCCCGGCAGGATCGACGCGGCCCGGGCCGCTGACGCAGAGGGAAAAATTCGAAAGCGGTTCGTTGCCGAGGTTCCTGAGGCGCAGGACATAGGAGAATTCCTTGCCCTCGGCAGGCGGGTTCCAAAGGGTTTCAAGCCGCAGGGCGTTCGGTCGCGGTGTCGACATTGATTACTCTTCCTTGGGAAAAACGAGGTTTTTGGGCGTTCCGGCACGGCCACCGGGATCGGAGCGGCAGTTGAAGTCAATCAAATTGATTTAATAGTGATAGCCAGTTTGCCGCCGAGCCGTCAATCGGCCATCCGGAATTTTGCTGCCCGGCACCAGGACAAATTCTCCCGATGACATCGGCGGGGTGTCGCAATTTGGGAAAAAATCTCGGCTCGCCAATTCGCGTTAACGATTAAGGTACCTTTAAGTACCATAATCGCTTCAACGGTGGCGAATTGACCACCCCGAAGAGGGGTCGATAAGCATGAGGCTGCTCGCCACGGCCCGGATGTGCCCGGGATGCAATCCATCCAACTTCCGAATCAGGCGACATTTCCATGACCAGCATCAATACGAACAATTCCGCGATGGCAGCCCTTCAGACGCTGCGCACCGTCAATTCCAATCTCGAATCGACGCAGAACCGTGTTTCCACCGGCTACCGGGTCGACACCGCATCCGATAACGCCGCCTACTGGTCGATCGCGACCACGATGCGGTCCGACAACAAGGCGCTGTCAGCCGTGTCCGACGCCCTTGGGCTCGGCGCCGCAAAGGTCGATACGGCTTACACGGCAATGGACAGCGCGATCGACGTCGTCGACGAGATCAAGGCCAAGCTCGTGGCCGCGACAGAAGATGGTGTCGATAAGTCCAAGGTCCAGGAGGAAATCAGCCAGTTGCAGGAGCAGCTGATGAGCATCGCCCAGTCGGCTTCCTTCTCCGGCGAAAACTGGGTCGCCGGCGCTGACGGCACCGTGAGCGTCGTCTCGTCCTTCGTCCGCGACGGCTCCGGCGCCGTTTCGGTGAAAATGACCGATTATGCTCTCGATACCGCCTCGATGGGCAATGTCCTGTTCGGCATGAGCGGCGGCTCGATCGAAACTTCCACCGGCATTCTCGGCACTTCGTCCGGCGCGACCGGCTCGGTCTATTCGATGGATATCACCGACTTCACGCTCGGCCAGATCCAGTCGGCGCTGACAACCGTCGAATCGGCGCTGTCGGCGATGACCTCGGCAGGTGCACAGCTGGGTTCGATCTCGACGCGCATCGAACTGCAGGAAGATTTCGTCGGTGCGCTTTCCGATTCGATCGATTCCGGCGTCGGCCGCCTGGTCGATGCCGATATGGAGGAGGAGTCGAGCAGGCTTTCCGCCCTGCAAACCCAGCAGCAGCTGGCGATCCAGTCGCTGTCGATCGCGAATTCGTCGTCCCAGAACATCCTGTCGCTCTTCCGCGGCTAATCCTGGCCGACGCAAAGGGAGCCGGGCGCATAGAACGTCCGGCCAAAATTCGCCGATCGAACACCGAGCCTGGCCTTCCCGGTCAGGCTCGGTTGCGTTTCGGGAATGTGCGACAAAAGCCGGGGGGTGGCGATGTCCTCGGTCTGTGCGCGTTGTAAGCTTTTCGCCGCAGCGTGGCGGTTGACATGCCGATCGTTTCGATCGCAAACATGAAAGCCCTAGATTTCTCACAGATGCAGCCGCGCTGGCGGGATCCTCGCATGTCGGAACGACTTGAAGCTGCTCGTCCTGATGGAAGGCCCGCCATCGTCTGGCTCGGCTTCCTGGCCATGTGCGTCGGCATGTTCATGGCGATCCTCGACGTTCAGGTGGTGGCGACATCGCTGCCGACCATCCAGTCGGCGCTCGATATCGGTCCGGATCAGATGAGCTGGATACAGACGGCCTATCTGATCGCCGAGGTGGTCGCCATCCCGCTGACCGGCCTGCTGACGCGGCTTCTGACGATGCGGTGGCTGTTCGTCGTCGCCATTGGCCTGTTCGTGACGGCGTCCGCCGGCTGTGCGGCCAGCGGCAGCTTCGGCGCGCTGGTCGCCTGGCGGGTGCTTCAGGGCTTTTCCGGCGGAACGCTGATCCCCTCGGTGTTTTCAGCCGTGTTCATTCTGTTTCCGAACGAGCGGCAAGCGCTCGCGACGACGATTGCCGGCGTGCTGGCGGTGCTTGCGCCCACCGTCGGCCCGATCGTTGGCGGATGGCTGACCGAAACCTATTCCTGGCACTGGCTGTTCCTGATCAACATCCTTCCCGGGATTGCCTCGGCAATCCTGGCGGCCCGCTTCCTGCCGAAGCAGGCGGTCGATCCGTCCGAACTCAGGCATCTCGACGGTCTGTCGCTCCTGTTGATGGCGGCAGCGCTGACGGCGCTGGAACTCAGCCTCAAAGAGGCGCCGACCAGCGGCTGGACCTCGGCCTATGTGCTGAGCCTGCTGGCCGTCTGCCTTGTCTCGGGCGGCGCGTTCATAACGCGAACGCTGCGCCGGCGCCGGCCGATCGTCGATCTTGGTAATTTCGGCGATCGGAATTTTCTCGTCGGCTCGGTTCTGAGCTTCATCCTCGGCATCGGCCTCTTTGGCTCGGTCTATCTCATGCCGGTCTTTCTCGCCTTCATCAGGGGCCACGACGCCCTTGAGATCGGCGTGACCATGCTGGTCACCGGCATTGCGCAGCTGATCACGGCGCCGGTCGCCGTCGCGCTGGAAAAGCGCATGGATGCGCGGCTGCTGTCGGCCGCCGGTTTCGCCCTGTTTGCGATCGGCGTCGGCATGAGCGCGTTTCAGGATCCGCGCTCGGATTACGACGCGATGTTCTGGCCGCAGGTGGTGCGCGGCGTCGCCATCATGTTCTGCCTGCTGCCGCCGACCCGGCTGGCGCTCGGCACGCTTCCGGCCGATCGCGTTCCCGATGCGAGCGGGCTTTTCAATCTGATGCGCAATCTCGGCGGCGCCATCGGCATCGCGCTGATCGACACCATCATCTACACACGCTCGGAGCCGCTGGGCCAAGACCTCTGGGCGCGCCTCCAGGCCGGCGACATCGAGGCGGCCACATTTGTCGGCGCGCCTGCCGAGATCATATCGAGACATAGCGGCAGCTTCGATGCGGATACCATGGCGACGCTCGATCCGCTGGTCCAGACCGCGGCAAGCGTTCAGGCGATCAACGAAGCCTGGATGATCGTCGCCGTCCTGACCGGCTGCGCCCTGCTCTCAGTCCCCTTCGCCAGGCGGCCGGCGCCGGGCGAAGACCGTCGCTGACGAAGCCCAGTCCATTGTGGAACCGCCGGCGCTCGCCAAAAGTTTGGCTTTTGAAGCCATTAGCATTGGGAGGTCGGTATGAACACCGAGACGATCATTTTCGAACCGAGCGGCTGGGTCCCGAACAACCCCCGTCTGCCTGTATTGCTCTATCGGGAGCTTTTTGCCGATGATGATCCTGCTGATTTCAAAAGCCGCTTCGCGGCAAATGGTTGGACCGGCATCTGGACGAACGGTGTCTTCGATTATCAGCACTACCATTGCGGTGCTCACGAAGTCCTGGGCATTGCACGTGGTAGCGCCACACTGCTGATCGGCGGCCCCGGCGGTCGAGCGCTCGAAGTCGCGGCGGGAGACTGTCTGGTGCTTCCAGCCGGAACCGGGCACCAAAACCTCGGCTGCACGGCGGAGTTCGAAGTCATCGGGGCTTATCCCAAAGGGCAGCATGCCGACATTCAGACTTCGGCTGCTTCAAGCGAAATGCTGGCGAAAATCTCCTCGGTACCCCTGCCCGATACCGATCCCGTTCAGGGATCATCGGGATTTCTCGTCGAGAAGTGGCGGTAACCATCTGCGCCGCCGCGACCGGGGTCAAATGCCAGTCCTCTCGTTTTCTGATCCGCTCTGATGTGAGTCTATCGGTCGCGCCACCTTGTCGATCTTCCCGTCACCGGTAAGATTTCTCTCAATCTTTTTGAGCCATCCTTTGATTCCCCCGCGGACACCAATCGACGAGATCTCAATGGCCCTGAACCTCAAGCGCAGTTTGCAAATGCCACGACGCGAAGAGCTGGGTCTTCTCGCCATTAGCAACGGTTCCGGCCTGTCGATATCGGCGCTGCCGAACGGCACGCTGTTTGCCATCGAATATGCCGACGACAAGGGGGCGGTGCAGATCAATCAGATCCAGGGCTCGCCGCTCTACGGCGGCATCAGCCGCCTTTACCTGCGCATCGGCGGCGCCAAGCCTGATGTCGTCGAGATCGTCGGCCCTCGCGCCGACGGCCGCTTCGGGCACGACGCGACGAGCCTTTCCTGGAGCGGCAAGGCCGGCGACATCAGCTACACCGTCCGCCTCGAGCTTCATGCTTCCGAAACGGCCTGGTTCTGGCGCGTCACGCTCAAGCATCCGAAGAAGGGAATGCTGCCGGTGGATCTGGTGCTCGTCCAGGACGTCGGTCTCGGCGATCGCGGTTTCCTGATGAACAGCGAGGCCTATGCTTCGCAATATGTCGATCACCATATCGCCGATCACGAGACATACGGCCCCGTCGTCATGAATCGGCAAAATCTCAAGCAGTCGGGCCCCCGCAATCCCTGGCTCATCCAGGGTTGCTTCAATGGCGCGGCCGCCTATGCCACGGATGCGATCCAGCTGGTGCAGGCGAAGCACGGACAGGGCGACCTGCTGGTCGGTCCCTTCGGCACCAGCCTGCCGAGCGAACGGCGGCAGCAGGAGACGGCCTGTCCGGCCATTCAGTCGAGACCGCTTTCCGTGTCCGCAGACGGCGCGGCTGCGACCTTCTTTGCCCTGTTCGCCGCCGATCATCCCGAGGCGTCAAGCGATGCCGACCTCTCGCGGCTCGAGGATATCAAGGTGCCGGGGAGTGCAGCCGCTGATCCGGAGGCGGCCGCGGCCGCTCGCAGCCTGCTCCAGGATGCGCCCCTGCTGGAGGCAGAGTCGCTGGATCTGAAGGCGATCCGAAAGCTCTATCCGGAGCGGAGCCTGGAAGAGCGCGCGCACGGAAAGCTTCTTTCATTTTTCGTGCCGGACGGCGTGCTCAACCGCCACGTCGTTCTGCGCGACAAGGAACACGTCGTCGCGCGGCGCCATGGCGCCATCGTGCGGAGCGGTCAAAACATGCTGCTCGACGATACCACCCTTGCCGCCAGCTGCTGGATGCAAGGGATTTTCGCCGCGCAGCTGACGATCGGCAATACGTCCTTCCACAAGCTCTTTTCGGTATCCCGCGATCCCTACAATCTGACGCGCGCCAGCGGGCTGCGCATCATGGTCGATCTCGGCGCGGGCTGGCAGCTTCTGGCGGTGCCGTCGGCTTTCGAGATGGGGCTGAGCGACTGCCGCTGGATCTATGAGTGCCCGGATCGCAGGATCATCGTCACGGCGATCGCTTCCGGCGAGGATGCGGCGATGCAATGGAGTGTGTCCGTGGAAGGCAAGCCGTGCCGCTTCCTGGTGTTTGGTCATATCGTGCTCGGGGAGCGCGAATATGACGCCGGCGGGAACATCGAATTCGATCCCGGCCGCAAACGCATCTCTTTCCGGCCGGACCCGGCCTGGCTCTGGGGCGAGCGTTATCCCGAAGCCGTCTACTGGCTGGTGAGTTCGACGCCGGATACAATCGACGAGATCGGCGGCGACGAGTTGCTCTATGCCGATGGCGTTGCGCGCAACGGCGCCTTCATCGCGCTCAAGTCCCTGCCAACGCGGGCGTTCTCCTTTGCCGTCGTTGGCTCGATGACCGATGCCGAAGAAGCCGAACGGCTGGCGAGCCGGTATGAGGCCGGCCTCACCGATGAGGCCATGCTTGCGCCGGCATCGTCATTCTGGCGCAACACCGTGCGCGGCATGAGGATCGACAGTCCTTCACCCGATCTCGCCGCCCAGGCAACCCTCCTGCCCTGGCTCGCGCATGACGCCATCGTCCATCTAAGCGTGCCGCACGGCCTGGAACAATATACGGGTGCGGCCTGGGGTACGCGCGACGCCTGCCAGGGGCCGATCGAATTCCTGCTCGCCTATGAGCACGACCGCGAAGCCAGGGAGGTGGTGAAGACCGTCTTCAGCGAACAATATCTGGAAAAAGGCGACTGGCCGCAATGGTTCATGCTGGAGCCCTATGCCAACATCCGGGCGGGTGACAGTCACGGCGACGTCATCGTCTGGCCGTTAAAGGCGCTCTGCGACTATATCGAAGCGACCGGCGATCTCGCCATTCTCGATGAGAAGGTATCCTGGCGCGACGAAAAGACCATGCAGAAGACGCCCCATCCCGATGCCGTCGCGACCCATGTCGAGAAGCTGCTCGATACCGTCCGCACACAGTTCATCCCGGGAACGCATCTGATCCGCTATGGCGAGGGAGACTGGAACGACTCACTGCAGCCGGCCGATCCGCATCTGCGCGACTGGATGGTCAGCAGCTGGACCGTCGCCCTGCTCTATGAGCAGTTCGTCCGTTATTCCGCCATCCTGCGCCGCCGCGGCCAGGGCGGCAAGGCAAAGGCTCTGCGGAAGATCGCAACCGCGATGCGCCGGGATTTCAACCGACATCTGGTGCGCGACGGCGTCGTCGCCGGCTATGGCATCTTCGATCCCGCCCATAACGGCGTCGAATTGCTGCTGCATCCGAGCGATAAACGCACAGGCCTTTCCTTCTCGCTGATCTCGATGACGCAGGCGATGCTCGGCAAGCTGTTTACGCCGACGCAGAGGCGGCATCATATGCGGCTGATCGAAGAGCATCTGCTCTTCCCCGATGGCGTGCGGCTGATGGAAAAGCCGGCGACCTACGCCGGCGGGCCCGAAACGCTGTTTCGCCGGGCCGAATCCTCCTCCTTCTTCGGCCGCGAGATCGGGCTGATGTATGTGCATGCGCATCTGCGCTATTGCGAAACGCTCGCGCTGGAGGCTTCGGCAGAGGAGCTGTGGAAGGCGATATCAGTCGTCAATCCGATCGCCGTCACGACGGCCTTGCCGCATGCTTCACTGCGCCAGCGCAACACCTATTTCAGCAGCAGCGACGCGGCTTTCCATGACCGTTATCAGGCGGCGCAGCATTGGGCGCGCATCAAGACCGGAAAGATCGCCGTCGACGGTGGATGGCGCATCTATTCGAGTGGACCTGGCCTCTACACCAGGAGTTTCGTCGAAAATATCCTCGGCTTCAAACGACGCTTCGGCCGGCGCAGGCGCAAACCGCTCCTGCCTGCGGCACATGCCGCCGTCGATCTGCAGACGGATCACGCCGCCTGGCGGCGGCTGAGGAAGCCGAAGACGGGGGAATAGCGTTGAGAGAACCCTAAACAGCGGCAAGAGAGAACGGCTGGAGAGCATCCTATGTGGCCCCGTGTTCCCTCGCAGAATGGGGGATTCCGCGCCGCCCCGAGCAACAGAGTTTCTTATGATAGGCAACTCCTCACAAAGCAAAATCCTGAAACACACGGCCCGTTCCGATGCCGAAAAGGCGCGTATTTGTGCCGCTAACAATGCAGATCTGTATCAGGCGGTTTTCCGTGCCCATGGACTGCCTGATCAACGCACCAGCGCATTTTGGTCAAGCGACGCGATCGCACCGCCATACTATTCCAGCATGACGACACTCGACCCGGATGCAATGGAGGAACAGCTGGTTGAAATCGGTCGGCTGACAGATCGGCTGGGACGGCGCCCGGATTTCAAAGACGGGTTTTCCAGGCTCGATCTCGTCGGCAAAGGGTTCCGGTTGTTGTTCTCCGCATCATGGATTTGGGCTGAACCTCACAGAATTTCAGCGCATGCGCCGCAAGATTGGGCACGCATTCGCGACGGGGCGGCCCTGGAGCGCTGGGAATATTCGTGGAAAGAGTCGGGCAGCCCCACAGATGCCAACGTCTTCACACTGGCTCTGCTTTCCGATCCCGACATACATATCTATGGCCGATGGGCCGGTGACGGCTTTGACGCCGGCTGCATCGTAAATCGATCACCCGAGGCTGTCGGAATCTCCAATATCTTTAGCTTGGCTGGCACGCCGCAGGTCTTCCGGGATGCCACCTCGTTGGCCACTGTCGCCTTTTCACCCGATCTGCCGCTTGTCGGATACGAGCGTGATGAACCACTAGACGAAATGACGAAACTGGGTTTCAAGCCGGTCGGCCAATTGCGGATTTGGCTATCCGATGAGGGCGTCATGTAACGCTTTTTCTTCATTTGCGTTGTTCAGCGGGAAATCACGCAACGTCCTCAAGATGCGAACGTTCAGGACAGGCCGGTCGCATCGCGCAGTTCCTCGAACCGGGCCGCACTCTTCGACAGATGGCTGCGGATGGCACGGCGCGCGGCCGCTTCGTTGCCGTCGCGGATCGCCGTGAATATGGCGTGATGTTCCCTGCGCATGCGGGCGGCATGGCGCTTGCGCTCCGCAGCCGTCATCTTGTCCAAGCGCGCCCATTGCCGCGGCACCATGAGGTTGCCGAATGTATCGAAGAGGCGGCCATAGTAGGAATTCTGCGTCGCGACCAGGATCGACCGGTGGAAGGCGTAATCCTCCTCTGCGCCGTATCCGCCCTCTTCCAGCGCCCGGTCGAGCGCATCGAGCCGGTCCTGCATGCGGTCGATATCTTCCGGCGTGCGCCGCAGCGCGGCCAGACCGGCCGCCTCATATTCGACCCCCATGCGCAGTTCCAGCACCCTCAGAACCTCATCGATCGACTGCAGGTCATTGGGAATGATGGAGAAGGATCTCGGTGTCGGATCGTCCGAGACGAAAGCCCCGAGGCCCTGGTGCGTGGTGATCAGTCCTTTGGCGCGCAGGGTGGCGAGCGCCTCACGCACGATCGTGCGGCTGACGCCGGTCGCCGCCATGATCGCCTGTTCGGTGGGCAGGCGCTGGCCCGGCTTGAGGTCACCGGACTCGATTTGCGCCGTCAGCGTATCGGCAAGGTTGCTGCGCAGGTTCGACGGCTGGCGAATGGTGCTGAAAAGCGCGTTGTCCTTGTCCGTCATCCCTTGTCAAATCCTGCCTTTCGGGGCGGCTGCGCCGGCCGGTATGCTTTTGCTAACGCATGCCGGCCGGAAAGGCAAAGACGCGAGCCGAGACTCTATGCTTCGTCAGTCGGCGAAAGCGATCACCGCGCCAGCCAGCCGCCGTCGACGGGCAGCACTGTTCCGTGCACGTAATCGGATGCAGGCGATGCCAGGAACACGGCAGCACCGCCAAGTTCGGACGGCGTTCCCCAGCGTCCCGCCGGAATACGGGCCAGGATGGCGGCGTTGCGATCGGGATCCTCACGCAGCGCTGTCGTGTTGTTGGTGACGAAATAACCCGGCGCGATGGCGTTGACGTTAACCCCCTTGCCGGCCCATTCGCAGGCGAGCAGCTTCGTCAGCCCGGCAAGCCCGCTTTTCGAGGCCGTATAGGACGGGATGCGGATGCCGCCCTGAAAGGAGAGCAGCGAGGCGATGTTGATGATCTTGCCCCTGCCCTTCTCGACCATGTGGCGGCCGGCCGCCTGCGACAGGAAGAAGGCCGTCTTCAGGTTGACGTCGATCACCGCGTCCCAATCTTCCTCGGTGAAGTCGAGCGCATCGGCACGGCGGATGATGCCGGCATTGTTGACGAGAATGTCGAGGCCGCCGAGGGTCTGGATCGTCTCGGCGACGATCCCCTTGACCGGCTCAATGGTGCCGAGATCGGCCTTGATGACATGGAAGCGGCTTCCTGCCTGCCGCACCAGTGCCTCGGTTTCCTCCATCGAGGAGCGACCGACCGCAACGATCGAGGCGCCAGCCTCGGCCAGGGCGGCCGCGATGGCCTGGCCGATGCCGGTATTGGCGCCGGTGACGACGGCGGTCCTGCCGGAGAGGTCGAAGGGATTTGCCACGGTGCTCACCTCAGATCCGCAATGGCGATATGATCCATGTCGGTGAAGCTCTTGTTGTCGCCGGCCATCGCCCAGATGAAGCTGTAATTCTTGGTGCCGGCGCCCGAATGGATCGACCAGGGCGGCGAGATCACCGCCTGCTCGTTGGCGACCAACATATGCCGGGTCTGCTGCGGCTCGCCCATGAAGTGGAAGACACGCTGGTCGGATTCGAGATCGAAATAGAGATAGGCTTCCATGCGGCGGTCATGCGTATGAGCCGGCATGGTGTTCCAGACGCTGCCCGCCTCGATCATGGTGAAGCCGAGGGTGAGCTGGCAGGACTGGCAGACTTCCGGATGGATGAACTGGTAGATCGACCGCTTGTTGGCCGTCGCGGCTTCGCCCGGCGTCAGGTGGCGCGCCTTTTCGCGGGTGAGCAGCACGGTCGGGTGCGTCTGGTGCGCCGGCGTGGAGACCAGATAGAATTTCGCCGGATCGGCGGCATCGGCGCTCTGGAACCGGATGTCCTTGGCACCTTTGCCGGCATAGAGGCAATCATATTTGGCAAGGTCGTAGCTGGCGCCGTCTACGATGATGCGGCCGGCGCCGCCAATGTTCAGGGCGCCGAGTTCACGCTCGGCAAGGAAGGTCTCCTGGCCGATCGCCGTCGGCGCCGTCAGCGTCAGCGCGGTGCCAAGCGGCGTGGCGCCGCCAATAACCATCCGGTCGTAATGGGAATATGTCAGCCGGATCTCACCGCCCGCAAAGACGGTCTCGACCAGAAAGTGACGCCGCAGCGTTTCGGTGTCGTATTCGCGCACGGCCTCGGGATGGGAGGCGTGCCTCACGTCGATCTGCATGTCAGTTTTCCTTCAGCTTCGTTGTCGTCACGCATCGTCGCTATTGCGCAAGCCGGTCTATCAGGCGTCTTCCGCTGCGGCGGTATCCGTCTGGTTACATAGTTGTACGACAAGTTTGGTGTCAACAGGTTTGTCCCGGACTCGGCTGAGCAGACGTGAAGCGATCGCAAGCGGCTTTCGGCGCGGCCGGACATTCCTCGGCCAAAACGAAAAAAGCCTGCCGCGGGAGGAGGTGCGGCAGGCTTTCGATAAAAACCGAACGACAGCTGGGAGGAGGAGTGCTGCCGTTCCCGCAAGCGACCCTGGGAGGAGGATGGGGCGCCTGCATGTTCGAAGGGATGCGGGAGGAGGTGCATCGCTTCGATGGAATAATCATACTTATTTCCTGCTCAGATGATAGGCATTTCTTTGCAGGGCAGCTATGCGTTATGCGAAAAGCGGGCAGCTCGCCGTCTGACGGGCAAGCGCAAAAAGCAAAGCGCCCGCTCGGGAGGAAGCAGGCGCTGGGCAAGTCTCGAAAATGGTGGTCTGTCTGGCCGTTAGCGGGCGATGGCTGCGCGCGCAACGTTGCGGATGTCGCCGCGGCCGATGCCGAGGTCGTCCAGTTCGCGCGTGGACATACGGCCCAGTTCAGCGACCGTCTGACGGTACTTGCGCCAATTGTTGAAAGAGCGTGCTACGTTCATGATGATCCCCTTTCCGTGGGCTTTCGAAGCCTAGCTGCCAGTCCTTGGCGCTTCGTTCGCTTCGATGCGCTGTATATAATACGAGCCCTGCGATTGTTGCAGCGCCAATGCGGCACTGCACCTATGCGATATCTGCATGGGTTCTAAAGAGCAGCGGTTGAAGTCAGGCTTTGAAGCGGTCGAAGGCCGTCAGCCGGACGAGCGGCGGATCGGCCTCCTTCCACCGGTAGATGTCCGACCGCAGATAGGAAAGCTCGTCACCGAGATCGTCTTCGCCGACTTCGATCCACCAGGATTTCAGGCGGCCATCGCTTCCATCAGACCAGCGGTAGCCCCTTGCCTTCAGATGATCCTTCATCTCGAACGGGCTGTGTTCGGCAAAGATGCGGATGCGGCAGCGTTGGCTGGCGCGGTGAAGCTCGGCGAAGGGGTTTTCACCGTCGCCTTGCTGTCGATCGAGGATCTCCAGGAGCGCGTGGCAATCGTCCACCGCGCGGTGGCCTTCGTGGAAATAGCCGGCCTGGCCGACGAGATAACCGAGCTTCGTGCCCTCGAAACCGCGGGCGCTCCAGTCGATCTCCGAAACTGAGCACGCCCAGGCCTTGCCGGCGAAGATGGGTGAGAAGGCTTCGCAGAACGGCCGGTCGAACCCGGCATTGTGGGCAATGATGAGGTCCGCCGGTTCAATCAGGGCACTCAGCGACGCCAGGTCGATGATCTGTCCTTCGACCATGACGTCGGTAATCCCGGTCAGCCTGGTGATGTCGGGCGGGATCGGCCTGGACGGCTGCTGCAGGCCGCCATAGATGCCGACCACATCGCCGACCGCGCCGTCATCGTTGAAGGTGAAGGCGACCGCGCCGATTTCGATGATCTCGTCGCTGCGGTGGTTGAGCCCTGTCGTCTCCGTATCGACGATGACGCCGAGCCGTGAAAACCCCGGCCGTCTCGCTGCCGCGACCGGCCGGGCGGCGAGTTTCCTCAGGATGCGATAATTGCCGCTCTCCTCAAGTGCGCGCGCCATGTCTTCATCGCAGCGGGCCGCTGGCGGTGACGGCCGCCGGCGCGCCGTGCCGCGTGCTTCGGCCATCGCGGGCGATGCCTTGGCAAACATGTCGAGTTGCGAATCTCTGTGCACGCTCATGGAACTTGTATGTCACGGAGGCGCGGGCGAATCCATCGCCCGCGGCGCGCTATGCCCAGCCCTTGCCTTTCATGGACAGGAAAGTTTAGCTGAGTGTCAGCGGCGGAAGGAGAAACCATGCCTCGTGACGACATCAAGGACGCCGACGAAGACGTCGTCATCATCGGCGCCGGTGCTGCCGGTATTGCCGCTGCCCGCCGCCTGCTCGCCATCCGTCCCGGTCTTTCCGTCCTCTTGCTCGAAGCCGGCGATCGTCTGGGTGGCCGAGCCTGGACGGTCGGGCTGCCCGGAGCCGGCGATCTGGGTTTCGATCTCGGTTGCGGCTGGCTGCACGGGGCGCGGACCAATGCCTGGACGGCGATTGCCGGCGAGGTCGGACTGACGGTCGACCGCTCGCCGGCGCCCTGGAACGGCGGCCGGCGGCTTCGGCGCGACGATGCGGAGACCCAGGCCGCGCAGCAGGCGATCGGCGCTTATTTCGAACGCCTCGAAAGCCATGAAGGCAACGATAGCGACCTGGCAGCAAAGCTCCTGCCCGGCGGTCGCTGGAACGGCCAGATCCGGGCGATCGGCACTTACATCACCGGCGCAGAATTGGAGCGCTCGTCGATCGCCGACTACAACAGATATGATCCCGGCGCCGGTCCCGACTGGCGTGTGCGGCAGGGCTACGGAACATTGATCTCGCTTTATGGCGCGCCGGTCCGGTCAATGCTCGGCGTCGAAGCTATGCGCGTCGATCACCGCCATGCCGGCCGTATCAGCATCGAGACGAACCAGGGAGTGATCACCACCCGGACTGTGATTGTCACCGTTTCGACGAATGTGCTTGCCGCCGGCAGGATCGCCTTCGACCCTCCCCTGCCCGACAAGATCGAAGCGGCAGCTCGTTTGCCGCTGGGGCTCGCCGACAAGCTCTTCCTCAGCCTCGCCGATCCGGAGGCGCTGCCGGTGGATACGCATATGCTCGGCTCGACCAGTCGCGGTGCGACCGGCACTTATCAGCTGCGGCCGTTCGGCGCTCCCGTCATCGAAGCCTATTTTGCCGGCGATCTCGCCCATGATCTGGAGCGGGCGGGGTCGGAGGCTGCCTTTTCCTTCGCCGCGGATGAGCTGGCGGCACAATTCGGCACCGACATCCGCAAGCAGTTGTCTGTCGCGGCGATTTCGGCCTGGGCCGCGACGCCGTATATCGGCGGCTCCTATTCTTATGCGCAACCCGGCGCCTCCGATCTGCGCGGGATCCTCGCCGCGCCGCATGACGGGCGGATTTTCTTTGCCGGCGAAGCCTGTTCGCGCTCGCGTTATTCGACCGCGCATGGCGCTTACGAGACCGGCGTTGCCGCAGCCGACCGGATCGTCGGCGCGTCGTCGGGAAATCCATAGCGGCTGCCGGCCGCGACGGCAGGCGGAAATATTTTTTCCCACTTGTCGCACGGATGGGATTGGTTATTCTGCCCTCGCCCCCGCGCTACCCAGCCCGGGGCGCTGTACCTCATCCAGCGGCAGAGGCCGCTTCAAGCACGATATTGTCATTGATTGCAGGAGCCCCGGCTTCTACCCGACGATTTTGCGCGTCGGCCGCGGGTATCCGCATGAGGAGGAAGACATGGATTATCGCAAGCTCGGTCCGAGCGGGACCGTCGTCACCGCCTATTGCCTGGGCACCATGACCTTTGGCGCGGAGGCTGACGAAACGGCCTCGCACAAGCTGCTCGACGATTATTTCGCCTGGGGCGGCAATTTCATCGACACCGCCGACGTCTACAGCGCCGGCAAGTCGGAAGAGATCATCGGACGCTGGCTGAAGGCGCGTCCGACCGAAGCACGCCAGGCGATCGTCGCCACCAAGGGGCGTTTTCCGATGGGCAACGGTCCCAACGATATCGGCCTGTCGCGCCGCCATCTCGGCCAGGCGCTCGACGATTCGCTCCGCCGCCTCGGCCTCGAACAGATCGACCTCTATCAGATGCACGCCTGGGACGCGCTGACGCCGATCGAGGAGACGCTGCGCTTCCTCGACGATGCGGTTTCATCAGGCAAGATCGGCTATTATGGCTTCTCCAACTATGTCGGCTGGCACATCGCCAAGGCGTCTGAGATTGCCAAGGCGCGCGGCTATACGCGTCCGGTGACGCTACAGCCGCAATATAGCCTGTTGGCGCGCGACATCGAGTTCGAAATCGTCGCGGCCTGTCAGGATGCAGGAATGGGCCTCTTGCCCTGGTCGCCGCTCGGCGGCGGCTGGCTGACCGGCAAGTACAAGCGCGACGAGATGCCGACCGGCGCCACCCGCCTTGGCGAGAACCCCAATCGCGGCAGCGAATCCTATGCGCCGCGCAACGCTCAGGAACGCACCTGGGCGATCATAGGCGCGGTCGAGGAGATCGCCAAAGCCCGCGGTGTCAGCATGGCGCAGGTAGCGCTCGCCTGGACGGCGGCGCAGCCGGCCGTCACCTCGGTCATCCTCGGCGCCCGCACGCCCGAACAGCTCGCCGACAACCTCGGCGCGATGAAGGTCGAGCTCTCCAAGGAGGAGATGGTGAGGCTCAACGAGGTCAGCGCCCCGCAACCTCTGGACTATCCCTATGGCAAGGGCGGCACCAATCAGCGCCACCGCAAGATCGAAGGCGGCCGCTGAGCCCTCCGGCCGCAACTGAACGAAGCCTGTCTGCTTCATGCCGAAGCGGACAGGCTGTCCGAGTTGAGGCTTATCGACTCGTGCTTTGGGCTGCTGGTCGGTCGCCCGTGCTGCCCAATGTCTTCAGGTAGATCGATAAAAGCTGCGTCTGCGAGGAGATGCCGAGCTTGCGGTAGACGTTGCGGCGATGGACCTTCACCGTGCCCGTCGAGATGTTGAGCCTGAGGCCGATCGATTCCGACGAATGTCCCTGCAATACCAGATCGACGATCGCGGTTTCGCGGCTCGTCAACTTGAGGTCGCGCCAGACAGTGTCGGCCGGCTGCAGCGCCTGCGCCGCCGCACCGCTTTTCCTCCCCTTTCGCAAGCCGACATCGCGTTGCGCGTCGAAGCGGGCGCCGAGCCCCGGCCAGAAATGCCGGACAAGGCTCGCCACCAAAGGTTCGGCCTTTTTCAGAAGCGCGAATTCAGCCGGCGGAAACGGGCCGGTCTTTTCCCGGCGCATCAGCGACAGCACGACGGTGATGTCGTCGTCGATTGTCACGAAGAAGCCGATCTCTTCGGCAAGTCCCGTCTGGACATAGTAGCTCCGGTAATATTCGCTGGAGAAGAAGCGGTCGGGAGCCAGCTCGCGCATGCGGAAGACGCCCGGGCGGCGCGCGCGGGCGGTATGGTAAAACGGATCGAGTAGGTAGGGACCGACCTGATAGAGGATGACGAAAACGACATTTTCGTCAGGATCGAAGGTGCTGTAGAGATCGATCGGCCGCTCCTTGCCGCGATAGGCAAAAACCACGACATAATCGAAGCGCACCAGCGCCGCCATCATCCGGCGGAACGTCTCTCCAAACTCCGCATCCGCCATGGCGGGCTTTCCGACGGTGACGTCGAAAGCCTGAAACAGCGCCTCGAGATCAATGCTCATCAATAGCCTCCCCAAACAGTCTCAGCCGGAATACGCTAAGTTTCATATACACCTTCCACGAAGAGATGTGAGGCAGAATACCTCTTTCGGGGTATATACCGCGCCGAGGGCCCCGGCTTACTCTTTCCCCAACGACGGTGGCAAAAAGGCAGCGCTAGACTGCCCTTACCAACCAACCGCAGGGAACAGACGCGTGGCATCCGCTTCGACGAACGATATCGAATTCCGTTCGGTCACCAAGAATTATGGCGCGGTGACCGCCGTGACCGACATAAATCTGAATGTACCGAAGGGCGCTTTCCTCGCTCTGCTCGGCCCCTCCGGCTGCGGCAAGACAACGTGTCTGCGCATGATCGGCGGCTTCGAGCAGCCGAGCGAGGGCGCCGTGCTGATCGACGGGCGGGAGATGAACGGCGTTCCGGCCTATCGCCGCCCCGTCAACATGGTCTTCCAGCATTACGCTCTGTTTCCGCATTTCAACGTCGAACAGAACGTCGCCTATGGCTTGCGGCAGATGCGGCCAAGGATTGCGGCGGCGGAGATCAATCGCCGCGCGGCAGAGGCGCTCGAGATGGTGCGGCTCGGCGGTTTCGCCAAGCGGCGCATCCACGAGATGTCCGGCGGCCAGCAGCAGCGAGTGGCCTTGGCGCGGGCGATCGTCAACCGGCCTTCGGTGCTGCTGCTTGACGAGCCGCTGGCCGCGCTCGACAAGAAGCTGCGCTCGGCCATGCAGATCGAATTGCAGACGCTGCAGCGCGAGCTCGGCATCACCTTCGTGCTCGTCACCCACGATCAGGAAGAAGCGCTGTCGATGGCGGACGTCGTCTGCGTCATGAGCGCCGGGCGCATTCGTCAGCTCGGCACGCCGCAGGAGGTCTACGACCGCCCGGCCGATCTTTTCGTCGCCGATTTCGTCGGCAAGACCAACCGGATCGGTGCGACAATGGAAACCGGCGGCACGACGCTGCGCCTTGGCGACGGTTCGGCGCTTGCATCCAGTGCCCGGCCTGGCCTTGCGACGGGCGACGTGATCGTTGCGATCCGTCCCGAGGCGATCCGGCTGACGCGGGCTGCGGTCGGCGGCACGTCCTTTGCCGGCACGGTCACGCACCGCATCTTCCTCGGCTCTTCGGCCGAATATGCCGTCACTGTTCCGGGTCTCGGCGATTTCCTCGTCACCGCTGACCGGCGCGGCATGAATGAGAGCGATCTGGTCGAGCCGGGTGAAGCGGTCTTCCTCGGCTTCGATCCCGATACGGCCCACGTTTTTCCAGGCGAGATTTCTTCACCCCAGGTTTCTTCAGCATCGAATGCATAAACCAGAACAAGGGAACAGCATCATGAGCAAGGACTACAAGGATCATCTGCCTATTACCCCTGAAGGCTTCATGGACGAGTTCATGCGCCTCAAGCGCGGCTCCGTCAGCCGCCGTCACTTCCTCGGCGTCACCGGCCTCGGGCTGGCGACCGCCGTGCTGTCGCGTTTCCCCGGTGCCCTGTCGACGCCCGCCTACGCCGAGGACCTCGGTACCCAGATGTCGATCGCCACCTGGCCGAATTACCACGACCCTGCGACCTTCGAGAATTTCAAGGCGGCGACCGGCGTTGCCGTCGAGGTCAACGTCTTCGGCTCCAACGAGGAAATGCTGGCCAAGCTTCAGGCGGGCGCCTCCGGCTGGTCGCTCTTCGTGCCGACCAATTACACGATCTCCACCCACCACAAGCTCGACCTGATCGACGAACTCGATCTCTCCAAGATCCCGAATTTCAGCCAGGCGACGGAAAATCCGCGCTTCACCAAGGAAGGCATGATCGACGGCAAGACCTATGCGGTGCCGAAGAACTGGGGCACGACCGGCTTCTCGGTCAATACATCGAAGATCAAGACCAAGCTGTCGAGCTGGAAGGATTTCTTCGAGGTCGCCCAGACGGAGGCCGATGGCCGTGCCATGGTGCACGATTACCAGCTGACGACGATCGGCAGCGCGCTGGTCTCGCTCGGCTATGGCTTCAACTCGATCAAGGCGGACGAACTCGCCAAGGCCGAGGAACTGCTGATCAAAGTCAAACCGCACCTTTTCGCCATCAACAGCGACTACCAACCGGCCATGCGCGCCACCGACGCCTGGCTCACCATGTGCTGGACCAACGACGGGGCGCAGCTCAACCGTGACGTCCCCGAGATCGCCTATGTGCTTGGCACCGACGGCGGCGAGATCTGGACCGACTATTACGCGATCCCGAAGGACGCGCCGAACAAGGCGGCGGGTTACGCGCTGCTCAACTACCTCATGGATCCGGCCAATGCCGTCAAGGAGCACGTCGCCAACGGCGCACCGACGACTGACAGCCGGGTCATCGCACTGCTTCCGAAGGAGATCACGGCGAACAAGATCGTCTATCCGGACGAGGCGTCATTGACGGCGCTGGAATTCGGCGCGGCGGTGACGTTGACTGATCCCGGCCGGGCGGAGCTGATGGCGCGTTTCAAGTCGGCTTGATTTGTTCGCCGCCGCTTCCCTTTGGGAGTGATCCGCGCCTCTCGCCTCTTCTCCCCAGCGGGGAGAAGTGCCGGAGCGTAAGCGAGGCGATGAGGGGGCGCGAAGAGCCCTAGCGAAGCGCAGCCTGAGCAGAGGCGAAGGCTGGTTGGCGTTCTGCCGTGTCGCCCCCTCATCCGACCCTGCGGGCCACCTTCTCCCCGCTGGGGAGAAGAGGGAGCGGGAGGAAATGTATAGGCCATTCAACGAACATTGAGACAATCGAACTGAAATGCCCCTTGCACCGAACACGAAAAAACACCTCGTCACCACAGCGCTCGTTGCGCCGGCCAGCATCTGGCTGTTCGTGTTCCTGGTGCTGCCCTTCATCGCCATCATCGTCTTTGCCTTCGGCGAGCGGGCGCCCGAAGGTGGGTATCAGGCGGCTTTTACCTTTGCGCAGTTTGCCAATCTCGGTTCGCGCGCCGCAGCCTTCAAGAACACGCTCATCCTTGCGCCGATCGGCGCCTTAGCCTGCCTGCTCGTCGCCTATCCGGTTGCCTATTACCTGGCCGTCAAGGCGAGCGCCAAATACCGGCTGCTGCTGGTCTCCCTCGTAGTCGTGCCCTTCTGGACGAGCCTTCTCGTGCGCACCTACGCCTGGATGTACATCTTAGGCGCGCGCGGCATTCCGCATCTCTTGGAGGTGGTCGGAATCGAAAATGTCAGGCTGCTGAACACACCGGGCGCCGTGCTGCTCGGCATCGTCTACGGCTACCTGCCGCTGATGATCATGCCGATCTATGTCAGCCTCGAAAAGCTCGACCGCCGTCTTCTGGAGGCCTCCGCCGATCTCGGCGCGCGGCCGCTTTCAACCTTTTTCGGCATCACGCTGCCTCTGTCGCTTCCAGGCGTGATGACCGGCGTCGCCCTCGTTACCATTCTGCTGCTCGGCGAATATTTGATCCCGCAGTTGCTTGGCGGCGGCAAAGTCTTCTTCATCGGCAATGCGTTGGTCGACCTATTCCTGCAGTCGCGCAACTGGCCGTTCGGCTCTGCAATCGCCGTCACCCTCGTCGTTGTCGTCGTCATCGTGCTGTTGATCGCCATGCGCATCGCCTGGCGTGTTGCCGGTACCCGCCAGGTGGATCTCGTCTGATGCGCGCGCTGGTCACCGCAGTCTACCTGTTCCTCTACACGCCGATCGTGCTTGTCGTGCTGTTCTCCTTTAATGCCGGCCGCAATGCCAGCGAGTTCACCGGCTTCTCGACGCAATGGTATGGTAAGGCGCTCGCCAACACCTTCCTGATGGAAGCGCTGCAGAACAGCCTGGCCATCGCCTTTACCAGTGCCGGGCTGGCCGCCATTTTCGGCACGATGGCGGCGATCGGCATGGAGCGGCTCGGCGCCCGGGCGCGAGCGGTCTTCGACGGGCTGTTCGCTGCGGCGATCGTCGTTCCCGGCGTCGTCATCGGCATTGCGACGCTGGTGGCTCTGGTCGAGGTCTTCGGCTTCGTCAATCCACTGATCGCCGCCGTCTGGCCAGGCGACCAAGCGCCAAAGCTTTCGCTCGGCTACGGCTCGATCATCGCCGCCCACGGCCTCTTCACCATGGCGCTGGTCACAATGATCGTCAAAGCACGCATCGCCGGCCTGGGCCGTGACATCGTCGAAGCGTCGAGCGATCTTTACGCCACGCCTTTCACCACTTTTCGCCAGATTGTGCTGCCGCAGATACTGCCGTCAATCCTGGCCGGTTTCCTGCTCGCCTTCACCTTCTCCTTCGACGATTTCATCATCGCCTTTTTCGTCGCAGGTTCGAACACAACACTGCCGATTTATGTCTTCGCCTCGATCCGTCGTGGCGTGACGCCGGAGATCAACGCCATTGCCACGATGGTGCTTGTCGCATCGCTGGGACTGATCCTCATCGCGCGCTTTCTGATGCGCGAGAAAACAACAAACTGAACGGGAAACACCAATGATTCTTGAAAATCGCGTCGCGATCGTCACCGGAGCGGGCTCGGGCATTGGCCAGGCCGGCGCGCTGATCATGGCAGGAGAAGGTGCTCTCGTCGTCGTGGCCGACCTGAATGCCGCCAGTGCCGCCGAAACCGTCGGCCGGATTGAGGCCGCCGGCGGCAGGGCTGAGTGCCTTGTTCTCGACGTCACCGACGACACGGCACTCGAAGCCGGCATCGCTGCGGTCGCCAAACGTCACGGCCGGATAGACATCCTCCACAATCATGCCGGCGCACAGGTGGCGGGCGATCTGGAGCAGGTGGCTGTCGAGGGTTTCGACAGGTCCTGGAGCCTGAATGTCCGAGCGCATTTCATGGCGGCTCGCTTCGTCATGCCGCTGATGAAGAAGGCGGGCCGTGGCGTCATCCTCAACACCTCTTCCTCGTCGGGCGTACTCTACGATCGCGAGATGATCGCCTATACGACGACGAAACATGCGGTCATCGCAATGACCCGGCAGATGGCCGGCGACTACGCCAGGTTCGGCATCCGCGTCAACGCGCTCTGCCCGGGCTGGGTGGATACGCCGTTCAACGAACCCTTCATCGCCCAGATGGGCGGGCGTGGCGCGATCGAGGCCTATGTCGCCGAGAAGGTGCCGCTCGGACGCTGGGCTGATGTCTCCGAAATCGCCGAGCCCATTCTCTTCCTGGTCTCGGACCGCTCGTCCTACATGACCGGGCAGATTCTCGTCGTCGACGGCGGCGAGACCATTGTCTGACGGTGGTGGAATGGGTTTGCCCCTACGTCGGATCGGCTGACCCTCATCCGGATCAAATCAAGGAATCAGGGCATGAAAAAGCCGCCATGTTTCCATGGCGGCTTGGCGGCTTTTCTGCTTGGGAGGCGATTTTAAGCCGGAAGCTGAAAGAACCAATTAGCGAAAAGGACGATCGCCAGGCCCCCGGCGAGTGCGAGATAGGGCAGCATGCCAGCTTTCTTGACGCCGAGATCCTGCCCGATGAGGCCGAGATCCTCCATCGCGCCTGCCGGGAACTTGCCGCCGTCACGCACATAGTGGCGATAGGCGAAGACCGGCAGGATAAGGGCGGCGAAGATGAACCCGACCCAGAGGGCATTGGAGTAACCCCAGACCTTGGCGCCGGCGCCGAGAAAGAGCGCGTTGACGAAAGCAAGCACCGTGTTGAGGCCGATCAGCCAGCTCGGCGCCTTCCAGGGACGTTCGATGTGGCCGGAATCTATCCGGTGGATCCAGCCGGAATTCAAGTTCAGGAAGTTGAAGATGATGTAGCCGACATTCGAGACGGCAAGCACGAAGAAATAGCCGCCGGTATCCGAAGCGATCGCCAGGAGGAAGAGGTTAAAGGCGAAGTCGGTCCACATGGCCCGCGTCGGGGCTCCGTGCTCGTTGGCATGGTCGAGATATTTCGGCAGCCAGCCGTCCTTCGAGCCCTGGTAGAGCGTGCGCGAGGAACCGGCCATCGCCGTCATGATGGCGAGGAAGAGCGCCAAGATCATGAGGACGACGAGCAATTGGGTGATGACCCGGCCCGCGCCGATCAGGCCGCCGAGCGCTTCGGCAACACCTGTGCCGTCGACGATGCCGGGAGCCAGCATACCGGCGTGGCCGAGAACGCCCTGGAAGGCGAAGGGTACCAGGAAGAAGAACAGGCAGCAGGCAAGGCCGGAATAGAAGATCGCCTTGAATGTGTCGGTCTTCGGGTTCTTCAGTTCCCGGGTGTAGCAGACGGCCGTCTCGAAGCCGTAGGTCGACCACGCGGCGATATAGAGACCGCCGAGGAAGAGCGTCCAACCGCCGTTGCTCCAGGTGCCGTCGGAGGCAGTATAGGCGGCCGTCGGCGGCACGAGGCCGGTGACGTTGGCGGCGACGACCTGGCCGCTGATGATCGGGTAGAGGCCGATGATCAGCAGCGGCACCAGCACGATGATCGCCAGCCATTTCTGCACGCTTGCGGTCTCCGAGATGCCGCGATGCTGGATGGCGAAGATGATCAGCATCAGGATGCCGCCGATGAAGAAGGTGGCGTTGATGTTGGCGGTGGCGAGGAAGGGAATGTTGAAGCTGACGAGCGACCAATTGCGGATCGCCGGCGTAAGCGCCGCGACACCGTCGGCGCCGAGCAACGCCTTGATGGCGTCTTCAGGCGTGGTGCCGGCATGGGCTGCAATATATTCGGCGACGCGGGGGCTGTCGGCCGTAACGGACGCGGCATGCGCCGAGATCCAGTCGAGGACCATCTGCGAATCCGCCGCCGGAATTGGATAGAATGCATTGAGGATGTAGCCGGCGGCGATGGCGCAGCCGAGTGAAAGCACCGGCGACCATGCAAACCAGTTGCACCAGACCGACAGCGGCGCGACGAATTTCGAATAGCGCAGCCAGGCGGTGGCGCCGTAGACGGAGGCCCCGCCCGATTTATTCCCGAACATGCCGGCGATCTCGGCATAGGTGAAGGATTGCAGGAAACCCATCACCATCGAGATGATCCAGACGACGAAGGCGAGCTTGCCCGTCGTGCCTGCAATGCCGCCGATGGAGAAGAGAACGAGCGGCGGCACGCCCGCGGCCACCCAGAATGCGCCCTTCCAGTCGAGTGCGCGTATAAGCTTACCTTCGGTGCCGGATGCAATTCCGGCCTCCACAATATCTGTCATCGGCGAAATTCCCCATTCGATTGTTCCGGACGTATCTCTGTACGTCTCCCTGAACGTGTCTCCCTGACAGTCTCAAGCCCGCTCGGATGATTTTTGCGATCCGCACTCCCGACGGATTCTCCGAGTCTGAACTCTTGATGCATAGTGAAGATATTTTCTTTTTAGTCAACATGACTTTACTTTCCACAGGCATTTTGTAACCTGTATGGGCGCATGCCGAAGGGCATGCCGATCCCCCAAGAGGGCAGAATGCGAGAACTTCATCCTGTCATGCCAGGCCCCCGAACGATCGTTCCGAGCCTCGTCCATTATCCCGGTAATCCAGCCCTGCCGGAGGGCACTGAACGCTACCGTGCAAAGGGTGGCGGATCGGTCGTCGTGCGCGTGGAGGCGGGCGACCGCGTGAGCGTCATCGATAGCGAAGGCGGGCAGATTTGTGAGCTCTCCTTCCTTGACGAAAAAGGCTACTTCCAGGCAGCCGGTCTCGGAATGGCATTCAGCAATGCAGCCGAGGGTTTGAAGGCCATTCTTCAGGCGGAGGATGAGAGTGCTGCCCGCACGCGCGCGGCACTTCAGCGGCGCGGCGCGGATCTCGCAGCCGCCGCAGCGCTCCGCGTCTTCGGCGCAGGATCGACGCCGGGCAGCCGGGCGGAGTTCACCATTGCCATGAAGGGTCTGCTGATCGTCGCGGCACCCGCTGGCGCCATGTCGCCGGAGGGGCAGGACACGGCGACCCCGATCGAGATCCGGATCAAGCGCAGCCTGCTGATCCGCGACTATGCCTCCGCCCTGCCGGAACCGGCGGCCGATCCGATCGAGGATATCCGCATCCGGGCGGCGAGCGCCGCCGCCTATTTCGTGCGCGCCGGCGAATTCATCCAGATCATCGATGTCTATGGGCGTCAGTGCACCGATTTCCAGGCCTTTGCCGCCCGCAAGGTCGACAAGGGCCTCGATCTTGCGCTCGATTCGACCGTCACCCGCACGCTGCTCGGCCGCAGCTATCCCACGCCCGGCCTGCCGTCCAAGGCCTTCGACCGCGACTTCGAGCCGCTGGTCGAGATCGTCCAGGATACCGTCGGCCGCCACGACGCCTTCGCGACGGCCTGCAATTCGCGCTATTACGACGATATGGGTTATCCCGGCCACGTCAACTGCACGGACAACTTCAACGCGGCGCTGGCGCCTTACGGCATTGCCGGGCGCAAGGGCTGGGAAGCGCTGAACTATTTCTACAACACCAATATCGATCACAACAACCAGCTCTATCTCGACGAGCCCTGGTCGCGTCCCGGCGATTACGTGCTGATGCGGGCGCTGACCGATCTCATTTGCGTCTCGTCGTCCTGTCCGGACGATATCGATGCGGCGAACGGCTGGGATCCGACGGATATCCACGTCCGCACTTTTTCCGGAAAAGAGAAATTCTCACGAGCGGTAGCCTATCGCATGACCCCAGATGCCGAAGCCGAACTGACGCGCGAAACCGCCTTCCATCCCCGCCTTTCGGCGTTGACGCGAGATTATACGGAATATCGCGGCTACTGGCTGCCGAACCGCTTCTCGTCCGAAGGACCGGTCGAGGAATACTGGGCCTGCCGCGAGCGCGCCGCCGTCATCGATCTCTCGCCCTTACGGAAGTTCGAAGTGACAGGTCCGGACGCCGAGGAACTGCTGCAATACTGCCTGACGCGCGACGTGCGAAAACTCTCGACCGGCCAGGTCGTCTATTCCGCCATGTGCTACGAAAATGGCGGCATGATCGACGACGGCACGCTCTTCAGGCTCGGCGAGAAGAACTTCCGCTGGATCGGCGGCGATGATTTCAGCGGCATATGGCTGCGTCAGCAAGCCGAGAAGAAGGGCTTCAACGCCTGGGTCCGCTCATCGACCGATCAATTGCACAATATTGCGCTGCAAGGCCCCAGGAGCCGCGATATCCTGAAGGAGATCATCTGGACGGCGCCGCGCCAGCCCGCGATCGGCGAACTCGAATGGTTCCGCTTCACAGTCGGTCGCATCGGCGGATTCGAGGGCGCCCCGGTGGTAATCTCGCGCACGGGCTATACCGGCGAACTCGGCTACGAGATCTTTTGTCATCCGAAGGATGCGGTCACGGTGTTCGATGCCGTTTGGGAGGCAGGCCAGCCGCACGGGCTGAAGCCAATGGGGCTGGGGGCACTCGACGTGGTCCGCATCGAGGCGGGCCTGATCTTCGCCCATCACGAATTCACCGACCAGACGGATCCGTTCGAGGCCGGCATCGGCTTCACAGTGCCGCTGAAATCCAAGCAGGACGATTTCATTGGCCGCGAGGCGCTGATCCGGCGCAAGGAACATCCGCGCCATCTGCTCGTCGGCCTTGATATCCAGGCGAACGAGGCGGTCGGTCATGGTGACTGCATCCACATCGGCCGTGCCCAGATCGGCGTCGTCACCAGCGCCACGCGCTCGCCTGTTCTCGGCAAGACGATCGCGCTCGCCCGCATCGACGTGATGCATGCAAGCCCCGGCACCGAGGTCGAGATCGGCAAGCTCGACGGCCACCAGAAGCGCCTGCCGGCGACAATCGTGCCGCTTTCGCATTACGATCCGCAGAAGACGCGCCCCCGATCGTAACCCACTTCGCGTTCAGGAGACGACGATCGGTTCCGTCCGTCGCCTCCCGGATAATGCCTCAAGCGGCCTGTACGGCCGCGTTCAGCGGGATTTCGACGTCGATCTCAAGAGTGGAGACAAACTCGTTGCGGTCGATCGTCACCTGCACCTTGTCGTGGTCGAGCTCGACATGCTTTGCGATTACCGCAAGGATTTCCTCGCGCAGCAGCGAAACAAGGTCCGATCCTGCCGATGAGCGTTCGTGTGCAAGGAGCACCTGCAAGCGTTCGCGGGCGGCGGGTGCCGTTCTCTGCTTGTTGAAAAGACGGAAGATATTCATGCTGCCCTCCGTCCGAAGATCTTGCCGAAAAGATTGCGCTTTTCCTCGGGGATCGTGATCGGCAAGGTTTCGCCGGCGAGCCGGCGCGCGGCATCGAAATAAGCCATCGCAGCCGCGCTGCGGCTTTCCGCCAGCGTGACCGGCGCACCGATGTTGGACGCACGCAGGACGTCCATGCTCTCCGGCACGATGCCGAGGAGCGGGATGGAGAGGATCTCCAGGACGTCGTCGACCTTCAGCATGTCTCCGCGTTCGGCGCGGTTGGCGTCGTACCGGGTGAGCAGCAGGTGCTTTTCCATCCGCTCGCCGCGTTCGGCCTTGGCGGTCTTGGCATCGAGCAGGCCGATGATGCGGTCGGAGTCGCGCACCGACGAGACTTCCGGGTTGGTGACGACCACGGCAACGTCGGCATGGCGCATGGCAAGCGTTGCGCCGCGCTCGATCCCGGCGGGGCTGTCGCAGATGATCCAGTCGAAGTAGCGCTTCAGATCGTTGATGACGCGCTCGACGCCCTCGGCCGTCAGATTGTCCTTGTCGCGGGTTTGAGAGGCCGGCAGCAGGAACAGCGTCTCCAGCCGCTTGTCGCGGATCAACGCCTGGGTGAGCTTGGCGTCCCCCTGGATGACGTTGATCAGGTCGTAGACGACCCTGCGCTCTGCGCCCATCACGAGGTCGAGATTGCGTAAGCCGACGTCGAAATCAACGACGACGACCTTTTCATTGCGTTGCGCCAGCGCCGCTCCCAAAGCGGCGGTCGAGGTCGTCTTTCCGACCCCGCCCTTGCCTGACGTGACGACGATCACTTTCCCCATTTCTCTCTCCTTTGCCGTGGCCGCAGCCGGGTCAGATCAGTTTTTCCGCCATGATCGCGTCCTCTTCGAGCCAGAGCTGAACAGCCTGTCCGCGAAGATTGGGGGCCATGTCTTCCGCCATTTTGTAGATGCCGTCGATCGCCACCAGTTCGGCTTCGAGCTTGCGGCAAAAGATCCGCGCCGACGCGTTGCCGATGGAGCCTGCCATGGCCCGGCCGCGCAACGCGCCGTAGATATGGACGGAGCCGCCGGCGATGACCTCGGCGCCCGAGGCAACAGATCCTATGACGGTGACGTCGCCTTCCGGGAAAATCACCGACTGCCCCGAGCGCACCGGTTCCCTGATGACGATGGATTGCGTCGTCGTTGCCGGGCGGGTCTCGGTCGCTGTCGGCTTGGCCACCGGATCGGCAGGCTCATTCGCCTGAACCTCGATGTCGGAAGCGGAGCGGCCGCCTTTCAGCGCCGGAGGCATGCCCGCGCCGAGGATCGACGGGCGGGCGCCCTCGATCCCCATGATGCTGACATTGCGCTTGGCAAGTTCGGCGATGAGGTCTTTCAACTGCGGCCGGTCGATTTGCAGATCCGTCAAATCGAGCACGACAGGCCGTCCGAGGAAGAAGCCGGCCGAACGGGCAGCCAGATCGTCCAGTCTGGTCAGCCAATCATCGATCGGCAGGTCCGGGGACAGCATGACCGCCAGGAAAGAGCGGCCCTTGATGCGGATAGAGCGAGCGTCTGTTAGCACTTTGGTCATCTATGTGAAGAAATCGTTGACCATGTCTACCGCCGGTATGGTTAACAAAGGGTTAACGCGGCCTTAACATTCCCTGCAACGGTAGGAGGTTTTTCGCGGGCGGCACTGTACCAAGTAATTGAAATTGCACCGCGATCGGAAGGTGCTCGGCATAGTTAACCGGACGCCTTTCATCGTGAGCCGCAAATTCAATCGCTGCTTGGGTAACGCTCAGCCTTGCGCCTTGCGTTGGGCGTCGGAAATGGCGCGTGCGGCCTCTTCCGAGGAGTTGGCAAGCGTGCGCATCTCGGCGGCAAGCACGGCAAAGCCTGACCCGGCGGTGCCGGCACGGGCCGCCTCGATGCCGGCATTGACGGCAAGCAGCTTCAGGTAACGCAGCGATTGCAGGATCTCGTTGGTCTTCGAGGCGGTGACACGCATGTCGGCGGTCTGTTCGTCGATTCGCTGATAGAGCGATTCGATATTGACGATGCTGCCTTCGAGATAGAGAAGTTCACCCTTCTCGTCCCAGATGCCGCCACCGGTCTCGGTCACCCAGATGAGATGGCCCCTGGCGTGGCGGATGCGGTATTCCATCGTCCAGTCCGTCCGCTGCTCGAGCGCTCGCCCGACCACCTCGTCCATCAAAGGCACGTCTTCCTCGTACATGATCGAGGTGAAAGTCCGTGTCCTGTTGCCGATGATTTCGTCGGCGGGGTAACCGAAAATGCGCTCGATGCCGTTGGTCATCTCAAGCATCGTGTAGTTTTCATCGGCGCGGCAGCGGTAAAGAAAACCGCTCATGCGCCCGAGAATGCTTGTTTGAAAATCCATGAGGGCCTCGCTCGACAGGAGGAGTTGCGAATTGGATTACTCACTTCACTTTAAAAGTTGGAAGGAGCCGCAACGAACGGCTCTCTTCCTGCCATGCGGGGCCGTAGCACTTTGAATCTGCCGCATGATTTTATCCGGAAATCGATTCGGATCTAATAAATTATGCGGCATGCCGTCTTCAGTTGCGCAGATATTCCTCCATGGAATCGTCCAGCGCCTCGACCCAGGGCGTGTGGTGCGTCGGCGACATGTTGCCGGTCATCAGCGATCGATAGGCATGATCGCGGAAGCCCATGATGTTGTGGGCCTTGTGATGTTCCCACTCCATGAAGGTCTTGTTGGTGCCTTCGATGTCGAAGGAGGGATAATCGGTCTCGGCGAGCAGTTCCTTCACGTAGTCGCCCTGATACCAGATCATCTGCTCGGCATCTTCGAGCGTCTCCTCGCGGGCGCGCCACATGTCGAAATTCGCCTTCAGTTCCTCTTCCGGCGGCAGGGTGATGCGGCCCATCATCACGTCGCGCGCCCACCAAGCCTGAACGTCGAACATGTTGAAAGTATAGAACTGGTCCTGCATGCCGATATAGAAGAGCTGCGGGTTCTTGTCGAAGATCACGCCCTTGTAGAGGCTGTCGGCCCACAGGCGGTTGGCCGTCTTCAGGCGGAGATCGTCGGGCAGGAAGGGGAAATGGTGCTGGTATCCGGTGCACAGGATCAGGGCGTCGACTTCCTTGCTCGACCCGTCGAGGAAATGCGCCGTGCGGTTTTCGAGCCTGGTCAGCAGCGGCCGTTCTTCGAAATTCTCCGGCCATTTGAAGCCCATCGGCTTTGAACGGTAGCTCGTCGTCACCGATTTCGCGCCGTATTTCCAGCATTGCGAACCGATGTCTTCGGCCGAATAGCTGCGGCCGACGATCAGGATGTCCTTGCCCTTGAACTCGAGCGCGTCGCGGAAATCGTGGGCGTGCAGGACGCGGCCGTTGAACGTCTTCACGCCCTCGAAATAGGGCACGTTCGGTGTCGAGAAGTGACCGCTCGCAACGACGACATAGTCGAATTCCTCGTCATACATCCGGTCCTCGATGCGGTTATGCGCCGTCACCGTGAATTTCTTCGTGGCCTCATCGAAGCGGACCATGCGCACCGGCGTGCTGAAGCGCACCCAATGGCGGACATTCGCCTTCTCGACGCGGCCCTTGATATAGTCCCAGAGCACGGCGCGCGGCGGATAGGAGGCGATCGGTTTGCCGAAATGCTCCTCGAAGGAATAATCGGCGAATTCGAGACATTCCTTCGGGCCGTTCGACCAGAGGTAGCGATACATGCTGCCATGGACCGGTTCGCCATATTCGTCGAGGCCGGTGCGCCAGGTATAGTTCCAGAGCCCGCCCCAGTCCGACTGCTTTTCGAAGCAAACGATCTCCGGGATTTCGGCACCCTTCTGGGCAGCCGATTGAAAGGCGCGCAGCTGCGCCAGCCCGGACGGACCGGCACCGATGACGGCTACTCTTGTCATGAAGCATTCCCCTCTTGATTATATGGCATCATCTCCTGGATAACTCCTCGAACTGAAATCGAAGGAGGATGTAATTATCCAGAAATTCAGGATGTTAAGGCATTTCTCTCAATCCGGATAAATACCGGGGCTGGTCGGAGCCCCGTCGTCATATTTGGAAAGCCAGTCGATCGTGGTCTCGCGATAGCGGGTGAGGCCCTTATAGCCGATGAGTTCCGGCGGCAGCGTCTTCAGCACCCGCGGGAAGCGCCGCGCCCATTTCGGCACGGTGACGAGTTCTTCCATGTTCATCAGATAGCAGCGGATGACAAAAAGGATGGCGTTGGAGCGCGGCAGGCGCCAGAGGCTCTGCAATTCGACGCGCAGATGCACCTTCTCGCCGACATTCTCAGGCGTCACCGTCGTGCGGTCAGGACCCCATTTAGGATAATTCTCCGGGCTGGTGTCGAGCCGCGGATTGATCGTCATCGTCCAGTTGAAGCGCCGCGTCGGCTTGCCCTGCTGCAGGTTCAGGAGGAATTTCAGCGCCCGGTCGAAGACGCCGATCTGATGGGCGAGCGGCACCGGCCCGTGCCATTCCATGAAGTTCATGCCGATGTCGAAATCGAGCGACCAATCGGCCTGCGTCGTCACCATGCCGGCATCCATCCACAAATTGCCGTCGCGCTGGTCGACGATGCAGAAATCGCCCTGGGCCTGGCGGGTGATATATTCGAAGGGCTCACAGGGCAGCGTCGAAGCATCGCCGAAGGTGAAGCTGTCGTCGATACCGAGCGGACGGTTGATCCAGCGCCACTGGTCGCCGTTGCGGATCAGCGTGAAATGGTCGGGGTAACCCGCCGCCTGCTCTTCCATCAAAAGTTCGAGCGTGTCCCATTGCGCGCTCATCATGTGCGGCAGGGCCTGGTAGCGCAGCGGATCTTCCTTCAGCACCAGCGCCCGGTCGTGCATCTCGGCGACGTAATGCTCGTCGACATCGATCAGGTTTTCGTAGACGGTTCCCGCCCGGCCGCGCACATGTGGCTCCATGTTGACCGAATACATGTATTCGTCGCGGTCGAAGGGGAACGGAAAACGACGGATGTTCCCCGGACTGTTCCGGTAACTGAAATCGTTCCGGAATGTTTCTTGCTTGAAGGCGATAGCCATGTCCGGTCTCCTTTTTCCGATGCCGTCAGAGATCAAGATGCAGCGTGTTTCCCTCGAAGCGGGAAACACAGATCATCACCTTGCTGCCGGATGCCTTTTCTTCGCTCGTCAGATAGACGTCGTTGTGCAGCAGTTTGCCCTCGCAGACGGCGACCGCCGTTTCGCATTGACCGCAGGCGCCGCCGCGACAGAGGAAGGGGGCGTCGACGCCGGCCGCCTCGATCGCCTCCAGCATGCTTTCGTGATGGCCGACCTTCACGGTCTTGCCGGAGCGTAGAAGCTCGATCGTGAAGGGCTTACCGGGCAAGGATGAGAGGAACCGTTCCGAATGCAGGTTCTGCTCCGGCCAGCCGGCATCGAGCCCCGCTTTCATCACACCGTCGATCATGCCGGAGGGGCCGCAGACATAAAGATGCGTGCCGAGCGGCTGGCAGTCGAGCAGACGCGTCAGCGGGATGGCACTGCCTTCGGCGTCACAATGAATCTTGACGCGATGCGGACCATAGCGCTCCAGGAGTTCGCGCCAGTAGGCGCCGCGGTCGCGCGTTCGGATGGCGTAATGCAGCTCGAAGGCGGCGCCTTCGCGGGAAAACTGCTCCATCATCGCAATGAAAGGCGTAATGCCGATGCCGCCGGCGATCAGAAGATGCTTGCGCCCGCGCCAGTCGGGCTGGAAGAGGTTGACGGGATAGCTGACCTTCAGCTCGTCACCTTCGGTGACCTTCTCATGCATGAAGGTGGAGCCGCCGCGTGAATCCTCGACATGCAGCACGCTGATTTCGTAGGCCGCGCAGTCGTGCGGGGGAGACATCAGCGAATAGGCATTGCGGCGCATATGGCCGCCATCGTTCATCGACACGATGATATGGGCGCCGCCGGAAAAATAGGGCATCGGCTTGCCATCGAGGCGCTCGAAGCGGAAACGCTTGACGCGCTCGGCGATCGGAGTGATTCGCGCTACGCGCACGGGAATTTCAGTGCCGCCGCTCAAAGGAACAACTCCTCTGGCTGAGGCGCGCTGCCGGGCTCTTCCGCGTCGATGTTGACGCCCTGGAAGGCGGCGAGCCGCCGCGAATAGTGATCGCGGACAAGAAGCGTCAGCCCGCAATGGCTGCAGGCGAAGGGACTTGTGGTGACGTCGTCGGTGATGCCCTTGCAATGGACGCATTGCACCCGCCTGGCCAGCGAGCCGCGATGCTCGGTGATGATGGAGGCGTGGTCCATACCGTAATCAAGCGCCACGAGCATCGCCTGGCCGATGAAGCCCTCCGTGCCGGAGATATAAAGCCGAGTGCCCATATGGGCCGTCCCGAGCGATCCCTTCAACCGGAAGAGCAGCGTTGCGATCGTCGGCGCGGTGAAGAACATGTCGGCGCCGAGGCCGCGCAGCGTCTCGTCCAGACCGGACCCTTGAGAGCCGCGGGCGACATAGAGGATTTCGCTGCGGGAAAGCGCCGTTTCGTCAAGCGCCGGCTGCTGGTCGAGGAGAGCCTTGGCGCCCTCCCCTTCGAGTGCGAAAATGTGCCGCCGGGCGCGCGGCTGGATGGTCAGGCCCTTATAGACTGGTCGGCTCTTGATGCCTGCAACGAGCATGCGCGTGCTCCTTAACCCACGGCAGTCCTCTTCTTCTTGTCCGGATCGTCGAAGGGAAGCGTGTGGGCGGTGGCGCTTGCCTTCACGGTCTTGCCGCGGACTTCGAGTTTCGTCCCATGCACCGCCTTGTTAACGTCGAGACGGGCGATCGCCATGGATTGTTTCGTCAGCGACGAATAGCTCGGGCAGGTGATGACGCCGACCTTCTTGCCGTCGGCAAAGACCTCGTCGCCGAGGTCGGCCGGTCCGTCGGCATCGATCAGCATGCCGAAGATTTTGAAGCGCTCCTTGCCCTTGAGGCGGGCATGTTCCTCGGCGCCGCGGAAGCCCGTCTTGCCGGGGCTGACGGTGAAGTCGAGGCCGAGTTCCCAGAGACTGTCGCCTGGCGGCTGGTCGGCGAAGGGATACATCTGCGAATTGTCGTAGGGGTAGAACAGCAGATAGCTTTCGACACGCAGCATGTCGAGCACCGAGAAGCAGCAGGGGATGATGCCCATCTCCTTGCCTTCCTCGATGATCCGGTCCCAGACCATGACGGCGTCCTGGCCGCGCACGAAGATCTCGTAGCCGCGCTCGCCGGTATAGCCGGTGCGCGAAATCATCACGGGTGCGCCGAACAGCGTCGTCTGCATGTGGTGGAAATATTTGAGGTCGCGGATGCCGGGCACATATTTGGCGAGGTAGTCGACCGCAAGCGGACCCTGCAGCGACAGGTCATGCAGGTCGTCGTCGAAGAGCACCGCGCAATTGCGGCCCGCCGCCTGCTTGACGACTTCCTCGTGACCGGAGCCAGAGCCATGCACCAGCATCCAGGAATTCGGGCCGGTGCGATAGACGATGCAATCGTCGGTGAAGTGGCCGCGGTCGTTCAGCATGGTCGCGTAGACCGAGCGGCCGGGATAGATCTTCGTCAGGTCGCGGGTGGTGATGTAGTCGAGGACGGCGATGGCGTGCGGGCCGACCAGATGCACCTTCTTCAGCCCCGAGACATCCATGATGCCGGCCTTGGTGCGAACGGCGACATGTTCTTCCGACATGTCCTTCTCGTAGGTCCAGGCGGTTCCCATGCCGCTCCAGTCCTCGAGCTTCGATCCCAGAGCGCGATGCCGATCCGCCAACACGGAGAAACGCCATGATAAAGCCATTTCCGTTCCCTCTTATTTCCTCTACGGAATATTTATTTCCTGACTATATAAATCTTTCGCGCCATGGCAAGCCCGTCAGACAGCATTCCACTCAAAACTTCGGCGGCACCTGCCGAGCAGTGCGATGGGCGGAGATGACGGTATTGGCCATCAGCATGGCGATGGTCATTGGGCCGACGCCGCCCGGAACCGGCGTGATGGTGCTGGCGATTTCGGAGACTTCCCGGAAGGCGACGTCACCGACGAGCCGGGTCTTGCCCTCGCCCTTCTCAGGAGCCGGCACGCGATTGATGCCGATGTCGATCACGGTCGCGCCCGGCTTGACCCACTCGGCCTTGACCATCTCCGGCCGGCCGACGGCCGCAACCAGGATATCGGCATTGCGGCAGGCCTCTGCCAGATTCTTGGTCCTGGAGTGAGCGATCGTCACCGTCGCATTGGCGTTGAGCAGCAGTTGCGCCATCGGCTTGCCGAACAGGTTGGAACGGCCGATGACGACGGCATTGAGGCCGGAGAGATCCTCGCCATGGGTGCGGCGGACGAAGACCATGGCGCCCGCCGGCGTGCAGGACACCAGACCGGTCTTCAGGTCGCCGGTGGCGAGCTTGCCGGCATTGACGACGCTGAGGCCGTCGACATCTTTTTCCGGCAGGATCGACTGGATGATCGGTTCACTGTCGAGCGGTTTCGGCAAGGGCAATTGAACCAGGATGCCGTGGATCGACGGATCGGCGTTAAGCGTGGCGACAAGTGCTGCGAGCTCTTCCTGCTTCGTGTCCGCCGGCAGCGTGTGCTGGACGGACTTGAAACCACATTCCTTGGCCATGCGGCTCTTGGAGCCGACATAGGCGTGGCTTGCCGGATCGTCGCCGACGATGATGACCGCAAGGCCTGTCGTGACGCCGCTCATCTTTTCCAGCGCTGCCGTCGCACTCTTGACCGTCTCGATTACGGATGCAGCAACAAGCTTGCCGTCGATGACCTCGACCATCTCTCAGCCCATGCGTTCGGAGGCGTAGCTTCCGGGGCTTGCCGGGAAGACGACGGTGCGGTTGCCGTTGATGAAGGTGCGGTGATGGATATGGGCGTGGATGGCGCGCGCCAGCACCTGGCTTTCGACGTCGCGGCCGATCGAGACATAGTCGTCGGGCGACTGCGCATGGGTGATGCGGGCGGTGTCCTGCTCGATGATCGGGCCTTCGTCGAGATCGGCGGTGACGTAATGGGCGGTCGCGCCGATCAGCTTGACGCCGCGCTGATAGGCCTGCTTGTAAGGGTTGGCGCCCTTGAAGCTCGGCAGGAAGGAGTGGTGGATGTTGATGATCTTGCCCGACATCTGCTTGCAGAGCTGATCGGAGAGGACCTGCATGTAGCGGGCGAGCACGATCAGCTCGGTGCCGGTCTGATCGACGAGATCGACGAGCTGGGCTTCGGCCTGCGGCTTGTTCTCCTTCGTCACCTTGATGTGGTGGAAGGGGATGTCGTGATTGACCACGACCTTCTGGTAGTCGAAATGGTTGGAGACGACGCCGACGATGTCGATCGGTAGCGCCCCGATCTTCCAGCGGTAGAGCAGGTCGTTGAGACAATGGCCGAAGCGCGACACCATCAGCAGCACCTTCATGCGGCTCTCGCTGTCGTGGAATTCGTACTCCATCGCGAAGGGCGCGGCGACGGCGGCAAAATCGGCGCTGATCGCGGAACCGGCAAGTCCTTCCTCGGAAATGAAGCTGACGCGCATGAAGAACCTGCCGGTATCGAGGTCGTCGAACTGGCTGGAGTCGATGATGTTGCAGCCCTTGCCGGCCAGATAGCCCGAAATCGCTGCAACGATGCCGCGCGTCGATTTGCAGGATACCGTGAGTACGAAGTTTTTCATGTCGGCTCTTCCTTCGCCGTTTCAAGCGCAGAGGGGCCTGGTCACGCCGGGGTCTTGTCGGCTCGGCATGCCAGCAGTCGTCGAAGACGTCGTCCAGCCGCTCAGATGTCGAGCGTGCTGTCGCGTTCCCACTGGGTGAAATGCGAGCAATAGGCATTCCATTCCCGATGCTTGAGCTTGAGATAAGCGGCCGAAAATTCGGCGCCGATCGCTTGCTTCAGGCCTTCGTCGGCATCATAGGCGCGCAACGCATCGAGCAGATTGAGCGGCAGGCGCGGCGCGTCCTTCACCAAATGCCCCTCGGCATACATGTCGATATCGTAGTGCGGGCCGGGGTCTGCCTGGCTGCGGATGCCGTCGAGACCGGCGGCGATGATGATCGCCTGCAGCAGGTAGGGGTTGACCGCCCCGTCCGGCAAACGCAGTTCGAAACGTCCCGGTCCCGGCACGCGCACCATGTGGGTGCGGTTGTTGCCCGTCCAGGTCACGGTGTTGGGTGACCAGGTGGCGCCCGATGTCGTGCGCGGCGCGTTGATGCGCTTGTAGGAATTGACCGTCGGATTGGTGATCGCCGCCAGCGCCGAGGCATGTTTCATGATGCCGCCCAGGAAGGTCTTGCCCTGGGCGGAGAGCCCGAAGGCCATTTCCTTGTCCGCGAAGGCGTTGACCCTGCCGTCGACGTCCCAGACCGAGATATGGGCATGGCAGCCGTTCCCGGTCAGGCCCATGAAGGGCTTCGGCATGAAGGTGGCGCGAAGCCCGTGTTTTTCGGCGACCGACTTGACCATGAACTTGAAAAAGGAGTGCTTGTCCGCCGTCTTCAGAACATCGTCATATTCCCAGTTCATCTCGAACTGGCCGTTCGCATCCTCGTGGTCGTTCTGATAGGGCTTCCAGCCGAGTTCGAGCATGTAATCGCAAATCTCGGCGATGACGTCGTAGCGGCGCATCACCGCCTGCTGATCGTAGCAAGGCTTTTCGGCGGTATCGAATTGATCTGAAATCACCGAGCCGTCGGCGGAGATCAGGAAGAACTCCGGCTCCACGCCGGTTTTCACCCTGAGCCCTTCTTTCGCAGCCTCGGCGACCAGTCTTTTCAGCAGCACGCGCGGCGCCTGTTCGACAGGCCGATCGTCCATGACGCAGTCGGCTGCAACCCATGCGACGTCCTTCTTCCATGGGAGCTGGATGACGGAGGAAGCATCGGGAACCGCAAACAGGTCGGGATGGGCAGGCGTCAGATCGAGCCAGGTGGCGAAGCCCGCGAAACCGGCGCCATCTCTCTGCATATCGGCGATCGCTTCCGCCGGAACCAGCTTGGCGCGTTGGCCGCCGAACAGGTCGGTGTAGCTGATCATGAAATATTTGATGCCTTTGTCTCTGGCAAAAGCAGCAAGGTCCAGTGTCATTCTCGTTCCCCTTTGGATTTCTTGGAGACACTTTGGTTATGGATATGACACGGCCGGGACGTTTGCCCGGCCGGTAGAAATCAGAAGCCTCCCTTGCCGGGAATCCAGTTGGTGCCGGCGAGCGGCACCTGCGCCATGGCCGATGCCTCGATCGTCAGTGCGACCAGGTCTTCCGGCTCGAGATTGTGCAGGTGGTTCTTGCCACAGGCACGCGCGATCGTCTGGGCCTCCAGCGTCATCACCTTCAGGTAGTTGGCGAGGCGGCGGCCGGCCGCGACCGGGTCGAGGCGTTTTGCGAGCTCCGGATCCTGGGTGGTGATGCCGGCCGGATCCTTGCCTTCGTGCCAGTCGTCATAAGCGCCGGCCGTGGTGCCGAGCTTCTGATATTCCTCTTCCCAGCGCGGATCGTTGTCGCCGATCGCCACAAGCGCTGCCGTGCCGATCGCCACGGCGTCGGCGCCGAGCGCCAGCGCCTTGGCAACGTCGGCGCCGGAGCGGATGCCGCCGGAAACGATGAGCTGCACCTTCCGGTGCATACCGAGATCCTGCAGCGCCTGAACAGCCGGACGAATGCAGGCAAGCGTCGGCATGCCGACATTCTCGATGAAGACGTCCTGCGTCGCCGCGGTCCCGCCCTGCATGCCGTCGAGCACGACGACGTCGGCACCCGCCTTCACGGCAAGAGCGGTATCGTAATACGGGCGCGCGCCGCCGACCTTGACGTAGATCGGCTTTTCCCAATCGGTGATTTCGCGCAGTTCCATGATCTTGATTTCCAGATCGTCGGGGCCGGTCCAATCCGGATGGCGGCAGGCCGAGCGCTGGTCGATGCCCTTCGGCAGATTGCGCATATTGGCGACGCGGTCGGAGATCTTCTGGCCGAGCAGCATGCCGCCGCCGCCGGGCTTGGCGCCCTGGCCGACCACGACTTCGATTGCATCGGCGCGGCGCAAATCCTTCGGGTTCATGCCGTAGCGCGACGGCAGATATTGGTAGACCAGCGTCTGCGAATGACCGCGTTCCTCATCCGTCATGCCGCCGTCGCCTGTGGTGGTCGAGGTGCCCGCTATCGTCGCACCGCGGCCGAGCGCTTCCTTCGCATTGCCGGAAAGCGCGCCGAAGCTCATGCCGGCAATGGTGATCGGTGTCTTGAGCATGATCGGCTTCTTGGCGAAACGTGAGCCGAGCACCACTGTCGTGTCGCACTTCTCGCGGTAGCCTTCGAGCGGATAACGCGAGATGGAGGCGCCGAGAAATAAGAGATCGTCGAAATGCGGAACCTTGCGCTTGGTGCCGGCGCCACGGATGTCATAGATGCCGGTGGCCGCCGCACGGCGGATTTCGGCCAGCGTATAATCGTCGAACGTCGCGGACTTGCGGGGCGGGGTATAGGGGTTGTGATAGCTCATGGATGTCCCTCGCCTCAATACGCGTCGGCGTTGTCGATGTTGAAATTGTAGAGCTTGCGAGCCGAGCCGTAGCGTTTGAACTCTTCGGGTCTGACGTCCGTCACGCCTGCCTTGCCGAGCAGTTCGGCAAGCTTCTCCAGATGCTCCGGCCGCATCTCTTTCTCGATACAGTCGGAGCCGAGGCTTTTGACCTCGCCGCGGACGAACAGCTTCGCTTCGTAGAGCGAATCCCCGAGCGCATCGCCTGCGTCGCCAAGGACGACGAGATGGCCGGACTGGCCCATGAAGGCCGACATGTGGCCGATGCTGCCGTGTACAACGATGTCGATGCCCTTCATCGAAATGCCGCAGCGCGAAGCGGCATTGCCCTTGATGACGAGCAGGCCACCGCGGCCGGTCGCCCCGGCATATTGGCTGGCGTCGCCCTCGATGACGACGGTGCCGGACATCATGTTTTCGGCAACACCCGGTCCAGCCGAGCCATGAACCGTAATCTTGCCGCCGTCATTCATGCCGGCGCAGTAATAGCCGACAGATCCCCTGACAGCGACCGTCACCGGGCTGTCGATCCCGACGGCGACGGCATGGCTGCCGCGAGGGTTGACGACCTCGAATTCAGTGTCGTTGGCGCCTTTGGAGAGAGCGTGTAGCGCGCTGTTCAGTTCGCGAAGAGGCGTGTTGGAAAGATCGAAGGTCGGCATTGAATCCTCATTGGTCCGGGAGACGGTCTGCGCCGCCTCTTGGCTTTCAGGCGCGCCTCAGGCGGCCTTGTCGTGATCCCAGAAGTAGACAGTTGCCGGCTCCGGCTCCCAGACGCGGGCATTCTCGATGCCGGGAAGATTGACCAGCGCGCGGTATTCCGAACCGAAGGCGACATATTGCTCCGTCTCGGCCATGACGGCGGGCTTGCAGGCGATCGGGTCGCGCACGACGCCGAAGCCGGATTTGGTGCCGACGACAAAGGTGAAGAAGCCGTCGAGGTCGTCGAGCGCGCCCGTCAGAGCCTGGCCGAGATCTTTGCCCTTGGCCATTTCGGCTGTCAGATAGGCGGCGGCGACTTCGGAATCGTTCTGCGTCTCGAAGGTCATGCCTTCGCGAACCAGTTCGCGGCGCAGGTTGTTGTGGTTGGACAGCGAGCCATTGTGCACGAGGCACTGGTCGGCGCCGGTCGAGAATGGATGGGCGCCGAGGGTGGTGACGGCGGATTCCGTCGCCATGCGGGTATGGCCGATGCCGTGGGTTCCGCTCATCGCGCGGACGCCGAACCGCGCCACGACGTCTTTTGGGAGACCGATTTCCTTGTAGATTTCGACGCTTTCACCCGAGCCCATAAGGCGGACTGCCGGGCGAATGCGTTCGAGCGCCTCGCGCACTGCTCCAAGCTTGGAGGCATCAAGCTCAATGACCGCGTGCGTGCTCTTGATCCACACATGGGCTTTGATGCCGGCTTCCTCGAGGTCAGCGGCCAGGCCTTCGAAGTCAACGCCTGGGTTGGCAGACTGGATGGTGATTTTCGCTTTGCCCTCTGCGGAGCCGCCATAGATCGCGATACCGGCCGAGTCCGGCCCGCGATCCGTCATGGTGATCAGCATATCCGAAAGCAGGTTTCCGAGCTGAGGCTCAAGGCTCTTGTCCTTGAGGAACAATCCAACAATGCCGCACATCGCCTGTGCCTCCTTTCATGTTGAGAAAGGACTAGCAGGTCTATGGATGGACTTCAACTGGCAGGAATAAACTTTTCTTCTAAGGCAAATCAGCTTCGCGAGTTCTGCTGGGGATAGCTGATAATCGAGAGGTACCTGCTCGGCAGTTTTACCAGTTGCTCCGGCCCATGCGGCGCATCGGCGTCGAAGAACAGGCTGTCTCCCGGCTGCATCTGGAAAAGCTGGTCTCCGTGGCGGTAGATGACCTCGCCTTCGAGCATGTAGAGAAACTCCATGCCCTCATGCTGGAAGGTCGGGAAAACATCGGAATCGGCCGTCAGCGTGATGAGATAAGGCTCGACGATGACGCCGCTGGTGTTGTTGTCGATATGGCCGAGCAGATTATATTGATGGCCGGCGCGGGTGCCGCGCCGTTCCAGCTCGACGCCCTGCCCCGCCTTGACGAAGACGGCGTTGCGCGGCTCCTCGTAGCGGCGAAAAAAGGCCGTCAGCGGCACGCCGAGCGCCCTCGACAATGACTGCAGCGTCGTCAGCGACGGCGAGATGTTGCCGTTCTCGATCTTCGACAGCATTCCGAGTGAAATGCCGGTCGCAGCCGCGAGATCGGTGACGGTGATGCCGAGTTTCTTGCGGTAGGCCCGCACCTCATGGCCGATCGCCATTTCGAGGTTGTTTTCCTTCGGTTCTCGAACGGCATGCGGGTCCTGGGAAAAGGGGGTGCGTCCGCCCTGCGCCGGTTCCGGTTGCTTTTCCGCTTCATGTTTGGATTTCATGGATTTTTCCGCTGCCGCCTTCTTTTGTCTGAAGGCAACCCTATCGTGGTAGTGAAATTTCCTCAACCTTGAAGAAAACTCAATCGCGCCGCGCCTCACTCGGAGCCGTACCGTAGACGGATCGAAACATGCGGGAAAAATGGCTCGAACTGGAAAAACCGGTGGCGACCGCGATTTCAGAGATGGAAAGCGGGCTCTGCTTCAGCAGGCGTTGGGCATGCTGAAGCCTAATCCTGTGATACTGATCGAGAAAGGTCGTGCCGAGATGGGTTGAAAAGAGCCGGTCGAGGTGACGGGGAGTGACACCGGCGATGAGCGCCATGGCTGCGCGGTCGAGCGGCATCTCGATCGTCTCTTCCATCCGCTCGAGAACATTGAGCAGGCCGGGGTGGTGGACGCCGTAGCGCTCGGCGAGTGAGGCGCGCTGGGGAGCGGCGGGTTCGTTGACCTCCGTGTGAAGATACCAGTCGCTGACCCGGCGGGCGAAATCTGGCCCCATCCGCTCGGCGATCAGCACATGCATCATATCGAGCGGCGCAATGCCGCCGCCGCAAGTGATGCGGTTGCCGTCGATCACGAACCGCGCCTGGCGCGGCGTGAGATCCGGAAAGGCTTCGAGAAGGGCTGCCGCATGCTCCCAATGGACGGTGAAGTCGCGGCCGGCAAGCAGACCGGCGGCGGCCATCAGATAGGGACCGCCCGAGATGCCGCCGATCCTCACACCTTCGCGCGACAGCTGCCGCAAACAGGCAAACACGCCCGGATACCGCCAGTCGCGCGGCGAACCGCCGGCGCAGACGAAAGCCGTTCCAAGCCCCGAGCCTCTGACGGGCAGAGGTTCGGCGGGTACGCTTACGCCGGAGGAGGAGAGCGCCGATGCGCCATCCGGCGAGAATATCCGTAGCCGATAGATCTCGCGCCCCGCCAGAAGGTTTGCCGCCCTGAGCGGCTCGGTCGCCGAAGCGTAAGACATCAGCGCGAATCCCGGAATCAGGATGAAGCCGATCTCCTGGACACTTCTGCTATCGGGCCTAGTTTCCACTAAGGGCATGTCTCTTTTCTAATCATTGAAGTCCCAATTGCGCAAGTCAATCACATCCCTTCTGTCATCATGCAGTCGTTCTTTTCGGGTTGACCCATGCGCTATTCCGCTCTTTCGATTTTCCTCAACGGCCTTCGCGGCAACAAGGGCTGGGCGCCCGCTTGGCGCGACCCCGCGCCGAAGCCGCATTACGACGTCGTCATCGTCGGCGGCGGCGGTCACGGTCTTGCCACCGCCTATTATCTTGCCAAGGAATTCGGCGTCACCAATGTCGCCGTGCTCGAAAAGGGCTATCTCGGCTCCGGCAATATCGGCAGGAACACGACGATCATAAGGTCCAACTACCTGCTGCCGGGCAACAATCCCTTCTACGAACTGTCGATGAAGCTCTGGGAAGGCTTGGAGCAGGACTTCAACTTCAACGCCATGGTCTCGCAGCGCGGCGTGCTCAACCTTTTTCATTCCGACGCGCAGCGTGACGCCTATACGCGCCGCGGCAACGCCATGCGGCTGCACGGCGTCGATGCCGAGCTGCTCGACCGGCAGGCGGTGCGCAAGAAGCTGCCCTTCCTCGATTTCGACAATGCCCGTTTCCCGGTCATGGGTGGTTTATACCAGCCGCGTGGCGGCACGGTGCGTCACGACGCGGTCGCCTGGGGCTATGCCCGCGGCACAGACGGCCGCGGCGTCGACATCATCACCCAGTGCGAAGTCACGGGCATCCGCACCGAAAACGGGAAGGTGACCGGTGTCGAGACCAGCAGGGGCTTCATCGGCTGCGGCAAGCTGGCGCTGGCGGCGGCCGGCAATTCCACCGTCGTCGCCGATATGGCCGGCCTTCGCCTGCCGATCGAAAGCCATGTGCTGCAGGCCTTCGTTTCCGAAGGGCTGAAGCCTTTCATCGACAATGTCGTCACCTTCGGCGCCGGGCATTTCTACGTCTCCCAGTCCGACAAGGGCGGCCTCGTCTTCGGCGGCGATATCGACGGCTATAATTCCTATGCGCAGCGCGGCAATTTGGCATCGGTCGAACATGTCGCCGAGGCCGGAGTTGCGATGATCCCCTCCCTGTCCCGCGTGCGCTACCTGCGCTCCTGGGGCGGGGTGATGGATATGAGCATGGACGGCTCGCCGATCATCGACCGCACCCATATCGACAATCTCTATCTCAACGCCGGCTGGTGTTACGGCGGCTTCAAGGCCACGCCCGCCTCCGGCTTCTGTTACGCCCATCTGATCGCCCGCAACACGCCGCACCAGACGGCACGTGCCTTCCGGCTCGACCGTTTCGCGCGCGGCTATCAGATCGACGAAAAGGGCGTCGGCGCCCAGCCCAACCTGCACTGAGGACATTTAGACAATGGCAAGCCTGATTTCATGTCCCCATTGCGGCGTCCGCCCCAAGGAGGAATTCTCGATCCGCGGCGATGCGAAGCTTGTCCGGCCGGCGCCGGATGCCGGCGCGGATGCCTGGTACGACTATGTCTATCTGCGCGACAATCCGAAGGGCCGCCACAGCGAATATTGGCACCATTCCTCCGGATGCCGCCGCTGGCTGATCGTCGAGCGTGACACCGTCACCCATGCGGTCCACGGCGTCAGGGATGCCGCCCTTGCCAAGCTCGGCGGAGAACCGGCATGACGAGCTTCCGTCTTTCCTCCGGCGGTCGCATCGACCGCGACAAGACACTCGGCTTCACCTTTGACGGCAAGGCGCTGCAAGGCCATCCGGGCGACACGCTCGCCTCGGCGCTGCTTGCCAACGGTATCCAGCTCGTCGGACGCAGCTTCAAATATCACCGCCCGCGCGGCATTCTGACGGCGGGGGCCGCCGAACCGAACGCGCTGGTGACGACAGGCAGCGGCGGGCGCACCGAACCGAACACGCGCGCGACAATGATCGAGCTTTACCAGGGGCTGACGGCCAAGAGCCAGAACCGCTGGCCGTCGCTCGGTTTCGATGTCGGTGCGGTCAACGGCCTGCTCTCGCCTTTCCTCAGCGCCGGCTTTTACTACAAGACCTTCATGTGGCCGGCGGCCCTCTGGGAAAAGCTCTACGAGCCGGTGATCCGCAAGGCGGCGGGCCTTGGCCGCGCCTCCTACGAAGCCGATCCCGATGCCTATGAGAAATGCTGGGCGCATTGCGATCTGCTAGTGATCGGTGCCGGCCCTGCCGGTCTTGCCGCGGCGCTGACGGCGGGGCGCGCCGGCGCGCGCGTCATCCTCACCGACGAAGGCCCGGAATTCGGCGGCAGTCTGCTTTCCCGCGGCGCTGTCGACGGCAAGCCGGCGGACGCTGTTCTCGGCGAGCTGCTGGCCGAACTCGAAGGGCTGGCGAATGTGCGCCGCCTGCCGCGCATGACCGTGTTCGGCTGGTACGACGACAATGTTTTCGGCGCCGTCGAACGCGTGCAGAAGCATGTGGCGCTGCCCGATCCGGAGCGCCCGATCGAACGATTGTGGCGTATCGTCGCCCGCCAGGCGATCCTGGCGACAGGGGCCGAGGAGCGGCCGCTCGTTTTCGGCGGCAACGATATTCCCGGCGTGATGATGGCAGGCGCCATGCGCAGCTATCTCAATCGGCAGGCGGTCGCGCCAGGCCAAGGCACGGTGATCTTCACCACCAACGATACCGGATATGACACCGCTGCCGACCTCGAAGCCGCCGGCCTTCGAGTTGCGGCGATCGTCGACAGCCGCGCCGATGGCGGCAAGAGCTGGCGGGGCCGTGCCGAGGTGCTGAAGGGCGCCCGGGTGGTCGACGCGTTCGGCGGCAAGCGCCTGCGCGGCGTCAAGGTCGAGACCGAAGACGGTTTTCGCCGGATCGAGGCGGATGCGCTTGCCATGTCGGGGGGCTGGAGCCCAATCATCCATCTTGCCTGCCATCGCGGCGGCAAACCGCAATGGTCGAACGAGGCTGCGGCGTTTCTGGCGCCGGCTGCGCAGGATGGTCTTGCCGTTGCCGGCGCGGCTGCCGGCCTTGCGCAGACTGCAGCCTGCCTCGGCGATGGCGCGGCAAAGGCTGCCGCCGCATTGAAGGCAATCGGCATCGCCGCGGAACCGGCCTTTGCCTCCGCCACCGAGACGGCTCAACGCACGAAGCCGCTCTGGTCGGTCAAAGGCTCGAAGGGCAAGGCTTTCGTCGATTACCAGAACGACGTGCATCTCAAAGATCTGGGTCTTGCCGTTCGCGAAGGTTACGGCCATGTCGAGCTTGCCAAGCGTTACACCACAAGCGGCATGGCGACCGACCAGGGCAAGCTTTCCAACATCAACGCCATCGGCATCCTTGCCGAGGCGCGCGGCGTGTCGCCCGCCGAAGTGGGAACGACGACCTTCCGGCCCTTCTATACGCCGGTTTCCTTCGGCGCTTTGACCGGGGCATCGCGCAGCAAGGATTTCCAGCCGGCGCGCAAATCGCCGCTGCACGGCTGGGCGAAGAAGAACGGCGCCGTCTTCGTCGAAACCGGCCTCTGGTATCGCTCCGCCTGGTTCCCGCGCGCCGACGAAATGACGTGGCGCGAAAGCGTCGACCGCGAAGTGCTGAACATCCGGAAAAATGCCGGTCTCTGCGACGTCTCGACGCTCGGCAAGATCGAAATCTTCGGCCGCGACGCCGCGGCCTTCCTCGACCGGGTCTATTGCAACGGCTTTGCCAAGCTTGCCGTCGGCAAGGCGCGCTACGGCATCATGCTGCGCGAGGACGGTTTCATCTATGACGACGGCACCACCAGCCGCTTCAGCGAAGACCATTTCTTCATGACGACGACGACGGCGCTTGCCGCCGGCGTGCTCACCCATCTCGAATTCTGCGCCCAGACGCTCTGGCCGGAGCTCGACGTCTGCTTCGCCTCGTCGACCGATCAATGGGCGCAGATGGCCGTTGCCGGGCCGAAGTCGCGCGCCATCCTCTCGGAAATCGTCGATGAGGATCTTTCCGATGCCGCCTTCCCCTTCATGAGCGCCCGCAAGGTGTCGCTATTCGCAGGCCGCCTCGAAGGCCGGCTCTTCCGGATCTCCTTCTCGGGCGAACTCGCCTACGAACTGGCGGTGCCGGCGGGCTACGGCGAAAGCGTTGCCGATGCCATCATGACGGCAGGTGAGAAGCACGGCATCTCAGCCTATGGTGTCGAAGCGCTCGGCGTCATGCGCATCGAAAAGGGCCATGTCACCCATGCCGAGATCAACGGCACGGTTACCCCAAGCGATCTCGGCTTCGGCCGCATGGTTTCATCAACCAAGCCGGATTTCATCGGCAAGGCGATGCTCACCCGCGAAGGCCTGCAGGATCCCGAGCGTCCGCGCCTCGTCGGCGTCAAGCCACTCAATCCGGCAAGCGCCTTCCGCACCGGCTCGCATATCCTTGCCGAAGGCGCTGCGGCGACGTTGGAAAACGACCAGGGCTACGTCACCTCGAGCGCCTTCTCGCCGAGCCTCGGCCATACGATCGGCCTGGCGCTAGTCCGGCGCGGACCGGAGCGCATCGGCGAAAAGGTGACGGTCTGGAACGGCCTGCGCAATGAATTCACCGATGCGGTGCTCTGCCATCCCGTCTTCATCGATCCCGAAAACGAGAAGCTCCATGCCTGATCTTCCCCAGCACAAACCGGTTCTTGCCGGGACGGCATATAGTGGCATTTCTGGAGCAGGCATCCGGCTGGAGGCCCTGCCGGAAGGCCATCTCCTGCACGTGCTCGGCAAAATGGAGCCGGCGGAACTTGCCGCGGAATTGGCCAAAGCCGGCTTTACCAACAGTTCGATCCGCAAGGCCGGCTTCCGCCAATGGTTCGTCGCCGGAAACGAGCCGCTTTCCCCCGCCAGCCTCGCCGCCCTTGCGGCAGCACTCGCGGGAAAAGCCTTCGTCATGGACCAGAGCCACGGGCGCGTGCGCATCGGCATCTCAGGCCGCTCCTCTCGGCTCCTGCTCTCAAAAGGCACCGCCATCGATCTCGATCCCGCCGTCTTCCCGGAAGGCAGTTCGGCGATGACGATGGTCGGCCATATCTCCGTGCAGATCGCCCGCACCGGCGACCACAGCTTCGAACTCACGGTCCTGCGCAGTTTTGCCGAAAGTCTGTGGGACGAGCTTAAGCACATGGCGACAAGCGCCGAAAAGGATAGCGCATAAAGGCTATCGTTGTCGTCAACCGCTAATGTTTGTCCATGGATTGAAAGAGTTGATCGGCTGTTGCTGCTCTTTTTCTCCAGTCGCGACATCGCAAACAGGGCTCTGCCCGCAACACTTGCCGTGGAATGTGAGGGCCATAACGCCGGTCAATCCCTGTCAGCTTGCCGGATTGCGCGCCGTGACGATCCATGTCGCGCCGTTGATCATCACCGACCGCTCACCGGGGCAGCCCGCGAAGGCGGCACGAACCGCGACCGAGGCGCGGTCGCGTATGTCGTCGGGCTGATCAGCGAGCACGCGCGACAGCGGGCCGACCTCGAGCGTCATCTCCACCGCGTCGTCGATCGCCGCGTCCCGCGTCGGACCCTTGCCAAACACAACGGACGCATCGAAGGGCGCGATAGCGGTATCGGTGAAGCCGGCCGCCGTCAGGATGCGCGCCACCCGTTCCGGGTCGCCGAAGGAGAACGGGCCGGGCGCTTCGGGACCGGGCGGCGCGGCCTGTGGGACGATGCCCTTGATTGCGCTCATCGGCAGGCGCATCCAATCGTTCTCGGCCACGCCGCGCCAGCAGACGAAAGCGACTCGTCCGCCCGGCCGGAGCGCGCGGCGCATGTGCGCGAACGCTCCTGTCGGATCATCGAAGAACATCACCCCGAAACGCGAGAACAGGATGTCGAACGCGCCCTCGGGCAGTTCGGCCCTGCTGGCGTCGGCTACTCGGAACACGACCGACATATCCTGTGGCGCAAGGGCGCGCGCTCTGCCAATCATCGGCTCGGATATGTCCACGCCTACCACTTGGCCCTGCCTGCCGACGAGGGTGGCCAGTGCCAGACTCGACTCGCCTGCGCCGCAGCCGACGTCCAGCACGCGCTCGCCCGTCGCGGGCGCGGCGGCTTTGATCGCGGCCTGGCCGAACACCGCCAGCATGGCGCCGAGTCGAGCCTGGTGGGCGACCCAGCGCTCCCCGCTTTGGCCATTCCAGTCGGCTTCCTGATAAACATCTTTCTCTGTCATGCCATGATCCTTGTTGTGATCCGTTCTTTAACCTGACTATCCCCCCGCTTGGTCGTTGCGACCATGCGCGGCGATGAACATGGCGACAGCTGACCGGCAATAGGCTTCAATTTCGTTGTCGTCCTCTGCTCTCGCCTCATCGAAGCGTGCGATAATCAGGAGATCGGACCCTTTGAAAAGCGCGGCAAACAAGCGGGCGGATAGGAGAGGATCGGGCACGTTCAGAACCGCCTTCGCGTGCAACCGATACAACAGGGCCTCGATTTGGGCGATGACATGGGCGGGGCCGGCGTCGTAATGGAGCTTGCTTAACGACTTTTGATTCGTCTTGTCGGCCATGACCATGGCTTCGACACTGCGGACGTCCGGGCTCAACAGCGTGCGAAGGAGGGATGATCCCACCGCCATGAGTTGATCTTCGGCCGAACCGTCGACACCTTCAAAAAGGGCTTGTGGTGCAAACTGATGGCAGCGGGCGGCGACGGCCGCGCTGAACAGCGCCTCCTTGTTCTCGAAGTGCCGATAGATGCTGAGCTTGGAAATCTTCGCTCGCTGGGTGACCTTGTCCAATGTCGTCGCTTGAAAACCCAATTCCACAAAGAGTTCGTATGCTGCGTCGACTATCGTTTGGCCTAGCGCCTCGTTGGCTGGCCGGCCGCGCCGGCCTCGACTATTTTCGGTCACGGCAATTATGATCCTTGACAGTATCTTTATTAAAGCATTACGATACCATGCAGTATCAAAAATATGCAAGTCAAGAGTGGATTTTATCCTGTCCTCCATCCGCAACACGGAGCCCATTACCATGGATGACGTCATCATCATCGGCGGCAGCTTTGCCGGTCTCGCCGCCGCTTTGCAGCTCGGCCGTGCCCGCCGCAAGGTCTCCGTTCTCGATACCGGCCTGCCGCGCAATCGCTTCGCCGGCCACTCGCATGGTCTGCTCGGCCACGATCACAAGCCGCCGCTGGACATCCTGGCCGAGGCGCGGCAGCAGCTGGCGCGTTATCCCACGATCAAGCTGGTCAGTGGCCGGGCCGAAAGTGTCTCCGGCGCAATCGACAACTTCTCAGTCCTCACTAGCGATGGCGAAGGCCTCAAGGCGCGCCGCGTGATCCTGAGCTATGGCATCGCGGACCAGATGCCTGATGTTCCGGGCTTTGCCGAAAGCTGGGGCACCTCCATCGTGCCCTGCCCCTATTGCGACGGCTTTGAAGTCGCCGGCCAGCATTGGGGCCTCGTCTGGTCCGGCCGGCAGTCGCACAACCAGGCCAGGCTTTTCCACGATTGGACCGACAGGTTGACGCTGTTCGCCGATGGTCACGACATTCCGCCCGATATCCGGGCCGATCTGGCAAGTCGCAACATACCTGTTGTCGAGGGCCGGGTCACCGGGATCGCCCATCACGGTGGCCATGGCGCCACCGTCAAACTCGATACCGGCCCCGATGTTGCGGTCGACATCCTGTTCGCCCATCCGCGCAACAAGCCGTCCGCCAGCCTGCATGAATCACTGGGGCTCGCCACAGTCGATACGCCCAGCGGCATCGCCCTCAAGGTCGATGAGCGCCGCGAGACCAGCATGCCCGGCATCTACGCCGCCGGCGACCTCGCCAATCCCGGAATGCCCTCGGTCACCACGGCATCATGGCAAGGCGCGATGGCGGGTATCTTCGCCCAGCAGTCGATGCTGGTTTGAGAGCCGCGAATTCCTTCTCCGGGTTCTGGCGGGGACGAGCGCGCCGCTGGCACTGGTTCCTCAGCCCCGGAACGTATAGTTGCTGATCGAAGCCGGCTTCATCTCGATGGAAAATCCCGGCAGCGTCGGCGGCATATAGGCGGCGTTCTCGATCCGGCAGGGATCGAGGAAATGTTCGTGCAGGTGATCGACATATTCGATGACGCGGCCTTCCTTGGTGCCCGACACCGCTACATAATCGATCATCGACAGATGCTGCACATATTCGCAGAGGCCGACGCCGCCGGCATGCGGCCAGACCGGCAGGCCGAACTTGGCGGCGATCAGCAGGACAGAGAGGACCTCGTTCAGCCCTCCCATACGGCAGGAATCAATCTGGACGATGTCGATCGCGCCTTCGGCGATGAATTGCTTGAACATAATGCGGTTCTGGCACATCTCGCCGGTCGCGACCTTCACCGGCCCGATTGCCTGGCGGATCTTGCGGTGGCCGGCGACATCGTCGGGGCTTGTGGGTTCTTCGATGAAGAAGGGCTTGGCGAAAGCAAGCGCCTTGACCCAGTCGATCGCCTGACCCACGTCCCAGACCTGGTTGGCGTCGATCATCAGGTAACGATCGGGACCGATCACTTCGCGGGCTATCCTCAGACGGCGGATATCGTCGTCGAGATCGCGGCCGACCTTCATCTTGATATGGTTGAAGCCGGCATCGATCGCTTCCTGGCAGAGCCGGCGCAATTTCTCGTCCTCATAACCCAGCCAGCCGGCCGAAGTCGTATAGCAGGCGTAGCCCTCCTTTTCGAGAATGGCGATCCGTTCCGCCTTGCCGGCTTCCGCCTTCTTGAGGACAGCGACCGCTTCATCGCGCGTCAGCACGTCGGTGAGGTAGCGGTAGTCGACGATATCGGCGATCTCTTCCGGCGACATGTCGGCGACGAGCCGCCAGACCGGCTTGCCGGCCTGTTTGGCGAGCAGATCCCAGACGGCGTTGACGACCGCGCCGGTCGCCAGGTGAATGGCGCCCTTTTCCGGGCCGATCCAGCGTAACTGGCTGTCGCTGGTCAGATGCCGCCAGAATTTGCCGGAATGGGCAAGAACCTCGCCGAGATCGGCCCCGACGACGAGGTGGCGCATCGCTTCGATCGCCATGCAGCAGATGTCGTTGCCGCGGCCAATGGTGAAGGTCAGGCCATGGCCGGCAAGGCCCGGGACATCCGTATCGAGAACGACATAAGCGGCCGAATAGTCGGGATCGGGATTCATCGCGTCGGATCCGTCCAGGCTTTGCGAGGTGGGAAAGCGGAGATCGAAGACGCGAAGGTCGGTGATGCGGGTCATGTTGTTCCTCCCGATTTATAGGGCCAATTGCGATAGCCGGTTCGGCCGGCGGTCTGCCGGCGGCGTCACGAGCCGACGTCAGATCGTCCAGCCGCCGTCGATGGCGATCGCCTGGCCCGAAGTGTAGGTAGCGCCGGCGAGATAGACGGCGAGATCGGCGATCTCTTCCGGCGTGCCGAGCCGGCCCATTGGCTGGCGGGCGATGAAGGCGGAGCGTGCCGCATCGTAATCGCCTTGGGCGCGCATGCGGTCCTGCAAGGATGGACTTTCCACTGTGCCGGGGCAGATGGCATTGCAGCGGATGCCTTGAGCAACATAATCGGCGGCGACCGATTTGGTAAGACCGATGACCGCCGCCTTGGTGACGCCATAGGCGAAGCGATTCGGCACGCCCTTGATGCTGGAGGCGACCGAGGCCATGTTGATGATCGACCCGTCCTTGCGTTCGAGCATGCCGGGCAGCACCGCCCGGATGGTGCGGATCATCGCTTTGACGTTGAGGTCGAAAGCGAATTCGAGGTCGGAATCCGGCATTTCCAGGATTGAGCCAGCATGGACGAAGCCGGCGCAGTTGAACAGAACGTCTACAGTGCCAATTTCGGCGACGAGCGCCGTGACTGCATCCCCATCGAGCACGTTGAGCTTATGGGTGGAGACGCCGGTTTCCGCGGCAAGGGTCGCCAGCGCATCGGTGTTGATGTCGGTGGCATGGACCTTGGCGCCGGCCGCTGCAAAGGCTGCCGCCGTCGCCCGGCCAATGCCCTGGCCGGCCGCGGTGATGAGAACGGTCTTGCCGGAAAGTCTGTTTGTCATGTCACGGGCCTCTTCTGGATTGTCTACATGAGACGATGCATGCGGTTATCTTGCCGAAGGCCGAGCGGTGATGGAATAGGGCGTCCATCAGAGCCTGCCATTTTCTCTCGTTGCGCGTTTCGTCCGGTCTGGAGCAAGGCACGAAGCCTCGCCTCTCGTCGTTTCTGCTGATCGGCTGTCTTCAATTATGATTTGTCTGTTTATAGACAAACAGACGATTGGCCAAGGGTCAAGCGTGAAGTTTTCCTTTGCCGGCGGTGGTTCTGCGTATATGCAGAATAATATTCACAGGAGGAAGGAATGGAGACCGACGAGTCAGACCGCTATCGCGCTCCTGCGCTCGACAAGGGCCTCGATATCCTGGAGCTGCTCGCCGGCGTCGACAGCGGCCTTACCCAGGCTGAGATCGCCAAGCGGCTGGACCGCAGTCCCAATGAATTCTATCGCATGCTCGACCGGCTGGTGCGTCGCGGTTACGTCACCCGGCTGGATGGCGATCGCTATTCGCTGACGCTGAAGCTCTTCGGCCTTGCGCAATTGCATGCGCCTGTGCGCCGGCTTGCCTCCTACGCCACGCCGCTGATGCGCGATCTCGCCCAGCGCACCCGCCAGGCCAATCATCTCGCCGTCTTCGACCGCGGCGCCGCCGTTGTCATCGCCCAGCAGGAGGCGCCGGACTATTGGGGCTTCTCGATCCGCATCGGCGCCCATATCAGCCTGTTTGACACCGGCTCGGGGCATGTGCTGCTCGCCTTCCGCAGCGACGAGGAGCGGGAGATGATGATATCGGAACATGCTCGCAACCGCGCCGATATCGACCTCGGCGCTGAATTCTACGATCGTCTCGACCAGATCCACGAGCGCGGCTACGAGATGATGGCGAGCGCCCAGACATCGGGCGTGTACAATCTGTCGGCGCCGGTTCTCGGGCCGGATCGGCGTTGCATCGCCGCCCTCACCTGCCCCTTCATCGCCCTTGTCAACGCGCCGTCCGCCCCCGACATCACCCAAACGATCACGCTGGTGCAGAAGACCGCCGCTCAGCTTTCGCTGCTGGCCGGAGCGGATGTCGTCAATTCCGGCTGAACAGGTGGGAGGAGCTTGGGAATTTCTATTTGAATAATCCATTCATGAGAAATAGGGTGCGGCAAAGCCATCCTGGAGGAGGAAAACGTGCTCATCGACACCCACCTGCACATCATCGACCGGTCGGCGCTTTCTTATCCCTGGCTCTCTGGCGTGCCGGCTCTCGATCGTGACTTTCTCTATGAGACCTATGCGGCCGAGGCGCGGCGCTGCGGCATTACGACGGCGCTGCATATGGAGGTGGATGTCGATCCGGCCGTCATGCAGGCCGAGACCGATCACATTGCCTCTCTCGCCAAAAGGCAAGGCAACCTGATTGCCGGGGCGATTGTCTCCTGCCGTCCCGAGGAGGAAGGCTTTGCCGCCTATCTCGAGCGGCAGAAGGCCGATCCCTTCGTCAAGGGATTCCGCCGCGTGCTGCATGTCGTGCCCGACACCGTCTCGGAAGGCGTCCTGTTTCGAGACAACATCCGGCGCATCGGTGGCAGCGGCCTGACCTTCGACCTCTGCACATTGCCGCATCAGGCCGGTCGCGTCACCGCTCTCGTCGATCTCGCGCCCGACGTTCAGTTCGTCCTCGATCATTGCGGCGTGCCCGATATCGGCTCCGATGCCTTCGAGCCATGGAAGGCCGGCATTTCGGAGATCGCCCGCCGGCCGAACGTGATCTGCAAGATATCAGGCGTCGTCGCCTATGCGGATGCGCAGACATGGACAGCACAGACGCTGACGCCCTATATCGAACATGTCATCGCAAGTTTCGGCTGGGATCGTGTCGTCTGGGGCAGCGACTGGCCGGTCTGCACGCTCGGCGGCGGCCTTTCCACCTGGGTTGCAGCGACCCACGCCGTCATCTCCGGCAGCAGCGAGGCGGAGCGGTCCAAGCTGCTCTTCGCCAATGCCCAGCGCCTCTGGTCCTTGTAACTTTTTGTTTACGCCGTCCCGATCCTTTGGCTGAAAGGTCCGCAGCAAACTACCGTGCCCGCACCCTGAAATCGGATGATGTACCCCCCAAAAGTGCTACTTTGGCATGTTTTTTGCTGCTGCTAATATGAAGCGATGCAATGTTTCGGTTTGGGACGACTTATAGCCAAACAATTGCTAGCTTTGTGTGTCTCAGTTACAAGTTGTCAGACACGGATATGGCGAATAACCTCATGTCCGTGTCCTCAGGAGGGAAAAACAAATGAAAGAAGAACCGCACGCAGTGGACGTTCATGTCGGAAAGACGATCCGCATACAGCGTCTGCTGCGCAAAGTTTCGCAGACGGAATTGGGCGATCGTGTCGGCGTAACGTTTCAGCAGATCCAGAAATACGAAAAAGGCTCCAACCGCGTTTCCGCCAGCATGCTGGTTGAAATCGCCGGCGCGCTGAATGTCGACGTTAGGACGTTCTTTGACGACCTGTCCACGCCTGAGACGGCTAACGACAACCCCGCTCCCAGCGAGGAATTTGTCATCTCGCGCGAGGGTGTCCTTTTGAATGCAGCGTTCTTCTCGATCAAAAACGAAGCTCTTCGCAAGAAGATCCTGAAGCTTGTTCAGGCAATCGCTCACACCGAACAGGCCGACGGTGAAGCGGCCGAATAGGCCGGATCTCCTTCACGTTGTCCTAACGGACGGCATGAAGGTCAATGGCGATCGATCAGGATCAGATTCTCGCTAGCGTCCTTCATTGCGATCTTGGCCTTGCTGCCGAGCAGTTTCTCGAGGTTGACGTCAAGCTCCCTGTCCGGATCTATGCCGTCCCAATCGATTACGACCTGCAGCAGTGCCATGTTCGTCAGGTGCATCAGGTTACGCAGCTGAAGCTTTTCAGCCTCCTCCTTGGCTGCCGACAGCAGCCGGAAGATCCTTGCGTATTCACTGCCTGTACCTTCGTTATGTTGTTCAAACATTGTTCCCGCCCCTTTGGCCGTGAAGCCTCAGATTCCATCAGTACTGCATCATTTCGCCGAGACCGTTATTCTAACGTTACAGCAGTCACATTGCGTGTGACTTCGGCGTGCAAAAGCTCCCAATGCGAGGTTGCGGCAAAGCGCCAGTCACGGTTGACGGGCGCGAATTCGTCGCGGTGCAGCCACTCCAGCACCAGCCGCGCATCGTCGCGCTTGCGCTCAACCCGTTTCTTGCGGAGAGCGGCGAGGAGGTGGTCGCGGCGCGGCTTGCGGAAATGGCACTCGTCGATCACGCGCGCATAGGTACGCTCGGAGAAATGCAGGAAGCGGCCGGAGAGCAGCAGTTTCTTGCGCTCACCCGTCGAAATCTCGCCGCAGGCATAAAGCGCATCGATCGTCGGCTCGAAATCGACCCAGGGGACGGAAAGCGGCAGCCAGCCAAGCGCCTGCGGCGCATGTACCAGCGCAACGGCCTCGTCATCGAGCAGCCGTCCGGACTGGTAATCTTCGAAGATCGAGCCGAGGCCGACCATGCCGAACGGAGCGCATTCCGCAGCTCGCAATGCGCCCATGCTGGCGCCGCCGGCTACGGCGACATCATGTTCGAGCGCGTAGAGAATTTCCTTGTGCCAGACCGAAGGCAGCTCGCCGAAATAGCCGTCGACGAGGCCGATCGCGGTGGCGCCATCCTCGACCGCCTTCAGGATGTCGCCGCGGGCGGCGGGCGGGCGGAAATCGATGCAGGGAGACATGTTTCTCGCTGCGGCAAGACCGCCACCAAGGCTCGGACCGACGAACAGAACCTTCATGATTGGGCTCCTCTCATGGTGTTGACGGCGCGCAGGCCGAGCTGGACGTACTGACCTGATATATCGACCTCCAGGCCCGGCACGATCACCCTGACGACCGAGACCGGCAAAGCCGGATGGGCAAAGGGCACGGCGACGATCTGCTCGATCCCGCTCGCCACCAGCCGGTCGGCTATGTGGCGGATGGTCTCCTGGATCGTCGCGGCACGGCGATGGCGGCTCTGAAAGGCGCGCATCCGGCCGTCGCTCTCGCAGAGTTCGACCAGCTGCTGCATCGCCGCACTCCGGTCGAGCCGCTGATAGATGCGCGGTGAGAAATCGTCGCGGCTGCCGGCGATCGCGGTCAACCGGCTCTGGGCCGCTTCGGTGATGGCGCGCAGCGCGGCGCGCACGGGATCTGGATGGCAGCCGCAGCCGCCGCAGACATGCGACCAGCGCGCGTCGACGCGGTCGGAAAGATTGCCCGGCATGATGACGGCCAGAAAAGCCGGAACGCCGATATCCGTGGTCATGTCGAGCAGCAGCAGCCGCATGCCGGCGCGCGTGATCCGGTCGGTCATGACGTCGATGACCGGATCGCCGAAGGAGGCGGGGTCGATGCGGCTCTCCTTGAGGCGCTGCGGCGATTTCAGCTGGGTCAGAGCCCAGGCGTCGCGCTCCACCAGCTCGCAAAGTCCGTGCAGGACCGCTTCGGCCGGCGTATTGCCGGAGGCAAGCCCATCGCTCGACTGCTCAAAGCCCGGCGGCCGCTCGCCGCGATGGTCGAGGCCGACAAGCCACCACGGGACGAAGACGCTGCTGCCGGACAGGATGTCGAGTCCGGAGCACCAGGGGATGGGGTCACCGCCGATTTCATCGGGCGCACAGCGTGCTACATTATCGAGATCGATCATAGCGGCGCGTTCCGCCCGCATGCTCTCCACCGTCGCCTGCGTCAGGTCGGCAGGCGCATTTTCCGCGATCCGCGTCTCGATCGCCTCCATGGCGGCCGAGGCCATGGCGGCGTCATTGTCGATGCCTTTGCCCTGGAAAACCGAAAGCGTGTGGCTGTTCGGCCTCGTCGCGAAGGCGACGGGGATGTTCAGCACGTCGAGAGCGGTCAGCAGGCCGACGCGCGTGATGCCGAATTCGCGCAGATGCGGCCTGATGGCCGCAAGTGTCTGCGCCGGCGTGATTGCACGGTCGTGATAGTCGCTGACGCCTGCCGATGATCGTTTGAGATCATCGGCTAGTGTTTCAAGATCGGCGAAGGCGGACATACCGATCTCGCCCCTTAGCGGAACTTCAGCGCATGGGTCAGGTTTTCGAGAGCATTTGCCGTGACGTTGAGTTCGTCCTGCTTCATCGCAGCCTTGGCTGCGGCTGAGAAGCGTGGCTGGGAGGGCATTGCTGCATGGGTTTCAACAGTGGTTTTCATTGTCCATCTCCAATGGGATAGGCAGCCGGCTGCCGTTAACCATTGCAGAGGAACATTGTCTGCGTCATTTAACCGTTACAGGCTTCGTTAAAAGGCCATGCAATCAGGGAAGTCCGGCCAGTTGGAGGCCATGAATCAGCGTTTCCGTATAGCGGGGATCGCGGTCGGGAACGAAATGGCGGATGTCTTCGCTGCGGAAATCGGGGAAATTTTCTAGAACGACGTTAGCGTATTTGCCGGCCTTTTTCATATCGCCCGCCATGGCGTGGGCGGCTGCCAGCAGTCGAGCGGTCGCCTGTTTCGACTGCACCGGCTCAAGCGCCTCGATCGCCTGGTTGTATTCGCCGCGATCGAAGTGGATGCCGCCACGATTCCAGTAGTAATAATCCGGCGGCAGCGGATTGAGTTTGAAAGCCGCATTGTTCAGATCCAGCGCCTTGTCGAAATCGCCGTAGTGGCAGAGCGCGTCGGCGTAATCGGCGAGGATGTCGGCGTCGTTGGGATTGAGATCCTGGGCCTGCTGGAAATAGTCCAGGCTTTCGTCGAAACGGCGGCGGTACAGCGCCACGAAGCCGAGCTCGCGGTAGGCCCGGCCGCTGTTCGGGTCGGACTGCTGTGCCAGCCGGGCGGCGCCATTCGCCTCGTCGAGCAGGTCAGTGTCCTGCATGCCGCGGATCAGCCATTCCATGCCGAGCGCACGCGACACGCCGGCATGGGCGGCCGAGAAATTCTCGTAGCGATTGAGCGAGGATCTGAACCACTTGCGCGCCTGGCGCAGATGCTGGAGGTCTGTCTGGGCGATCAGCCGCTTGCCTTCAAGATAGAGACGGTAAGCGGATGGCGGCGCCTCGCCGATCGGCATCGCCAGCTCGTGGCGTTCGACCGTGTCGGCGAGCGAGGAGACGATGCGCCGTGTCAGATGCGCGAAGGATTCGCTGATCTTCTGCATGACCAGCGGCAGTTCCAGAGCCCAGATCACCTCCGACGTCGTCGTCCTCGTCAGACGGCAGGTTGCATAGACATCCTCGTCGCGGCCCTGGATGGTGACGTAGACCGCATAGTCGAAGCTGAGGTCGAGCGCACGGGGCACCGCGCGGGCCGGATCTACCGAACGGCTGAGAATTTCGAGGCTCGTATGGGCTGCGATCACCTTGAAGCCGCGCTGCTGACTGAGGCCGATGGTGACGTCTTCAAGAAGGGCCCTGCCGACGCGCTCCATTAGCGGGTCGGTGAAAATGCTTTCCGGCGGCAGGATGATAATCCGCGGCTGGCCGAGCAGATCGGCGAAGCCGCCGGGCGCTGCCGACGGACGCTCGGTCGCTGCGGCCTGAGCTGCTGGGATCAGGCCGAGTTCGCGGGCGAGCGCGGTGGTGCTTTCCTCCGGCTCGGTGTCGAACTCTTCCTTCAACTGGCTCTTGCACTTCAAATAGGACTGGCGGGCCGCGGCCGGATCGTTCATCCTGACATAAGTGCGCATCAGGGCCCGATAGGCCGTCTCGCTGGCGGGGTCGAGCTCCAGCAGGCGACGGGCAAAGACCACCTGCTCTTCATCCGATCTGTCTTCAGCGGTTTCCACCAGCCGCGTCAGATGGGCGGCGCGCAATTCATCGATGCGCTGGCGCTCGAAAGTCAGCCAGTCTTCGGCGCCCTGCGTAGGCGACTTGGCGCCTTCAAGCAATTCGCCATTCAGAATGTCGCCGTCTTCGGCCGCGAGCGGCCCCTTCTGCTTCAGTATATGGACGTCAACTTCCCAGCCGTCGGCAAGGCCGATATGGGTTCGGGTCGCTTTCAGCAGCGGCGGAAGGTCGGCGGGAATGCTTTGCTCGATGCGCGCCAGCAGCTGGCGCAGACTGCCTGCGCGTTTTTCCGGGGCTTCCGATTGCCAGAGCTGCCGCCTGACGGTTTCCCGGTCGAGTTCGAGATTGGCTTCGGCGGCGAGCATGGCGAAGAGAAAATAAGACTTCTCCGGCAAGGGGAGTTCCCTCCCCGCTGCCAGCAGTCGCGGTCTTCCGAGCAGGCAAAGCCTGTTCGTCGACATCTGTCCGGATGTCCGTTGCATCCCGCTTCTCACCCCTGAAGACCAGACGCGCATGTGCACCGGTCGCTCAGGAACATGTTAGAGCGATAATAGGCCCGCGCATAGCGCAAAAAGAAGTTTTTACACCGAATATTTGCATTTTCTCACATAAGCGGCCGGAAATGCTTGCCAACACTTTGCCCCCCGACGTGATTTGGATCCGTTATTCCAGCCGTTGCGGCCTCTACAGCCGCAACCAACAGCAAGCGATCCTGATCGATCACAGCATCGGCGTGATCGATTTGGCGCTGGTTTAAGCCGCGCCGGCGGGCTCGACGAAATCGAGGCCGATATCCAGCACTGGTGCGCTGTGCGTCAGCCAACCGACCGAAATAAGGTCGACGCCGGAAGCGGCGATTGCAGCGGCCGTTGCCGGCGTCACCCGGCCGGATGCCTCGGTGATTGCCCGCCCGGCAACGATGGCGACGGCCTCGCGCAGCTGGTCCGGCGTCATATTGTCGAGCAGAACGGCATCGACGCCGACCGCCATCGCTTCCTGCAGCTGATCGAGCCTGTCCACTTCGACCTCGATCTTCACCAGATGGCCGACCCCGGCCCGCGCCCGCCGGATCGCCTCGGCAACGCCGCCTGATATGGCCACGTGGTTGTCCTTGATCAGCACCGCGTCATAAAGCGCGAAACGGTGGTTCATGCCGCCGCCGGCCCGCACTGCATATTTTTCCAGCGCCCGCAGCCCTGGCGTCGTCTTGCGCGTGCAGGCGACCGAGGCCTTGGTGCCGCTGATGGCGGCGGCAATCCCGGCCGTGACGGTGGCGATGCCGGAGAGATGGCCGAGGAAATTCAGCGCGGTGCGCTCACCGGTCAAAAGTCCGCGCGAAGGACCCTCGATGGTAGCGATGACGTCACCTGATTTGACCGCATCGCCGTCCGCAATGTGGCGGCGCATGATGATTTCGGGGTCGACGAGCGTGAAGGCGAGGTCGGCCGTATCGAGGCCAGCGATCACGCCGGGCTGGCGGGCGGCCATCACCACCGTGGAGCGGTGATCTGAGGGAATGACCGATGCCGAGGTGATGTCGCCGGCATGGCCGAGATCTTCGAGCAGGGCTGCCCGCACCGGGGGTTCGATAATCAGCCGCGGAAGGGGGGCGAGGCTCATGTCAGGCGCTCCTGGCCAGCGAATAGGGTGGTGTGGCGCGGGCAATCTCCAGCGCTTGGGAATGCCGCATCCGGCGGCGCTGCGTATCGGCGAGCTTCAGGGGAAAATCGGTGCGGGCGTGGGCGCCGCGCGATTCCATCCGCAGGCTGGCAAAGACGGCGATCAGCAATGCGACAATGGCCGGATCGGCGGCAGGACCGTCGCCCTCGGCAAGTGGCAGCAATGCGGCGATTGTTCCGTGAAGGGCATCTGCATTGCGCAATACGCCGAGATGGCGCGAGACGATCGTGCGAATGGAGGATGCGTCGGTGGGCGCCGGCAGCTGTTCTGCGAAGATGGCGCCGGTGCCGCCCGCCGGCATAGCCGATATGTCGCGCGCCGCCCGCATGCCCATGACCGCCGCCTCGAGCAGCGAATTGCTGGCAAGCCGGTTGGCGCCGTGCAGACCGGTCGACGCGGCCTCGCCGGCGACCCAGAGGCCGGGAACCGAGCTGCGGCCATTGTCATCCGTCGCGACGCCGCCCATGTGGTAGTGAACGGCTGGGCGCACTGGCACAAGGTCTTTGGCCGGATCGATGCCGGCCTCGCCACAAAGGGCCGATATGACGGGGAAGCGTGCGGCAAAGCGGCTGCCGAGCGCCTTGCGGGCATCGAGGAAGACGCGGCCGCCGCGGGCGATCTCGGCACTGATGGCGCGCGCCACCACGTCGCGCGGCGCAAGTTCGGCGCCGGATATGCGGGCCATGAATCGTTCGCCGCGTTCGTTGACGAGCAAGGCCCCCTCGCCGCGCACCGCCTCGCTGACAAGCGCCAGGGGCCTGCGGCGTGAATCGAGCGCCGTCGGATGAAACTGCACGAATTCCATATCGGCAAGCTCGGCACCCGCCCTTGCCGCGAGCGCAATTCCTTGACCGAAATTGCCCATCGGATTGGTGGTCGCATCATAAAGCCCGCCGATCCCGCCGGTGGCGAGCACCAGCCTTGTCGTCGGAAGAACCGCGGCCCCGCCGCTTGCGGTCGCGCAGAGCAGCCCGGCGACGCGCTCGCCGTCCATCAAAATCCGTCGCGCCTCGAAGCCTTCGAGCACGGTAATGGCAGGTGTGCGCGCCACGGCACGCACCAGCGCTGCGATGATCGCCGCACCCGAGCCGTCGCCTTCGGCATGGACGATACGGCGGCGATTATGGGCGGCCTCCAATCCGAGCGAGAGTTTTCCGGCTTCATTACGGTCGAAGCGGACTCCGGCTTGTTCCAGTACTGCAATGGCCGTCGGCGCCTCCGCAATGATGCCGGCGGCGACGCTCCGGTCGCAGAGCCCGTCGCCGGCTGCAAGCGTATCGGCAAGATGCAGTGCAGCGCTGTCGTCGGCGCCGATGCTGGCGGCAATGCCGCCCTGCGCCCAGGCGCTCGATGTCTCGGCGCCGAGGGCGCCGCGGGTGACGACGATGGAGCGTTCCGGCGCCAGTGTCAGCGCCGTCATCAGCCCGGCGAGGCCGCTGCCGACGATGACGGTGCGGCCGGCCAACTGCTTGAGGATCTCGGTCATATCGTCAGCATCCTCTCGACGGCACGGCGGGCGGCGAAAGCGATGGCCGGATCGACCCTCACTTCATGGCGATTTTCCTCAAGTGCGGTGCGGATATTGGCAAGCGTGATCCGCTTCATATGCGGGCAGAGATTGCAGGGGCGGATGAACTCGACGTCGGGATGGTGGACTGCGACGTTGTCGCTCATCGAGCATTCGGTCAGCAGCACGACGCGCGCCGGCTTCTGTCTGCCGACATAATCCGACATCACAGCGGTGGAGCCGGCGAAATCGGCCTGCGCCACCACCTCCGGCGGACATTCCGGATGGGCGAGCACCGTCACGCCGGGATGGTTTTCACGCAGCTGGCGGACATCGTCAGCGGTGAAGAGTTCATGCACTTCGCAATGCCCATGCCAGGCGATGATTTCGACGTCGGTCTCACGGGCGACGTTGCGTGCGAGATATTCGTCGGGGACCATCAGAACCTTCGGCACGCCGAGCGACTCCACCACTTGTTTGGCATTGCCCGAAGTGCAGCAGATGTCGGAGGCGGCCTTCACCGCGGCCGAGGTATTGACGTAGGTGATGACGGGCACGCCGGGATGAGCCTGGCGCAGCAGCGCAATATCCTCCGGGGTGATCGAATCCGCCAGCGAGCAGCCGGCGCCGAGATCGGGGATCAGTACGGTTTTCCCAGGGTTCAGAAGCTTGGCGGTCTCGGCCATGAAATGCACGCCGGCCAGCACAATGACATCGGCATCGACCTCGACAGCCTTGCGGGCGAGCGCCAGGCTGTCGCCGACGATATCGGCCACACCGTGAAAAATCTCAGGCGTCTGATAGTTGTGAGCGAGAATGACGGCATTGCGGCGGCGCTTGAGCTCGAGAATGGCGTCCACGTCGTCCGCGAAAGACATCCATTCGGCTTTGGGGATGACGCGGCTGACGCGGTTGTAGAGCGAGGATGCGGAAACTGCGTGATTCATGACCGGCTCCTAATTATACTCGATTTGAGCATATCATAGGCAAAGACATATTCTCGCTATGAGCATATGTCAATTGCGGGAGAGCGGTAATTTCGTTCCTGCGAGCGCCCGTTCTTCGAGCACGGTGTGGCGGAAGCGGAAGAGCTTGGCCGGCCGGCCGCCGGTTTCGCTTTCGGTTCCGCCGGTTTCCTCGACCAGTTCCTGCTGTTCGATCAGGCGGCGGAAATTCTGCTTGTGCAGCGTCAGCCCCGCCAGAGCCTCGATCGTGCGCTGCAGCCGCAAAAGCGTAAAACTCTCCGGCATCAGTTCAAAGACGACCGGGCGGTATTTAATCTTGGCGCGCAGCCTGGCGATCCCGGTCGCCAGAATGCGGCGGTGATCGGCAAACATCGCCCGGCCGAGATTGGCCTCGACCCCGCAACCGGCTTCGGCCACGAGGCCGGCTTCATAAAGCAGTTCATAGCGTTGCAGGGCCAGATCCTCATTCCAGCCGCCGCCGTCGAGGCCGAAGGTGAAATCGGCGCGGCGATGGCGATGGTCGCGCCGGGCCGGATCGGCATCCGCCCAGCTTCTGAGGCGTGCCTCGATCTCGTCCAGCACGGCCGGCCTGCCCTGCCGATGGTCTTCCCAGGGAAAATAGTCGTACCAGCCGTGCCATCCCGGCCGGCCGGCGCCGGCCTGCTCGTTGACGAGGCCGAGATAGCTGATCGAGATCGTCCGCCCGCCAAGAATCTCGTTGTTCCGGTCTCGATCGGCGAAGGTATAGAGTTGTTCGAGATAGCCGACCGGGTGTTCCGTCTGCTCCTGCACCCACTCGCGCAAGCCCGATTGCAGGGTACGATGGCCCATTTCGAATGGGCCCGACGGTAGCGCGTTGCCGGAGCGGATGGTCATGACGCGCGGCTCATCCCCCGTCACCGCGACGAGCACTGCAATCAGTTCCGCATGCGCAAAGCCGATCGTCACAGGGGGGCGAATACTCCGTTCCGAATGAATCGAATGGATCATTCCTGCCACAGCCGGCGACGGAAGCCAATGCAACTTTCCCCTTCTCCCGCTGGGAAGAAGGGAGTCGCCGGGCAGGCGTCAGCGCTTGTCCGTCTCGTTAGTCAGCCGGTCGAGGAAAATCTTCAGTTCGGCCTCGTCGATACCGACGCAGTGACGCTTTTCCGGATAGGCGCCGGTCCTGACGTCCTCGGCGAATTCGGTGAAGGCGGCGATGCGCTCGCGCTGCAGCCGGTCATGTTCGGCGGCGAAGTTGCGATAGACCTTGGCATGGCGGGGATAATGATCGCGATTGGCGCCGAGCACGTCGTCGGCGAAGAGATATTGAGCGTCGCAGCCGCTGCCCGCGCCCATCGAGATCATCAGCATCGAGGTGTTGCTGCTGATGGCGGCGGCGACATCTCCCGGCACGACTTCGATTTCGGCGGCGAAGGCGCCGGCCTCCTCGAGCGCTTTGGTCTGCCGCCAGATCTCGGCCGCACTTGCTGCCGTCTTGCCGACGGCGCGGAAGCCTCCGGTCCAGGTGGCTTTCGAGGGAATCAGCCCGAGATGGCCGCAGACGGGGATGCCCTCGTCTCGCAGGCGCCGGATCGTCTGCAGGCTCGCGGCGCAATAGACGGCATCGCCGCCGGTCTTCAGCGCCGCGAAGGCGGCGCGCAGATAATCTTCCGCCGAGACATGGTCGCCATATTCGAGACCCGGAATGGCGAAGGGCGTGGGGGCGATCTCCCGGAAGACCGGGCCGAGCAGCGACGGTGGTACCGAGACGATGTCGATCCCGGCCTTTTCGGCGGCTTCGGCCTCCTCGAGCGAAGTGACCCGCAGCATGGTCAGCTGGCGCCTACCCTTTTCCGCAAGCAGATCGGCAACGGTTGCACGCTTATGTTTTTTCATCATCAATTCCTTTGAAAATATTGGACGGCTCAGGCGGCCAGAAGGGATTTCAGCTTGACGTTGCTTGCCGTCAGCGCAGCAGGGTCTGGACGGGCGCCGGCCGCGATCAACATTTCCGCAAGTCTGATGTCGCGCGCCACGGCATTGCCCGGTCCGATGCCGCTTGTGGCGATCAACCGGCCATCGGCGTCGAGGTGGAAGAGAATGAAGGCGTCTGGGCCGAGGTCGCGGCGCAGATGAAGGGCCGCCCCTTCGGCGAGGCCTGACATCTGCAGCGTCATGTCGTATTGATCCGACCAGAACCACGGCACGGATGAGACGGCTTCGTCGAGGCCGAGCATGTTGGCTGCGGCCAACGTGCCCTGCTCCTGAGCATTGCGCCAGGATTCGAGCCTCACCCGCCGGCCGCCATAGATCGGCAGCGGAAAGGAGCAGCAGTCGCCGGCGGCAAAGATATCAGGCGCCGAGGTCCGGAGATAGGTATCGACGGCAATGCCGTTTTCGATTGTAAGCCCCGCCCTTTCGGCGATGTCGACATTCGGCCGCGCGCCGATGCCGACCAAGGCGAGATCGGCCTCTACCGCCTCGCCTGTCGACAGTTTGACGACGGCCTTCCCGTCTTCCTCGGTCAACACCTCGATCGAGACGCCGCAGCGGATATCGACGCCTTCGGCGCGGTGGCGTTCGGTGAGCAGATGGGCGATCTCCTCCGGCACGCCGCGTTTCAGCACGCGCTCCAGCCCCTCGATAACGGTGACGTCGGCGCCAAGCAGGCGCGCCGTCGCGGCAAGTTCCAGCCCGATGAAGCCGCCGCCGATAATGGCGATATGCCGCCCCGGCTTCATCGCCTCTCGCAGAGCGGCCGCATCGTGATGCGTCCTCAGCGAACGGATATGCGGATTGCCTTCCGGAGCGCCGGGGAACGATCTCGCGGTCGCGCCCGTCGCCAGCAGAAGCTTGTCGTAGGAGAGTGCGGTGCCATCCGAAAGCAGGACGGTCCGGGAGGCAGGATCGAAATCCCTGGCTTCAACACCGGTCAGCAGCCGGATGCCGCTCTCGGTGTATTTTTCCGCAGTGGCGATGAATTTCGGATTGCCGGCATCGGCTGCAGCGGCCTTGGAAAGCGGCGGCCGTTCATAAGGATGAAGGGGTTCGGCGCCGACAAGCGTTATCTCGCCGGCAAAACCTTTTTCCCGCAGAGCGAAAGCGGCGCGGGCACCGCATTCGCCCGCACCGAGGATGACGAAATGAGCCACATCAGCCTCCCTCAGACAGCGATGAAGACGGTGTCGCCTTCGATCTTGACCGGATAGGTCTTGAGATTGACGCAGACCGGCGCACCCTTGGCTTCGCCCGTCTTGTAGTTGAAGCGGCCGTTATGTTTCGGGCATTCGATGATTTCATCCATGACAAGCCCGTCGGCGAGATGGATCTGTTCATGCGTGCAGAGCCCGTCGGTGGCGAAGAATTCGTCGTCGGGGCTGCGGTAGACCGCGAAGGTGCGCCCGCCGTGATCGAAGCGGATGACATCCTCTTCGTCGATCTCGTCCTTGCCGCAGACTTCGATCCAGTTTCCGCTCATCTTTAACCTCCCTCGATTGTGATTATTGCGCCGCCGGGGCGAGTTCGTTGTGGAATTCCTCGCGGTAGGGCCGCGCGGTGGCCGGCAGTTCGCGCTTCAGGAAATAATCCTCGTTGCGCAGCTGGCGCAGGAAAGCCGGGATCATCTCGCGGTAGCCCGACCAGATCGACGGATTCGGCGCCGGCAGATCGTGCTTGATCATTGCGTGCAGCCGGGGCAGCGCGTGATAGGGCACCATCGGGAACATGTGATGTTCGACGTGGTAGTTCATGTTCCAATAGATGAAACGGCTGATGGGGTTCATATAGACCGTGCGGCTGTTCAGCCGGTGATCGATGACGTTGTCGGCAAGGCCGCCATGCTGCAGGAGCCCGGTCAGCACGTGGTGCCAGGCGCCGTAGAGGCGCGGTAGGCCGAACAGCATCAGCGGCAGGATCGAGCCGGTGGCCGCCGCGACGGCGATCGTCGCCAGATAGATCGCCAGCCAGATGCGGGCGACGCGGATCGCCTTCGGCTGCTCCATCTCCGGAATGAAGGTCTTTTCCGCCGCGCTGATGACGCCGAAGGCGTTGCGCAGCATGTCGACCATCGCATGCCAGACATCGAGGATGCCGAAGAAATTGAGGATCAGTCGGAATAGGTCCGGCGGTCGCATGACGGCGATCTCCGGATCGCGGCCGACGATGACCGTATCGGTATGATGGCGCGTATGGCTCCAGCGCCAGGTCACCGGATTGCGCATGATCATGAAGCAGGCGATCTGGTAGACGGCGTCGTTCATCCAGCGCGTCTTGAAGGCGGTGCCGTGACCGCATTCATGCCAGCGGCTGTCGGAGGCCGAGCCGTAGAGCACGCCGTAAGCGAGAAAGAAGGGCAGCGCGATCCAGGAACCCCAGAAATAGATGCCGAGACTGGCAAAGACCAGCATGCTGCCGAGCCAGATGACCGTGTCACGGATGGCCGACGCATCGGAGCGCTGCATCAGCGCCTTCATCTCCTTGCGCGGAATCTCGGTGTGATACCATTCGGCAGCCGCCAGTCCCGTCTCCACCGCGGTGCGGCCGCTTTCACCGAGCAGGTCGTAGTCACGTTTCTTTGTCTGGCTCGCCATTATCCGCCTCCCTATGCCGTTGCCCGGAGAATAGGTTGACTTTGGGCGACGCTCAATGCAGGCTTGATGTAATCTATCAAAAGCCATCATGAATGGCTCGCATCCATGAGCGAATACATCAGGAACACCATGCGCCGTCCCACCATCTCCGATCTTGCCCGCGCCTCCGGCGTCAGCGTCGCCACTGTCGACCGCGTTCTCAACGCTCGTCATCGTGTGCGTGAGGAAACGGCGCGGCGGGTCTATGATGCGGCGCAGGAGATCGGTTATCACGCCGTCGGACTCATCCGGCAGCGCGTCTTCGAAGATCTGCCGCAATACAAGCTCGCCTTCCTGTTGCAGAAGCCGACGCAGGCCTTCTATCAGACCTTCGCCCGCGAAATCGAAACAGCGGCGCGCGCCGTCACCACCGCCCGTCTCCAGGTCCAGATCGAATACCCGTCTGCGACGACCCCTGCCGCCATCAATGAGAAGATCAAATCGCTCGGCGCCCGCAATCAGGCCGTAGCCGTCGTCGGCCCGGACTATCCCGCGGTGACGACCGCGGTGGAGGAATTGAAGGAGCGCGGCATTCCCGTCTTCTCGCTGCTCTCCGATCTCGCCACCGGCGTGCGCGACGCCTATGTCGGCGTCAACAACCGCAAGGTGGGACGCACCGCCGCGTGGATGATTGCGCGCACGGCGCACAGGCCAGGCAAGGTCGCCTGTTTTGTCGGCAGTCACCGCTTCCACGGCCATGAACTGCGGGAGATCGGTTTCCGCTCCTATTTCCGGGAGAATGCGCCTGAATTCGATGTCGTCGAAACATTGATCAACCTGGAGACCGCCGAAATCACCCATGAGGCAACGCTGACGCTGCTGCAGAAGCATCCCGACCTCGTCGGGCTTTATGTCTGCGGCGGCGGCATGGAGGGGGCGATTTCGGCGTTCCGTGAAGAGGATGTCGGCGGCCGGATCGTGCTTGTCGTCAATGAGTTGACGCCGGAGAGCAAGGCTGGTCTCGCCGATGACATCGTCACCATGGTGGTCGCCACTCCCCTGCCCGCTCTCTGCAAGGAGCTCTTATCGCTGATGCTCGGCGCGATAGAACATGGTGAGGCTGCCGTTCCCGGCCAATCCTTCCTGCCTTTCGATATCTATATTTCCGAGAATATCTGAGGAGTGATGGAATTCTATCATTCCGCCTGAAATTCTTTCAGCAATGAGGGCGGGCGCCGGCAATGACGGATGGATTGCCCGGCAAATTCGGATAGAGATTCGCTCGCCCATTCACGAGTACTGCTCCGCTTCTGTCGCGGAGACGAGGAGGATATACCCGTCATGACTTCGATCCGCTTTGCCCTCAACCACATGGCCGCGCCGTCGCTTGCTGTCGACGATTTCTTCGCGCTGGCAAAGTCGCTCGGCATTGATTCCGTTGAGATCCGCAACGACCTTTCCGGCAATGCCATTCTCGACGGCACCAAACCCGAAGCGATCAGAGAAGCCGCCGCCCGCCACGGGCTGACGATCATTTCGATCAACGCCCTGCAGCGCTTCAACGAATGGAACGAAACCCGCGCCAGGGAAGCGCAGGAACTGATCGACTATGCCGCCGCCTGTGGCGCCAAGGCGCTGGTCCTCGTTCCGAAGAACGATGGCACAGGCTGCGCCGACGGCGAACGCCAGGCCAATCTGCGCCAGTCCCTGGCAGCACTGAAGCCGATGGTCGACAAAGCCGGCATCATCGGCCTCGTCGAGCCGCTCGGTTTCGAGATCTGCTCGCTGCGTTCGAAGACCGAGGCGGCCGAGGCGATCAGGGAACTCGGCGTGCAGTCGACCTTCAAGCTCGTCCACGACACGTTCCACCATCACCTTGCCGGCGAAGCAGCAACCTTCCCCGAGCTCGCCGGCCTCGTGCACATTTCCGGCGTCAGCGATCCCTCGGTTTCCGTTGCCGATATGCGTGACTCCCATCGCGTGCTCGTGGACGGCGACGACCGGCTCGACAATGCCGGGCAGATCAAGGCGTTGCTGCAGGCGGGCTATAAGGGCCCGTTCTCCTTCGAACCTTTTGCTGCGGAAGTTCATGCGCTCAAGGATCCGGCCGCTGCGCTGCGCGCCAGCATAGATTATCTGACCGCGCGGGTCTGAGGCCCGACGCACGTTCTCTTCACGATCGGTCGCTGGCGAGCGGCCGATCGTGAGACGTTATTCCCGGCCCCTGAACCGACGCTGATAGGCCGGATCATAGAGCGAGCTCTCGCGAAAATCTTCCGCCGCGAGCGACGGTCCGACGAAGATGATCGCCGTGCGTTCGATCGGTTCAGCCGCAACCTTTGCCTCGATATCAGAGAGCGTGCCGGAAAGGATGCGCTCGTCCGCCCAGGAGGCCTTGACGACGATGACGACCGGGCAGTCTGCGCCGTAGAGCGGCGTCAACTCGTCGACCACTTGTTTCAGCGCATGGATCGCCAGATGGATCGCCAGTGTAGCGCCCGTCGCGCCGAATTTCGCCAGCGTCTCTTCATTCGGCATCGGCGAAGCGCGGCCGGACACGCGGGTCAGCACCAGGCTTTGGGCGACGGCCGGGATCGTCAGTTCGCGCCCGAGTGCTGCGGCCGCAGCGGCAAAGGCCGGAACACCCGGGGTCATCGTATAGGCGATGCCGTGCTTCTGCAGCCGGCGCACCTGCTCGGCCACCGCGCTCCAGACGGAGAGGTCGCCGGAGTGGAGCCGGGCGACGTCTTGGCCGGCGGCAGCGGCGCGGAGATATTCCGCCTCGATCTCATCGAGCGACATCGGGGCAGTATCGACGATGCGCGCGCCAGACGGGCAATATTGCAGCAGTTCCGGCGAGACGATCGAGCCGGCATAAAGGCAGACCAGGCAGCGGGCGATGAGATCGCGGCCACGCACCGTGATCAGATCCGCAGCGCCCGGTCCCGCGCCAATGAAATGCACCGTCATCCCGTTATCCTTTCGTCCAGCGCCATTGCGTTACCGGCATCGCCGGCCGCCAGCCGCTCATGCTGCCGAGCGGCGCAGCGCGCGATATTTCGATCCGTGTGAGGGAGCCGCCGCGTTTTGCATGCTCGGCGATCAATACCGCTTCCATGTCAAGCGTCACGGCATTGGCGACGAGCCGCCCTCCCCGCTTCAGCGCGGCGATGGCAATGTCGATGACATCAGCTTCGCTGCCGCCACCGCCGAGGAAGATCACATCCGGTTCCGGCAGGCCTCGCAGCGCATCGGGCGCCGAACCCTCGACGACGGCGAGATGCGGCACGCCGAAGTCGGATGCATTGCGGGCAATCCGCGCCGCCCGCTCCGGCGATTGCTCGACGGCGATCGTCTTCAGGCTGGGATCAGACAGCATCCATTCGATGCCGATCGATCCCGAGCCGGCGCCGACATCCCAAAGCAGTTCGCCGTGACGTGGCGCAAGCGCCGAAAGCGTCATCGCCCGGATCTCGCGTTTGGTGATCTGACCGTCATGCTCGAACAAATCATCTTCGAGACCCGCGGCAAAAGATAGGATGCGAGCCCCCTCCCCTGCCGTGATCTCGAGCGCGCAGACGTTCAGAGGGTCAATGTCAGCGAGATCGAAATGCGCCGCCACGACGCATCTCTGCCGTTCCCGCGCACCGCCCAAGGCTTCTAGCACGGTAAGTCTCGACTGACCGAAGCCGGTGGTGACAAGCAAGGCTGCGAGCGCGTCGGGTCCCTTCTCATCAGAGGTCAGAGCAATGATGCGCCGCCCGGAGTGCAGATGCGGTCGGACCAGGTCGAGCGGGCGTCCGTGCAGCGAGATCGTCGTCACGTCCTGCTGCGGCCAGCCGAGCCGGGACGCGGCAAGGCTGAAGGCCGAAGGCGCCGGAATGACACGCATCTCTTCGGCCGCGACACGGCGGCAGAGGGTTGCGCCGACGCCATAGAGAAACGGATCGCCGGAGGCGAGCACGACGACAGGCGTGCCGCGCCGTTCAAGGACGGCATCGACTGAGCGCTCGAACGGGCTCTGCCAGGCAAGTTTTTCGCCCGATATCAGCGATGCGGCAAGCGCGTGGTGCCGCGCTCCGCCGAAAACCGCGGGTGCTGTGGCGATCAGCCTCTTCGCCTCCTCGCCCAGCCCTGCTGGACCATCTTCGCCGATGCCGATAATAGTCAGCCAGCGCTTGCAGCAAGTGGGAAAGACATCAGACATGGGAAGACTTCGCATCCTGATTCTCGGCGGCACGAGCGAAGCGCGTCTGCTCGCCGAAGCGCTCGCGGCGCGTGATGATTGCGATATTCTGCTGTCGCTGGCAGGACGTACCGAGAAACCGGCCGTGCAGCCTGTTCCGGTCCGTATCGGTGGTTTCGGCGGTGCCATGGCGCTGGCCGAGTTTCTGAAAGCCGGCAGTTACGGGCTGCTGATCGACGCCACGCACCCTTTCGCTGAACGAATTTCCAAAAATGCCGCCTTCGCGGCCGAGGCCGCCGCTATCGCTGCGATCGCTCTGCGCCGTCCCGGATGGCAACGCTTGCCGGGCGATCGCTGGCGGGAAGCGCAGAGCATCCCGGCGGCCATCGCAGCGCTCGGCCAATCTCCCCGCCATGTCTTCCTGGCGACGGGCCGGCAGGGCGCTCACCACGCAGAAGTGGCGCCGCAACATCACTATCTCATCCGCAGCGTCGACCCCGTCGAACGGCCGCTTCGGCTTGCAAATGTCGAATACATCCTCGACCGCGGTCCCTTTACGCTGGAAAGCGAATGCACTTTGCTGAGGCGGCATCATATCGATGTCATCATTGCCAAGAACAGCGGCGGCACGGCCACCTATGCAAAGATCGAGGCGGCGCGCCTGCTCGGCATCGAGGTGATGATGGTGGCGCGTGCGCCGTCGCCAATCATCACATCGGTCGAAACCGTCGAGGCGGCGCTTGCGGCGATCGATCACCTCTTTCCCCCCGCCATGAAACGTGGCGTGTAGACCAGGTCCGGCTTGCCGGAGCGGGCGACGATCCGCGTTTCGGTGGAGCCGATGATGATGCAGGTCGCCATATCGGCAATCGATGCATCCGCTTGCGATAGCGGCTGCACCGCAATGCGCTCGTTTGCCCGCCCGGCCGCGCGCCCGAAAATCACCGGGGTCCTTGCCGGCAGATAGTCGCGCAGCAGCTTGAAAGCCTCGCCGAGTTGCCACGGCCGCGCCCGGCTGATCGGATTATAGAGCGCGATGACGAAGCCCGCTTTTGCCGCCAGACCCAACCGGTTTTCTATGATATTCCAAGGCTTTAAGTTATCTGATAGTGATATTGCGCAGAAATCGTGGCCAAGCGGCGCGCCGGCTCTTGCGGCCACCGCCAGCATCGCCGTGACGCCGGGCAGCACGGTAAGGTCGACGGCGCGCCACGCCGCCGGCCCATTCTCGATCGCCTCGCAGACGGCAGCGGCCATGGCGAAGACACCGGGATCGCCGCCGGAGACGATACAGACGTTGGCGCCATCCGCTGCCATGGAAAGCGCCGCCCCTGCCCTGTCGAGCTCCTCGCGATTGTCAGACGCATGCCGCAGCTGATCGGAGCGGAGCTGCAGCCGGTCGAGATAAGGTCCGTAGCCGAAGAAATCCGTCGCCGCCTCGACGGCGGCCAGCGCTTCCGGCGTCATCTGCTCGGGATTGCCGGGACCGGTGCCGATGACGAAAAGCCTGCCACTCATCGGCTGCCCTCCCAGCCCGGCACCAGCACGAGCGAGAAATAGGGCGCATCGCCGTCGCTCCTGTCGGCAAGCTTCTCCATCGCCGCATTCGCCATAGTGCCGCGCTCGACATAGACGGCGTCCGCTAGCCGGCCGGCTGCCGAAAGCGCCCGGCGGATCTTCGGCAGATTGCGGCCGACCTTCATGATGACGGCAGCTTGCGTATCGACAAGGCGCCGCGTCAGTTCGCTCTCGGCCATCGTACCGGGCAGTACGGAAAGTACGTCGTCGCCCTGGACAATCGGCATGCCGGCCAGCGACCAGCAGCCCGACATGGCGCTGATGCCGGGGATCACTTCGGTAGGGTAGTGCGTGGAAAGCCTGACATGCAGGTGCATATAGGAGCCGTAGAAGAGCGGGTCGCCTTCACTGAGAACGGCGACGGTGCGCCCGGCGTCGAGATGCCCGGCGATGTCTCTTGCAGACCGGTCGTAGAACTCGGTAATCAGGCTCTGATAGCGTTCGTCATTCTTGTCGATCTCGGTGGTGACGGGATAGTAGAGCGGCAGCAGAGTGACCCAAGGTTTCAACAACGGCTCGACGATCGCCTTGCCGTTACCGCCCCTGCCCTGCTTGGCAAAGTAAGCGATGACATCCGCGCGTTCGATGGCGCGCACGGCCTTGAGGGTCAGAAGCTCCGGGTCGCCGGGACCCGTGCCGACGCCGATGAGACGGCCTGGTGTCGTCATAGGCCCGGCCTCGCCAGCGCATTGATGGCGGCCGCCGTCATGGCGCTGCCACCGAGCCGGCCGCGCACGATGGCGAAGGGAACGCCATAGGAATTTTCCGCCAGCGCATCCTTCGATTCCGCCGCGCCGACGAACCCGACGGGCATGCCGAGGATCGCCGCCGGTTTCGGCGCGCCGTCGCGCAGGAGTTCGAGAAGATGGAAGAGCGCGGTCGGCGCGTTGCCGATCGCGACAATGCTCCCGCCGAGCCGATCGAGCCAGAGATGCATGGCGGCGGCCGAGCGTGTATTGCCGATCTCGCGTGCGCGCTCCGGCGTTGCGGGATCGCGCAACGTGCAGATCACCTCGTTCAGCGCCGGCAGCCGCGCCCGTGTGACGCCGTGCGACACCATTTCCGCATCGCAGAAAATCGGCGCGCCGGCCTTCAGCGCGTCGCGCGCGGTGCTGACGAAATCGGTGGAAAAGACGAAATGCTTCGCCGCTTCCACGAGCCCGCAGGCATGGATCATGCGAACGGCGATTTCAGCCTCGTCTTCGGTGAAAGGCGAAAGATCTGCCTCGGCGCGGATGATCGCGAAGGAACGCTCGTAGATCGCGTCGCCGCTGCGGATGTAATCGTAGTCTGGCATTCCTATTCCTGTCGCGGCGCTGGTTGCGCCAAGCCGTGTAAGGCAGGCGGCGGCCGATTCGCCAGCGCTCCTGTTGTCTTCGATGGACCGGGCGAGCCTCTCTATAGCGAAATCGATCCGACCGCCAGCGATCCGTTCATCCGGTAGATCTGAGGCAAGGCCGTTGATGACGAGGCAGAAACCATCCGCCGATCCGGTCAGCGTCAGCGCCGGCCCGGCATGGGCGCAGCCTTTCGAACAGCCGGAGAGATGGATCGTCAGAGATCCGTCGAAGAGAACGGGTGCTGCGGCAATGAGGCGGCGCGCCATGGCTCTCGTCTCGTAGAAAGCGGAGCCGCAGGCGCCGGCGCCGGCGCAGGCAGCGACATATTCGCTTTTCTCGCCGGGTTGCACGGTAAAGCCAAGGTTGCTCGCGGTGATCTGCAGAGCCGGCGCCGCATCTGCCGGAAAGCCGGTGAAGAAGAAGCCGCGGCCGGGCGCAAGCCGGATGGCTGTTGCGCCATGAGTTTTTGCGTCGTCGAGCAGGGCGGTCAGATCGGGCGCCCTCATCTGGCCGAATTCCGGCCGCACGCCAAGCACGTGTTTCCCGTTCTTCAGTCGGTGCAAGCCGGAAAGCGGCGTTTGTTCTTGATGCGACGGACGAAATCGGATGGCGTCCATAGCGGGAAACCGCGCCCGCAGAAGGGCCGGATCGATGTCCCTCGCCCGCCTGCTCTGCCCCACCGCCAGAAGATCGAGAATCTCGCCAACGGCTGATATTGCTGTCTCCATGGGGCCCTTCGCGACCGGCGTTGCCGTCTCGCCGTCGCCGTTGATCGTCACGAGCCATTGTGCGCCGGGCTGTGCGACGATACGGATGTCGGCCGAGAGCGCCGACAAACCGAATGCGCCGCCGCCGTCGATGATGAGCGAGAGTTTCGGCGCGAGCCGCGGCGAGGCGAGCAGCTCTGCGAGCTTGCTGCGCAAGGTTTTTTCCAGCGCTTCCGGATCGCCCGTTTCCTCGGGATCGATGCCGTGCAGCGGCGATATTTCGATGGCCGGCCCGTCCGGCACGGCAATCCCGGCGGCATCAATATCGGCGGTGAGACGTCTCACGGTCTCGGCCCGTAGTCCGCGGATCTGCAGGTTGCCGCGCGCGGTGATTTCCACGATGCCGTTTCCATGCTCCGCAGCCGAGCGGGCAAGCGCTGAGAATTGCGCCAGCGTCAAGGCGCCACCGGCCGGACGCAGTCGTACGAGCAACCCGTCGCCGGTCGGCATCGGTGCGGCAAGGGCCGGACAGGCGCCGCGCGGGCGTTGCTTCGCCGGCGGCCGATCATCGAGATCCGCCTCGTCTGTCCTGTCGATTGCCTTGGCGGCCTTCGTGCCCATTCTCAATCCTCTGATCATCCCTTACATGATCGCGGCCTGTGCGGCAAAACATGACGGCGGCGGCTATTCCTCGAAGTCGCGTCCCTTGCGTAAAAGATATATGTCCATGATCCAGCCGTGCCGCTGTCTCGCCTCGGTCCGCAGCGCCTGAATATCGGCCGCGATGTCTGCGAGCCGCCCCGATCGGATGATCTCGTCCTGAGTGCCGAGATAGGCGCCCCAGAAGATCTCGGCGTCGGCATCGTCGATCTTCGCAAAAGCCTGTTCGCCATCGAGCATGACGACCGTGCTGCCGCCGCGAAGTCCATCCCGCGCCAGCCGCCGCCCGGTGGTGATCTCGACCGGCTTGCCGACGAGGTTGAGCGGGATTTTGTGGCTGGCCGCCAAAGCCTGGATGCTGGTGATGCCGGGAACGACGCTGTAGTCGAATTCAATGCTGTTTGCTTGGCGCACGCGTTCGATGATGCGGATCGTGCTGTCGTAAAGACTGGGATCACCCCAGATGAGAAAGGCGCCGGTGCCGCCGTCTGGCAGCCCCGAAATCAATTCTCCATAGATATTGGCGATCTCGCCGTGCCAGGCATCGACGCTTTGTGAGTAGCTTCTGTCTGCGGTCTGCCTTTGCGGCACCTCGAATTCCGCGATCCGGACGCCTGAGCGGGTAACATAACGCTTGCAGATCTCCCGCCGGATCTCGGCGAGCTCTTCTTTGCCGGCGCCCTTGAGCGGCAGGAAGATCACCTCTGCGGCGTTCATCGCCTTGATCGCCTGTATGGTGACGTGCTCCGGATTGCCCGTGCCGATTCCGATGATATTGATATGCTTCAAGCGGATATTTCCCCGTGTGGCCAAGCGGTATTGCCGAAAAACCGGGCTGGCCGCAAGGGCGGGGCAGGGAGTTGGCCGCGGCCAACTCGCCCGCCACGGCGGCTTGACCCCTATTGTTGCCGTGAATCCCGAATCGTGTCACTTTCGATACGCTTTTTGACGCTATGTTGACAGAAAAGCGCATCGAAAAGGATTGGGTGTTTTGGACAACATTAGCGTATCGACGACAGACGTGCGGATCGAGCGGCATGCGAACCAGCTTTCGCGGCAACTGAAGCTCCTCCGCGACAAGCTGTTTCCGCCGCTTGCGCAGAAGACGCTGCGCACATTCTCTTCCGGCGAAGCCGCCCAGATGATCGGCGTTTCTGACGGGTATCTTCGTCAGCTTTCGCTGGATGGCAAGGGGCCGCAGCCGGAACTTTCCTCGAATGGTCGACGCTCCTATACGCTCGGGCAGATCAATGAATTGCGCCATTATATGGCGAATCTCAAGCCGAAGGATGCGCTGAGCTACCTCCCGTGGCGACGCCCCGGCGAAAAGCTGCAGACGGTCGCCGTCACCAATTTCAAGGGCGGTTCGGCCAAGACGACGACGACGCTCTATCTGGCGCAATATCTGGCGCTGGAGGGTTACCGGGTGCTGGCGATCGATCTCGATCCGCAGGCCTCGCTCTCCTCCATGCTGGGCGTTCAGCCGGAATTCGATCTTTCAGACGGCGATACGCTGTATGGTGCCATTCGCTACGATGCAGCTCGTAAGCCGCTGAAGGAGATCGTCCGCAAGACCTATTTCGACGGACTCGATCTGGTGCCCGGCAATCTCGAACTGATGGAGTTCGAGCATGAGACGCCGCGGGCGCTCAATGACCGCCAGAAACCGGCCGAGCTGTTTTTCCGTCGCGTCGGCGTCGCCATTGCCGAGGTCGAGGCCGATTACGACGTGGTGGTGATCGACTGCCCGCCGCAGCTCGGCTACCTCACCCTCGGTGCCGTTTGCGCCGCCACGTCGCTGCTCATCACCATCCACCCGCAGATGGTCGATGTCGCCTCCATGTCGCAGTTCCTGCTGATGACCTCGGATCTTCTCTCCGTGGTTCGCAGGGCGGGCGGCGACCTGCAGCACGACTTCATCAAATATGTCGTCACCCGCCACGAACCCTTCGATGCGCCGCAGTCGCAGATTGTTGCGCTGCTACGCAGCCTCTTCGGCGACGACGTGCTGACGGCAACCATTCTCAAATCGACGGCAATCGCGGATGCCGGCCTGACAAAACAGACGCTTTTTGAAATCGAGAAGGGGCAGGTGCGCCGCTCGACCTATGATCGGGCGCTGGAATCGGTCAACGCTGCCAATGGCGAGGTTCTTGCCGGCATTCACAAAGCCTGGGGCCGCAGATGAGCAGACGCGATCGCCTGAAAGGTCTTTTCGACGATACAGCGCAGGAGTTGGCCGCGGCCAACTACGAGGAGCCTTCTTCGCGCGGATCGGCTGGTCCGGTTCGGACAATGGCGCTGACCCTTGGCCGCATGGAGGAGGAGAGCAGGGCGATGCAGGAGGCTTTGCTCTCCGGCGAGCGCATCGTCGAACTCGATCCCGACCTGATCGATTCATCCTTCGTCCGCGATCGCCTTGCCGACCAGCCGCTCGATCGCGAGGACGAGCTGGTGCAGTCGATTGCCGACAATGGCCAGGAAGTGCCGATCCTTGTTCGGCGCCATCCCGAAGACGGCGAGCGTTACCAGATCGCCTACGGCCATCGCCGGCTGCAGGCCGTCAAGCTGCTCGGGCGTAAGGTGCAGGCGATCGTCCGTCAGCTCGACGACACCGATGTCGTCATTGCGCAGGGCATCGAGAATTCGGCGCGCCGGAACCTTTCCTATATCGAACGCGCCGTCTTTGCTCTCAATCTCGAGCTCAAGGGCTTTGAGCGTCCCGTTATCATGAAGGCGCTGTCCACTGATAAGACCGAGCTATCGAAGCTGTTGTCGGTCGCCAAGGCCATTCCGGCCGAAATCATTAGGTCGGTGGGGGACGCACCCGGTATCGGACGACGCAAGTGGATGGCGCTTGCCCAGGACTGGAATGGGACGACGGTGGCGCGGCTTGCGAAGCTCATCGCCTCGGATCGGTTCAAGGCGGAGGAGAGCGACCGCCGATTCGAGCTGTTGGTCGCCGAAGTTGCCAGGAAAGAAGCGAAGCCGGAGCCCACGGAATATGACTGGAAGCCGAAGAGCGGCGGCAAGATTGCCGGCCGAATCAAGAGCGCCGGCAATTCCTTCACGATCGCGTTGAAAACCGGCGACGCGCCGGATTTCGGCGCTTACATTTCACGCCGTCTCGATGAGCTTTACGAAGCCTATCAGGCCGGCAAGTTGCAAGCAGGAGAGTAAGCCGCAAAAGAAAAAAGCCTCCGAACGTTGCCGTCGCGGAAGCCTTTCTCATATCTGGACAATCTGAGAATCGCACTTCCTCGAATCAGTGTCAAGCATCTTCGGCATCCTTTTGGGTGGTAGATTTCTTTTGCCTTGAAAAAAGGTGAGGGACATGGAGCCTCAATATGTATCGACGCCCTTTGGGCGGCGATCGATGACGCTTGGCATGCTGGCAAGCCAGGAAAATGCCAGCAAAGTCGATCCGGACGCATCGGTCGACAAATGGAAGATCTTTCGCGCGCTCTGCGAAGCAAAGAGCATGATCGGCGTGTCCGACCGGGCGCTTGCCGTTCTCAACGCGCTGTTGACCTTCTATCCGAAGAACGAGATTGCCGAGGCCAACGGTTTCGTGGTCTTTCCGTCGAACGAGCAATTGTCACTGCGCACCCATGGCATGGCCGGCACCACGCTGCGCCGAAACCTGGCGATGCTGGTGGAGGCCGGCCTGATCATCCGGCGGGACAGTCCGAACGGAAAACGGTTTGCCCGCCGCAACGGCGAGGGCGGGCTCGGGGAGGCCTTCGGCTTCAGCCTGGCGCCACTCCTCGTGCGCGCTCGCGAGATCGAAGCCCAGGCGGCGCAGGTGCTGGCCGACAAGCTCGAATGGAAGCGCCTGAGAGAGCGGCTGAGCCTTTGCCGGCGTGACATCACCAAGCTCATCGAGATCGCGCTGGAAGAAGAAATTGCCGGCGAATGGATCGAGATGCAGCAGCATTTCAATCGCCTCTCGGCAAGCCTGCCGCGCCGTCCATCGACCGCGGAGCTCCAGAACCTGCTGACCGATCTCGAAGCCTTCCGCGAACTGATCGTCAAGACGCTGGAATCGAACACAAAAGCAAAAAAAACAGACGCCAATGACAGCCGAAACGGTCGGCACATACATAATTCAAACCCACACCCCATATCTGAACTTGAACCAAGCTTCGAACCGAAGCGGGGCGCAAAGCCGGAGGAAGAACCGCGGCCGCGGCGGGAGCCGCCGAAATCCTTCCCCCTTGCCATGGTGCTGCAGGCCTGCCCCGAGATTGTTGCCTATGGGCCGGGCGGCGGCATCGGCAGCTGGCGGGATTTGATGGCCGCCGCCGTCGTCGTCCGTTCAACCCTCGGCGTCAGCCCCAGCGCCTATCAGCAGGCCTGCGATGTCATGGGGCCGGAAAATGCTGCCACTGTGATCGCCTGCATTCTGGAACGCGGCGGCCATATCAATTCGGCGGGCGGCTACCTGCGTGATCTGACGCGGCGAGCGGAGCGCGGTGAGTTCTCGCTCGGTCCGATGTTGATGGCGTTGATGCGGGCCAATGGTCCCCCGATGGCGAGAAAAACGGGATGAACGGCCCAAAAGCTTCGCGCCAGTCGCAGCGGTTAAAGGGATTGTGGATCGGCCATCGGCCATCTTCTTCGCTTCCTTCCCGCACTTTTGTTGAAACGAACCGTTAACCATGTCATAGATGGCGGAAGAAAACTGCCCTTTTGCTTCCATTTGTGAAAAACCGCAAAGCTTAACAATGCGCTACGATATCGACGGTGTAATGCTCCAAACCCTGCTGCCATTGCTTGCCGCGGCGGAGGATGCGGTAGCGCGGCTGGACGAGCGGGTGTTGCGCTCGTCGGTTGGTGAGGGATTTGCCGAACGCAGCCACTTCTTCGATGCCGCAGGTGCGCTATGGGTCGCCGGCGAGCTCGTCCACGTCGAGGACCTCGTTCTGCACGACGCGCATATGGATAGCCGCGCTCCCAGCCACGAACTGACGATCGCCCATTCGGTGCTGCGGACGCGTCGGCGCATCTGGACCGGCGAACCGTCCTGGGCGCTCGGCGCCTCGGGGCTGGCAACGCTGACCGCGACCGCGGGGGAAGGGGAGGGCATCACTCACGAGGCCAAGAGCCAGGCGATTGCGGTCGGGGCCGACGAAGAGGGCGAGAATGAAGATGCGCCGCTCGCTGCCGAGTTGGCCGAGATCGATGCGATTCTTGCCCGCTCGCAGAAGCTCATCGACATCCATACGGGCAAAGCGCCGTCCGGCGAGGCGGCCGCAATATCTCCAGTCAAGCGCAACGATGACCCTCTCGGCCTGTTGGGCGACGAGGAATGGGATGAGGAGCAGCGGCTCGCGGAGTGGCGGGGCGTGCTGCCCTTGGCCGACAGCCTGCCGCCGGTTCTCGGCGCCGTCATCCTGTTCGAAGCCTGGGACAGGATCGAGCCTTTGCGGCGTCAGCATTGGCTCGGCGGGCTTCTGGTCGAAAGCTACCTGCGCGCCCGCGGCAAGGTCGCTTCGCATCTCTTTTCCTTTTACGGCGGGCTGAAATTGGTGCGCCACGAGCGGCGTCGGGCCCGCGACCGGGCGACGCGGCTGCAAGCTTTTCTCGAAGCGATGCAGCTGGCTGCGGCGGCCGGCCTCAAGGAAATCGATCGGTTGTCGCTGGCCCGCACGCAAATGGAGCTGCGCTTTCGCGGCCGTCGCTCGAACAGCAGCCTGCCGGAGCTTGCCGATTTCATCCTGTCGCGGCCGATGGTATCGGCAGCGATGATCGCCCGTCATCTGCGCATCACGCCGCGCGGCGCGCTGAACCTCGTCAACGAGATTGGCATTCGTGAAATCACCGGCCGCGGCCGCTATCGCGCATGGGGCATCATCTGAAATAAAAAATACGGCCGGGTCGACGTCCGGCCGTGTCTTTGAGAGTGAACGCCCGGTCTGCGATCCTGTCACAGATTGCAGACCGGACGCTCTTGCGCTTCCATTGCCCCCAGAAGCGCGATCCTATTCCCGCTCGCCGGTGAAGTTGAGCAGAAGCTGGAAGATGTTGACGAAGTTCAGGTAGAGCGAGAGCGCACCGAAGACGGCAAGCTTCTGGTTCGATTCCTGATCGTAATTTTCCGAATATTGTTCCTTGATGTTCTGGGTGTCGTAGGCAGTCAGACCGACGAAAACGACGATACCGATCACCGAAATAGCGAACTGCAGCGCGCTCGAGCCCAGGAAGATGTTGACGATGGCGGCGATGATGATGCCGAAGAGGCCCATCATCAGGAACGAGCCCATCTTCGAGAGGTCACGCTTGGTCGTGTAGCCGTAAAGGCTGATGGAGCCGAACATGGCCGCGGTGATGAAGAAGGTCTGGGCGATGCTCGTCTTGGTGAAGACCAGGAAGACGGAGGCAAGCGACAGGCCCATCACGGCGCAGAAGGCCCAGAAGGTGATCTGGGCGGTGCTCGCCGACATCGTCTGGATGCGGAAGGAGAAGAAGAAGACGAAGGCGAGCGGCGCCAGCATCACCACCCATTTCAGCGGTGAGCCGAAGATCGGTACATAAAGCGCCGGCGTCGAGCCGACGATGAAGGCAACGATGCCCGTTATGACGAGCCCAAGGCCCATATAGTTGTAGACGCGCAGCATATGCTGGCGCAGACCCTCGTCGAAGAGGGCCTGTGAGCCGGCGACGGCTCCGTATCGGGGATTGATCGGGTTCATGCTGATCTCCTCGGTTTGAACTAGTAGAGCGAACGGGCGAGTCGTTCGGCCGCCTGATCGAGATTGAGTCCGCTATCGTCGGCGATCAGCGCATAGGCGACCTCGCCGATCTGCCAATAGGCGGCTTCCGCTTTTTCGAGTGCGAGATGGCTGACCGGCCGGACCTCGAAGGCTCCCGGACGGACGGCGAAAAGCGAGAGCCGCTTTCCATCGGCCAACTTGATCGCCATCTCGACGCTCGGGCCGAATTCGGACGGGAATATCTGCACGTCGGCGATCTTCCAGTCTTTCGGCAATTCGGGCATGACGATCGCGGTGGCGGCGCGTATGTCCTCGGCGCTATAGCTGGTCGGGGTCTGCGACGGCATCGAGGCGCGCAGGGCCGCGGTCTGATAGGCGCGGACGGCATCCTCGACATAGGCGGGGGCCGGAACGGAAGCAGCCACCTCGGTCGCCGAAAAGGCGCCGAAGGAATTATGCGCCACCCAGCCGGCGGTGACCAGAATGCCGACGGCGGCGATGCGCTGCATGGACTGGAGGATGCGGCCATAGGAAAGGCCGCGTTCCAGCCGGCGAGCGGCATCGCGGGTCTCGGCACGGCCGAAGGCATTTTCGCCGGCAAGCGCCAGGCGCAGCTCACCCTTCATGCTGAGATCGGCCATAACCTTAGCGGCAATCGCTGGATTCTCCGAGAGATAGGACTCGACCTGAATACGGCGGGCGACATCGAGCTCGCCATCCACATAGGCGTCGAGATCGGCATCGATGATCGGATCAACTGCTTTCATTGCCGCTCCCTCCGATTAATTTGAGATGCGAAACGCGCGGCGTCTTCTCCTCGAATTCGCGCAGCTGCGCCCGGGCGCGGGAGATGCGCGACATCAGCGTGCCGATCGGAATACCGAGCGCATTAGCGGCTTCCTGATAGGAAAGGTCTTCGATGGCAACGAGATGCAGCGCCTCGCGCTGCTCCTCCGGCAGGTCGAAGAAGGCGTCGCGCACCTGCTGCAGGCGCACGGCATGTTCCTGGCCGGCCGGCAGCGACTGCTCGGCTTCGACAACCGCTTCGTCGTGGCGACGCGTCAGCGACCGATTCCGGCGAAGACGATCGATATGGGCATTGTGCAGGATGGAAAGCAGCCAGGTGCGCAGATTACCGCCGCTTCGGAAGCTCTTTCTCTTCTCGAAGGCGCGCACCAGAGCATCATGCACCAGATCCTCCGCCTCATCCGAGTTGCGCACCAGCGCGCGAGCGTAGCGCCTCAGCGCTGCAAGCTGTCCGATGACATCGAAGGGGCGGTCTTTGCGTTCCATGCTTGAGTATACGCAAGCGCGGCGGATTTTATTCCCGGCGGCATAAAAAAATCATGCCGGCCGGATTGCCGCCGAAGAACCGGAGGGAAATAGCACCCGCGAGCACATGTGCGCCCTAAATCGGCGATTGTTTATGACAATTACATGACAGATCATCACGCCGCTGATTTGCAGGGGAAGATAAAGAATGAAGGAAAAGAAGCGGGTCTACGAAGCTCTCGTGGACGGCGCCATGGAAGGGCTGACGGGTGAGGCACTCTATGATTTCGTCAAGGCGCGGTGCTCGAAAGCCACCAGCAAGAAGATCGTCAGGGCTTCTCTTCTCGCTCTGACCGATCCTCATCTCAGGGACCGCAATATTCTCGACGTGATCTACGCGCTTGCGATCAAGCATCATCTCGATGAAGGCGTGCTTGATGACGGCGACGAGGACGAACCCGCCGAGCAGGCTCCCTTCAGGACGTTCAGCTAGCCTTCCGGCGTTTCTAAGGCGGTCAGCGACCGTCCGAGAGCTCTTCGAGAATCGGACAGTCCGGCCGGTCGTTGCCATGGCAGGCATGCACGAGATGCTCGAGTGTGCGGCGAAGTTCCGTGAGCTCGCGGATCTTGCGGTCGATCTCCCCGAGTTTCGTCTCGGCAATGTCCCTGACATCGGCGCTCGCCCGGGCTTTGTCCTCATAAAGCGCCAGCAATTGCCGGCATTCCTCGACGGAGAAGCCGAGGCCGCGCGAACGCTGCAGAAAGCGCAGCTTGTGAACATCGGCCGCAGCATAGTCCCGATAGCCGTTTCCGCCCCTTTCGGGGCGGATCAGGCCGATATCCTCGTAGTAGCGGATGGTCTTCGAAGGCAGGCCGGACCGCTCAGATGCTTCGCCGATATTCATTGCCGTCTCCTATAATTTTGCAAAGCGCAGTCTCAGCGCATTTGATATCACCGATACGGACGAGAGGCTCATCGCCGCCGCCGCGATCATCGGCGAGAGCAGCAAGCCGAAAACGGGATAAAGGATGCCGGCAGCGACCGGCACGCCGAGCGCGTTGTAGCCGAAGGCGAAGCCGAGATTCTGGCGGATATTGCGCGTCGTCGCCTCCGCCAGCCGCCGCGCCCTGACGATCCCGTTGAGATCGCCTTTGACCAAGGTAATGCCTGCGCTTTCCATTGCAACATCGGCGCCGGTGCCCATGGCGATGCCGACATCGGCGGTCGCAAGAGCCGGGGCGTCGTTGACCCCGTCGCCGGCCATGGCGATCACGGCGCCTTTGGCGCGAAGTTCCTCGATCAGCGCCTTCTTGCCTTCCGGCAGCACGTCGGCACGGACCTCATCGATGCCGAGGCTTTTCGCCACCGCCCGCGCCGTGCGCTCGTTGTCCCCTGTCGCCATGATGATCTTCAGCCCGCTGTCGTGCAGCGCCTTGATCGCGGCCGATGTCGTCGGCTTGACCCGGTCGGCGACCGCGACGAGACCGGCAAGCTTGCCGTCGATCGTCACGAACATCACCGTCTTGCCGTCGCCGCGCAGGGCTTCGGTCTTCTCCGACAGCGCCGAAGGATCGACGCCGAGATGGGCGAGCAGCGCCGCATTGCCGAGCGCCACCTTTGTGCCGTCGGCTATGCCCTGGACTCCCCTGCCGGTCTTCGCCTCGAAGCCGCTCACCTCCACGAAGGCGGCACCGCGCTCTTCGGCGCCGGCAACGATCGCTTCGGCCAGGGGATGCTCGGAGCCGCGCTCGAGGCTCGCGGCCAGCGACAGCAGCCGGTTCTCCTCGACGCCGCCGACGGCGACGATGTCGGTGAGCACAGGCTTGCCTTCGGTCAGCGTGCCGGTTTTGTCGACGATCAGCGTGTCGACGTTGGAAAAGCGCTCCAGCGCTTCGGCGTCCTTGATCAGCACGCCTTCACCAGCGCCGCGCCCGGTCGCGATCATGATCGACATCGGTGTCGCAAGGCCGAGCGCACAGGGGCAGGCGATGATCAGAACGGCGACGGCGGCAAGCAGCGCGTTTGCCAGGCTCGGCTCCGGTCCGATGGCTGCCCAGACGACGAATGCAAGCATGGCTATGGCGACGACGGCGGGCACGAAGACGGCCGACACCCGGTCGACCGCGCCCTGAATAGGCGCTCGCGAACGCTGCGCCTTGGCGACCATGTCGACGATGCGCGACAGCACAGTGTCTGCGCCGACTTTCTCGGCCGACATCACGAGGGAGCCGTTCTTGTTGATCGTGCCGCCGGTCAGCCCGTCGCCCGTCGTCTTCTCGACGGGCAGAGGCTCGCCCGATATCATCGATTCGTCGACGGTCGACTGGCCCTCGAGGACGGAACCGTCGACCGGTACGCGCTCGCCCGGGCGCACGCGCAGCCGGTCGCCGGTCTGAATCTCCTCTACCGGCACGTCGCGCTCGCTGCCATCGGCATCGATGCGCCGCGCCGTCTTCGGCGCGAGGTCGAGCAGAGCGCGGATCGCCGAGCCGGTACGCTCGCGTGCCTTCAATTCCAGCACCTGGCCGACGAAGACCAGGGCCACGATGACGGCGGCCGCCTCGAAATAGACCGGCACGGTGGCCCCATGGCCGCGAAAGCTCATCGGGAAAAGACCGGGCGCAAGCGTAGCGACGACGCTGTAGACATAGGCGGTGCCGACGCCGAGGCCGATCAGCGTCCACATGTTCGGGCTTCGGTTGACGACAGACGCCCAGGCGCGGCGGAAGAAGGGGAGGGCGGCCCACAGCACGACCGGCGTTGCCAGCGATAGCTCAATATAGGTCGCCAGCGGTTCGCCGATCGCTTCCCGGAGCGGCAGGCCGAGCATCGGTCCCATCCCGAGCGCCAGCAGCGGCAGGGCAAGGATGGCGCTGACCCAAAGCCGCCTGACGAAATCGACAAGTTCCGGATTCGCTCCTTCGTCGGCCGGAGGAATGCCCATCGGCTCCAGCGCCATGCCGCATTTCGGGCAGTCGCCAGGCCGGTCGCTGACGACTTCCGGATGCATCGGACAGGTATAAAGCGTACCCTTCGGCGCCGGCTTTGCCGCCGGACGGGCGCCGTTGCGATAGGCCGAGGGGTCGGCCTCGAACTTTGTTTGGCAAGCGGCCGAGCAGAAGTAGAATTTTTCGCCCTCGAATTTCACGAAGTATTTTGCCGTCGAACGATCAACGGCCATGCCGCAGACGGGATCCTTCGCCGTCAGGTAATCCTGCGGCTGAGCCGCAAACTTCGTCCGGCAGCTCTCGGAGCAGAAATGATAGACATGACCCATGTGTTCGAACGAGGGTTTGCCGGCTTGCGGATCGACCGTCATGCCGCAGACGGGATCGCGGACCACCAGTTCGGCCGCCTTCTCCTGATGATCATGGCCGCAATGGCAGTGACCGTCGCCGTGGCTGTGATTGTGGTTGTGATGGTGGCCGTGTTCGTGCTTGGTATCCATGACTATCTCCTATGCCCGAAGGGCAGTTGGAGAGGCTTATCCACCTTCCAGCAACTGGAAGGTCAAGCGCTAATTTTGACGATAGCCATTTTATCGGCCGCTTCGAGTCGCGCGACGGCGGCATCGCCCGATCCTCAGATCGGGCTGATCAGCCCGAGCGGCTGGCTCCCGAGCAGTGCGGCGACCGAAATGCTGCCTCCCGGCTCGATTGTTTTTCCGGTCACGAGATCCGCCTTCAACCCGTGAAGAGGGGAGGGCACCGCGATCGCCGTGTCTTCCCAGAACTCCGGACCGGCAAAAAGCACGCCGGGATCGAGCCAGCCGAACATCAGCCGCGGGGCGACGGTGATCGCGAATTCGCTGTTGTGCACGCGGGCGAAAGCCAGCACGTGATCACGGCGGCTGCCTGTCGTCTTCAACGGCAGATAATCGCCTTTGGCGAAGAGCACCGGCTGCCGCTGGCGCAGCTGCAGCCCAATTGTAACGATGCGCTGCTTCAAGGCCGCCGCCTGAAGCTTGGCGATCGGTCCCGCTTCATCAAGCCAGGCCTTCAGCCTGGCATGATCGACCGGCCGGCGATTGTCGGGATCGACAAGACTGAAGTCGAAAACTTCCGCGCCCTGGTAAATGTCGGGAATTCCAGGCGCCATCAGCTTGAGCAATGTCTGTGACAGGCTGTTGACGTAGCCGGCCGCAATGAAGGGCTGCAGCACCCTTTCGAAATCGTCCAGAAAGGCGTCGTTGTCCGGCGACACCAGCGCCGCCGCATAGGCCGTGATCGCCTCCTCGTAGGCGTCATCCTGTTCGCTCCAGGCGCTGCGCAATTTCGCCTCGCGCACCGCCTTGATAGCGTAATCGGTAAAGCGGGCGCGAAGCTCTTCTATCTGTCCTCTGTCGAAATCCTCCGGCCAGACGCCGGCGAGCGCTTGATACAGCATCCATTCGGTATTCGGCTCGGGTGCTGCACCGTCCGGCAGATCCTTCAGCCACGGCCTATTCATGTCACGCCAACGCGCCACCGCCTGAGCAAAAACATCGGCACCCTCGCTCAGCACATAGAGCCGCGCGCGCGCATCCTCGCCGCGTTTGGTGTCGTGCGTGGCGCTTGCCGAAAGCCCATGCGGCTGCAGCCGCGCCCGCTCGGCCATGCGACGATGGAAGCCGTCCGGCCCCTCGGGCGCCTTTCCGGGTTCGCCGCCGACCTCGTTTGCGGCAAGTAGCCTGTTATAGCGGTAGAACAGCGTATCCTCTGTCGCCTTCGCCATGACCGGCCCGCTCAGCTGCTGAAAGCGGATCCGGAATTCATGCGCCGCATCCCCTTCGATCTTGCCTTCAAGAAGCTTCAGCACGTGATCCAGCGCGCGCCGGTCGTCGAGCTGCGCCATGACCTGCGATGCGGTCGCGGCAAGGACGGCCGAATCCTGCCAGCTCAGCGGACCGCCGTCGCCATAGGTGCGGTAGACGGGGAATGCGATCAGCAGCTCGCGTATGGCGGTGGCGATCTCTTCTCGGCTTATTTCGGGAAAGATGCTCGCCGCCATCGCAACCAGCCTGCCGGTCTCGCCGGCGAAATTGCGCTCGACCATCTGTCGCTTGGCAAGGCGCCGGCCCTCATCGAGATCGCCGGCCTCGCCGGCGAGGCCGCGATAGGCATCGTCCAATATCCGCAGGCCGCCGGCGTCGATGAAGAGCTCGCCGAGAGCGGCGATGAATTCATATCCGGTGGTGCCCGCGACCGGCCAGCTCTCCGGCAGGCTCTCGCCCGCCCCGAGGATCTTTTCGACGACGATGTAGGTGTCGGCCCCGACTGCTGACCTCAGCCTGTCGAGATAGGCCTTGGGTTCGGCAAGCCCGTCGACATGGTCGATGCGCAGGCCCTGCACCTTGCCATGGCGCACCAGTTCGAGCACCAGCCGATGCATGTCCTCGAACACCGAGGGATCTTCGACGCGGGTCCCGACCAGTCCGGTCACCTCGAAAAACCGGCGGTAACTCAGATGCCGCGCCGCTTCCTTCCAATGGCTCAGCCGCCAATGCTGCTCCTCATGCAGGCTTCTCACGAAATCGCGATCGGACGAGACGTCTTCGAGCTTCTCCCGAAGGAGCGCCCGATCGCCGCCCTCGAAGAGAATGTCGCGCAACGCGCGGGCGAAGTCCTCGCCTGACGTCGCAGCCGCGGCCTCCGCCATTCGCGTTGCGACCAGATCGTCGAGCCGGTTTGCGATCGCGCCGTAGCTGCCGGGTTTGACCGGCAACAGCGTCTGAAAATAGGCCAAGGCGAAGTTGCCGTGCGTCTCGTCGAGGACGAGGCGCAGTTCGCCTGAAGCCAGCGCCTCTTCGAAATCCTGGCCGAGCTGCGGCAGGGTCAGCGGTTCGCTCCAGTCGATGTCGAAATGGCTGGCATAGGCGCTCTGCGGACCGAAGGCCAGCACGTCCCGCCACCAGGCGTTCTCAGGCGAAGCGGCCATATGGTTCGGAACGATGTCGAGAACCAATCCCATGCCTGCGGAGGCGAGGCTTTCCGTCAGCCGGTCGAACCCGGCGCGGCCGCCAAGCGCCGGATCGATCTCATTGGCGTCGGTGACGTCATAGCCGTGAGTCGAGCCGCTGACGGCGGTGAAGATCGGTGAGGCGTAGAGGTGGCTGATGCCGAGCGTCTTGAGATAGGGAACGAGGTCGCAGGCACGATCGAAGGTCATGCCGTTGCGGAACTGTATCCGGTAGGTCGCTGTCGGAAGAGTCATGAGGCCGTCTGACGTTGGAGGGAGACCCTTTCCAACGGTTGTGCCCGGTCTTTGGTTCCTCAATCGATGAAAACGCCCACACTTGCGGCGCGTCCGGCTGAATCGATGACGGTCAATTTCGAATAGCCGCCGCCGTCGGGCAGCCATTGCTGGGTGCGCCGGCGCGAGAGATCGGGCAAGGGCTTGCCGTTGGCAAGCCAGCGGAAGGGCGCGCGGCCGCCCTGCAGCTTCAACAGCAGCGGCGACAGATCGCCCCCCTTTGCGCCGAGATCGATATGGGCGCCCTCGGGCGGATAGACGATCTGCGGCGCGGGCTCGCGGCCGGAGGCGACGAGCAGGCCGCTGGCATTGAGCGCAAAACGCCGCTGGCTGATCGGCAATTCGGACTGGGCGATGCGCACGGCGCCTGCGGGCGGGCGGGGCAGGGGCGTCGTTGATATGCCGGATTTGGCGAAAGCCTCGAACAGGATCGGAGCGGCGGTGCCATAGCCGGTCAGACCGGGCACGGCGCTGTTATCAGGCCGGCCGACCCAGACGCCGAGCACGTAACGGCCGTCATAGCCGACCGACCAGGCGTCGCGATAGCCGTAGCTCGTGCCGGTCTTGTAAGCGATGCCGCGCTGCGGCGCGCCGGCCGGTGGGATGACGCCGGAGAGAATATCGGCTACGTTCCAGACGGCGATCGGCTCCAACAGCGGTTCGCCGTCGATTTTGCCCGGTGTGCCGGTGACACCGTCGCCGAGCCGTGCCGGCTGGCCGCGATTGGCGAGCGCCGTATAAAGCTGCACCAGATCCTTAAGCGTGAGGCCGACGCCGCCGAGACCGATCGCCAGTCCGGGCGTCTCGTTCGGCGGCAGGGCCGGGCGCACCTCGGCGCGGCGGAAGCGCACCAGCAGCCGCGATGGCCCGACGGCGTCGAGCAGCTTGACGGCCGGCACGTTCAACGAGAGCTGCAAGGCCTCACGGACGGTGACGTCGCCCTGATAGCTCATGTCGAAATTGCGTGGCCGGTAGCCGAAGAAATCGGCCGGCCGGTCTTCGATGATCGTCTCCTGGGAGACGAGGCCCTGCTCGAAGGCGAGCCCGTAGATGAAAGGCTTCAGCGTTGAGCCCGGCGAACGATTGACGCGGGTCATGTCGATCCAGCCGGAGCGGCTGGCGTCGAAATAATCGGCCGAGCCGACCTCGCCGACGATCGCACCGGTCTGCGCATCCGCCATCACCATGGCGAGCGAAAGCTTCGGCCCGAGTTTCATCGCCGCGGCGCGCGCCACGGATTCCAGCCCCTGCTGCACCTGCTTCTTCAACGTCGACCGATGCTTGAGGACCAGAGGCTCCTTGCGCAATGCGGCTTCGCCGAGATGGGCGGCCAAGGCAGGCAATTGCAGGCGTCGCGGCGGAATGGCGACAGCTTCGGCTCGTTCCGCCTCGCCATCGCCGACGGCCTCGGCCACTGCGACGCGATCGAGCACGCGTTTGCGCGCCTCCTGCGCCGCCTTCAGATTGCGATCCGGCCGACGCCGTTCCGGCAATTGCGGCAGGCCGACCAGCAGCGCCGCCTCGGCCACCGTCAGGCGGCGCGGCTCCTTGCCGAAATAGGCAAGGCTTGCGGCGCGCACCCCCTCGAGGTTGCCGCCATAGGGCGCATGGGTGAGATAGAGATCGAGGATCTCTTCCTTCGACAACCGCCGTTCGATCTGCACGGCGCGTGCGAGCTGCAGAAGTTTTGCCGAAAACGAGCGTTCGGCGCGCGGCTCGATCAGTCGGGCCACCTGCATCGAAAGCGTCGAGGCGCCGGAGACGATGCGGCCGTTGCGGACGAACTGCAGGCTGGCACGCCCGAGCGCCCAGACATCGATGCCGACGTGATCGTAGAAACGCTGATCCTCGTAAGCAACAAGCATGCGCAGGAATTGCGGGTCGACATCGGCGACTACAGTCTTCAGCCGCCAACGGCCTTCCGGCGTCGCGAAGGCGCGCAGCAGCTGCCCATCGGCATCCAGCACCTCCGGTGAAACCACATCAGCCTTGTCGAGCGGCGGTGGAAAAGCCCGGTCGGCGGCGTCGAGCGCGAAGAGAGCCGCGCCGGCAAGCAGGATGCCGGCGGCGGAGCCGATCGCGAATTTGTGCCACAGCCTCATTATTGTGCTGCTACGACCTCCATCTTGCCGGTCGCCGTGCGGGCCGAAAGCTCCGGCCGGTACATGTCCTCGACGCTTGCGGCCGGATGGTCGTAGGTGCCGGGGGTGACGGCGCGTACGACATAGGCGACGTTGAATTCACGCTCGTCGCCCGGTGCGCGGTTGAAGGCGGCGACAAAGCGGTCGTAACGGAATTCGGTATGGGCGGCTGATATTTCGCCGATCCAGTCGAAATTCGTCATCTGGGCGCTGTCGACGAGGTTCGGATTGTCGATCTCGAAGCCGGCCGGCAGAAGGTCGGTGATGACGATGCGCGACTGCCAGTCATTGGTTTCGCGCACGTGGATGACGACCACATAGCGTTCGTTCTGCTGCGCCTCGCTGACATTGGCCTCCTCGCCGTCGAGCGTGTAATAGCTGCGCTCAATCAGGAAGCCGTCGCCGCCGGCCGGCAGCGGCACGGTGGGGGCGGCAACGGTGGTGACGACAGCCGAGACGGAGTCGTTCGTCTGGTTGGTCAGCGTCAGCGGATGATCGGCGAGCGCATCGCCGGTCATGCGCGCCATATAGGCGCCGCTATGCGCCGCGCCGTTGACATCGATCTTCAGTCCGTCATCACCGCCCTGGAGGGCGCGCGCGGCAAGCAGCATCCAAGCCTCTTCCTGGGTGCTCTTGTATTTGCTGCGGCCCCATTCCTTGGCAACGGCCTTGGCGAGATCCGGGATGACAGGCGGTACCGGCCGGCTTTCGGCGGCGAGCGCCAGGATCGCCGCACCGTCGCGCAGAATCGTGCCGTAGTCGGTGCGCGAGAGGTTGACGCGCGACACCATCGATTGCTGCGACATCTGCAGCGCGTCGATGAAAATGTTCTTCGAACGCTGGGCGTCGCCATAAAGCGCCAATGCGGCGGCGATATGCGCCTTGGCAAGCGGCGTCGGGAAGTCGTTGATCATCGTATCGGCGTAATAACGCAGATCGCTGATCGCGGCCTTCTTGTTGCGGGCAAGAACATAGATGGCATAGGCGATCTGGTCGCCCTGGCCCTTGATGTCGGTGGTGTAGGAGAGCGTGTTCTGCAGGTTTTCGAGGGCCTGCACGAAGGCCTTTTCCGGCACGTCATATTTCATTTCGCGGGCCCGCGTCAGGAAATCGGTGACGTAGGAATCGAGCCAGACGTCGCCGGAGTCCGGACCCCAGAGGCCGAAGCTGCCGGCCGAGGCCTGGTAGGAGAGCACGCGATAGATCGCATCCTGCACGCGCTTGTGCACGTCCTCGTCGTTTTCGATGCCGGCTTGCTTCGCCACTTCGGCGAAGTAGAGCAGCGGCAGCGCCCGGCTGGTGGTCTGCTCGGCGCAGCCGAAGGGATAGCGGTCGAGCGTCATCAGCAGCGCCGGAAGGTCGAAGGCCGCCGAACGGGTGACGTTGACGCTGATCGAGGCGCCGGGCAGCACGCTGTCGGCCAACAGGTTCTTGTCGACCGTCAGCTTGGCCCCCGGCTTCAGCGCCAGCACCCTGCGTTGGGTGATCGGCAGGGATGAGGGGCGCACTGGTACATCGACGGTCTGATCAAGCGAAAGGCCGGAGGCGTCGGAAAGATTGATCGAGACGCTGCCGGCGCCCGGCTGTTTGCCGATGAGCGAAAGCGTCAGTTCGGATTTCGCCCCGGCTTCGAGGCGGATCGTCTGGGCGGCCGAAGCCTGCTCGATGCCGACCGCGTCATTGCCGGTCAGCTGCAGCTTGTAATCGCCGGCCGGCGCATCGGTATTGGCGATGTCGAGGCGCAGATTGGCCTTGTCGCCAGGGGCAAGGAATTTCGGCAGACTTGCGGTCACCACCACGGGATCGCGGATGATGACGTCCTTGACGCCGTGGCCGACACCCGTCTTCGACCAGGCGACCGCCATGACGCGCGCCGTGCCGTTGAACTGCGGAATGTCGAAGGAGACCTTCGCCTTGCCCTCGGAGTCGAGCTTGACCGGTCCGGAGAAGAAGGCGACGAGCTTCTGCGTCGGCGGGCTTGCCTGCAGCGCAATCGCACCGCCGTCGCCGCCGGTCCTAAGCTTGCCGGTCGCGCCCAGCGAGCCGTCGATCAGCCTGCCATAGAGGTCGCGGATCTCGAGACCGAGCTGACGCTGGCCGAAATACCAGTCTTCCGCATTCGGCGCTTCATAGCGCGTCAGGTTGAGAATGCCGACATCGACGGCGGCAACCGTTACATAGGCATCCTCGTTGGCGCCGGCGCCCGCCACCTGCAGGCTGATATTAAGCGGTCCGCGCGGCAGCATCTTTTCCGGCGCATCGAGCTTCACATCAAGCGCGCGCTGTTCGGGGTCGACCTTCAGCCACTTGATGCCGATCGAGCGCATCGGCATGTGGCTGTCCTGCGCGTCGCCGGGGCGGAAGAGCGTTGCCGTGACATAGGCGCCGGCGCCCCAGTCCGCCGTGACCGGGATGTCGATCTCGCCGCCGGTCTCGCCGATCGTGGCGTTCTCTACGGCAACGAGCTTTTCGGTTCCGGCCGTCACCATCAGTTCGCCGCCGTAGCGCGACGTGATTTTCAGCTTGGCGGTTTCGCCGATCTTGTAGCTGTCCTTGTCGAGGGCGATTTCCAGGCCGTCCGGCGTTTCGGTCGACGTCGAGGCGACGAACCAGCCGGCGTCGAATTCGACGCTGGAGGTCGGGCCGTCGGCGTCAGGGCTTTCCACTTCGAGGCGGTAGCGGCCCCAGGTCACCGGCACGGAAATCTTGCCGCCGTCCATCGTCGCGTCGACACTGCCGTTGGAAATCTGCTCGGCGGTATAGACCGGCTCGTATTTCCAGGCCGTCCCTTCGCGATACCATTGGTATTCGCGGTTGAGGCTGTAGAATTTCCAGCGCAGGCCCTTCGTCTCCTGCTTCTGTCCGGCGGCATTGACGCCGATCACAGTGAAGTTGGCGACGGAATTCTCGGGCAGCTCGTCGGAAAATTCCGGCTTGATGCCGATCGAAGCGCGCTCGCTCTTCACCGGAAGGACAAGCGAGCGCTCGATGGCACGCCCGCCCGCTTCCTGCATGCGCATATAGACGGTGGCGTTGAGCAGCTGCGTCGTTGCCGGCAGGTCGCCGACGGTGAGGTCGGTCGAAGCTTCGCCGTTTTCGTCGAGTTCGGGCAGCCCGTCGATCGGCAGACGCGAATCCTCGCTCGCTTCCTCGTCGGCAAGCCCGAAGAAGAAACCCTTGTAGGCGGCGCTCTCACGCGTCGGCTTGACGACGACATCGCCCTCGAGCGTCAGGCCAACGGCCGGAGCGCCATAGAGATATTTGCCTGAGATGGTGATGTTCGCCGGCGTGTCCGGGCCGATCTCCTTGGCCTCGGTCTTGATCTCCATGTCGGTGCGATCGGGCACGAAATCGTCGACGAGGAAGCTCTTGCTGGCGATCGCGCTGCCCTTCGGATCGGTATAGATGTTCATCGTCCAGGTGCCGCGCATGGCGTTTTCCTGGGTGGCGAAATCGACGGAATAACCGCCGAGATTGCTGGTCTGGCTGACCATCCGGCGATCTTCGACGCCATCCGGCCGGCTGAAGATGAAGGTCAGCGGCAGGTTCTCGATGGCGTTGCCGTCGGTGTCGCGGGCAAGCGCCTGCGCATGCACCGTTTCGCCGGCGCGGTAGATGCCGCGTTCGGTAAAGGTCAGCACGTCGATCGCGCCGGGTGAGGCGCGGCCGGTAACACCGCGGTCGGAGAGATCGAAGCCGGCGCGTGTCATATCGAGGAAGACATAATCCGAGGCGCCGTTCCTGGCGGCGATGACGGCGGGCGTCAGCGCCGCCGTGCCGCGGATCAAGCCGGCGGTGAAAGTGGCGCGGCCGTTTTCGTCGGTCGTTGCCGTGCCAAGCACCTCATTGTTCTTGGCAAGCAGCTGCAATTCGACGCCTGCTATCGGCTTGGCCGAGGCGAGCGAACGGGTGAAGACGTTGAGCCCGTCGGTGCCGGCATAGGTGCTGATGCCGATATCGGAGACGAGGAACCATTGCGTCGCCTGCGAATCCCACTCCTGCGCCGGGCCGTTCGGCGCCGTCGCCGTCATCACGTAGATGCCGGGCTTGCGCTCGGGCAGCGCCTCATCGACGGGGAAGCTGGTGATGATGTCCTTGTTGAGCTCGTTGGCGATGTCGATCGAACCCTGCCACACCAGTTCGCCGCTCTGATCCTCGATGGTCTGGGCGCTGTAGCCGTCGAGCTGGGTCAGGAACTGCGAGTTGGTTAAGAGCGGCGCGATGGCGCGGTCGCCGATGCGGTAGAGCTTAAGATTGGCCGAGGTCAGGTTGACCGAGACGATCGGGATGCCGCGGCGCGCCGTCGAGGGCAGCACGAAGCTGTCACCGGTGAAACGCACCATCTGGCTGCGATCCTTGATATAGACGTCGATTGTAACAGGCGCATCGAGCGTCTCGTCGACCGATGACGGCAGGCCGGTGCGAAAGGCGATCTTGTAGGTCTGGCCGTGCGTCAGGCCCTCGACGCAGATCTGCTTATCCTTGGTCTCGACCGCCTTGGGCGCCTCGCCGTTCAGCGTCACGAAGGGCGTATAGTCGGTGGTCTTGACCAGCGCCTCGGAGAAGGTGGCGCAGGCCCGCGGCGTGGCGCTGTCGGCGTCGACCGTATGTTCGGTGATGCGGAAGCCCTGCGTCGCTTTCAGCTGCAGGTAGGCGCTCTGCACCTCGTCGGAGGCAGCCAGCGCCAGGCTCGCCTTGTAGGCGTCGAGCGCCGGGCGGTAATTGGCGTTTCGTTCGAGAGCGGTGGCCAGCACGGCGAGCGCCTCGGCGCGCTTGGCCCTGGTGCGGGTCAGCTCGTAGCCGTTCAGCGCGTCGACCACGGCCTGGCCGGTGACGCTGCTTTCCGTGCTGCCGAAGGAAATTGCGGCGCGGGCAGTTTCGAGCCAGAGGTCGGCATCGTCGGGCGTGAGCGACAGCGCGCCGTGGAAGGCGATCAGCGCGTCGGTCAGGTTGTTGGCGGTCATGTCGAGACGGGCATTGGCCGTCAGGCTGTCGGCGCCCTGGCCCTGCTGGCCATCTGTCAGGGCAAGATTGTCCTTGAAGTCGTGAGCCTGCTGAATGAGGTCGTTGCTCAGGAAGGTCAGACGCGGCGCGGCGCCGAGATCCGGCTCCTGCTTACCGGCGGTTTCGACGATCTTGCCGGCGATGGCGCCTGGAAAAGCGTTCATCGTCTTGAAATCGGATTTCAGGAAGCACCATTTCACCTTGGGATTGTAGGTGAAGGCCTTGCAGCTCTTGTCGCCGATGCAGGAGGTCTTGCACTGGTCGAGCGAGACGTTCTGCTCGGTGCGAAGATCGAAGCCGAAGAAATCGGCATCCTTGATCGTCTGGATGTCACGCTTGGTCTCCGCAGCGGCGGCTGGAAGGCCGACGGCGATTGCGGAAAAAAATGCGATTGTGGCGAAAGCAAAGAACGAGCGCACGGACATAGGTTCCCCCCGGAATGCTGGCTCAGACCGGCGGCACTCTCCTCACTCCTCACGAGATTGTCAACTCAACTTGAGCGCTGTTTCTTCTTCAAACACACGCTTTCATTGGGTTCTCACATCGGCGTGAGTGAACGTCTTGTGATTTGCCGCTTTTACAAGGATGGGCAAGGATTTGGGCGACCCTAGGAGGTAGCACAATGCCCATCTCTTCCAACCTTAACTCGCTCCTCGTCGCTGCCGTCGTCTTGCTAGGTGGGGGCATGGCGTGTGCCGCCGAGGAAGCGGTCGTCATTCCGCCGCCGGCCATTGACGAAACCGCCGGGTCCGGTACCGAGATCGCCATTTTCGCCGGGGGCTGTTTCTGGGGCGTTCAGGGCGTTTTCCAGCATGTGAAGGGCGTCGAGAGCGCCGTTTCCGGTTATGCCGGCGGCGAGGCTAAAACGGCACAGTACGAAACCGTCAGCACCGGTTCGACCGGTCACGCCGAAGCCGTCGAGGTGAGGTTCGATCCGAAGAAGGTGAGCTACGGCAGGTTGCTGCAGATCTTCTTCGCCGTGGCCCATAACCCAACGCAGTTGAATTTCCAGGGACCGGATCGCGGCACCCAGTACCGCTCGGCGCTGTTCGTCACCGCTCCCGGGCAGCGAGAGGTGGCCGAGCGCTACATCGACCAGCTCGACAAGGCGCACGTCTTCCCGAAGCCGATCGTCACCAAGGTGTCCGATGCCGCCGGCTTCTATCCCGCCGAGGCCTATCACCAGGATTTCCTGACGCGGAATCCGACCTATCCCTATATCGTCTACAACGACCTGCCGAAGATCGAGAATTTGAAGTCGCTGTTTCCCGCCGACTACCGCAGCCAGCCGGTCCTCGTCGGGAAGACCAAGGGCTGATTTGAGCCCGCTCAGTTTCGGAGGTTGATCCGGTACGGATCGCAGTTGCTCAAGGCATGATGTCGATGGGTGTGTGGTCGGGAACGCGGGCCCAAATATCGCGCATTTCCGCATCGGTGACCGCGATACAGCCATCCGTCCAGTCCCACAGTCGATGGGCCTCTCCGAGCAGGCCCCAGCCATTGGGCAGCCCGTGGATCATGATGCTGCCGCCGGGCGGATAGCCGTTCACTTCGGCCTCATGTCGCTCATTCGGATTCGGATAGGAAATGTGCAGGCTCAGATGGGCTACCGATTTCGGATTGCGCCAGTCTATTTCGTAACGCCCTTCCGGTGTTTTCTCGTCGCCTTCGCGGTGCTTGGGGCCTGCATCGGCAGCACTTCCAAGCGAAATCTGATAGGTCGAGATCGCAGCGTCGCCTCTGAAAAGGACCATGCGGCGTTCGGACTTATAAACGCGAATGAGGTCGGCGCGCTGCTCCGGCGGTGCATCCGCGGGCGGCGAGCCCGAGCCGATCCTGGCCATCACTTTGGTATAGGCGAACAGGCTGACGGCCACGATGATCAGGACGATAAGTTTGCTTCGCAACGTGATCCTCAATCGCCGAGCCCCATGGAATAATCCGATCGTATCATTGTCCGCTCTCATCCAGAAGTAGGCGGTTGAAATTCAACAAGGATTGAGCGGCGGGTTTTTGCCTGTCGGCTCCGTGTTAAGGATTTATCAACGTTAACAACAGGTTAAATGACGAAAATCGCGTTTCACCGCGGAACATATCGTCAGGTTTCCCGTTACGACAATGAGTTTCGGCAGGGCAGACTGCCGAGCGGCTCCTTCTTTCGAAGTATGTGCGTAACAAGAGGACGGATCATGGCCACCAATGTCGTGCGGCGCTGCCAACGAGATGATCTCATGAATCAGAGAGTATTGATCGTCGAAGATGAATTCCTGATCGCGCTTGATCTCGGCGCGACGGTGGAAGCGATCGGCATGCAGGTCGCAGGCCTTGCGAACAATCGCGAACAGGCGCTGCGACTGGCGCCGTCCGCCGATATCGCCTTCGTCGACGTCAATCTCGCCGATGGCCGGACCGGGCCTGAGCTCGGCAGGCGGCTGGCGGAAGAGCATGGTCTCGCCGTCGTGTTCATGACCGGCAATCCCGAGACCGTCGCCGGCGGCGTCAAGGGAGCGGTCGGCGTCGTCCAGAAGCCGGTCATGCCTTCGCTTGTCGAACAGCTGCTGAAATATCTTGCCGCGCGCCGTGTCGGCGGCTTCGCAGTCGTGCCGGCGCAGATGACGGTCTTTAGGTGATCGCAGGGGAGATCAGCCTAGTATGGCCGCGAGCTGCGGCTCTCCGCCGGCCTTTTCGGCCTTCGGGTTGCCATAGGCCTTGAGAAAGGTCCGCATGGCATTGCGCGCCGCCTTTTCCAGTTCTTCATTGGTGGGCGTGCCGCCGAACAGCGTCATCATCTGCAGGTCGGCATTGGCGAGCGCCACGAACTGCCGGGCGGCGACGTCGAAATCATCGATGACAAGCGCTTGACTGTGGGCGAGGCGCGCGAGAAGCGCGGAAAGCGCAGTGGTCAGCTTGCCCGGCCCCTGCTGACGCCAGCTTTCGAAGAGGTGCGGATATCGCTCACCCTCCGTCTGCACCAGTTTGCGCAGGAATTTTCCGTCATGATTGCAGATGCAGTTTTTGTTGAGGCGCACCGCAAACGCCGTCAGACCGTCCTCCAGATCGTCGGCGCTGTCAGGAAAGGTCGACAGCACGGAAAAGAGCATGGCGTTGGCGCGGTTCATCACGTCTTCGACGACGGCGACGAACAGCGTCTCCTTTTCCCGATAATGATTGTAGATCGTCTGGCGGGAGACACAGGCAACGGCGGCGATCTCGTCGATGCTGGCGGCTGCAAAACCCTGGCGGCAGAAAACATCGGCGGCGGCGTCGAGGATCGACATACGCTTGGCGCATTGTCCACGCTGCGTATGCCCCGCCATCCGGACTGCCGGTATCATGCTGTCTTTCATGGAGCGAAGATAAGACGTCTTGACGGTTTAGACAATGGCGTCTAATTTTACAGGCGTGTCCAAATTTATTGACACTCTTGGTTCAGCCGCTGGAGATATGAGCTCCCAACTTCGTCTTCGCGCGAACGATCATCATTGAACCCAGCGCATCGGCGCGAAAATCGGACTGATTTTCGGAGAGCACGATGCGTCGATTCCAAAGAGTGCGGAGCGACGATCCGGCGCCTCCGCTGCGCTTTTACGAAAGATCACCATTATGACGGCTTCCTTCTTTCGCATTGCCCTCATTCTCGGCCTGTTGTCGGCCATCGGTCCCTTTGCCATCGACATGTATCTGCCTGCGCTGCCCTCCATCGGCCAGGACCTGCATGCCGATAACAGCGTCACCCAGCTGACCCTGCTCGCCTTCTTCATCTCCTTTGCGCTTGCGCAGCTCGTCTACGGGCCGCTGTCGGACATGTGGGGACGCAAGCTGCCGCTCTATCTCGGCATCGGTCTTTTCGCGCTCGCCTCGATCGGCTGCGCATTTGCGACCGATATCGAAACGCTGATCGCCTTCCGTTTCGTCCAGGGCATCGGTGGTGCCGCCGGCATGGTCATTCCACGCGCCATCGTCCGCGACATGCATACCGGCGTCCAGGCTGCGCGGCTGATGTCGCTGCTGATGCTGGTCTTCTCGATCTCGCCGATCCTGGCGCCGCTGACGGGCAGCGCCGTCATCGAACTCTCCGGCTGGCGCGGCGTCTTCTGGGCCGTGACGATCGCCGCTTTGATCGGCCTCGTCCTGCTTTCCACCCAGCTCGAGGAAACCCGCCCGGCCGAGGAGCGCAACGGCAGCGGCCTCGACAGCGCCATGAAGGCCTATCGCCTGCTGCTCGCCGACCGCAATTTCCTGACGCTGACTTTCATCGGCGGTCTCGGCATTTCGAGCTTCCTCGTCTATCTCGCCAACTCGCCCTTCGTGCTGATCCAGCATTACGGGCTGACGCCGACCGAATACAGCTTCGCCTTCTCGATCAATGCCGTCTCCTTCTTCGCGGTATCGCAGGCGACGGGCTGGCTCGGGGAGCGTTTCGGCCTGGTGCGTGTCATGCGGATTGCCGTCAGCGCCTTTGCGCTGGCCATGATCGTCATGGCGGTGGTGATGGCTTCAGGCTTCAACCAGCTGCCTGTTATGGCGACCTTCCTGTTCATCGGCTACGGCTTCCTCGGCCTCGTCATTCCGACGAGCGCTGTGCTTGCCCTTGAGGATCACGGCGCGATCGCCGGCACCGCCTCGTCGTTGATGGGCACGCTGCATTTCGTGATCGCCGCCGTCGCCATGGTCATATCGAGCCTGTTCTTCGATGGCACCGCCGTTCCGATGGCCGCCGGCATCGCGCTTTGCGCCTTCTCCGCCTTCGTGCTCACCCAGGCGACGATCGGCCGCCGCACCGCCGTCGCTGCCGCCGAGTAACCGGAAACAGGCCGCACTCGGCAGAACCTCGCCCGTGTGACGGGGTTCAGCCGGTCAGCGTGAAGGCGTCGCTTTCGCCTGGAACGAGCTCCAGCGGCCAGATCCTGTTGCGGGCGCCCTGCGGATAATGATCGGCATAGGCGGGCATGGTCGCGAGCAGGGTTTCGCCGAGCTGAGCGCCGAGATCACGCAGCGACATGCGGAAGGAGGTCAGCGACGGCTGCAGGAAATGCGTGCGCGGCTCCTCGCGGAAGCCGACGACGGCAAGGTCGCGCCCCGGCACGATGCCGGCTTCCGCAAGCCGCCGGTACAGCCCGATCGCCATCAGTTCGTGGATAAGGATGATCGCGGTCGGCCGCTCTTCGATCATCAGCAATTCGTGGCCGGCCTGATAGCCGCCCTGTTCGCTCGACTTCACACGGATGATGAGGGCGGGGTCGAAAGGAATGCCGTGCCGTTTCAGCGCCTGGCGATAACTGTCGAGGAAGATATAGCCGAGATTGATATCGGAGGAGGGAGCGGCTACGGCAATCCGCCGGTGGCCCTTGGCGACGAGACGGTCGACGCCGCGTGCCGCCACACCTTCGAAATCGAGGTCCATCCAGGTATAGCTGCCGCCGGACGCACTGCGGCCGAGCGCCACGAAGGGGATGCGGGCCTTTTCCAGAAGCTCGATGCGCCGGTCGGTGCGCCGCGTCGCCGAGATGATCAGCGCGTCGACGAGGCGGCGCGCCACCATGCGCTTTAGATATTCGTGCGGATCCTCGTCGTCGGGGCAGGGCAGCATGACCAGATCGAGCTTATGGCGGGAAAAGACGCTCTGCAGCCCGTCGGTGACGCCGAGGAAGAAGTCGTCGCTGTTTTCGACCGTTTCGCGGCTGACTTCGAGCATCAGCCCGATGACGTTGGTCACGCCCTGGCGCAGGCTGCGACCCGACTGGTTGGCGACGTAACCGAGCTCCTCTGCGGCGGCGAGCACGCGCCGGCGCGTGTCTTCATTGACATCCGGCTTGCCGTTCAGCGCCCGGGACACCGTCCCGATCGAAATGTCGAGGTGCTCGGCGAGCTGGCGAATTCCTTTCATCTGCAGCGATCTTCCTCTCTGACGACGCCGCGCAAACGCGCAAAGGACGTAACGCCTCAAATGCCGGATCCTTCTTGCCACAGGACGGCGCCTGCGAAAAGCTAAGGCTTGAAGCTCTGGCGGATGACGAGTTCCGGGATGACGTGTTCGTAGCCCGGAGGCGAGTCCGGGTTTTCGAGCCGCCGCTCCATCAGATCGACGGCGCGCTGCGCCATAAAAAGCGGATCCTGGCGGAAGGTGGTCAGCTCGTAGCTCAGCCAGGAGGATTCCGGCACGTCATCGAAACCGATGACGGCGACATCCTCCGGAATGCGCAGCCGCGCTTCCAGGCGCACGACATCCATCAATCCGAAGGCGATCAGGTCGTTGGCGCAGAAGATAGCGTCCGGCTTTATTCTTTCGGAGAAGAGGGCGCGGCCGCCGGTGACGCCGCCCTGATAATCCGAATCGCCACCGCGTGCGACGACAGCGGATGCACCGAGCGACTCGGCTGCCGAAATGAAGGCGCTTTCGCGCTCGACGATCGCAGGCGTTCCCGAATTGGAGCCGATCACCGCCAGCCAACGCCTGCCGCTTTCATAGAAGACCGTCGCCGCCTTGCGCGAGGCCTCTGAATTGCCGGCGCGCACATGGTCGGCGTCGGGCTCCGAACGGCCAATGACGATGAGCGGCTGGCCGTTGCGCTGGGCGAGTTCGAGGAAACTCGCCGGCGGCGAGCCGGACAGGATGATGATCGCCTCGGCGCGGTGGCCGATCAGCATCTTCTGAGCGGCGAGCAGTTCGTTTTCCGCCTGGCCGGTGTTGATGAGGATCGGAATGCTGCCGCGTCGGATCAGGGCTTTGGCAAGAGCGGCGGCCAGATGCGCGCGAAAACCCACCTCCGGCCGTGTGGCGACGATGCCGACGAGGCGGCTCTGATTGGCAAGCACGCCACGCGCCAGATCATTGACGTGATAACCGAGTTCTTCAGCCGCCCGCAGCACCTTTTCGCGCGTTGCAGGCGCCACGCTTGCGCCTGGCGTGAAGGTGCGAGACACGGCGGAACGCGAAACGCCCGCCAGCTGCGCCACCTGTTCGGCGCTGACGAAACGCATGCGCTCTTTTTTCGGCATCTTGCCGTCGGTCACGGGGCCATCATTCATCGGCTGTCACGTATTGATTGTCTCTGACAGCCGGATGACAGGCTGCGGGATGAGCGGGATTTTTTGCGATGGTGCTCTCGCCCGCATGCCGGGTGGCGTGTCAAAAACCCCTCCCCAACCCCTCCCCACAAGGGGGAGGGGCTTACATGCCGGCCCCTGCTTTCCACTTCACCCTCGCATCCGCTTCACCCTTTGCATCCGCAGAAAGGCTGACGTCTGCGCAGTTGGCGCAGCGTGTTAGCCCCTCCCCCTTGTGGGGAGGGTTGGGGAGGGGTGCGCGGCAGGCGGATGGGGCTCATCTCTTGGAGGGATGTCGCTGATATTGAACAAAAAAACCGAGGCTGCGGGACGCAGCCTCGGCTGGAGACAAACCGGGACGATTAAAACCAACGCCGCCGCAACAATTCAGGGGCTATTCGCAGACCCGCACGGTTTCGGTATGGTAGTAGCCGTCATAGCGGTTGCGGACGTCGCGGTCCTCATACCAGCACCTCGGCGCCGGCTCGACGTAGCGAGGGCCATCGACGTAGTAGCGAGGGCCGCTGTTGGCGATCGCGCCGCCGATCAGGCCGCCCACCACACCTGCGGCAACGCCGCCGGCGATGACTCGGCCAGTATTGTTGTGGTGATGGTGGTCACGCGCTGCAGCAGGCTGGATAGCCGATCCAACAAGGGCCGTCGCGATCAACAGGCTGCTAATGATTCTCTTCATGACATTCTCCTCAGTGGCATTCGCCCCGGATAAAAGGGAAATGCGGCAGCAACGCGTTTGTTCGTTCAAACTTTGCGACAAGTGGTTAATTCAAGTCATACGCGCCATCAAGTCGCCGACTGCGCCGCCGTCGTCTCTTCCAGCATGTCCTCGGGAATATCGTCGAACGAGGCGTAGTTGAGGTTATAGAGCCGGGAATAGAGCTTGCCGTTTTTCATCAGCTGACGGTGGTCGCCGCTTTCGATGATCTCGCCGTTCTGCAGCACGATGATGCGGTCGGCTTCGCGGATCGTCGCCAGGCGATGGGCGATGACGAGGCCGGTGCGGTTTTCGAGCAGCTTCACCAGCGCCTTCTGGATCAGCATCTCGGTATAGCTGTCGATATTGGCGGTCGCCTCGTCCAGCACCAGGATCTTCGCATCCGCCACAAGGGCGCGGGCAAAGCTCAAAAGCTGGCGCTGGCCGAGCGAGAGATTGCCGCCGCGCTCGCCAAGAATGCTGTCATAGCCGTCGGGTAGGCGCATGACGAAATCATGCGCGCCGACGGCCTTGGCCGCCTCGATCACCTGCTCGCGGGTCGCTTCCAGCTTGTGATAGCGGATGTTTTCGAAGACGGTGCCGGTGAAGAGGAAGGGTTCCTGCAGCACCATGGCGATCTGCGCTCCGAGCGAATCCTGCGTCAGGTCCCGCACGTCGTGACCGCCGACCAGCACCTGGCCCTGCTGCACGTCGTAGAAGCGATGGATCAGCGACATGCAGCTCGATTTGCCCGACCCCGTCGGACCCACAAGCGCCACCGTCTCGCCGGGATTGACCTTGAAGCTCACATGTTTCAGCACCGGATGCTTCGGATTGTAGCCGAAGACGACATCCCTGAATTCGACCGAACCATCCATGTCGCGCGACAGGATCTTGGCGTCGGGTGCGTCCTTGATGTCGACGGGCACGTCGAGCACTTCGGTCAGGCGCTGACCCGACGCCATAGCGCGCTGCATCACCGAATATTGCAGCGTTAGAGAACGGATCGGGTCGAAGAAGCGCTGGATATAAAACAGGAAGGCGACGAGCACGCCGACGTCGAGCGCCTGATTGAGAACGCGGGCGCCGCCGACGACGATGACGAGCGCCATCGCGACGCCCGTCAGGCTGTCGACGATCGGCACCATCACCTGGGCATAACGCGCCGCCGTCAGATGCGTCTTGAGATTGGCATGCGCCTTGTCATCGTAGAGCGTGAAGTTGACGCCCTGCCGGTCCATGCTCTGGACGGCGCGCACGCCGTGGATCGCTTCGGCGAGCGCGCCTGCCGCAACCGAATTGGTCTCGTGCGCGGCCATGAAGGACTTGCGGGCGAGCGGCAGCCAGAACAGCCGGACGACGAAGAGCACCGGCAGCACCGAAAGCGTCAGCAGCCCCAGCTTGAAATCGAGATAGAGCATGACGAAGACGATGCCGAAGAGCAGCACGATGTCGCCGACCGACAGCACCGAGGTTTCGAGGAATTCCTGCATCGAGTTGACGTCGCCCTGCAGGCGCGACATCAGCCGCCCCACTTCGGTCTTGTCCATGAAGGAGAGCGAGACCCGCTGGAGATGCGAAAACATCGCCTTGCGGATGTCGAAGAGCACCTCTTCCGCGACATTGCCGACCAGCGTCTCCTGGGCGTAGCTTGCCGCATAGTTGATGAGGATGGCGATGGCAAAGGCGGCGATCGCCCAGATCAGCGCCGCATGATTGCCGCCCGGCGACATGCCGTGGTCGATGGCGTAGCGGATGATCAGCGGAATCAGCAATTGCATCGTGGTGAAGGTCAATACCGCGACAACAGCCCAGAGGACCTGGGTGCGGTAGGGGCGAACGAAAGCCCAGATGCGCTTGATGATGTTGCCGTCGAAGGCCTTGCCGAACATTTCCTCCTCGACGCGATGCGAACCGACGACCGCCCGCGGCGGACGGCGCCCATCCTCGCGAACGTCGGGACGCTCGGTTTCCAGTTCCTCGGCCATGCCATTCCTCCCGCGGCCATCCCGCCAGATGGCCTGCATGTTCATTGCTTGTCTTCGTCTCCTCGGTGAGGAGAAGAGGGCATCCGTTAGGCGCTCAACACCTCGTCGCCCGGCCGCACCTGCAGGTCATAGAGCGCCTTGTAGCGCCCGCCGAGCGAAAGCAGCGCCTGATGCGTGCCGCGCTCGACGATTCTTCCGTCTTCGACGAACAGGATCAGGTCGGCATGCATCAACGAGCTCAGGCGGTGGGCGACGATGATCGTCACGCGGTCGGCGGCATAGCGGCGCATGGCGCTGCGGATGCGCTGCTCGGTGGCCGCGTCGATTGCCGCCGTTGAATCGTCGAACACCATCACCGCCGGCTTCAGCATCAGCGCCCGGGCGATCGAAAGGCGTTGCCGCTGACCGCCGGAGAGCGACACGCCGCGCTCGCCGACGACGGTGCCGTAGCCGGTGGGAAGGCCGAGCACGTAATTGTGCAGCTGAGCGCTTTCGCTGGCGCGTTCGATGCGGCTTTCCTTTGCCCAGGGATCGCCATAGGCGATGTTGTTCTCGATCGTCGTCGTGAACAGAAAGGAGTCCTGCTGCACGACGGCAACCGAACGGCGCAGCGACTGCAGCGTCGCCTTGCGGATGTCCTGTCCGTCGATGGTAATCTTGCCGCCGGTCACATCGTAGAAGCGCGGGATCAGATGGGCGATGGTCGACTTGCCGCTGCCGGGCGGGCCGACAATGCCGATCGTCTGGCCTCGCCTGGCTTCGAAAGAGACGTCGTGGAGCACGGTGCGCTTTTCCGAGCCGGGATAGGCGAAGCTGACATTCTCGAAGCGCAGCACGCCCTCCGTTACATCAAGCTCCCTGGCATCCGGCGCGTCCTTGATCGAGATGTCGAGGTCGAGCAGGTTGAAGAGGCGTGTGCCGCAGGTGGAGGCGCGGGCAAAGGCATTGACCATCAGGCCGAGCTGGCGCACCGGCATCTGCAGGATGGTCATGAAGGTCAGGAACGAGGCGAGCGTGCCGACGGTGATCTCGCCCGACATTACCTTGCCGCCGCCGACCCAGAGCACCAGACCCATCGCGGCGAAGAAGGAAAAGGTCATGGCGCTGGTGTTGACGACACGGATGCCGACGCGCTGATGGGCGAGCGCCAGTGCGTTTTTCGAGGCCGCTTCGAATTTCGTCAGCTCGTGTTCCTGGGCGGCAAAGGCGCGCACGACGCGGATGCCGCCGAGATTCTCTTCCATGATTCGGGTCAGCACCGACAGCCGCTCCTGCAGGTCGAGCCAGGTGGCGCGCAGCCTGAGCTGCGTCGCCGAGGAACGCCAGCCGACGAAAGGCACGAAGGAGAGCGCCAGCAGGCCGAGCACGACATCGGTCGACAGCAGCATATAGGCGCCGATGCCGATCAGGATCGACAGCAGGATCATGCGGACCAGCGCCGTCGAAAAATACATGCGCACGCCTTCGAGATCGAGCAGGCCGACGGTGATCAGGTCGCCGGAATGCACCGTGTCATGGAAGCTGAAGGAGAGGCGCTGGATCTTTTCGTAGCAGGCCAGACGCAGCTCGTAGCCCATGTGGTGGCCGACGGATTCGCTGAAATAGTTCTGCACCATGGTGAAGAGGCCGCGCAGCACGCTGGCGCCGAGCAAGAGCAGCGCCGTGGTCAGAAGCGCGTCCTGCGCCGCCTGGCCGGCCACGCCGCCGCCCATCGCCATCTGCGTGTGGTCGACGGCCCGGCCGAGAAGCCGGGGAATCATCAGCTGGAAGGTGGAGGCGATCAGGGTGGCGCCGATCGCAAAGCCGGCCTGCCAGGGGTGGCGGAAGGCCATCACGGTGATGCGCACCAGTGTATAGAGGCCTCTGCCCCAGCCTGCCGCAGTTGCAAGCGCCATCGAAGCCGAAGGCTTCGTCGCGCGTGTTGACGCATCGCTGCTCACGGTATTTTTCCAATAGATGTGGTGTTCGGACGCTGGCCCGAAAAGACGGCAAATCCATGAAGGGATTGATAGCACCGTCATTTTTGCCGATTCCAACTGGGCGTTCAAGTCACGAATTCACCAACTGGTTATTTTTACGTGAGGCTCGCCCAGCGTCCCCGCGGGAACAATCCGCGCGCGGGTGGGTTGCAGCAGCGAACCCCGTCAGGCAACCGCTACGGAGAGACCGATGCCGCTGAAAGCCCTTGCTCTCAACGCGACGCTGAAGACCAGCGATGCCAAGGATCCGTCGTCGACCGAGCGAATGATCGCTCTCATCGACAAGGCGATGGCTGAATATGGCGTTACGACCGAAGTGCTGCGGCTTGCCGATTTCGACATCAAGCCGGGCGTCACCTCGGACGAAGGCGCCGGCGACGACTGGCCTGATATTCGTGCCAAGGTGCTTGCCGCCGATATTCTGTTGATGGCGACGCCGATCTGGCTCGGCCAGCCCTCCAGCGTCTGCAAGCGGGCGCTGGAACGGATGGACGCCTTCCTCGACGAGACGGACGATCAGGGCCGCATGGTGTCTTACGGCAGGGTCGCGGCCGTCGCCGTCGTCGGCAACGAGGACGGTGCCCACCACGTGTCGGCCGAACTCTATCAGGCGCTGAACGATGTCGGCTTCACCATTCCGGCAAATGCCGTCGCCTATTGGGTCGGAGAGGCAATGGGCTCCACCAATTTCGTCGATCTCGACAAGGTGCCGAAGGTCGTGACGAAAGCCGTCGACATGCTGGCGCGCAACACGGCGCATCTGGCGGGCCTGCTGAAGGCGAAGCAATATCCGGGCGAGGGCGGCTGAAGGCGACCGCTGGTGCGGCACACAATATCTTCAAACTGATCAATGGCTTAGAACAAGAGATAATAAAGCTCTTGCCAGGGGTGCCGTTTAGCGCTTTCATACACGACCAGTTTGATAGACTATCCCCGAGAGATCGGCCCCTCGTTTTCTTGGCGGGGTTCCGCGGTGGGGACCCCGAGCTGCGGCGTGAATGGCCGCGTGACCCTCATCAACGCGTGATCCGCTGTTTATGCGTTGAAACCTCGATCGACCCCAGGCTGCGAATGAAGCGCAAAGGAGTTGCGATGACGGTTCAGGGACTTTTTTCCGGAAGAGCCAAGGCGGCAGCGCAGATCTCGGCCGTGCCGCGCATAGCGATCGTCGGGCGCGGCTTCTCCGGAATGATGACGGCCATTGCGCTGATGAAGACGGTGCGCGCACCCTTCCACCTGCAGCTGTTCGATCCGAACTCGTCGGTGAGCGGCGGCCAGGCGCTGGCCTCGACCCGCGCCTCGACGATCCTCAATACCCGCGTGCGTGATCTCTCGGTTTCGGTCGGTGACAGCGACGATTTCAACGACTGGCTCTGTAGCAACGCCGCTTTCCGCGCCGCCGTGCCGGCCGCTATCCCCGGTTTCCGGCAGATCTTCGTACCGAAGGAAATCTTCAGCGATTACGTCTATCAGCGCTTTTCCGAAGCGCTCGCCGCCCGCCGGGACATCACCGTTCAGGTCTGCAACGATCCCGTGGTGGCGATCCGCCGGAGCCATGGCAACCGCTTCCTGCTCGAAAGCGCCAATCCGGCCAATCCGCTGTTCGATACGGTGATTCTCGCCACCGGCTACGGCCTGGGCGATCCGGATGCCGAGGAGCCGGGCGCGTCGCCGGTCAGGGCCCAGCGCCTCGTCGCGCGGCCGCATGCCGTGTTGCTCGGCAGCGGTATTCGCGTCGTCGATCAGTTGCTGCAGCTGCGCGATTCCGGCTATGCCGGCCAGGTGACGATCATTTCCCGGCGCGGTTTCCTGCCCCAGAGCCATACGCCGAATTCCGCCGACCCGGTGTTTCCGGCCGAGGCGCTGCCTGAAAACCTGCCCGAGATCGTGCGCTTTATCCGCCAGGCCTGCCGCGAGGCGGAAGAAGAGGGGCGAAGCTGGCAATCGGTGATGAACGGGCTGAGGAAACATGCCCGCTCCCTTTGGAGATCGCTGCCGGCCCGTGACAAACATCAGTTCAACCGCCATCTGCGGGCGATCTACGACAGTCACCGCAATCGTCTGCCGGAGGCCATGCACCTGCGCCTGAAATGCGAGCTTGCCGAAGGTCGCACGGTGCTGCGGCGCGGTCGTGCCGGCCGCCGGGGCCTGAGCGGCCTGTTCTTCACGCCGGCCGGCTCCTCTGTCGAAGAGGTTATCCATGCCGAGCGCATTATCGATTGCCGCTGCCAGGCGCCGGATCTGTCAGCGCCTCTGATGCAGAGCCTGTTTTCCGCCGGTCTCGCCATGCCGGACGAACTTTCGCTCGGGTTGGCGGTCAATGCGCGCGGCGAGCCTTTCCTGGAGGACGGTTCGACGGTTGCCGGGCTTTTTGCCGTCGGCCCGCTTGGGCTCGGCAGCCTGCCGGACATCGATCTCGTGCCGGAGATCGTCTCGCAGGCCTATGCCGCTGCCGAGCACATCGGTGAGCGGTTCCATCCACAGGTCAGGGCCATGTGAAAAGTGTGATATTTTCGGAACCTTCTGCCCGGTGTAGCGTTAAGAGCGCTGGTAACCGAGAGGGGCAGATGGAAGTGCTGGATCGACATGATACGTCTCTTGACGAAGAGGGGCGCTTTCGTCTTCTGGTCGATGCCATCACCGACTATGCCATCTATATGCTGAGCCCGGAAGGCATCGTCACCAGCTGGAATACCGGCGCTCAACGCTTCAAAGGCTACAAACCTTCGGAAATTCTCGGCGAGCATTTTTCCCGTTTCTACGTGGACGAGGACCGCGCCGCGGGTATCCCCGAGCGCGCGCTCGCCACGGCGGTGGAAGAGGGCCGGTACGAGGGGGAGGGCTGGCGCCGGCGCAAGGACGGCAGCCGCTTCTGGGCGCATGTGGTCATCGATCCCATCCGCCACCCCTCCGGCGAACTGGTCGGCTTTGCCAAGATCACCCGCGATCTGACCGAGCGCAGGGCCGCCGAACACGCGATCCGCCAGAGTGAGGAGCAATTTCGCCGTTTGGTCCAGGGCGTTTCGGACTATGCGATCTACATGCTCGATCCCGAGGGCAATGTCAGCAGCTGGAATTTCGGCGCCGAGCGCATCAAGGGTTACCGGCCTGATGAAATCATCGGCCGGCATTTCTCGACCTTCTATACGCCCGAGGATCGCGCGGCCGGCCTGCCGGAGAAGGCGCTCCGGGTCGCGCGCGCCGAAGGCCGGTTCGAGAGGGAGGGCTGGCGTGTCCGTAAGGATGGCAGCCGTTTCTGGGCGAGCGTCGTCGTCGACGCTATCCGCGACGAAGACGGCGAAGTACTAGGTTTCGCCAAGATCACCCGCGACATCACCGAAAAGATGGAAACGCAGCGGGCGTTGGAGCAGGCGCGCGAAGAGCTTTTCCAATCGCAGAAGATGGAGGCGATCGGCCAATTGACCGGCGGTATCGCCCATGATTTCAACAATCTGCTGATGGCGGTGCTCGGCAGTCTCGAACTCCTGAAGAAGCGCATGCCGCAGGACCGCTCGCTGACGTCGCTGGTCGACAATGCCATGCAGGGCGCCCAGCGGGGTGCTGCGTTGACGCAGCGCATGCTTGCCTTTTCCCGCCGGCAGGAGCTGCACATGGAGCCGATCGACGTCTCGGGCCTGGTGCGCGGCATGATGGAAATTCTGAGCCGCTCGCTCGGCCCCCTCACCACGATCGAGACCTCCTTCCCGGTCAGGCTGCCGACCATCCTCACCGACCCCAACCAGCTGGAGATGGCGATCCTCAATCTCGTCGTCAACGCGCGAGACGCCATGCCTTCCGGCGGCCGCATCATGCTTCGCGCATCCGAGGAAACGATAACCGCAGGCAAGGGGCCGCTCTCGGCCGGCCGCTACATCCGCATCGCGGTGATCGATGAAGGCGAGGGCATGGATACGAAGACGCTGGAGCAGGCGGTCACGCCGTTCTTCACCACTAAGGGTGTCGGCAAGGGCACCGGCCTCGGTCTTTCCATGGTGCAGGGTCTCGCAAGCCAGTCCGGCGGCCGGCTCCTCCTGAAGAGCACGCTGGGCGAAGGCACGACGGCCGAGCTATGGTTTCCGGTCGTGATTGCCGAACAGACTGCCGAAGCACCGGCCGACATGCCGCAAAAACCGGATAACCCGCAGCAGGGGCTGCGCATCGTCGCCGTCGATGACGACGGCCTGGTCCTGATGAATACGACGCTGATGCTGGAGGATCTCGGCCACACCGTTTTCGAGGCGATGGCCGGTCCGGAGGCGCTCGACATTCTGCGCAAGCAGCCGGTCGATCTGGTCATCTGCGATCACGCCATGCCGAGGATGACGGGGGCGCAGCTCGCCGAGGCGATCCGCAGCGAATGGCCAGAGATGCCGATCATTCTCGCCACGGGTTACGCCGATCTGCCCGACGGCGCCGGCGCCGCCAATCTGCCCCGCCTAGGCAAGCCCTTCTCGCAGGCGCAGTTGGCCGAAGCGATCAGCCGGATCGCTTGTTAGCTAGGCGCGAAGCTTCTCGTCGCCATTCTCCCGGATGCCCGTGCGGGCGGCTCCCTCGCCGCCCAGCAGGCGCTTTTCGGTCTCTTGCAGGTCGAGGATCGCCTGTTCGATCGTCTCAGCCGGAGTTTCCCGCGAGTCTGCGCGCCACCGATGATGCCGCCACAAGCCGACGAGCAGGCGTCGGCTCGGAACTTCTATCGTCTCGTGAATGAACCATGCTCCTGCGGCCGCAACGCCAAGCGCCACCAGAATGAGCACCGGTTCCGGCATCAGAGCCTCGAAAGCCCGGCGCACAAGGAACATGATCGGGACGTGGAAAAGATAGAGCGAAAAGCTGATCGCGCCGAAGAACCGCACGGGCGCCGCTGCCAGGACATGGGCTGCGATGGGAGGCTGTCGAGCGACGAGTGCCACGATGACGGCTGCTGCGGCCGCGCTTTGCAAGCTCCAGAATTCAGGGGAGAAACCAGGCAAGACATGCCTGTAAACGAAGAACACCGCCAGAAGGAACAGCGTGAAAGCGCCTGTGGAGGCGGATGGCCTCCACTTGTCCCAGCAGGAATGCATCGCTCCGGCAAGGGCGCCGAACAGAAAATAGGGGAGCTTGGAAAGAAGCAGTATGCCTGGCCCCGGCAGTTCAAGCAGACCATCCACCACGACCAGCACCGCCAAGCCTACGATCACACCGCTATAGCGCTGCGGGCGGCTCAAACAGAGCCAAAGGATCGGGAAGAACAGATAGAACTGAATTTCGGGTGGAATTGACCAGAAAACGCCGCTCGAGCCCAGAAGAAAGACGTGACGGAGAAATTCCGTGCCGCCGATGATCGGCTGAACGAAGTTTAGACTTTGCATGCCGGACAGCATCGCCACGAGCAGCACGGCAGCCAGATAGACCGGATAGATGCGGGCAAAGCGGCTCACCAGAAAATCCAGGACATTTTCTCTGGTCACCGGCCGCGAGCCGTAGAGATGGGCCATCAGAAAGCCGCTGAGGGCAAAGAACAGGCCAACGGCTTCGCTGCCCATAGTGATGAGATGCGAGGCTGCATTTGGAAAAACAAGGCCGATATGCGCTTGCACGACCAGAAGCGCGGCGAGACCGCGCAGACCATCGAGACTGGGGATGTAATCCGGCCGGCTCATGTGCAACTTTGAAATGTTCTGTTCAGGCAAGCAGTATCGGACATCGCTTTACAAGAGATTAATCCGGCGCGCGCAAACTACCGGTGTGCAACTGCTGCTTGCCGGTGCGCCCGAATGAAGCAAGCGACCGCTCTAGTCTCGGCGGCTTGTTACGATCTCGCCGCGAACAACAAACACCAGCAATGCCAGCACCATGACCGCCAGCCCGTACCAGGTGATCGCATAGACGAGATGGTTGTTGGGGAAATGGATGACGGTGAGGCCGCCGACGGGCAGACCGCCGGGATTGGCCGCGGCGTCGGCATCGACGAAATAGGGCGCGACCGCGCCGAGGCCGCGCTTTTGGGCGATCGCTGCGACATCGCGCGAATACCAGCGGTCGGCGGCGACGTCGTTGGATTGGAGCAGCGATCCCTTCGGCTCGGTCATCCGCAGCAGCCCGGTGATCTCGATCGGGACCGATATCTGACCGTCGCGGCGCGAGGCCGGGTCGCGCCTGTCCGTCGGCACAAAGCCGCGATTGACGAGGATCGCGGTGCCGTCAGCGAGCAGCAGCGGCGTCATCACCCAATAACCCGGGCCGAGCACGGTCGAGGCGTAGACCAGCGTTTCCTTGTCGTTGGCCAGCATTCCCTCGACGCTCACCCGGCGATACTCGTCTTTTGCGGCATTGACCTTATCCCAGTCGGCGCGTGCCGGGGCCGGCACGGCGGCTGCGTGCACGCGCTGGTCGACGCGGGCGATGAGGTCGCGCTTCCAGCCCAGGCGTTGAACCTGCCAGGTGCCGAGACCAAAGAGGATGGCGGCAAGCAGCGCCAGGCAGACGGCGAAAAGCGCGCGTTTTGCCCGGAAATGCCGTCTTTCCGATGTTTCGGTGGGGGCTTCGCTCATCCGGCTTAGGGCGGCGCTGCCGCCGCCCCTCATTGCTGTCACGGCATGTTCTTCATCATCTCCGGGCTCATCGGCATCATATTGGAGTTGAGATGATGCATGACCCAGAGCGAGCCGGAGAGCGCGATGGCGACGATGATGAGGGTGAAGATCAGCGCCATCATCGTCCAGCCGCCTTCGCTCCTGGGGTTCATGTGCAGGAAGAAGACCATATGGACGACGATCTGGATGGCGCCGAGGCCCATGACCAGCACCGCCGTCAGCGCCGGGCTGGCGACGACGCCGGACATAACAAGCCAGAAGGGAAGGGCGGTCAGGACGACGGAGAGCGCGAAGCCCGTCATGTAGCTTTTGAACGTCCCGTGGCCGGCTTGGTGACCGTGGCTGTGGCCGTGATGCGCCTCGTGGGCATCCTCATGGGTGGGTGCTTGCGAACTCATCCGAGAACTCCGAGCAGATAGACGAAGGAAAAGACGCCGATCCAGACGACGTCGAGAAAGTGCCAGAACATTGACAGGCACATCAGGCGGCGGCGGTTGGCCTCGACCAGCCCGTGCATCGACACCTGCACCATCAGCGTGATCAGCCAGATGATGCCGAAGGTGACGTGCAGCCCGTGGGTGCCGACGAGCGTGAAGAAGGAGGAGAGGAAGGCGCTGCGCGTCGGCCCGGCGCCCTCGCGGATCAGGTGGATGAACTCGTAGAGTTCCAACCCGATGAAGGCCGCGCCGAAGAGGCCGGTGACGGCAAGCCAGAACAGCGTTTCCGCCTTGGCGTTCCGCTCCATCTGCAGCATGGCGAAGCCGTAGGTGATCGAGGAGAAGAGCAGCATCGAGGTGTTGAGGGCGACGATCGGCAGATCGAAGAGATCGGCCGGCGACGGGCCGGCGGCATAGTTGCGGCCGAGCACGCCGTGCGTGGCAAACAGCACCGCGAAGATCAGGCAGTCGCTCATCAGATAGAGCCAGAAGCCGAGATTGGTGCTCCCCTCCGGATGATGGTCTTCGGTCAGATAGAATTCAGGCTTTTCGGCCGTGTCGATGGTTTGATCGCTCATGGTCATTACACCTGCTCGGCAAGCAGCGCCGTGCGCTTGCCTTCCGTTTCGGTCACCTTACCGGCGGGGATGTAGAAGTCGCGTTTGTAGTTGAAGGTATGGCCGATCGCCACCACCAGCAGTGCGACGGCGGAGAGGATCACCAGCCACCACATGTACCAGATCAGGCCGAAGGCAAGCGCGATGCTGATCGCCGACAGGATGGCGCCGGTGCCGGTATTCTTCGGCATGTGGATCGGCTTGAAGCCGCCGAGCGGGCGCTCGTAGCCGCGCCTTTTCATGTCGTACCAGCTGTCATGGTCGTGGACCACGGGCGTAAAGGCGAAGTTGTAGTCCGGTGGCGGCGAGGAGGTCGACCATTCCAGCGTCCGGGCATCCCAGGGATCGCCGCTGTCGTCGCGCAATTCCTCGCGTTTCATGAAGCTGACGACGATCTGGATCAGGAAGGCGGCGATGCCGAGTGCGATCAGTCCGACGCCGAAGGCGGCAATGATGAACCAGATCCGCAGCGACGGATCCTCGAACTGGCTCATGCGGCGGGTGACGCCCATCAGGCCGAGCACATAGAGCGGCATGAAGGCGAACCAGAAGCCGATCTGCCAGAACCAGAAGCTCATCTTGCCCCAGAAGGGGTCGAGTTTGAAGCCGAAGGCCTTCGGGAACCAGTAGTTCACGCCGGCGAACATGCCGAACAGAACGCCGCCGATGATGACGTTGTGGAAGTGGGCGATGAGGAACAGCGAATTGTGCAGCACGAAGTCGGCCGGCGGCACGGCCAGCATGACGCCGGTCATGCCGCCGATAACGAAGGTCACCATGAAGCCGACCGTCCACAGCATCGGCACCTCGTAGCGGATACGGCCGCGATACATGGTGAAGAGCCAGTTGAAGATCTTCGCTCCCGTCGGAATCGAGATGATCATCGTCGTGATGCCGAAGAAGGAGTTGACGGAAGCGCCCGAGCCCATCGTGAAGAAGTGGTGCAGCCAGACGATGTAGGACAGGATCATGATCACGCAGGTGGCGTAGACCATCGAGGCGTAGCCGAACAGGCGTTTGCCGGAGAAGGTGGCGACCACTTCCGAAAAGATGCCGAAGGCCGGCAGCACCAGGATGTAGACCTCCGGGTGACCCCAGATCCAGATGAGGTTGATGTACATCATCGGATTGCCGCCGAGGTCGTTGGTGAAGAAGTTCGTCCCGGCATAGCGGTCGAGCGACAACAGCGCGAGCGTTGCCGTCAGGATCGGGAAGGAGGCGACGATCAGCACGTTGGTGCAAAGCGCCGTCCAGGTGAAGACCGGCATCTTCATGAAGGTCATGCCGGGCGCGCGCATCTTGACGATGGTGGCGATCAGGTTGATGCCCGACAGCGTCGTTCCGACACCGGCCACCTGCAGGCCCCAGATATAATAGTCGACGCCGACGCCCGGACTGTAGGCGGCCCCCGACAGCGGCGGATAGGCGAGCCAGCCGGTCTGGGCGAATTCGCCGATGAACAGCGACAGCATGATGATGATCGCGCCGGCGGTGGTCATCCAGAAGGAAAAGTTGTTGAGGAAGGGGAAGGAGACGTCGCGCGCCCCGATCTGCAGCGGCACCACGAAGTTCATCAGGCCGGTGACGAAGGGCATCGCCACGAAGAAGATCATGATGACGCCGTGGGCGGTGAATATCTGGTCGTAATGGTGCGGCGGCAGGTAGCCCTCCGACCCGTTGAAGGCGATCGCCTGCTGGACGCGCATCAGGATCGCGTCGGAAAAGCCGCGCAGCAGCATGATGACGGCGAGGATCACATACATGATGCCGATCTTCTTGTGATCGACGCTGCAGATCCAGTCGTGCCAGAGCGGGCCCCAGAACTTGAAATAGGTGATGGCGCCAAACACGGCGAGACCGCCGATGACGACGCCGATAAAGGTCACGACCAGAATCGGCTCGTGGTAGGGAATGGCGTCGAGGGTCAACCGGCCGAAGATCAACTTCAGGAGGTCAGGATTGGAAAACATGGAACAACCCGTTCATTATGTCTTGCGACGCAAAGCGCCAGGTTAATTGTTGTTGTTGAGCTGCGCCGGCGCCGACCCGGCGCCGTTGCCCGTGCCGGGCATGGAATGGCCGTCATGTTGCATGTCCATGCCGGGCATTCCGGGCATGTCGTGCTGCATGCCGTTGCCGTCGGTGCTCTTGGGCGGCTCGACCTGCGCCGGAACGCCCGTTGCCGGCACGGTAGCCCCAGGCTCGACGACGCCTTCGCCGACATGGCGGTTGTCGTATTGCAGCTTCTCGCGGTTTTCGGCGCTTTCCTTGCCGCCGCCGCCCGTCATGTCGATGTGCATCATTTCGTTCATGCACATCTTGCCCGGCGTGGCGCACATGTTGAGGATGGCGTCGTAGAGATCGGCGTCGGCGCCGGCATAGTAGCGCACCGGCTCCTTCTCGCTCGGCTTCTCGAGCTTCAGATACGCGTCGCGGTTGAGCATCGTGCCCTGCTGCTTGACCTTGGCCACCCAGGCGTCGAAGCCTTCGCGGGTGAGGCCGTGGAACTTGAAGCGCATGTGCGAGAAGCCGGCGCCGCTGTAATTGGCGGAGAAGCCTTCATATTCGCCCTCCCGGTTGATGACGGCGTGCAGCTTCGTCTCCATGCCGGGCATGGCGTAGATCTGGCCGGCAAGGGCGGGGATGTAGAAGGAGTTCATCACCGAGGATGCGGTGATCTTGAAATTGACCGGCATGTCGACGGGCGCGGCGAGCTCGTTGACGGTGGCAATGCCGAGTTCGGGATAGAAGAACAGCCATTTCCAGTCGAGCGCCACGACCTCGACGGTCAGCGACTTGGTATCGGCCGGGATGGCGCGCTCGGCATCGAGCCGGTCGAGCGGGCGGTAGGGATCGAGCTTATGCGTGGAAATCCAGGTGACGGCGCCGAGCGCAATGATGATCGCCAGCGGTGCCGCCCAGATGACGATTTCGAGGCGGGTCGAATGATGCCATTCCGGCGCGTAAGCGGCGGCCGTGTTGGAGCGGCGGTAGCGCCAGGCGAAGAGCAGCGTCAGGAAGATCACCGGGACGATGATCAAAAGCATCAGCACCGTCGAGATGACGATGAGATCGCGCTGTTGCACGGCGATGTCGCCGGCGGGCGCCATGACCACCATGTTGCATCCTGCCAGGAAAAGCAGCGGCAAGACGGATAGAAGGCGGGAAAACTTCATGAGTTTTTGCACGTCTCTAAGCTCTTGTTGTTTCGTTTTGACCGCGACTAAAGCACTGAACCCGAGAACGACATGAGGCGGAAAGTCGCAGTGCAGCAAAGATGCCGCAGTGCGGCAGAATCGTGTTGCGCTAGCGCCTTGAAATCCTGATGAAATTAAGAAGGATTTTTTGCGCGCGCATGTCCCCTCAATATATCCGCAAGAGCCGGCCCGGCCAGCTTTGGCAGGGAAAAATCACTGCCGGGATCACGCAATTTTTCCTCAATTTAAGCCGCGATGATGAACTATTTGCATCTTACGGACTTGATAAGCCTGCGGGTTTGATCAAGATCAGGTTGAGGCGCCGTGCCGAAAGCGCCTCAACGAGGGAGGCGTTTCATGGCCACAGCATCGCATTACGGACCGTCATCGTCGTCGCTGGAACGCGACGCGCGGCGCATTCACGACGACAAGCCGGTTTCGCCGGGCAGCATCGCCATCGGCGTGGTGATCGGCCGCATGTCGGAATTCTTCGATTTCTTCGTCTATGGCCTCGCCTCGGTCCTGGTCTTTCCGCAGCTGGTCTTTCCCTTCGCACCGGACAGGCTGACGGCGACGCTCTATTCCTTCGCCATCTTCTCGCTCGCTTTCCTCGCCCGCCCCGTCGGGTCCGTCGTCTTCATGACGATCGACCGGATGTACGGGCGCGGCACCAAGCTCACGATTGCGCTCTTCCTGCTCGGCGGCTCCACGGCCTCGATCGCCTTCCTGCCGGGTTATGCGGAGATCGGCGTCTGGTCGATCGCGCTGCTGGCGCTCTTCCGTCTCGGCCAGGGCTTTGCGCTCGGCGGCGCCTGGGACGGACTGGCATCGCTGCTGGCGCTCAACGCGCCGCCCAATCACCGCGGCTGGTACGCGATGATCCCGCAGCTCGGCGCGCCGATCGGCTTTGCGCTGGCAAGCACGCTCTTCGGTTATTTCGTCGCCAACCTGTCCAGCGAAGATTTCCTCTCCTGGGGCTGGCGCTATCCCTTCTTCGTCGCCTTTGCGATCAACGTCGTGGCGCTGTTTGCGCGTCTGCGCCTGGTCATGACCAAGGAATTCGGCACGCTTCTGGAGCAGCATGAGCTGGAGGCCGCACCGATTCTCCAGGTGCTGCGCGTGCACGGCCGCGACATCCTGATCGGCGCCTTCGTGCCGCTCGCCAGTTTCGCGATGTTCCACCTGGTCACCATCTTCCCGCTCGGCTGGATGAGCCTCTACGGCAATCAGCCGATCGGCGCCTTCATGGTGGTGCAGGTGGTCGGCGCCATGGTCGGCGTCGTCGCCATCGTCGCCTCAGGGCTGATCGCCGACCGCATCGGCCGCCGCGCCCAGCTCGCCATCTGCGCCGTCATCATCGCCATCTTCAGCTTTATCGGGCCGATTCTGATCGGATCGGGCAGTAACGGCCACGACGCCTTCGTCATCATCGGCTTCGGCGTGCTCGGCCTGTCCTTCGGCCAGGCGACCGGTTCGATCTCGTCGCGCTTCGGCCGCGGCTATCGCTATACCGGCGCCGCCTTCACCTCGGACCTCGCCTGGCTGATCGGCGCCGGCTTCGCGCCGCTGGTGGCCCTCAGCCTCTCCAGCCGCTTCGGCCTGACCTTCGTCGGCTACTACCTGCTCTCCGGCGCCATCTGCACGCTGGCAGCACTCGCCTTCAGCAAGGCGCTGGAACAGCGCGAATAGGCGGAATGACGGCACGTCCGCGTTCCAGACCCGGCCCAAATCCGGACGCTGCCGCCGATCGGGATCGAGCCACGGGGCTCGATCCGCCTTCGGACCTCTGTAAACGAGCGAAGGATATGCCGCGCCGTCCTAGCGCTGGTTTGCCTCACATCCCGATGCGGGCCGCTCCTAAACTAACAAGAAGTCATTAGCAGCCAAATTGCTCTCATTGACGCCCGCAAGACGCAGTGTTGTGTCGCCGTCGATCGTGAGAAGCCAGTCCGTGCCGGTGTCCTCTCCAGCCTCGAGGATGTCGGCGAAGCTTTCGAAAGCGCTATTGGCGATGCTTATCAAATCCCCTGCGCCCGGACCTTCCTGGAAATCCACGATCATGCTGTTACCGGCCAGATTGGCGGCAAAGACGAAAGTGTCGTTGCCCAGCCCGCCATTGAGGCTGTCGTTGCCGGCGAGGCCATAGATGGTGTCATTGCCGTTGGACGTGGTGATGGTGTCGTCGCCGCTGCTGCCGGTGAAGTTCACCGCCCGGCCGAGAAGCTCGTCCGTCAGGTCGACGTCTCCGGGTCCTGCCAGGGTCAGGGATACGGTGTCCGCCTCCTGGCCCACATAGCTGACGATGGTGTCGAAGCTTTCGAACTGCGCCGCCGTCGCCTTGATGCTGGGATTGCCATAGGAGTTATAGGTCACCAGCCGCTCGACGTTGGAGATCGAGAGCGTCGAGATGTCGCCCGACTGCTGCGCCTGCAGACTGTCGAAGCCGCTGCCGCCGTCAATGACGCCGCTGGCGGCGGTAGCTCCGAACAGGGCCATAAAATCATTGCCGTCGCCGCCGCTGATCGAGATCGTGCCGCCAGCGCCGATGAGCGCCCAGCTGCCGTCATTGCCCGCACCCAGGTCGATGATGTCGTTGCCGGGGCCGCCTCCTCCGAAGAAAGCGCCCGCGGCCCCATCGATGAAGTCGTCGCCGGCGCCGCCCGACAGAACGTCGTCACCGGCGCCACCGCTGATGCCGTCATTGCCGTCGCCGCCGCTGATGGTGTCGTTGCCGGAACCGCCGCTGAGGCTGTCGTTGCCGGTACCGCCGGTGATCGTATCGTTGCCCACGCCGGTGGTAATGCTGTTACCTGCCGTAGCGTCTGCAGTCACGACGGCGCTTCTCAACCCCAGCTCATCCGAGAGATCCAGCGATCCTCCACCCGATATCCGGATGTCGACCAGGCTGGCCGCGTGCGCCGGATCATCAAAGGTCGTGATGGTGTCGAAGGCATCAAGCTGCGCTACGGTGCCAAGCACAAACTCGGCGCTCGTCGTATAGATCTCAACGTTCGATATTGCGAGGCCCGTCAGATTGCCGCCCGTCACGAAAAGCACGTCTCGGCCGCTGCCACCGTCGACGTTGCCCGTCATATTCGCTCCGGTCCACATCGCGTCGTTGCCGGCCCCGCCGGACAGCGATGCCACGGCGCCGCCGAAGTCCGACATCGTATCGTCGCCATCGCCACCATCGAGGACGTCATCACCGCTCTCGTCATAGAGAACGTCGTTACCCTCTCCGCCGATCAGAACGTCACTGCCGCCGCTTCCAAACAGCGAATCATTGCCTCCAGCTCCGAAAAGCGTGTCGTTCCCCGACCCGCCGTCTAACGTGTCGCTGCCAGCGCCGCCAGTGATCGTGTCGTTGCCTACGCCGGTGGTAATGCCGTTGCCTGCCGTGGCGTCTGCAGTCACGACGGCGCTTCTCAACCCCAGCTCATCCGACAGGTCGAGCGATCCCCCACCCGATATCCGGATGTCGACCAGGCTGGCCGCGTGCGCCGGATCATCAAAGGTCGTGATGGTGTCAAAGGCATCAAGCTGCGCCACGCTGCCAAGCACAAACTCAGCGCTCGTCGTATAGATCTCAACGTTCGATATTGCGAGGCCGGTCAGATTGCCGCCCGTCACGAAAAGCACGTCCCGGCCGCTGCCGCCGTCGACGTTGCCCGTCATGTTCGCTCCGGTCCACATCGCGTCGTCGCCGGCCCCGCCGGACAGCGATGCCACGGCGCCGCCGAAGTCCGACATCGTATCGTCGCCATCGCCGCCGTCGAGAACGTCATCACCGTTCTCGTCATAGAGAACGTCGTTACCGTCTCCGCCGATCAGAACATCACTGCCGCCGCTTCCAAACAGCGAATCATTGCCTCCAGCTCCAACAAGCGTGTCGTTCCCCGACCCGCCGTCTAACGTGTCGTTGCCGGTACCGCCGGTGATCGTGTCGTTGCCCACGCCGGTGGTAATGCCGTTGCCTGCTGTTGCGTCTGCAGTCACGACGGCGCTTCTCAACCCTAGTTCATCCGACAGGTCGAGCGATCCTCCACCCGATATTCGGATGTCGACCAGGCTGGCCGCGTGCGCCGGATCATCAAAGGTCGTGATGGTGTCAAAGGCGTCAAGCTGCGCCACGCTGCCAAGCACAAACTCAGCGCTCGTCGTATAGATCTCAACGTTCGATATTGCGAGGCCCGTCAGATTGCCGCCCGTCACGAAAAGCACGTCCCGGCCGCTGCCGCCATCGACGTTGCCCGTCATGTTCGCTCCAGTCCACATCGCGTCGTTGCCGGCCCCGCCGGACAGCGATGCCACGGCGCCGCCGAAGTCCGACATCGTATCGTCGCCATCGCCGCCGTCGAGAACGTCATCACCGTTCTCGTCATAGAGAACGTCGTTACCGTCTCCGCCGATCAGAACATCACTGCCGCCGCTTCCAAACAGCGAATCATTGCCTCCAGCTCCAACAAGCGTGTCGTTCCCCGACCCGCCGTCTAACGTGTCGTTGCCGGCGAGGCCATAAATGGTGTCGTTGCCGTTGGATGTGACGACGGTGTCGTCGCCGCTGCTGCCGGTAAAGATCACCGCCCGGCCGAGAAGCTCGTCCGTCAGGTCGACGCTTCCCGGTCCTGCCAGGGTCAGCGATACGGTGTCCGATTCCTGGCCCACATAGCTGACGATGGTGTCGAAGCTTTCGAACTGCGCCGCCGTCGCCTTGATGCTGGGATTGCCATAGGAGTTATAGGTCACCAGCCGCTCGACGTTGGAGATCGAGAGCGTCGAGATGTCGCCCGACTGCTGCGCCTGCAGGGTATCCAGCCCGTCGCCGCCGTCGATGACGCCGCTGGCGGCGGTGGCCCCGAACAGGGCCATGGAATCGTTGCCGTCGCCGCCGCTCACCGAGATCGTGCCGCCAGACGCAATCAAAGCCCAGCTCGAATCGTCGCCCGCACCCAGGTCGATGATGTCGTTGCCGGGGCCGCCTCCTCCGAAGAAAGCGCCCGCAGCCCCATCGATGAAGTCGTTACCGGCGCCGCCCGACAGAACGTCGTTGCCGGCGCCGCCGCTGATGCTGTCGTTGCCAGTGCCACCGGTGATGGTGTCCGCACCCGAGCTGCCGGTGATGCTGAAGCCTTCGGTCTGACTTGACAGGTTGATAACAACGCCAGCCAACGCAGCGGCGGCGGAAATGGCCTCGGCGCCGGAAAGCTGGCTGTCGTTGCGACCGTTCAGACCGGTGGATGTCGAAGTGAGATTGACCGTGTCGCTGCCACTGCCGAGGTTGACGGTCGTAAATCCGTTCATTTCGGTGCCGGTGAGCGTCACAGTGTCACTGCCAGAGGAACCGTTTAGAGTCTGTAGGTTGGTCAAAGTTCCGGTAGTGAAGTTGTTGGTGCCTGCCACAAAAAGTATATTGGCGCCAGCTCCGCCATTGATCGATTCCGCACCAGTGAAATCGCCGTTGTTGACGACAAATGTGTCGTCCCCGCCGCCGCCCACCATCGTATCAACCCCCGAGCCGCCGGTGATGATGTCCGCACTCGAGCCACCGGTGATGGTGTCCGCACCCGAGCTGCCGGTGATGCTGAAAGCTTCGGCCTGACTTGACAGGTTGATAACAACGCCGGCCAACGCAGCGGCGGCGGAAATGGCCTCGACGCCGGAAAGCTGGCTGTCGTTGCGGCCGTTCAGACCGGTGGATGTCGAAGTGAGATTAACCGTGTCGCTGCCACTACCGAGGTTGACCGTCGTAAATCCGTTCATCTGGGCGCCGGTGAGAGTGACAGTGTCGCTCCCCGAGGAACCGTTCAGGATCCGGAGGTTGGTCAACGTGCCGGTGGTGAAATTGTTGGTGCCTGCCACCAAAAGTATATTGGCGCCAGCTCCGCCATCGATCGATTCCGCACCTGTAAAGTCGCCGTTGTTGATGACAAATGTGTCGTCCCCGCCGCCGCCCACCAGCGTATCCACCCCCGAGCCGCCGGTGATGATGTCCGCGCTCGAGCTGCCGGTGATGGTGTCCGCGCCCGACGTACCATTTATTGCGATGATATCGTTACCGCTGGTGCCCCATGCCGAACTGCCGTTGCCACCGAATGTCCAAGCCGCCGCACTGAAGTTCGAAGCGTTTTGAATAATGACCGTCTGATTTCCGGTCGAACCACGCAAGTCGAGCGACAACGACAAGCCCGTTGCACCAAACTGATTTGCGTTGAAAGTAACAGCAGTTCCACTGCCCGAAATGGAAAGAATTTCCATGGACAGGAGACGACCTGCCGGGAGGACGGAAAAATCAGCTGTTGCCGTAACATTCAAAGTGTCGATACCGCCGCGGCCATCGAAGATGTCACTCGATTGCACCGTCCCGGCACCTATTTTGAAAGTGTCTGCCCCAGGACCTCCAATCTGGTTATCCTGGCCGGCTGTGGCGCTGAAATTCGACAAGACGCCTTGGTAGGCGGCTAGACCAGAACGAGTGAGGGGTGGTGTAGATGCCGCGTTCCCGAATTGCAGGTCAAGACACCATGAGCCCCCAAGGGATACTGCGCCAATGAAGCCAGATGCTGCGGCAACGGAGCGGTTCAAGCAGCTATGAAGGAATTCGGCGAAACGCCTACCGACATCGTTTTTGCCGGTGGCGCAGCACCATAATTGCATGCTGCCATTTTCGCCCAGCGCCGCGCTGATTTTGGCTAATGATTCGGTCGAGCCGGCAACATCGCGCTCTGAGAGGGTCCCAGACGAGAACCTGATTTGACCCGGATCGCCGTGCGCTACGACATGAACTCTGTCAAGGTGGCTGTAGGCGGACAGGTGACGTGCCATCTGGCGAATGGCAGGTTCCCCATCGGATAAAACAATAGCCTCGACTTCTGGGCGCAGACCGCCAAGGAAGGTTTCCAGGTCGTTGATGCCTTGGTCAATGAAGGCGATTTCGCGCGGCGCCTTAAGAACCTGGTTCTTCGTCGCCGTGCCGGCAATGGCCGAGTTGTCTGGCGCGCGACCGTTCGCGCGAAGCGATACAACGCTACTGAAATTCGGTGCTGGCGAGTATGACCCAGCGCTCGCGCGCACCGTAGTCATACTTGCGCGCGCAGCGTCAAGGTAGGATGTGCCGCTCGATGGCAATGACGTCAGAACAGAACCTGAAACTATCTCGTCCTGGTTCAATCCGATCAACATGATATTGGAAAGTTGATCCTTGAAACGAACTGAGGTGATTTCGTTGATCTTTAGCAATTTGTTCGGCATAGCATACCCCCTGAGGACAACAGGAAGACTTGCTCGGCGCTGACGGTAGCTCGGAGTTTGCGGCGTGCTAAGGTAATTCTTGCCCGCCAAGGCATGCGTCCACACAGTTGAGCGGCGTTAGCCACTCAAAACTCTCCTATCCGAAGTTACCCCGTGGAGTGCGTCCCCCAGCTTACTTCTAGAATATTAGAAATACATCAATCATCGCAGTAAGTCCAATAACCAGTTCGGTAGTAAACGCTATCGGAAAGACAACATACATAATCCGTTCCAGGAAAGTTCTACGATGTCATAAGCATCACATGGGCTTGCCCGTCACTGGTTGAGATTGGTAGCTACGGCAATTGAGCAGGTGGGGCGGTGGTGGGGCTCACCCAGACGGAACTGGCTTCCATGCTCGGCGAATACCAGTCGTTCGCACGGCTGGAATGTTCAACCCCGGTTAGGCTGGGGTGAGGGGCAGCCACCGGCGAACCGAACAGTCGTGGCCTTGCTCACATCCACCGTGCCGACCATAGTGCAATTTCAATTATTGAACGCATTGCAATCTATAATTAATTGCATATTATATTCGCGACCAGCGAGGATGGGCCATGACCGCAGAAACCATCGATCATTCGACCCTTTCCCGCCTTGTCGAAGCAGGGGCGGTGGACGCTGCTCATGTTGTCGGGAAAACAGGCGGCTGGTCCATTGTCATCCGCTACGGCAAGGCCGAGCGCCCGCTCGCCGCCCAACGCAGCCGGCAGGTGCGTCTGTTCAAGCGAATGGACACTCTGGTTTCCTATCTCAAGGATGTCGGCATTTCGCAGTTCGATGTCGATGCCGGTGATTACGCGCCTGAAAAGGCTTCTCGTCCCGATCGTGCGGAAGCTCTGCGTCGGACTCACGAGGCGGCGGAATACGACAAGTGGTTCCGCGAGCAGGTCGAAGAGGCGATCCGGGAAGCAGACGATCCGAACACGGTCTGGATCCCGCACGACGTCGTCAAGGAAGAGATGGCGCGCGAACGGGCGGAGCTGGTGGCGCGGCTTAAGGGCAAAGCCAAGTGAAGCTCTTCTGGCGTGCGAAAGCTGAATCAGATCGCAAGAGAGCTATTCAGTTTATCGCCGACCAGAATGTCGGCGCTGCGATAAGCCAGCTTGATGAGATCGAGCATCAGACCGATTTGCTCATCGATCAGCCGGAGATCGGCAGGCCCGGACGCATTAATGGAACGCGCGAACTGGTAATTTCACGCACATCTTTCATCGTGATCTATCGTGTTCGCCAGAAAATCAAACAAGTGGAAATTTTGCGCCTTCTGCACGGCGCTCAACAATGGCCATCGAAACGCTGAATATTCTTACTGCGCCATCTGCGGCTGTTTTGCCGCCCTCGCCGCGGTCAGTTCCGCCGTGGTGTGGTTCAGGCGGTCGGCGAGCACCCGCATGATTTCCACGGCCATCTCGGGGAAATCGCTGAGCAGCTTCAGGAAGTGCTCCTTGCTGATGCGCAATACTTCGAGCGGCGAGGTGGCGCGTACCGTCGCCGTGCGTGAGACATCGCAGAGAATGGCGATTTCGCCGACGATGGAATTGAGCTCGACGTCGGCGACCTTGATCTCGCCGGCCGGCGAGGAGACGATGATATCGGCGCTGCCGGAAAGGATGACATAGGCGGCGTCGCCGACATCGCCCTGGTGGAAGAGATCCTGACCGGCCTTGTAGGTCATGCGGTCGGAGGTGAAGGCCAAAAGCTTGAGTTTCGCTGGTGCAATCCTCGAAAAGATCGGCACCCGGCGCAGCATTTCGACTTCGTCTCTCAACAGCATGAGCGTTTCAATCCCCTGACGCAGGGTTCTTGGAACCATGCGCCTCAATTCCGGGCGTTCCCCCGGGAACGCCTACCATCGCCGCCCCAATAGAATATTACGATAACAGTTCCTTGAACATCCCGTTTTTCTCGGAAAGTTCCGGATAGTTTCCGGCTTCCGCCAGCCCGCCGCGGTCGAAGAGCAGGATCCGGTCGAACATTTCGGCCAACCGCGCATTCGAAAGCACCCAGATGATCGCCGGGCGCTCACCTTCCTTATGCAGGTCTTCGATGATGTTGCGGGTGATCTGATCCTGAACGCGCTGGTCGAGTGCCGACAGCGGCCGGTTGAAGACGAAATAATCCGAGCGCTTCAGCAGCGCGCGGGCCAGGTTCAGCTTCTGGCGCTGCACCATGGTCAGCCGCTTGCCGCCGGAGCCGACGTCGAATTCGAGGCCGATCGACAGGACATCGTCGTAAAGGTCGAGTGCGTCGAAGAGTTCGCCCATGATGGCGCGGATGCGGTCGGAGGCGTCGGCCTGCTGATAGGCGATACGGCCGAAGAGCACATTGTCCATCAGGCTTGCCGACGGGGTGAAGCGCTCGGCGTCGTAGCGCTCGATCAGCTCGGCGAGATCGGCCGGAATATGTGCATGGAACTGCTTGCGGGCGCTGACGATTTTGTCCATCAGCTCGTTGGTCAACAGGCCGAAGCGGTGGCGCGGCTCGATATAGGCGAAGCTCAGCCGGATGATGGCGGAGCGTTCCTCGGGTGTCGCGTCCTCGAAGCGGCGGCTTTGCAGCTTCTGCAGCAGCGCCTGATAGGTCGGAATGTCGTCCGCCGTCATGAAGGTCAGCTGCTGGAAGAAAGGATGATCCGGCGGCAGGTCGTGGAAGAGTTCGACGGCGTTTTCGGCGATCTCGAGGCCCATGGCGTAGAGATCGGTGCTGAGGCCCGTCTCGCGGAAGAGCTGCTGGAAATAGGGATGGGCGGCAAGCCGACGGTTGGTCATCAGCGGCCGCTTCATCGTGCCGAAGAGCAGGTTCTCACCGACAGTCGCCTGGGCGTTGTAGGCGTCGAAATCGAAAGGCACGACGATGCCGTCAAGACCTTCGTCGCGCAGCCGGTCGCGCAGCGAGGCGCGCAGCGCCACGACATGGTCGCTGACCGCCACATGCACCTCGGTATTGACGTTCGAGCGCAGCGCCAGGTCGAGGATGTCCTGCGAGATCAGCACGGCGTCGAGCACCGGTCGGATCGCTTTCAGGAGATCATCCGGTCCATTGGCGCCGGCCGCCTGGTAATCCACCCAATCGCTGTTGAGGTCGAGCGTCGGATTGCCGGCCTTCACCGCCTCGATGGAATGCCATTTATACTCCAGCGCTTCCTTCTCGTCGTAGACGGCGTCGATCATCGGCGCGTGCTTGAGGCCGTAGAGCAGGTTGCTGGCGAGCGTGCCATGGAAGAAGAAGGTGTCGGCCGAGGCATAGGAGATGCGGCGGCCGGTGATCGATTCCGGCAGCTCGAGCAGGTCGCGTCCGTCGATGGTGATGCGGCCGGAGTCGGGCCAGATCATGCGGCCGAGCGCTTCGGCGAAGGCTTCGGCGCCGCTGCCGTTCGGACCGACGATCGCAACCGTCTCATTCGGCTTGATTTCGACCGAAACGTGGTCGACGAGGCGGGCGCCGCTGTCGTCGGAGAGCGTCAGATTGGTGACGACGAGCGCGCTGGTCAGTGCGCCCACGGGCGCGGTCGCCAATTCCTGGATGCTGCTCTCGATCAAGGGCTCGACGTTGAACTGCTCGTAGACCTGCTGGTATTTCACCTGCACGTCCTGGCGCATCTGGTCCCAGTCGATCAGCTCCTTCAGCGGCCCGGGCAGATCCTTGTAGGCTGATATGACGGCGACGAGCTGGCCGATGTCGAGCCGGCCCTGCAGCGCGAGATAACCGCCGATCGCGTAGAACAGGAAGGGGGTGACCTGGGCGAGAAAGTTATTGATGAACTTCACCAGGAACTTCCACTGGTAAAGGTCGTAGCGGATCGAGAAGATGCGGCCGAGCCGCCAGGCGATATCGGCGCGTTCGAGGTTGGATGTGTCGTTGCCGTGGATCGTGCCGATGCCCTCGACGATTTCGCCGACGCGGCCGGAAAGCTCGCGCGCCGTCAGCTGCCGCTGGCGTCCGAGATCCAGCAGACGTTTGCGCATGCGGGGAATGACGACCGCCTGCACGCCGACGATGGCGGCGGCGATCATGCCGAGCCAGAAATTCTGCACGATGATGAAGGCGAGCGCGGTGATCGCCTGGCCGCCGAGCAGGGCGGGCGAGACGAAGGCGTCGCCGGTGAAGCCGCCCATCGGCTCTACCTCGTCCTTGATCATGGTGGCGATCTCGGCCGATTTCACCCGCTTGAAATGGGCCGGCGGAAACCGCAGCACCCGGTCGATCAGTTCGAAGCGGATGCGCCGCAGCATGCGTTCGCCGAGCCGGCCCTTGTAGGTGTTGATGTAGAACTTGAAGAGCCCGTTCAGCACCACCAGCGCCAGGAACACCAGGCTCAGGGCCATCAGCATCTGGAAGCGGTCGAGCTGCACGCCCTTGAAGAATTCGACATGGCCGATCAGCGGAATATCATAGGCGATATGCATGAAGGTCTGGGTTGCGCCGGGGCCTTCAAAGCCGTCGCCCTGGATCGGTCCGTTGACGATCTGCTTCGGCAGATCGAAGGACAGGAAATAGGGGATCATCGAGGCCGCGACGACAGCCAGGATCCACAGCTGCTGCAGCCGCGTGTTCTTCCAGATATAGCGGGCGAGGCTCTTTTCCATGGCTAACCGTCAGCGTGCTGGGAAATTCCGAAGGCGCGATCCGGGCGCGGGACGGGAGGAATTGTCGAGAACAGGACCATGCAGCCGGACCGCCGATATCGCAATGAAAACAAGGCGAAGGGACCGGCTGCAGAAAGGCCGATTCTCGCCCGAACTCTGCTTATATCACAGGATTTTTAAATTAGGCGAGCGATTCGGCAATCATGGATCGAATGATGGCGGCCGTCTTCTCCGCCCCGTCGAGATCGAGCGAGACCGGCCCCTGCCGAGGCGCTGCCAGCGCCTTTTCGACAGCCTCTTTCACATGGGCCGAGGTCAGCCCCTGTTCCGGCAGGATATCGGCAAGACCCAGCGCCTGCAGCCGTTCGGCGCGCACTGTCTGTTCGGTCTCGCCGCCGGCGACGAAGGGGATGAGGATCGGCCGGCACTCGGTGCGCAAGAGGTCGCCGACCGTGTTGTAGCCGGCCTGCGAGATCGAAACGGTGGCACCGCGCAAGAGCGAGGGAAAATCCTTGCGAAAGCGAACCAGCGTCACATTCGGGGCTGCATCCCGCGACAGTCTGGCAAAATCGGCTTCCGGCAGGTTGGGGCCTGAGATCAGCAGCCAGCGAAGATCGCCCGGCAGCAACGTCGCCGCCTCCTTCGCCGCGCCAATCAGCTCGGCGCCGACCGCGCCGCCGCCGGCCGATGCGATGATTTCGAAGGTTTCCGTCGGTTCGGGCGCCGGCGGCGGCGTGACGAGGCCGGTATAACGCAGCCTGTCGGCGATCTCAGGCGTCAGCGGGAAGGTATCCTCGAGCCTGACGAAGCCGGGATCGCCATGGACGAGCACGGCGTCGAAGTGATCCTTGACCAGCGCGACGGTCTCGGCATCGCGGCCGGCCTTGCGGTTTTCCTGTAGGATGTCGCGCACCGAGCTTAGGAGTTTGGGCCGCGGTTCGGCCTCTTCGATCGCTTGAAGCAGGGGCAGGAGTTCGAAGCGCATCTGCCGGCGGCCGAAGGGGAAGGCCTCGATGATGACGACATCGGGCCTTGCGGCGTGGAAGGCGTCGAGCAGCAATTGCCGGCGAGCGGCGAGGAATTCTTCGCCGGCCGGCCGGCCATCGGCATCGGCGAGGCCGGAGAAACCGGCATTGCTGGCGACGACCGCCGGCAGGGCAAAAGTCTTCACACCCTCGCCGGGAAAGCCCGGCACGGGCAGGCCGCCGGTCACGACGGTGACGTCGAAGCCGTCCTTGACCAGCGCGTTGGCGATGCGGCTGGCGCGGGCGATGTGGCCGATGCCGAGCAGGTGCTGGACGTAGAAGAAGATGCGTGGTGCCGTCATGAGGCCTTCTGCCATTCGGCCTCGAAAAGGCCGGCGAGCTGTCTGATGCTGGAGTGATAGTCGAACTCCTCGCGCACCCGCCTTTCGGCGGCGTCGCCGAGGCGCTGGCGCAGCGCCGGATCGCGGATCGCCGCCTCCAGCGCCCGGGCGAGCAGCGCCGGATCCTCCGGCGGCACGACGAGGCCGTTCTCGCCGTCCGTCAGCAGTTCCGGCACGCCGGATACTGTCGTGGAGATGCAGACGAGGCGCTGGCTCGAGGCCTCGACCAACACGTTCGGCAGGCCGTCGCGGTCGCCGTTGGCGGCGATGCGGCAGGCCAGCGCAAAGAGGTCGGCGCGGCGGTAGTGGTCGAGCACGTCTTCCTGCGCCATGGCGCCCTTCCAGACGATGCGGCCGGAGAGGCCGAGCTCGGCGGCGAGCGCCTTCAGCGTCGCAAGCTCGCCGCCGCCGCCGATATGCTCCATGCGCCAATGGAGATCGGCGGGCAGCAGTGCCAGCGCTCGCAGCAGGACGTCGTAGCCCTTCTTCTCGACGGCGCGGCCGACGCTGAGGATGAAGGCCGGATCAGCCGGGTCGTTGCCGGTTCTTTCGGAACGCGCGCCGGAAAAATGGCCGAAGCGGGCGAGATCGAGGCCGTGGTAACTCAAATGTACGGCCTCCTTGCGCAATGTCAGCATGCGCATGTGCTCGTAGCCAGTCCGGGTGCAGGTGACGGTCCAGCGGGCGCTCTTCAGCTTCTCCTTCAGTTCCCAGTCGGGCGAGGTCCATATGTCCTTGGCATGCGCCGAACAGGTCCAGGGCGTGCCCGTCAGGATGCTGGTATATTCCGTCACCGAGGCCGGCGTATGGATGAAATGGGCATGCAGCCACTCGCCCCCATCCGGCCATTCGCGCGCCAGCACCAGCGCCTGACCGAGGCGGCGGAAGCGGTTGCGGGAGAGGTCGCGCTTGAGGTCGGCGAAGAAGCGTTTGAGCAGCGCCTTGAAGCCGGTTTTACCGAAGCCGGCGACGAGGCCTTTCAGCACGCGGATCGGTTCCTCGTGCAGATATTCCGGCAGATAGACGACGCGCGCCTTGATCTCGTCATGCACGGGATGGCGCTTCTTGTCGGTCGGCCGGCGCATGGATATCAGCGTCAGGTCGAAGCCGGCCCTTTCGAGGCCGAGCAGTTCCTGGGCGATGAAGGTTTCCGAAAGGCGGGGATAGCCTTTCAGCACGACGAGGATCTTGCGGCGTGGCGGCAATTCTGTGCCCTATTCTGCGCCGACGACGGCAAGGTGGGTGGCCCGGCCGTCGAGCCACCGGCCGACGGTCTGCGAGATGTGGTCCAGCCCTTCGAGATGCATATTGCTGCCGCTTTTCGACGGCGGCAGGCGGGAGGGCAGGCGCTTCAGCGCCGCGGCCATGATGGCGGGATCAACCGATTGCTCCGGCAGCAGCATGTCGACGAGGCCGAGTTCGCTCGCCCGCTTGGCGCGCAGCAGCTGTTCCTCGCGCGGCTTGACACGGGGCACGATGAGGGCCGGCTTGTCGAAGGAGAGGATCTCGCAATAGGTGTTGTAGCCGCCCATGGCGACGACGCCGGTGGCGCCGGCGATCAGCTCTTCCATGTGGTTGTCGAATTCGATCACCTCGATATAGGGAATGGCTTCACCCTTCTGCACCAGCTTGGCGCGCTCGGCGGCCGGCATATAGGGCCCGAGCACGACCAGCGCCTTCTGCGTCAGCGTCGGGTCGGCCTCATAGGCGTTCATGACGTCGTGGACGAGATCGGAGCCGTCGCCGCCGCCGCCTGTGGTGACGAGCAGATAATTGTCCTTGCGGGCGTTGATCGAGCTCTTGCCCTTGGAGACGCTGCGCTGCAGGAATCCGACAAAATCCATCTTGCGGCGCAGGCTCGCCGGCACGTCGAGACCAACAAGCGGATCGTAGAAATCCGGGGGTCCGTAGACCCAGACGCTGTCATAGTATTGGTCGATCTTCTGCATGACGCTGTTCTTCTTCCACTCGGCCTCGAGCAGATGCGGCGCGTCCATGATTTCGCGCAGCCCCAGCACCAGCACGGTGCCGCGGGCCTTGAGATAGGCGAGCGTATCCTCGACTTCGCCCTTCAATCCCATTGGCTCCTTGTCGACAATGAAGATATCCGGCTGGAAGGTCTCGGCCGTATGGCGGATGCTCGATTCGCGCATCTTCAGCGTCTCGTGCAGATCGATATGGCTGGCGAGCGACGTATATTCGCCGTTGCGCAGCTTGATGACGCTCGGGATCTTCACGAAGTCGACGCGGGCGCGGTAATCGAAGGCGCCGGCGATCGTCGCCCCCGAAATGATCAGGATGTTGAGGCCGCGATAGTCTTCGACCAGCGCATGGGCGATGGTGCGACAGCGCCTGAGATGGCCGAGGCCGAACGTGTCGTGGCTGTACATGAGGATGCGAGCATCTTCGAGACGTCTGGCCATGGGTGTTCCCTCCGGGGTGAACAACATGAATTAGTACCCCCACCGTCCGGAGGCCAAGAGGCGGGCGCGGTGCCGGAAGGCGCCGCCGAGCTTCCCGCTATTTGTAGGGATCTGCCGCATCGCGCAAGCCGTCTCCCAGAAAGTTGAACGCCAAAATGACAAGAACAACAGGAATGATCGGAAAGAGCAGCCAGGGATAGAAGGCGATGACGCTGACGCTTTTTGCCTCGGTAAGCAGAATGCCCCAGCTGGTGATCGGCGGTCGAAGGCCGAGGCCGAGGAAGGAGAGCGCGGTCTCGCCGAGGATCATGCCGGGGATCGAAATCGTCGCCGAAGCGATGAGATGCGACATGAAGCCCGGCACCAGATGGCGGCCGATGATGCGTGGCGTGCTGGCGCCCATCAGCTGCGCGGCCTGCACGTAATCCTCCTCGCGCAGCGCGAGCAGCTTGGAGCGCACGGCCCGCGCCAGCCCGGTCCAGTCGATAATGCCGAGGATGACGGTGATGCCGAAATAAATAACGATCGGGCTCCAGGTCACCGGCATGATGGCGGCGAGCGCCATCCAGAGCGGCAGGCTCGGCAGCGATTGCAGCACCTCGATCAGGCGCTGGACGATGAGGTCGAAGACGCCGCCCCAGTAGCCGGCAAGGCCGCCGATAACGATACCGAGCACGAAGCTGATCGAAATGCCGATAAGACCGATCGTCAGCGATATCCGCGCGCCGTAGAGGATGCGCGAGAGCACGTCGCGGCCGAGCCGGTCGGTGCCGAGCAGGAACATCTGGCCGCCGATCGCCGGGCAGACCAGATGATAGTTCGAGGCGACGACACCCCAGAACTTGTAGGAATCGCCGCGGCAGAAGAAACGGATCGGCTGCACGTCGTTCGGCCTGTCGGTATAGACGCGGTGCAGCGTGTCGAGATCGAGCGTCATGCTGCGGCCGTAGACGAAGGGACCGACGAACTCGCCCTTGTCGAAGAAATGGACGCGCTGCGGCGGCGCATGGATGAAATCGACGTTGCGCGTATGCAGGCCGTAGGGCGCCAGGAACTCGACGATCAGGATCATCAGGTAGACGGCGGCGAGAAAGATGCCGGAGATCAAGGCGAGCCTGTGCTGCTTGAACTTCCACCACATCAGCTGTTTCTGCGAGGCGAGATGGATGCGCGATTGCGCCGCCGTCATGCTCTCGGTCGCATGCGGATCGAAGGGCGCGGTGGAGACGTAGTGCGGCAGCGGCGCGCCGGGTGCGGGAAGGGGCGACATTATTTGGTGCTCCTGCCTTGCAGACGAATGCGGGGATCGAGGAAGCCGAGGGCGATATCGGAGATCAGCACGCCGATGACATTGAGGAAGGCGAGGAACATCAGGAAGGAGCCGGCGAGATACATGTCCTGGCTCTGCAGCGCCTTGATCAGCATCGGCCCGGTCGTCTCCAGCGACAGGACGATGGCGACGATCTCGGCGCCCGAGATGATCGACGGCAGGATCGAGCCGATGTCGGCGATGAAGAAATTGAGCGCCATGCGCAGCGGATATTTGACCAGCGCCCGCATCGGATGCAGGCCCTTGGCGCGGGCCGTCGTCACATATTGTTTCTGCATCTCGTCGAGAAGATTGGCCCGCAGCCGCCGGATCATCCCGGCCGTGCCGGCCGTGCCGACGATGATGACGGGGATCCAGAGATGGGCGAGGATCGACTTCGCCTTTTCCCAGCTCATCGGCGCGTTGAGATATTGCTGGTCCATCAGGTGGCCGATCGACAGCCCGAACCAGACATTGGCGAAATACATGAGGATCAGCGCCAGCATGAAGTTCGGAATGGCGATGCCGAGCAGGCCGAAAAAGGTCAGCCCGTAATCGCCCCAGCTATACTGATGCGTCGCCGAATAGATGCCGATCGGAAAGGCAATCAGCCAGGTGAGCAGGATCGTGGTGAAGGAAACGAGGATCGTCAGCCACAGCCGTTCGCCGACCACGTCCGAGACCGGCAGCTGGTATTCGAAGGAATAGCCGAAATCGCCGTGCAGCATACCGCCGACCCAATAGAAGTAGCGCACGATCTCCGGCTTGTCGAAGCCGTATTGCTGGCGCATCTCCTCGATTTCCTGGAGGTTGGCGGTCTCGCCGGAGGCGCGCAGCTCGGCGATCTGGCTCTCGAAGAAATCGCCGGGCGGCAGCTCGATGATGGTGAAAACAAGCGCCGAAATGACGAAGAGCGTCGGCACCATGGCGGCGATGCGCCAGAGAATGTATCTGAGCACGCCTCAGGCCTCCTTGTACCAGAAAACATCCGGCATATAGACGCCGAGATAGGAGGTGGGATCGAAGCCGTAGAGCGCCTTCTCCGGCAGGTTCTGCAGCTTGGCGGCACGCAGGATCGGCTGCAGCGTGCTGTTGATGAGGCCGATCGAGAAGACCTGCTGCGTGTAGAGCGACAGCATTCTGTGCCAGATCGCCTGACGCTCCTCGAACTTCGCCGTCGATCCCCATTGGCCGAGCAGATCGACCAGTTCGGCCGCTTCCGGCAGGTCGGGAGCGACACCTTCCTGGCCGGCGGAGAGATAATGCATGCCCCAGAGCGGCCATTGCAGCTGATCGTCGAGCGTCGGCGCAAGACCGGACGGCGACATGTCGGCCGTCGGCACGCCGTTGTCGAGGCCGTACCAAATCGACATCATGATCGTGCCGCTCATGGCGCGGTTGCGGAAGACGTCGCGCTGCGAGGTGCGGGTATAGAGCGCAAGCCCGATGTCGGCCCAGTGATCGTGCACCAGTTCCAGCACGTCGGTATCGAGATTGCTTTCGCCGGCGGTCTCGACGGTGATCTCGGCGCGCCGCCCGTCGGGCAGCAGCCTTATGCCGTCGTCGCCGCGCCTGGTCAGGCCGAGCTCGTCGAGCAGGCGGTTGGCCTCATCGGGATCGAATTTGACGAAGGCGTCGGCATATTCCTGCTTGAAGAGCGGACTGTCGGGCAGCACGGTATCGGCGCTCGGTGTGCCCAAGCCATAGAAGGCGACCATGTTGATCTCGTGCCGGTTGATCGCCAGCGACAGCGCCCGGCGCAGCCGCACGTCGCGGAACAGGCCGCGCCACACCTCATCGGCGCAGTTGAGGTTCGGCAAGAGCGTGATGCGCGAGCCGCGCGCGACCTTCCAGAGATTGACCTTCACCGGAAAACGCTTCTCCGCCTCCTTCAGGAAGGTGTAGTCGTTGAAATCGATCCCGGTTGCCTGCAGGTCGGCCTCGCCGGCACCCGCCTTGGCGGCGATGATCGACGAGGAAGAGACGTTGAGGACGAAACGGTCGAGATAGGGAAGCTGCCTGCCGTTTTCGTCGACGCGATGGAAGAACGGGTTGCGCTCGAAGACGAACTGCTCGGCCGGCAGCGCCGTCGTATTGCGCCAGGGATCCAGCGTCGGCAGGTTCGGATTCTCGGGACGATAGGAGCGCGCCATCTTGATGTGCAGGTCCTGCCATTTCTTGACGCGGAAGGTCTGCATCATCTGTTCCATCTTCGCCTGATCCGGCTGGAACTTCTTGTGGAACTGTTTCAGATAATGCGCCGGCCCGAAGATGACGAGCGGCTGCGGGCCTGCCAAGCTCGGCAGGAACATCGGGTTGGGTTTTTCCCAGGTGTAACGTACGGTCAGCGGATCGAGCATCTCGAAGCGCGGGAGACCGCCGTGCGGACGAAGCTCGAGTGCGCCGCCGCCGGGTGTGAGCTTGTCGTTGAGGATGACGTCTTCCCACCAGTAGCGGAAATCGTCGGCCGTGAACGGCGCCCCGTCCGACCATTTATGGCCCTCGCGCAGCGTGAAGGTGAAGACCGTCTCGTCCTCGGAGCGGAAATCGGCCAGAATGTCGGGCTGGAACTGCAGGTGCTTGTCGTAGCCGATCAGGCGAGCATAGCCGTAGATCGTCATGAAGCGGATGTCGCGCTGGCTGCCGATGATGGTGCGCACCGTGCCGCCATAGGCGCCGGGCTCGAGCCCCATCTCCTTCAGGTTGAAGATGCGCGGACGGGCGGGAATGCGCTCGGCCATCGGCGGCAGGCTGCCTGATGCCAGCCGCTCCTTGAGGAATTCCGGTTCACCGGCCTGCTCGGCCCGCAGCACCGCCGGCGCGATCGCAGCACCGACGAGGCCGCCCAGAAAGGTGCGACGCGTCACCATCAGCGCAACTCCCGGATATCGGCGCCCTTGCGGGCGCGCACCAGATGGCCGTCGCCGAGATCGGCATAGGCAAGCTCGGCCGCGTCGTCATGCTCGGCGGTGAAGGTCACGCCCCAGTTCTGCTTGTCGGCGGCGCCGTTTTCCCGGAGCGCCCTGAAGTCGAGCGGCCGGTCGAGATCGGGGAAGGGGACGGCGGCGAGCAGCGATTTCGTATAGGGATGCACCGGATCGCGCAGGATGATCTCGCGCGGCGCGATCTCGACGATACGGCCCTTGCACATGACGGCGATGCGGTCGGCCATGTAATCGACGACGGCGAGATTGTGCGAGATGAATAGATAGGTCAGCCCCAGCTCTTTCTGCAGATCCTTGAGCAGGTTGAGGATCTGCGCCTGGACGGAGACATCGAGGGCCGAGACCGGCTCGTCGAGGATGACGAGTTTCGGGCCGAGCGCCAGCGCGCGGGCGATGCCGATGCGCTGGCGCTGGCCGCCGGAAAAGCTGTGCGGGTAACGGCTGAGGTAACGCTTGTCGAGGCCGATCGCGCCCATCAGCCCTTCGACCTTGCGCTTGCGCTCGGCGCTGTCGCCGCGGTCGTGGATCTCGAGCGGTTCGCTCAGAATGTTGCGCACCGTCATGCGCGGCGAAAGCGAGGAGACAGGATCCTGGAACACCATCTGGATCTTGGTGCGCAGTTCCTGCAGCTCGGCGCCCTTGACGGCGAGCACGTCGATGACTTCTTTGCCGTCGTCGAACACCACCGAGCCGCCGTCGGGGGTTATGGCGCGCATCAGGATCTTGCTGAGCGTCGTCTTGCCGCAGCCGGATTCGCCGACCAGGCCGAGACATTCGCCGCGGCGGATATCGAAGCTGACGTCGTCGACGGCACGCACGACGGTGGCTTCGTGCCTGCCGAAAAGGCTGCGCCTGCGCGTCCTGTAGGTCTTCGACAGATTAGCGACGGAAAGCAGCGTGCCCGGAGTTTCGGCCTGTAGCGGCTTCTTCTTGCCGACAAGGGTCTCGAGATTGACCGGCACGTCGCGCAGCGCCTTCAGCCGCTCGCCGGGTTTCATGTCGAAATGCGGTACGGCCGCCATCAGGGCCTTCAGATACGGATGCTGTGGATTGCGGAAGATCGCCTCGACCGGCCCCGCTTCCATGATCTCGCCGTGATAGATGACGACCACCTCGTCGGCCATGTTGGCAACGATGCCGAGATCGTGGGTAATGAGCAGCATCGCCATGCCGAGCTTGGCCTGCAGGTCACGCAGCAATTCCAGGATCTGCGCCTGGATCGTTACGTCGAGCGCCGTCGTCGGCTCGTCGGCGATCAGGAGCGCCGGCTTGCAGATCAACGCCATGGCGATCATGGCGCGCTGGCGCATGCCGCCGGACAGTTCGAACGGATACATGTCGTAGGTGCGGTGCGGATTGGAGAAGCCGACGAGGCCGAGCATTTCCTCGGTCCTTTGACGTGCTTCCTGCTTGTCGACGTCGGTATGGATCAGCAGCACCTCGCTGATCTGGTTGCCGACGGTATGCAACGGCGACAGCGAGGTCATCGGCTCCTGGAAAATCGTCGCCATGCGCTTTCCGCGCAGATCGCGCATCTCTTCACTGTCGCGCGGCAGCGACAGGATATCGGTCGTGCTGCCGTCGAGCGGATCGGTAAAGAGGATACTGCCCGACGCCCTGGCCGGATTGGGCAGGATACCCATGATGGCCTGGCTGATTACCGATTTACCGGAACCGGACTCACCGACGAGAGCGGTGACCTTGCCCGGAAGAATGCGGAGATTGGCTTCCTTTACGACACGCAGGCGGTCGCCGAAAACGGAGAAGGAGACGTCGAGATTCTCGATACGCAACAGATCGGCAGCGGACGCCATACCAACGAAATTCCCCAGTCTTCTATGTTCCCGTTAAGGCAACACTATCGTACCGCAAACGGGGTGTCTAGCTGATGACAATCAAGGGGAAATTGCCGCGTTTCATCATCTCTGTCCGGAAGAAACGGGCCGTTTTAGCGGCTGCAACCTGACGTTTTACTGGATGAATTTCTCCATACTTGTGCGCTTGACCTGTTTCTTGGCGTCGCGGTGCAGGAGAATAACCTGTTCGGCTTCGGAAAGTCCATTCTGCACGGCCTCGCGGAAATGTTCGTCGACTTGGATTTCCGGCGCCGGGGCACGCGGCTGCAGCACGGTTACTTTCTGGCGGACGCCGCGCAGCTTCTCCTCGCCGAGCGTCGTCCACTCGCCGCCGCAATAGCCGGCGAAGGCCTGGCTGGCGACGACCTCGCGGCCGTATTTCTTGGTCAGGATCTGCAGACGCTGCACCTCGTTGACCGCCGATCCGAAGGCGGAGAAGGTCAGCCGGTCCTTGAGGCCGACATTGCCGAACATGACATTGCCGACATGCAGGCCGATGCCGTAACCGATCCTGGCCAGGCCCTTTTGCTCGCGGTCGCGGTTGAGTTCGGCCACCCGCGCCTGCGCCTGGTAGACGGCCGAAAGTGCTGACTCGCAGGCGATTTTCGATGGGTCCTTGTGACGCCCGCAGGGATAGACGGCCAGAAAGCCGTCGCCGAGGAAGCTTAGGATCTCGCCGCCATTGCGGTTGAAGGGGGCTGCGATCGCGTCGAAGAACTGGTTCAGCGTATCGATATAGGCCTGCCTTCCTTCCTTTTCGGCATACATGGTGGATTCCCGCATGTCGCCCATGACCAGCGCCGCACGGATCGTTTCGCCGTCGCCGCGGCGGATCTGGCCGTTCAGCACCCGCTTGCCGGCGTCGCCGCCGAGATAGGTGGTCAGCATGTTGTTGGCGAGCTTGCCGAGCACCGCCATCTTGGCGGCAACCGCCAGATGGTTCTGCATCCGGAGCAGCGCGTCGATCATGTCGTCGGTAAAGCCGTCATGGTGGTCGGTCGACCAGGATCCCATCATACCCTGCACCGAATCGTCGCCGAAGGGCTGCACGAAGGCGAGGTAATCGGTCATCCTGTCCTTGCGCAGGTCCTCGAAAATCGGGAATTCGGCCGGCCCTTCCTGCATCAGCCGCCGGCGGATGTGCTGCAGGTTGTTGTCGAGCAGGTAATAATAGGGGCTCTGCAGGAAGCGGTCCGGCTTCTGGCCGGCGGGCATGCGGAAGCCCTCGATGGTGACGCCGCTGGCGCGCCGCCAGGTGAAGCTCAACGCATCGTAGAGCGGATGCAGCATCGAAAAGGTCAGGTGCACGCGCGCGATCGGCAGGCCGGCGGCGGCAAGTCTTTCGCAGAAGCCGCGCACGATGTTTTCGAGGTCGTCGCCGGCCAGCGAGGAATGCGTCAGCCATTCGGCGACCCGGTCCAACAGGATGGAGGACACGCTGGATTCGATCGTGCTCATTCTCGGTATGATCCTCATAAGGCACGCCATCCCCAAGAGCCAAAAATCCCCCGGCCGACGCATTTTCATGCGCAGGTCACAAGGAAATCAGGATGTACGAGCGGTAATAATTGTCAACGATCTGCCGAAAGCCCGGCAGTAGCGCCCCCCGAATGGGGGATCGGACGGGAAGTCCTTTCTCGATGGTTCAATATCCAACTCAGATAGGGATGCTGCAAATGCGAAACAATGGGAGCCGGACTCTTTTGTGCGCCGAAGTTGCAGCAAAGGCCGCCGCCGGGGCATTTCGGCCACACCTCCGACTAAGGATCTTGAGCATGAATATCCGAAAAATCGCGAGGCAAAACTCTGCCGCGTAACCCATCCCTAACCCCTCCCCACAAGGGGGAGGGGCTTAACTTGCCGTGATGCCCTATTGAAATCATCGCCGAGAAGGCTGAGCTCGAACGAGCGCAGGTCGGCGCCACGAGTGAGCCCCTCCCCCTTGTGGGGAGGGGTTGGGGAGGGGTCTTGGGACGGTACAGCCCGGGCTGATGGCTGACAGAATGAACCGGGTTTAATTCCCCGCCATCATGCATTAGATCAGCTTCCTGAATTCCCCAATTGAAAGATCCCGCCTTGGCCACTTCCACCTTCGACACGCTTCTGCAGAAGATCGAAACCCGCGCGGCGCGTGCCGGTATCATCGGGCTCGGTTATGTCGGCCTGCCGCTGGCGATTGCGGTGGCGCGCAGCGGTTTTCCGGTCACAGGCTTCGATATTGATCCCGGCAAGATGGTGGCGCTCGATGCCCGCCGCTCCTATATCGATGCCGTCAGCAACGAGGCGCTTGCCGCCGAAATCGATGCGGGGCGGTTCCAAGCGACGACGGATTTCGCCGGCCTTGCCGCATGCGATGTCATCATCATCTGCGTGCCGACGCCGCTGACCAAACATCGCGACCCAGACCTTTCCTTCGTCGAGGTGACCTCGCGCTCGATCGCTGAGCACCTGCGTCCCGGCCAGCTCGTCGCGCTGGAATCGACCACCTATCCCGGCACCACCGACGATATCGTCAAGGTCATTCTCGAAGGCACCGGGCTGAAATCCGGCGTGGATTTCTTCGTCGGTTTCTCGCCGGAGCGCGAGGATCCCGGCAACCAGCACTACCACACGGCCACCATTCCCAAGGTCGTCGCCGGCGACGGGCCTGAGGCGTTGGCCTTGATGAAGGCTTTCTACGGCGCTGCGGTGTCGACCGTCGTTCCGGTCTCCTCGAATGCGACGGCCGAGGCCGTCAAGCTCACCGAAAACATTTTCAGGTCGGTCAACATCGCCCTCGTCAACGAGCTGAAGACCGTTTACGCAGCGATGGGCATCGACGTCTGGGAAGTGATCGACGCGGCCAAGACCAAGCCCTTCGGCTACATGCCCTTCTATCCCGGCCCCGGCCTCGGCGGCCATTGCATCCCCATCGATCCCTTCTACCTCACCTGGAAATCGCGCGAATACGAGCTGCCGACCCGCTTCATTGAGCTTGCCGGCGAGATCAATTCGGCCATGCCGCGCTATGTCGTCGGCAAACTGGCCGAAGCGCTCGACGTGCGCGCCGGCAAGGCACTGAGCCGCAGCCGTGTGCTGGTGCTGGGGCTCGCCTATAAGAAGAACGTTGCCGATATAAGAGAGAGCCCGTCGCTGCGGCTGATCGAGATCATCGAGGAACGCGGCGGCCGGGCCGATTACCACGATCCCTTCGTCGCCGAGATCCCGCCGACGCGTGAACACCAAGCCCTGAAGGGCCGCAAGTCGGTGACGCTGACCCCGGAAGCGGTGGCCGGCTACGATGCCGTGCTGGTCGCGACCGACCATGACAGGATCGATTATACGATGCTCGCTGAAACTGCGGTGCTGATCATCGATACGCGCAACGTCTTCGGCCGGATCGGCCTCTCGGCCGCTCACGTCATCAAGGCGTGACGGAAACAGCCGAAAGCGATTTGCCGGTCATGCGGCTGGCGGCGACGGCATAGCCGCCGGCGGCGCCGTCAATGAAATGCATGTGGTCGCGCGAGATCGGCGTCGGCACGAAGCAGGTCATCAGCGCCGAGGACTGGCGATGAAGGCCATAGCGGCAAATGCCACTCGCCCGCGCTTCTTCCAGCAGCGTCTCGATCCGTTTCAAGCGGCCGACGTCGACATCGACCGTCATCTTCAGACCGTCGTCGAACTTGCGGAAATCGGAATTGCCGGCGACGTCGCGCTTGTAGCGACGGGCGTCGAAGCGGCCGAGCGGAATGCCGAGCCTGTAGCACCCCACGATAACGGCAAGCTGCAGGAAGATGATCAGCTTCTGCCACAGCCGTCTTCCCGCGGGCGCGGTGGCCTTGGCCTCGCGATTGATGCCCTTCAGCGAGAAGGCGAATTTCGGGCCGTCGGTCGGCACAGGGTGGCTGCCGCGGTTCTGCTCGGCGGTGATGGCGACGATGTCGTTGACGAGATCGCGGAACTCTTCGCCCGGTCGGCCTTCGCCGGGCACGGCGATGATCGAGACGATCTCGCCGTTCTCGGCCTCGATCGGGCTCCAGCGGCAGGAAAGGCCGGTGAGATCCGGCCGCGTTCCGGGGGCGGCGCGGTCGACGCCGTAACGGCCGAGTTTCATCTGTCGTTCCGCCCAGCTCGTGCCGCCGCCCCAGAACATCGCGTAGGTGACATGCGGGCTTGCGGAATAGCGCGCGACACGGACGTCGAGGCCTTCGGCGCGGGTATCGGAGACCGGCACGATGGCGATGCGCAGCATCAGGCCGAGATCCTCCTCGACCCAGACCTGCACGGCGGCGAGCGCATCCCGCGCCGCCTTCTCCAGCGAACCCGGAAGCGCGATCAGCGCGCCGTCGCCACCGAAGACGAAGGGATAGTCTCCCTTGCCGACGGCATTCAGCACCGCCGAAATGACGCTGGCGCCCGCCATGTTGACGTCCTTGTAGCGGCCGCCGGCAATCGCCTGCGTCGAACCGACGATATCGGCAAGCGCCAGCACCCATCCCTCCGGCAGTGGCCGGTAATTGCCGGCATCGGTCACGCCCTCGAAGGCGCTGAAGCGCGGCACGTTCGCAAAGAATTCTTCGTCGGTCACGGTTGTCATGTCATCGACCTTAGCACAGACCCATATCGCTGCTGCAACGCCAATTCCCATCTACGGCAATCGACTTGGCAAGGTTTCATGTGTTAGCACGCGCTCACGATTTTCATCACGGATACGGATTTCGATGAGCCGCCTCGACAGCTTCATTCGCCGGTTGACGGCCCAACGCGACATTCTGAACGCAATCACCGATCTGGTCGAGGATATCGAAGGCCCGGTGCTGGAGTTCGGCCTCGGCAACGGCCGCACCTATGATCACCTGCGCGAAAAATTCCCCGGCCGCCGCATCATCGCTTTCGACTGGGAGGTCCGCTCCTATTCGGCCTCGACGCCAGAGCCGCAAGATATGGTCACCGGCAACATCCGCGATTCCGGCCAGGCCTTTCTCGGCATCGGCGCAGCCCTTGCCCACGCCGATATCGGCACCGGCCATGACGAGATCGACGCCGTGACGCTGACCTGGCTGCCGCAGTTGATGGCCGGCGTGCTCGCCCCGAACGGTATAGCGGTCAGCGGCCTGCCGCTGGAGCATCCGGAGCTCACCGCACTGCCGCTGCCTGAGGGGATCAAGGAAGGACGGTACTTTCTCTATCGGCGGGTGTGAGGGAGAGTAAGCCGCATCCCGCGTTTGAAGGAGGAGAAAAATGAAACGCATCGAGATGGAAGTGAGCGGCGGCTGCCAGTGCGGTGCCGTGCGCTACCACGCCACCGCCATGTTCGACAATTCGCATCTCTGCCATTGCCGTATGTGCCAGAAGGCCTCGGGCAACATCTTTGCCGCGCTCGTCGCCGCGCCCGATGATGCGCTCAGCTGGACACGCGGCAAGCCGAGCGTCTGGAAGAGCTCGGAGCTTGTGGAGCGCGGCTTCTGCGCCAATTGCGGCACCCCATTGTTCTTCCACCATCTGGAAAACGGGCGCACCAACCTGATGATCGGTTCGCTTGACAATCCGCATCCCTTCGCGCCGCATGCCAATACCTGCACCGAAAACATGGTGGCATGGTTCGAGACGATCACGGACATAGAAAATACCGGTGCGACCGAAACCAACGGCGCCGACTGGGCCGCAGCGATCAAGGAGAGCAACAACCAGCACCCCGATCGCGATACCGCCTCGTGGACGGTGAAGGGACGTGACGGCTGATTTCTAGAGCTTCCGCTCACGAGGCGCAGGAATAAGCCGCAGCCGAGCGCGCCGTCAGTTTTGTCTCGAAGTCAGCCGCGATTTTCTCCAGGGTCACGCTGCCCAGCCGCCTCAAAAGCAGCGCCTCCGCCTCCTTCATCGCATCGGCCAGCGCGTTATTTACCGCCTGTTCGACCAGACATTTGGGCTGATCGTCGGCGGGGCCGATGGCAAAGAGGTGGGGTTCGCCAAGCGCGTTGTAGACGTCGAGCAGGGTGATCTCGGACAAGGGTCGCACCAGCGTCCAGCCGCCGCCATGGCCTTTTTCCGAATGCACATAGCCCTGCTGGCGAAGCCCGGCCATGGTACGGCGGACGACGACGGGATTGGTGTTCAGCATCGTTGCAATCATTTCGGAGGTCGCCGCATCCTGATGCCGATCCATGTGGATCAGCACGTGCAGCATGCGGGAAAGGCGGCTGTCGTTGCGCATGGTTCTATCCTGTCGACCGAGCGCGCCATTATCGCAGGCAGTTTGTAACAAGACAAGTGACATGAGCCTTGACCGCCTCGCTTCATGTAACTTATGATGATTCATGAGCCAATATCGAGGGAGTTACCGCATGTCCTACGAAGTCATCATCATCGGCGGCAATTTTGCCGGCCTGTCGGCAGCCATGCAGCTCACCCGGGCGCGGCGGCGGATTCTGCTCGTCGATGCGGGTGCGCCGCGAAACAGGTTTTCGCGGGCCTCGCACGGCTTTCTCGGTCAGGATGGCCACGCGCCGGCGGCAATCATGGACGAGGGGAAGAGGCAGCTTTCGCTTTATCCGAACATCACGCTGCGCGACGGCAAGGTTATCCGCGCCCGGAAGGAGGGCGAGGAATTCACGATCGCCATCGAAGGCGGCGGTGAAGAACGCGCTGCCCGTCTCATTCTCGCAACCGGCGTCAGCGACACGCTGCCCGACATCCCCGGCCTTGGCGACCGCTGGGGCCGCTCGGTGCTGCACTGCCCGTATTGCCACGGCTATGAGGTAAGCGGCGGCGAACTCGGCGTCCTCGCAAACCATCCGCATTCGGCCCATTCCGCCATGACGATCCCGGACTGGGGCGCGACCACCTTCTTCACCCAGGCACTGTTCGAGCCCGATGAAGAGCAGCTCGCACGGCTGACTGCCCGTGGGGTACGCATCGAGCGCAGCCCGATCGTGGAGCTGTTGGGCGATAGCCCGAAACTCCAGGCGGTGCGTCTCGCCGATGGCCGTATCGTGCCGCTCGACGCCATATTCGTCGCGCCGAAAACGGCGATGGCAAGCCCCATTGCCGAACAACTCGGCTGCGCCTTCGACGACGGTGCCTTCGGACTGGTCATCCGCACCGGCGAAAACAAGGAGACCAGCGTCAAGGGAGTCTTCGCCGCCGGCGATGCGGCGAGCTCGATGCACAGCGGCACGCTCGCCTCCGCCTCCGGCGTGCTCGCTGGCGTGCATTGCCATCAGTCGCTGGTGATGCAGCCGGCTGCTTAGGGCAGAAACGGCACGTTATTTCGGTTTCTCAAGCAGATCAGGGACGTTCAAGTCCACCTCGTAGTCTTCGAGTGGAAATCTCAACGCGTTAATCATCGCTATTCAAAATAGCGAGCTGATGGAACCAACTTATTGCAATTTCTGCGTTTGAATTGTAGCTGTTTCATCCAACGACCATCAAGCAAGACGATGGTGAGACCGTGGATCACGGGCTTCGGGCAAATCGAAATGGGGGCAATTCAAATGGGGTTTACTGAAGCTGTTCGGACAGTCCTGACGCAGAAATATGCAACGTTTTCCGGTAGGGCGTCCCGCTCGGAATATTGGTGGTTTTTTCTATTCTATATGTTGTTGGCTATTGCAATTGTAGTTTTAGCCTTCGTGGTCGGCTCCTTTTCCGGGCAACAGGGGGAAGTTTCATCGGGGGTCATCCTTGTTATGGTCATCGGCGGATTGTTGGCACTTGCCCTCGTTTTGCCAATCCTGTCCCTTCAGGTTCGCCGCTTTCATGATCGCAACATTTCCGGTTGGTGGTATCTCGCGCTGATCATCCTGGGGATGGTTCCATATATCGGTCCCGTTACCAGCCTCTCGATCACCATTATTTCTGTGCTGAGGGGCACGGATGGTCCGAACAGGTTCGGGCAGGATCCGCTGCGTCCCGAAGCGCGAGCAGAGGTCTTTGCCTAGAGCATGACCATCCGCAACGCCGGCCTGCTGGCGGCCCTGTTCCTGGCCGCCTCGGCTCCATTTCCGCCCGCCCGGGCGCAGGACAGCGGCAGCCAGCCCGCCGATAGTCATCAGCCTATCAGCGCCGTCGGGACAGAATATGCCTCGCAGTGCCTGCTGAATGGCCTGCGCTGCAAGCTCGTCTATGGCGATGCGTCCGATCAGGCCAAAGCGGCATCGGGTACGACATCGTCTCAAGGCAAGCCGCCGTTACGCACGCCGTCATCTTTCCCGCGGCAGCCTGTCATCAGCGGCGGCCCTCTGGCCGTTGCCGTCGTCCTCGTCGGCTTGGCAGCGGTAATCGGCCTGTGGATGCGTTTCGGAAACGGCGGAGTCCTGCTGTCGTCTGCTCCGCGCGACATCAAACAGCGTCAGGAGGCGCCGCAAAACTGGCGCACCGGCGCCGACGTGGTTGAGGAAAAGCCGAGCGATTTCCTCCAGCGGATTGCGGCTATGGCGGATCGAAGGCAGGCGCTTGTCCTGCTGCTCAGGCATTGTCTGCTCCACGCTGCCGACATCACGGACACACGGCTTTCCCGCGCCGATACGGAACGTGCCGTCTTCGCCCGCTTGCCGAAAACCATGCCCGGCCGCGACCGGCTTGCAAGCTTCCTGACGGCGGTGGAACTCGTTCATTACGGTGGCCGCACCGTTGCGGAGAACCATTTCGGCGTTCTTCTTGCGACCGGGCGCGATCTGCTTGCAGCAGGCAGAGTGGCCCATGCGTAAATCCGCCCCCGTATTAATCCTGGGGCTGGTGCTTGCGCTGGCTGCACTGGCAGTCTTTGCGGTGTCGCGGGGCAGCGATTACGACCGTTCGCCTCTTGGCCACAAGGGGCTGGAATTGTGGCTGCAGACCAAGGGTATCCCGGTCGTCCGTTCCGACCCTCATCTTGTCCAGGCGCGTTCCAAAATCTCGCTGCGCATCATTCCCCTGTCGATACGCAAAGGCGAGGCTGTCACACCTCGATCAGACGATGAGACGGACGGTCTGGAACCGGAAAACCCTGTTGTGGAGGCAGACCAATACGCCCTGCCGACGCTGATCGTTTTGCCGAAATGGCGCGGCAGCGTATCGACGGAAGGTGTCGCCGGTAAATCGGGGCTGATTGGTCTCGCCGATATCAGCAATGAACTCGACAAGATCGGCTACTCCGATTTTGGCTTTGCCCGCAGCGGGACCAGTTTTGAGGAAGCGCAGCCGCAGCTGCGACCGGGACAGCCGATCAAGATCGCCCTCTATCGGGCACAAACCTTCGAGCGGTCGAGCCTGCCGAGCGGCTGCGGGGAGGTCGTGGGCACGCCGTCGGGTGTGCTGCTTCTGCACTGCGCGGCCGATCCCACCGTCTATCTGCTGTCGGATCCCGATCTGTTGAATAATCACGGACTGGCCTTGGCCGATAACGCCGCCTTTGCCGTCTCATTGGTCCAATCTCTCCGCGGCGCCGGCGAGGCGCGGCCGATCTACCTGGATACATCGGGCGAACCTCTCGATAGCGAGGCAACGGTCGACGAGGGGCAATCCTATGAGCGCTCCACCACCGATCTGAAGCGCTTTTTCGCCTATCCCCTATCGGCCATCTGGGGAACTGTGCTGGTTGTTGCGGCGATCTGCTTCTGGCGGGGCGCCTATCGCTTCGGGCCGCCTTTGCGTGAGGTCTCCGGAAATATCGAATTGTCGAAGACCGCCGCGATCGAAGCCACGGCGCGGCTCTTGCGGCTTTCGGGCAATGATGGCCGGATGACGGGACAGTTCGTGCTGCATCTGCTCGCCGATAAGGCGCAGCTGCTCTTCGGCTCCGGCGCCGGAAATCAGGCAGGCATCGCACGGCTGTTCCAACGCCTGGCGCGTCAAGACAAGGCAGCCGCGCAGGCCTTGCACGCCGCAGCCGAGGCGCTGATCGAACGGGGACATATCATGACGCGCTCGGATCTGCATCGCAATCTCGAGACATTCAGAAAATTGCTAGGGAGCTTTGAGTTTGGAACTAGGTGAGTTTCGCGATCTTATCGCTACGGTTCGTGGTGAAATCGGCAAGGTGGTGCAAGGACAGGACGCCATTATCGATCTCGTTCTGATTTCGATCTTTGCTGGCGGGCACTGCCTTGTCGAAGGGCCTCCCGGCACGGCCAAAACCCTGCTGGCCCGCTCGGTTTCCGCGGCCATGGCGCTGGATTATCGCCGCATCCAGTTCACGCCGGACCTGATGCCGGGCGATGTGCTCGGCGTCAACCTCTTCAACTTCCAGACCAATCAATTCCACCTGACCAAGGGGCCCGTCTTTACCGACATCCTTCTGGCCGACGAGATCAATCGCGCTCCGCCGAAGACGCAGTCCGCCCTGCTGCAGGCGATGAACGAGCGGATGGTGACGATCGATGGGACCGATTATCTGCTGGGGTCGGATTTCTTCGTGCTTGCCACGCAGAATCCGATCGAGCAGCAGGGCACGTATCCCTTGCCCGAAGCACAGCTCGACCGCTTCCTGTTCAAGCTCGTCGTCGACTTCCCCGACCGCAACACCGAAATCGCCATCCTCTCCAAACACGCCAAGCAGGCGTTGAAATCGGATTTGCGCAATGCCGGCATCCGTCCGCTTGTCACCAGCGCAGCGCTTGCCGGGGGGCGGGCGCTGATCGACGCCATCCATCTGGATGAGACGACACTGACCTATGTCGTCGACCTGGTGCGTGCCACGCGCTCCGATCCCGATATTCTCTACGGCGCCTCCACACGCGCTGCCGACGCCCTTGCCTCGGCGGTCAGAGTGCGGGCGGCCTTCGAAGGCCGGGATTACGGCTTGCCGGACGATATCCAGGCATTGCTGGTGCCCGCGCTTCGCCATCGTATCGTTCTTTCGCCTTCGGCCGAAATCGATGGCCGTACCCCCGACGAGGTGCTGCGCAGCATCATGAACCGCGTGGATGCGCCTCGTTAATGCGGCCATCCCGTTACCTGATCGCGCTCATTCTGATTTTGGCCGCGGTGACGGTCTTCGTCAGCGTATGGTGGCGCGATATGGGTTATCCGCTGCTGATGCTGTGGGTTGCGCTTGCGGCATTGACGGCAGGCGATCTGGCGATGTCGGCCTCATCGGGCCGGATGACGGTGGAATTTGATCTGCCGCCGCAAGGTTTTGTCGGTCACACCGCCGTATTTGCGGTGGCGATCCGGCCGCAGAAGGACGCGGTGCCCGAGAATGTCGAGATTCGGATCGATTGTGCTCCCGAGCTTGCCGTCGGCGAAGGCAGATTGGCGCGTGCTGCGTCCGTCACCGGAGAAAGTCATTTCAGGGCCGCTGTAAATCTTCGTCTGACGCGACGGGGGCGGTATGCGATCCATGTGCTATGGCTGAAATGGCCATCGCGGCTGAGGCTGCTCGACATTATCGCGCAGATGCCGGTGGAAAGGGAGATCGCCGTCCTGCCTGACATATCGCCGGTCCTGTCGGGAGCGATAAGGACTCAGATCCTGCCGCTGGAAGCCGGCCAGAAGGATTTGCGGCTGCGCGGCGAAGGATCGGAATTCCATCAGCTGCGCGAGTTTGCCAGCGGCATGGATCCGCGCAGCATCGACTGGAAGCGATCCGCCCGGATGCGCAATCTCGTCGTGCGCGAGATGCGGGCCGAACGAAACCATCAGATCATCTTGTGCATCGATTCCGGACGGCTGATGGCCGAACAGCTCGGCGGGTTCGCTAAGCTCGATCGCGCCATCAATGCCGCCTTGGCAATGTGCTGGGGGGCGGGGCTTGCCGGCGATCTCGTGGGCTTCTACAGTTTTGATAGCCGCCCGCGCCTGTTCGTGCCGGCCTTGCCCGGAAGAGCGGCCTTTCCGCGGCTTCAGACGATGTGCGCCGAGCTGCGCTATGAAACCCAGGAGAGCAACCATACGCTCGGACTGACGCATTTGTCGGGACGCCTGAAGCGACGTTCGTTGATTGTGATATTCTCCGATTTCGTCGACAGCATCACGGCGGAGCTGATGATCGAGAACATCCAGGTCCTCGCCCGACATCATTTCATCGTCTATGTCGCCTTGCGCGATCCGATGCTCGCAAAGCTGACGGAACCGGAAGAAATCAGCTTGGACGCGGTCGCCCGCTCCGTGGCAGCGCGTCAGATCGTTCAGGAGAGGCGCACTGTCATGGAAAAGCTGGCGCGTCTCGGCGTACTCTGCCTCGACAGCACACCGGAGGCGCTGACCTCGGATCTGATTGCGCGCTACATCGAAATCAAATCCCGCGAGATGATATGATGGATCTTGGTATCGACAGCAGGACAGAGACGGGCGCGTCGGTAAACGTCGGCGCCATCCAGACCGATTTGCTGCGCTCCGCGCGCTTTCGCATGGAGCGCGAGGCGCACTGGCGTCAGCTGGACGACCTCGTGACGCGGGCGGAGAAAGGTGGCGCAGCGACGCTCGGTTATGACGATGTCCGCAATCTCGCTAGCGGTTACAGGCAGGCGATGAACTCGCTGAGCGTCGCGCGTGACATTTCCCTCGATCGCGCCCTCATCGCCTATCTGGAGAGCCTCTGCGCCCGGGCCTATCTGGTCGTCTATGCGCCGCAGGAAAGTCTAGGCGGCCTGATCACCCGCCTGCTGGTCCAGGGCATTCCTCAGGCGGCGCGCCGATCGGCATTGCCCCTGTTCATCGGTTTCCTGGCTCTCATTCTCGGGGCGGCCGCCGGATACAGGCTCTTCACCCACGACCCGAGCTGGTTCTATACCTTCGTGCCGCCCGACATGGCCGATCAGCGCACTCCGGCGGCATCGGTCGATTATCTCCGCTCCACGCTTTACGGCGACGAACGCCATGCGAGCGACAGGCTCGCGGCATTTTCCGCATTTCTCTTTTCCCACAACACCACCATCGTCGTCTTCATCTTTGCGCTCGGCGTTTTCATGTCAGTGCCGAGCTTCATTCTTACCTTTTACAATGGCCTCATGCTGGGCGCGTTTTTTGCGATGTTTTCCCGCAAGGGGCTGGGTTACGACATCTTCGCCTGGCTTTCGATTCACGGCGTGACCGAGCTTGCAGCAATCGCCATTGCCTGTGCTGGCGGAGCAAGGCTCGGCCTTGCCGTTCTCGTTCCGGGTATGCGAACGCGCAGGGAAGCCTTGCGCCACCAGGCGCATGATGCCGTCAAACTCGCGATCCTCGCGGCTCTGATGCTTATCGTGGCAGCCTTCATCGAAGGGGTTCTTCGTCAGACGATCCAGGATCCGATATGGCGCCTCGGCATCGGCTGGGGGATGGGTGTCTTCTGGGTGAGCTGGCTGCTGTTCAGCGGACGCGAAAGCAAGATTTCGCGGGGGCCGAAGCGATGAATCGGCCAGTGACGGACGGCAGGCGCACCGAACAGTTCATCCCGCCGGAAGGAGTGCCGATCAATTTCGCGATCGCCTCGCTGGCGAGCCGCTTCGGCGCGCAATTCCTCGACATCCTCTTTACGGCGCTCATCATCTTCATTTGCGCGGCCGTTATCATCTTCACGGGGTTTTTGCCGGTGAGCGCCGATCTGATGCTCGCCGCCTTGCTCGGCTTTCTCTTGCGCACCCCCTATTACATCCTGTCCGAGCTCATCTGGAACGGCCGTACGCTTGGCAAGAGAATTACCGGCATCCGGGTCGTCAACATGGACGGGCGGCGGCTCACCCCGCACCAGGTGACCGCACGCAACCTGATGAAGGAGGTCGAGATCTTCGGCCCGATGGGCCTTCTGGCGGGCATGGAAACCCAGGGGGCTTGGGAGAACGCTCTGGCAGGCCTCTGGCTTCTGGTGGTGGTGGTCGTTCCGCTGGCCAACCGACGCCGGCAACGGCTCGGCGATATCATTGCCGGCACGCTGGTCGTCGACACGCCGCGCTCCGTGCTGCTCGCGGACCTGGCTTTGTCCGCACCCGCCGCCGCATCGTCGCAGCCGGCCTTCGATTTCCAGTCGCAACATCTCGATGTCTACGGCAAATATGAGCTGCAGACGCTGGAGGATGTGCTTCGCGACTCGGTGAAGACGTCAGACCATAAAGAGATCATACAGATCGTGCGAACCATTACTCGAAAGATCCGGTATGAAGACATCGTAAAGCCCGGCCAGGAGCTGCTTTTCCTCAATGACTTCTACCGCGCCCAGCGGGAGCATCTGGAGAGCCTGAAGCTCTTTGGGACGCTGCGTGAGAACAAGTATCATGAGCATACGCGGACAGAGGCGAAGAGACTTGTGTGAGGCGGTGAAGTGAGTTCGGAAATTCGCCGCGTTGTACCGGCGTTGGAGACACGCTGAGAAGGCTATATCCCCGAAACCCGTCGCTCCGATATGGCGTACCGTGCAGCCCCCTCATCCGCCCTGCCGGGCACCTTCTCCCCGCTGGGTAGAAGGGGAGTTGCGGCACCGGCCCATTCTTGCCGCTGCCGTTTGTGATGGAGGAAAGCAGTGCGGCGGTTCCCTTCTCCCCAGCGGGGGTCCGAAGGACGGGCGAGACCCGCGGCTCGCCCCCGTGCATGCCGGCAGGCAGATGAGGGGGCCGCACGGCACGGCCAACGATCAGTTTTCAGGGCGTAAGCCTACGGCAAAAACAGCACATTGTACTGATCGAACTCGTCAGGCAGATCCCGCACCTTCATCTCCACCTCGCGATCCTCGAACAGCACGACACAATCTTCGTAAAATCCTGACAGCATCGCTATGAACGCCTTCGTTCCCTCGCGCCCGTAGAACAGCGGCGTGAACTCCATGTGGAGCGGCACGCGGCGGGAAAGCAGCGGCTGCATCGAGCGGCAGGCGACCGGCTCGTAGCCTTCGATATCCATCCAGACGAGGCCGATTGCGGCCGGGTCGATGGAAAGACCGGCGAGGATGTCGGAGACCGGCTTCACCGGCACGCTGATCTTCCGATCGGTCGGGCTCTGGCGGATGGCGCTGCTCTTGCCGTGATTGTTGAGGTTGAGGAAAAAGTCGATCTCGCCTGCGTGTTCGCCGGCTGCGCAATTGACGAGGCGGACCTTCTCCTCCAGCCGGTTCTGGCGGATGTTCAGTTCAAGCAGCGGGAAATTGCGCGGATCGGGCTCGACGCTGACGATGCGGGCGTAGGTGCCGCTCAGGGCGAAATAGACGGTCTGTGTACCGATATTGCCGCCAATCTCGAGCAGCGTCGTATCCTTTCGGAGCAGGCCGCGCTCGCGCAATATGACGATCAGCCGGTCGACGGCGTCGCGCTCGAAATGGCCCTTCCGGAAGACCTTGCGGCCGATATAGTCGGAAGGCGAGAAGGTCATCAGATGATCACCGGCATCGACCGTCATCGAGACGACGCGCGGGCCGATATTCTCGATCAGCAGGCGACGGCCGAGACGGGTGTCGAAGAAGCGCGAGGCGGCTCTATTGCGCGCCTTGCGCAGCCGGCGGCTCCAATATTTGGCGGTGAGCCAGGACTTGCCGTGCATCAGGCTTTTCCTTCGAGCGGTTCTGCCGCTTTCTCTCTCGGAACGACATAAACTTTCAAGGGCAGGGCGCGGCCGCGCACGCTGATTTCACGGCTTTCGATGCCGGCAAGATCGGCGGCCGCAAGTCTGGCCACAGGCTCGGAGAAGACGATCGCCGCGTCGAACTCCTTGGCCGCACTTTCCAGCCGGCTCGCGACATTCACCGTATCGCCGATCGCGGTCATGCTGCGCACCCGGCCATATCCCATCGTGCCGACGACCGCCGGACCGGTGTGGATGCCGATGGCGATCCGCAGCGGCAGCGTCAGCTCTTCGGCCAACTCGGCGGCGAGTTTCTCGATCCCCGCGACGATCGCCGCCGCCGCGTCGAGCGCCTGGCGGCAGGCTTCCTCCGGCGCGGCATTGAGGCCGAAGAGCGCCATCGCGCCGTCGCCGATGAATTTGTCGAGCCGGCCGCCCGCCTGCTCCACCGCCTTGCCGATGATGGCGAAATAGCGGTTCAGCAGGAAGACGACGTCGAAAGGAAGGCGCGTTTCAGTCAGCGTGGTGAAGTGGCGGATATCGACGAAGAGCACGACGATTTCACGCTCGCGGCCGGGGCTCGTCTCCTGACTATTGGCGGGAAGAGCCGCCTCGACGGCCGGCACGAGAAGGGGCGCGACCGCGACGTCGGCATCCGGCCGAAGCTGGCAGGCGAGGCGGACGTCTGGGCCGGCATTGATGCGTTTCAGTGTTGTCTGTTCCAGCTTGTCGGGCGGCGGCAGCTTCTGGTAATCCCCAAGGATCTGCACTCGGCAGGTGGAGCACTGGCCCCTGCCGCCGCAGACCGAATAATGCGGCAGGCCGCCGAGCCGGCTTGCTTCCAACACCGTGAACCCACGCGGCACGCGGATCACTTCGCCGCCCGGATAATGCACGGCGACCTGATCGAGACGCTCCTTCAGCCTGCGCTGCGTGCGGGCAGCAACGACGATGATCAGCGAGGCCGAAAAGGCGCCGTAGAGTCCGGCGCGGACCATGGCGATGTGGCTGCGAATCGCGGGGTCGGAGACATAATGGGAATTCACCGTCGTCGCATAAGGCTCGATCGAGGTCAGTTGATAGGCGGGGTCGGCCAGTGTGCGGCCCATTTCGACGAAGCCGAGCAGCGACAGCACCGGCACGAGGATCGCCAGCGCCAGCAACAGCGGTGCGAAACCGCCGTACCAGGGGCGGTAACGCAGCCAGTAATGGATGCCGATGCAGCCGTGGATCCACACCGCGATCAGGCCGAGTGCCTGGCGCACGCCCGTCGCCGGCGTCCGCAGCCACAACATGCCGACGATCGTCTCGTAATTGTCGATATAGCCGTAGAGTTCATGAGCGATGCGGGTGCCGATGACGTGATCGATGAGAAGCAGCGGGATCAGCAGGCCGAGCACCATCTGGGTTGCTTCCCCCTTGGGCATGACCAGGCTGCGCCTGATGTAGATGGCGCGCAGCACCAGGGTCACATGGACGAGGACCGATCCATAGAACAGGACGGTGCCGACGGGATTGCGCCAGAGGGCCAGGAAAAGATGGCGCGCCTTGTCGGCTGCGGCGATCGAAACGAGTCCGAGCGCATGGTTCGACAAATGCAAGAGGACGAAGACGAAAATGACCAGCCCCGAACCGAGCCTTGCCCTTCTGATCGAGCGTTCCGAAAAAATCCCCGTGGCCGAGACCGTCGTCATTCATTCCCTGCTTGTCGATGCAACCGCAGGCCCATAGAGATGGGGAAAGAGGCGGAATTGCTTCCATTGCGATCACATTGCATATGCTTATGCGCAAGTTTTCGGGAAGGCGGCAATAACGGATTTCTTGCCGCCGGCTACGATGGCGCAAACCATGGGCGGGCTGAATGCGACCTCCTCATCCATCTAGCTGATTTGGTTGTGAATTCGGATAATCTATGATCGCCCGTGGAAACCGATTGAAAACAGTGTGTCTATGCGAGGGATGCGCATGCGGGTCGCCTTCTATGCGCCGATGAAATCGCCGAACCATCCGGTGCCTTCGGGCGACCGGCTGATGGCGCGGCTGCTGATCCGGGCATTGCAGCTTGCCGGGCATCAGGTCGAGGTCGTCTCCGAATTCCGCACCCATGCCGCGACGCCCGAGGCGGCAGCGGTGCTCGAACCCGCGATCTCAGCCGAATTGGCGCGGTTGCGGGCGAAATGGCAAGAAGAGCCTCGGCCGGATCTCTGGTTCTGCTACCACCCCTATTACAAATCGCCCGATCCCTTCGGGCCGGTGATCTCAGCCGAATTCGCCATTCCCTATGTCACCGCCGAGGCCTCCTATGCGGCAAAACGCGACCGGACCGGCTGGGCGGCCCGGCAGAAACGCGTGGGCGAGGCGGTCATGCAGGCGGCGGTCAATATCTGCTTCACCGAGCGCGACCGGGCCGGGCTTTCGGCCGCCTTTCCGCAGGCGCGGCTTGCGGCTCTCAAGCCGTTCATCGACCCAGTACTGTTCGAGGCGGTGCGGCCGGCACCCGATCCCAGCCGGCTGATGACCGTCGCGATGATGCGAGCCGCCGACAAGATGGAAAGCTACGCGATGCTTGCGAAAGCATTGCGGCTGATCGAAAAGCGGCCATGGACCCTTGCGGTCATCGGCGATGGACCGATGCGCCGAGAGGTGGAGGCGCTGTTTGTCGGCTTTCCCGGCCGCATCGAATGGCTGGGGGAACAAGGTGAGGCTGAGATCGCCGGCCTGCTCGCGCGTGGCGGCATCTATGTCTGGCCCGGCTGCGGCGAGGCCTATGGCCTTGCCTATCTCGAGGCGCAGGCCGCGAGCCTGCCTGTCGTGGCGCAGCAGACGGCGGGCGTGCCCGCCGTGGTCGAGGTCGGGGTCACCGGCCTGCTGACGCCGGAGGGCGATGTCGCCGCCTATGCCGGGGCCATCGCGGCCCTGCTCGGCAACGGGCAGAAGCGCGACGCGATGGGACAGGCGGCGCGGCGCTTCGTGCTCGAGGAGCGCTCGCTTGCGACGGCTGCCCGCGCCCTGGACGAGATTTTGCGCCACAGCGCAGGAACAGGAGTGAGGTGATGAGCGAAGGGATGAGCTGGGAACCGCTGCGCCGCGAGCTCGACCGCTGGCGCGCCGCCGGCCGCGTGGCGCGGCTCTGGCTGCGCGACGACGATGCCGTCGAGCCGACGCCCGATCTGGAGCAGCTGCTGGCGCTGACCGGCGGGAACGGGATTCCGCTGACCCTTGCCGTTATTCCTGCGCTGACCGGCGAGGCATTGGCCGCGCGCCTGGCGGAGGAGGCGGGCGTTGCTGTCGCTGTGCATGGCTGGTCGCACACCAATCACGCCGGGCAGGAGCGCAAGAAACAGGAACTCGGCGGCGAACGGGCGGCCGAGGTGGTGCTCGGCGAGCTGCGTGCAGGATGGCAGCGCTTGAAGCGGCTGCATCCCGCCCGCTTCGTGCCGGTGCTGGTGCCGCCGTGGAACCGGATCGACGCCACGCTGATCCCGGCATTGCCTGAACTCGGCTTTGCGGCGCTCTCGGTTTACGGGCGGGCAAGAGAGGGCGGGCCGATCCCGCTTCTCAACACCCATATCGACATTATCGACTGGCACGGCACGCGCGGCGGCCGCAGCGCGGAGGAACTGGTGGCCGAATTGGTTGCGGAACTCCGCGACCGGTTTGCCGGCAACGACGAGCCGATCGGCGTGCTCACCCATCATCTGGTGCATGATGATGCGGCTTGGGATTTCCTGGCGGCTTTGTTTGCGGCGACGGCTCGTCACCCTGCCGTCGCTTGGTCGTCGGCGCCAGAACTCCTGCAAGATTAGGCTATCGATCAGCCGGCGTGAACACGCCCGAGGAAATCCCGCATGAGCGCTGCGACTTCATCCAGATGCGTCTCGAGCAGCCAATGCCCGCCGTCGAGCAGATGCAGTTCGGCGTCCGGCAGATCGCGGAGATAGGCGCGTGCCGACTTTTCCGGCATATAGCGGTCGTTCGGCCCCCAGACGATCAAGGTCGGCGGGCGGTACTCTCTGAGATATTTCCGATGCTCGGGAAACCAGGCGCGGTTCTCCTTCAATCCGGCGATCAGGTCGATGGCGATTTCCTTGCGCCGCGGGGTGATCAGCGACCAGTGCAGCCGCCAGAGATCCGGCGGGATTGTGCCGGCCAGAGGCGGCGGCAGGTCGTTGAGGAATTCCTCCCGGAACGTTTCCTCGCTGATTGCTTGCGCCAGCGCCCTCCTCATCTCCGCGCGCGGCAGCGCCCACGTCGCTTCGATATCGGCATATTTCGGCCCGAGCGCATCCTCATAGGGAATATCGCCATTCTGGATGATCAGCGCCGTTATGCGGCTGGGGTTTCTGATTGCCAGCCGCGCTCCGATCGGTGAGCCGAAATCGTGAAGGTAAATGGCGAAGCGGTCGACATCGAGCGCGCCGATAAAAGCCTCCAGCCAGGCGGCATGGCCATCGAAGCTGTAATCGAAATCGTCGGGCGTGCCGCTATAGCCCGCGCCGGGGAAATCCGGGGCGATCAGGCGCCAGCGGTCGGCAAGGCGCGGCATGAGATTGCGAAACTCGTAAGACGAGCAGGGATAGCCGTGTGGCAGCAACAGGACCGGTGCGTCCGGCGGGCCGGCCTCGCGGTAAAAGGTCTCGATGCCTGCGATCGTAACGAACCTGTGCCGGACGAGCGTGGCGAGGCTCACGTCCGGTCCTCCTCATACTGCTCGGCGCCCTCCACGGGTCGCAGCCACATTTCGCGGCGTTTGATCCACAGTTCATAGCGCGGCACCAGCGGCGTTGGCGCCTGCGAGAGGATGCCGAGCTTGATCTCCGCCTCCTGGTCATCGGCGGAAAACAGACGCGAACCGCAGCCGGTGCAGAAGCGTCGGCCGTGGAATTCGCCGGTTTCACCGGAATGTTCGAACTGGCCGGCGGGCCAGACTCCGTAAAAGGTGAAGGCCGAACCGCTTTCCTTTCGGCAGTCGGTGCAGTGACAAATGCCGACGCGCAGCGGTTCGCCACGAACAGAAAGCTGCACCTGGCCGCAAAGGCATTGTCCGGAGAGCACGGTCATGATTGATTCCCCGTTTCATCGATCTTGCGCTGCCGGGGAAACGGTCGGACCCGGCATCTGTTCCGTCAGGAAAGGCGCTAAATCACCACGGTCTGATTGTCGCGGGCGGCGAAGGCGCCGGGGAAAGCGGCCTCAGCCTGCGCTTCCATCTCGGCCAGCTGTTCGTCTGTGCGAGAGGGCGCGTGGTGGAACAGGGCGAAGCGTTTGGCGCCCGCCATTTTGGCCAGCTCGGTGCCGTGCTCCCACGTCGAATGGCCGAAGCCCTTGAAGCGCTGCATTTCGTCTTCATTGTAGGTGCAATCGTAGACGACGAGATCGGCACCCTGCATCATCTCCAGCGAGACCGGATCATAGCTGCCGGGAATATGCTCGATATCGTAGATGAGAGCGATCGAACGGCCCTGCCATTCGATGCGGTAGCCGATGGCGCCGCCTGGATGGTTCAGCGTGAACGTCCTGATCTCGATACCCTGATGCGGGGTCAGAATCTGGCCGGCATGGAAATCGCGGAAGTTCATCGTTGCCTGACAGATGTCGGTCTTGACCGGAAACCAGGGCGGACTGATGAACTGCTCGACCATTTCCCTTGTGCTCATCTTGCCGTCGAGATGGCCGGACCAGATGTTGACGTTGATCGACGGATAATAGATCGCCTTGAAGAAGGGCAGGCCGATGATGTGGTCGTAGTGGCAGTGGCTGAAGAACAGATCGACGTCACTGACGCCGTCGGCGAGCAGCGATAGCCCTGCCTCGCGCAGGCCCGAACCTGCGTCGAAAAGCAACCGATGTTTTCCGCAGCGAATCTCGATGCAGGAAGTGTTACCGCCGTAGCGATCGAACTCGGGGCCCGATACGGGAATACTGCCGCGGACGCCCCAAAATTTTATCTGAAACAGTTCTGTCGTCATCGTTTTTCAAACCGGCCTTCCCGCATCGCCATCGTAATCATAGTTTATCCCGATGCGAAGCAGCAGAATTCCACGAGTTTGCCTGCGCCCCCTTTCGTTCTCCTAACCGGTAGCGGCAGAAGAAGTATATTCTCCTAAGCAATCGGCTTTCGCTTCGGAAAGCAACCCAGTATGGTTGGTTTTCGGTAAATGGGCTGTTCGGGCGGGGCGTTTTCCGCAAGTCATGCCTATTAGATGGTTGCACGCGATCGAAAAAGCAAATCGCCCCGCTCTCGCGCTCGAACCGCTGCCGCACGGCTTTGCCACAGCGCTGGCCGCAGCTGCAGTTTCAGGCCGTCCCAAGCCGCTTGATATTTCCGATCAGATCTCCGGCGAGCCGCAAGCTGGCGGCGGTCGCCATCGTCATCTGAGGTAGCAGCAGCCATTCGAGCGTCCAGGCCGCTCCCGAGCGTTCCTGTTCGTGGACGAGGGACTGGTGGATGCCGGAAAGCGCCGTGGCGTTGAAGCGGGCGAGCGAGACCAGAACTTCGGCGGCAACCGGATTCTGCTTGTGCGCCATCGCCGAGGAGGTGCCGCCGCCTGAGATTTCGATCTCGCCGCCGATCTCGGCGAGCAGCGCGATATCCTGCCCCATCTTGCCGAGGCTGCCGGAGATCGAGGCGAACAGGCCGGCGATATCGGCGATCGGCAGGCGCGCGCTCTGCCATTGCCTGATATCGGAGAGGCCGAGCTCCTGGGCGAGCGAAGCACGGACGGTCACAGCCTGTGGGCCAAGCTTGTCGAGCGTCCCGGCAGCACCGCCGAACTGGACGGAAAAACTCTGCTCGGTCAGGCGGTCGCGATAGGTCGCGAGCGGCGCGCGCCAGACGTTGAGACGGTCGGAGACGCTGATCGCGATCGCCGCCTGCATGCGGGTATGGCCCATCAGCCGGTTGCCGCCGAACTGGCGGTCGAGCCCGTCGAGCGCTACGAGGACGGCGGAAAGCCGGCCGGCAAACAGGAAGACCACCGCCTTCAGTCGGATCATCAGGCTGGTGTCGATGACGTCCTGGCTGGTGGCGCCGAGATGCAGGTTTTTGCCCGCTTCCTCGCCGACCTCAGCGCGCAACTGCTTGACGAGATCGGGGACGACGACCCCGTCTTTCGCCGTTGCCGCGCGCAGGCTGGCGAGATCCGGAGAAAAGCCGGCGCAGGCTTCGGCAATCTTCCTTGCGGCTTCGCCGGGAATGAGGCCGTGCGCGGCTTCGGCCCTGGCGAGCGCCGCCTCGAAGGAGAGCATGGCGCGAATATCGGCTTCGGCGGAAAAATAGGGCGCGATTTCGTCGTCACCGACAAGGCCGGAGAGGAAGGGGTGGTCGAAGGGCGATGCGGTCATGGTTTGCTCGTTTGTGGTGGTGGCGCCCTCATCCGGCTGCCGCCACCCCGGGGTCGAGCCACTGGTCTCGACCCGTCCTTCGGACCCCCGAGGGGAGAAGGGAAAGAGGCGGCGTCGGCGCCGTATGGGCAGGTTCTCTCGCGTGGCACTGTTCCCCAATCCCCTCGGGGAGAGGGCAGGGTGAAGGGGCTGCTTGCGCGGAATTCTCCGACAAGCAGCCGGCACACCCTCAAATATCCAGAAACACCGTCTCCTTCGGCCCCTGCAGATGGATGTCGAAACGGCAGGTTGCGCCGTCACGGTTGGCGATCATGGTTGCGACGCGTTCGCGATGTTCGATGCGGGCAAGCAGCGGATCGCCGGCGTTGGCCTCCGTCTCCTCCGGAAAATACATCCGCGTATGCAGGCCGATATTGATGCCGCGGGCGACGATCCAGAAGGTGATGTGCGGCGCCTGCCTGCGGCCGTCCTTGAAGGGGACCCGCCCGGGCTTGATGGTCTCGAAGCTGTAGACGCCGTCCTCGGCGCGGGTCGGGCAGCGGCCCCAGCCGGCGAAGTTCGGGTCGGCGGCGCCGCGCATTTCCGACGGGCTGTTGTAAAGGCCGGCGCTGTCGGCCTGCCAGATCTCGACGACGGCATCGCGCACCAGCGCGCCGGCGCCGTCGAAGATGCGGCCGGTGACGGTGATGCGTTCGCCGAGCGTCTTGTCGTTGAGCATCACTGTGCCGAGATCGCTGTCATAGACGCCCACTATGTCGCAGAAATTCGGCGTCAGGCCGATATGCACATAGGGACCGGCGGTCTGCGACGGGGTTTCCTTGAGATAGCCGAACTGCTGCATGGTCAGTTGCCCTCCAGCCTGTTTTCGAACATCGTCGAGCGGCGGCCGCGCAGCACGATATCGAATTTATAGGCGCGTGAATCCATCGGAATGGTGTTGCCCCAGTCGAGCGGCGCGATCAGCTGCTCGATCGCCGCCTTATCGGGGATCGTGCCGACGATCGGACATTTCCAGATCATCGGATCGCCCTCGAAATACATCTGGGTGATCAGCCGCTGGGCAAAGCCGTGGCCGAAGATCGAGAAGTGGATATGGGCGGGGCGCCAGTCGTTGACGCCGTTCGGCCAGGGATAGGCGCCCGGCCGCACGGTGCGGAAATGGTAGCGGCCCTCCTCATCGGTGATGGCGCGGCCGCAGCCGCCGAAATTCGGATCGATCGCTGCGAGATAGGTTTCCTTCTTGTGGCGATAGCGGCCGCCGGCATTGGCCTGCCAGAATTCGACCAGCGCGCCGGCAACCGGCTTTGCCCGCTCGTCGAGCACACGGCCGTGGACGATGATGCGCTCGCCGATGGCGCTTTCGCCGGGGCGCGCATAGTTCAGGATCAGGTCGTTGTCGAGTTCGCCGATTAGCGAATGGCCGAAGACCGGACCTGTCGTCTCTGAGATCGTGCCGTCGAGCGACAGCAGCGCCCGCTGCGGCGCGCGCAGCACCGAGGTTTTGTAGCCTGGGGTCAGCGCCGGCGCGTGCCAGGCGCGGTCGCGGGCGAAGAAGGCGCCGGTCTCCGGCTTGCTGTTTGCTCGTTCGGACATTTCTCCCCCTCAGGCCGCCTTCTCGGCGTCCATCTGTGCAAAGGCCTGTTTGGCAATCTTAATGGCGTGATTGGCGGCGGGAACGCCGGCATAAATCGCCACATGTAACAGCGCCTCGCAGATATCCTCGCGCGTCGCACCCGTATTGGCCGTAGCGCGCACATGCATGGCGACCTCCTCATCCTGGCCGAGTGCGGCCAGCAGGGCGATCGTGATGATCGAGCGCTCGCGCTTGGTCAGCGCTGGGCGCGACCAGACATGACCCCAGGCGGCTTCGGTGATCAGCTCCTGGAACGGGCGGTCGAAGCGGGTCTCGGCGGCTGCGGCACGGTCGACATGGGCGTCGCCGAGCACGGCGCGGCGGGTCGCCATGCCTTGCCGGTAGCGTTCGGAGGGGGACGCGGTCTCGTTCATGGGCTGCTTTCTCCAGGCGAAATCAATGTGAGGAAGGCGCGGATGATCGCCGTCAACGCCTCCGGCTGCTCGACACAGGGAATATGGGCGCAGTCGCGGATGACCTCGTAACGGGCGCCGGGGATCAGCCGCGCCGTGGAGAGCACGAGATCGGGCGGGGTCGAGCCGTCTTGGTCGCCGACGATGCCGATTGTCGGCACAGCGATCGACTTCGCGGCCTCGGTGAAATCCGAGTCGCGGATCGCCTCACAGGCGGCGAGGTAACCCTCCACGGGCTGGCGCGTCAGCATGTTGCAATAGCCGGAATAGGCGGTGTTTTCGGGCCGTCGGAAGGCCGGCGTGAACCAGCGCTCCATGATGGCGTCGACGATGCTGCCGATGCCATCTTTCTTGACGGCGGCAATGCGGGCGTTCCAGCTCTCTGCCGTGCCGATCTTGTGGGCGGTGTCGCAAAGGATGAGGGCGCCGACGAGATCCGGCCGGTGCTGAACGAGCGACTGAGCGATGAGGCCGCCAACCGAGAGGCCACAGATGACGGCATCCTTGACCGAGAGCAGGTCGAGCAGGCCGGCAAGATCGGTCGCATGATCCTCGATCGACGAGGGGAGCTGGCCGACGTCGGAAAGGCCGTGGCCGCGCTTGTCGTACAGCACGATGGCGTAATCGCCGGCAAGCCGTACCACGACATCGCGCCAGATGCGGAAATCCGTCCCGAGCGAATTGATGAAGACGATCACCGGCCGGTCGGCGGGCGCGCCGATGACCTGATAATGGATCGTCACGTCATTTATGCGGGCGAATTGCACGTTACTCTCCTCGCTCTTTGGGTCGCCATGGTCGGTCGTGAGTCCCAGCTGCCCGCTTCGCGCCAATGACTGCCCCTCACCCTAACCCTCTCCCCGTAAACGGGGCGAGGGGACGTGCCCGACGCAACGTTGAGAGGGAGGACGCCGGCGCGGCATGTCCCTTCTCCCCGCGAGCGGGGAGAAGGTGGCGGCAGCCGGATGAGGGGCTGGCTCACCTGGTGTTCCAACCGCAAAATTGAATGGTTGATCCGGTTAAGTAAAATGATATTTTACGGATTTTCGATAACTCTGGAGTTATGGAAACCGATGATCGACAGCCGCGTCAAGTTTCGCCATCTGCAGACCTTCGTCGAGGTGGCGCGGCAGAAGAGTGTGATGAGGGCTGCGGAACTGCTGCATGTCAGCCAGCCGGCGGTGACGAAGACGATCCGCGAACTGGAGGAGGTGCTGGGTGTTGCCGTCTTCGAGCGCGACGGCCGCGGCATCAAGATCACCCGTTACGGCGAGGTTTTCTTGAGGCATGCAGGCGCCGCGCTGACGGCGCTGCGCCAGGGTCTCGATTCCGTCTCGCAGGAGCAGTTCGCCGATGCGCCGCCGATCCGGATCGGCGCCCTGCCGACGGTGTCGTCGCGCGTCATGCCGCGGGCGATGGAACTCTTCCTCCAGGAAAATACCCGTAGCCGGGTGAAGATCGTCACCGGCGAAAACGCCGTGCTCTTGGAGCAGCTTCGCGTCGGCGATCTCGACCTCGTGGTTGGCCGCCTGGCCGGAGCTGAGAAGATGGCGGGCTTTTCCTTCGAACATCTCTATTCCGAGCAGGTGGTGTTTGCTGTGCGTTCCGGCCATCCGCTGCTCGATGGCCGGCAATCGCCCTTTGCCGGTTTCGCCGACTACACGGTGCTGATGCCGACGCGCGGCTCGATCATCCGGCCGGTCGTCGAAAATTTCCTCATCGCCAACGGTATTTCCAGCCTGCCGAACCAGATCGAGACGGTGTCGGACTCCTTCGGCCGCGCCTTCTTGAGGGCAAGCGATGCGATCTGGATCATTTCCAACGGCGTGGTGGCAGGCGATGTCGCCGATGGGCGGCTGGCGCTTCTGCCGATCGACACCGGCGAAACCAAGGGGCCGGTCGGGCTGACGATGCGCGCCGATGCGGTGCCATCGCTGCCGCAATCGATCCTGATGCAGACGATCCGCGAGGCGGCCGGAGAGCTATCCTGAATTCCCACTTCCAATTAACTTGCCGGATGCCCAGATTTGGACTAAATCTAGTTCAAGACAGGAGAATGCTATGCAGCAGGCGAGACACAGGGAGCAGGAGCCGGAACGGCTGGAAACGCAGCGGTTTGCGCCGGCCAATCGAAGACGGCTGAGCCCGCCGGCCTTGCGGACCTTCCTGGCGATCGCCGATCTCTGGGGGCTCACTGAAGAACAGCGCCTCCTCGTGCTCGGTTATCCCTCCCGCTCGACCTATCACAGCTGGGCCAAGCAGGCGCGTGAGCACGGCGCCTTCACCCTCGATGTCGATACGCTGACCCGGATCTCCGCCGTGCTCGGCATCCACCAGGCGCTCGGCGTGCTGTTTGCCGACGAACGCGCCGGAATCGACTGGCTGCGAACGCCGCATCAGGCGCCTGTCTTCGGCGGCCACCCGCCGCTCGATATCGTCACAAGCGGCACCCAGGACGGGCTGATAACTGTGCGCCGGTTTCTCGACGGCGCGCGCGGCGGGCTCTATATGCCGCCGAACCGGCTCGACGAGGCATTCACGCCCTACGAAGACGCGGACATCGTCTTCCGGTGAGCGACCGTTTCGCCGAGGCGCCGCGACCGTCCTACCGGCTGATCCCGTCGCAATTTCCGCCGATCGGTCTCTTCGATACTGTGGCGAGGGCGGCCGATCTCGAAGCCGTCATGGAACTTGTGGGATGGACCAATGACCGGCTCGTGGCCGACCGCATTCGGCGGCTTCCCGAGAACGAATGGGTCTACGGCACGCCCAATGCCAGCATCGTGATGGCGGCATTCCTGCATGTCGCACCCGGCGGCATGCGGTTCAATGGCCCCGATCTCGGCGCCTGGTATGCGGCCGACAATCTGAAGACAGCCGCCGCCGAGGTCGGTCATCATCTCCGCCGCGAGGCTGTGGCGCGTGGGGTGGCGACGATGGCGCGCACCTATCGCAGCTATACCGCCACCCTGATCGGCGACTATCTCGACATTCGCGGCGAACAGACGCTGCGGCCCGATATCTATGACGGCACGAGCCACGCTGCATCGCAGGTGCTCGGCGAAGAGGTGCGCTCGAGTGGCGGCGCCGGCATTCTCTATGACAGCGTGCGGCTGAGAGGCGGGGTGAACGTCGCGGCGCACCGGCCGAGGAATATCCGCGACGTGGTGCAGGCCGATCATTTCGAAATCACCGTTTTCGCCGCCGACCGGCGCATCCATGTGAGGAAGCTTTCCACCCGACGGCGGCGGCCGAAAGCCGGTACCTAAACGGGCAGGCGTTCGGCCCATGCCTTTGCCGTCTTCGCCATCGTCGCAAGGTGGTCGGCGGCGGAGAAGCCGGAGATTTTCTTGCGCGGCTTCAGGTCGTGATCGCCGTCCTCGAGCCAGAGGATCTCGGTCCGCTCGGAGAGATCGTATCCCGGCACCTCGTCCTTTGTCCCGAACTCGTCGCGCGTACCCTGGCAGATCAGCGCGGGTGTCGCGAGCCTTTTGAGATGGCCGGTGCGCAGCTTCTCCGGCTGGCCGGGTGGATGGAAGGGATAGCCGAGGCAGAGCAGCCCGGCGATCTTTCCCCTGTCGTAGAGACTGTCGGCGACCATGCTCGCAACCCGTCCGCCCATCGACTTGCCGCCGATGATGAGAGGGCCGCCGGCCTCGAGCGCGGCGATCGCCGCCTCATATTCGGGATTGAGCGTGTCGGCGCGCGGCGGCGGCTTTCGGACTCCGGTGCGGCGGGCGGCCATATAGGCGAATTCGAACCTGGCGACGCGAAAGCCGACGCCGGCAAGCGCGTCGGCCGCCGCTGTCATCGACGCCGAATCCATCGGCGCGCCGGCGCCATGGGCAAGAAGGATGGTGACGCGCGCATCCTGCGGCCCCTGCAGCAAAAACCTCTCGGGCATCGGCAATCCTCCATCCGCCGCCGGAACCATGTCGGCAGCCCGGACTTCTTCCCTGGAAAGGAGACAGACAATGTCGACGAATGATGAAAACGTAAAGCCCGAGCAGCGCCGCCCCAAGGACGTCAATGCCGTTCCCGGCAAGCCGGAACCCGGCGACGCCGAATCGATGGCGCCGCCGACCGTGCAGCCGGCTGGGGAGGGCGACAAAAGCGAGCGGCCGGTGGTCAATCCCGTGACCGGCGCCGCCCTTTAGCGGCCGCTCGCTAAAGATGTTGCAAAAACACCTTGAAACGGCGAATGCAAGCGTCCATATAGCGGCCCTGCCTGAAAAATGGATGCGCCCGGTATCGACGTCGTCGAGCTGTTCGCTGTCCGACAGGATAAGGGCGCTCCCCGCAAGGGTCGAGCGCCCTTTTTGCTCTTCAGGCATCCGGACGTTCGAGCAGTTTTGTGTGGCGAGCGTGCATAACCCCACCAAGATCTATATAGCATTTCGGAATCCCGAAATAGGTTGAGGCTTTGAAATCCTTGACTATTTCTCCGCGGCCATCCCGCGCAAACCGGCTCGAATTTCGGAATCCCGAAGCGGGGAATTTCGGGATTCCGAAGCGGGATATTTTTCGTTGCCCTGTCGATTTTCGCATGTTCCGATCGTCATTCTAACGATGTGCTGCATATTGCCTTGAGGTCGGCACATCATCAGGCAATGACAGGAGGATTGTCATGGATAACAGTCAGCTGGCACCAGCCGCCGTACTCGCGGCCAAGAATGGCGTTCGTTTCCCGAATGAGAGCAAGGAATATCGCAGAGCCCGCGACGCGCTGCTCGCGGAAGAGATCGAATTGCGCCGGCACATCGAGCGCGTCGCGAGACAGCGCCGGGCGCTGCCGCCGGGCGGCGAGGTGAAGAAGGATTATCGCTTCGAAGGCGCCGACGGGCCGATCTCGCTCACCGAGCTCTTTGCCGACAAGGAGACGCTGATCGTCTACAGCTATATGTTCGGGCCGGAGCGCGAGCGTCCATGCCCGATGTGCACCTCGCTGCTGTCGGCCTGGGATGGCGAGGTGCCCGACATCCAGCAGCGCGCCGCCCTTGCGGTCGTTGCCCGCTCGCCGATCGGAAAGCTGCTTGCCTTCAAGAAAGAACGCGGCTGGCATCACCTGCCGCTCTATTCCGACACGACCGGCGATTACAGCCGCGACTACCACGCCATCGGCAAAGGCGGCGGTGATGACCCTGCCTACAACGTCTTCACCCGGCGCGACGGCACCATCCGCCACTTCTGGAGCCAGGAAATGGGCGACGTCACCTCCGATCCCGGCGAGGACCCGCGCGGCGCACCCGACCTCATGCCGCTCTGGACACTGATCGACACGACGCCGGAAGGCCGGGCGCCGGACTGGTATCCAAAGCTGTCTTACTAACGGCTTTATCGCCTGCTGCGTCAGCCGGTGGAGCGGTTTCTGGAGGTCTCGATCCATTCGAGGTTGGTGACCGAGGCCTCCGGCAGCAGCGATGGATCGATGTCGTAGACGTAGCCGCTCAGCATGTCGGCGGCGCGTTCGGTTGCCTTGATCTTTGCCTCGGTTTCCGCGACCGCCTTGGCGATCGCTTCGATGCGGGCGCGGAACATGTGGGCGAGCACATCGCGGCCGGACTGTTTTTCGAGCCGCTCCAGATGCAGGGCGACGCGCGAGGCGTGGCGCTCCAGCTCGCTCTTGCTGAACCGCGCCTTACGCAGTTCCTCCGACAGGCTGTCCTGCATGACGGCGACGGGATCGAAACTTCCGGGCGCGCGCTCGTCGAGTACAGCGTCGGTGACCAGTTTCTCGATAATCACAAGCGCCTGCAGCTCGGCGGCATCGGCGAATTCGACGTCATAGCCTGTGTCGTCGAACACCTTGCGGCGGACCGGGTCGAGAAGCAGCGCATAGGCTTTCTGCAGATTGTCGAAGGCCTGCGAATCGCCGCCGGAATCCGGATGAGCAACCTTCGCCAGGCGCCGATAGGCAGCCTTCAGCTGGGCCTCGTCCGCATCGCGTTCAACACCGAGAATATCGTAGGGATCCGTCACGCCTGCTCCATTGCTACCCGGCACGTCCAGGCAGTCTAGGTCTTCTTCTGCATCAGCAAGGCGAAGTTTAGACCAAAAGCAGGAATGACGTCCATGGCCGGAAATCGCAATCGTCGCTGCGAAAGCCTGAGCCATTTTTCGATTGTTGAATTTTTTCAAGCCGTTGTACGAAGATCAGGGCGTGGTGATCGAGACGAGGTAACATCTGGCCTCGCCGTCGATTTCCAGTGCGGTTCCAGCCGCATCCGCAATCAGCAGCGCATCGCCGGCCGCAAGCGTGCCGCTCTCGCCGTCCCGCCGGAATGACAATGCGCCGCGATGGCAGAGCAGCAGGCATGTCGACGACGTCAGCGGCATGGACGTGCCGCCATCGATGTCGATGCGGATCAGCGTGTGGGCAAGGCCCGCGCGGCGCGTCATGACGTTGAGATCGGTGATCGCGCCGTCCTGGAGCCTGGCGGCCACCGGGATATCCGCCGGGAAGGGCAAGGGATCGCTTGCCGTTGTCAGCAGCGCCGGTGCCCGGCCTTCAATGTCGAGCACCATGCCGTTGCCGTCGAGAATCACAAGCGTCCGGTCGATGCCGGGGAAGATCGAAAACGGGCCGTTGGTTGCGACCGTCGCCATGCTGACGCGCCAGTCGAAGCCGGCAAGGCCGGCATCGTCGGGCGAAACGGCGATCTCCACCGTTTCGCCGCCGCCGTTTTTCCACGGCATGCGTTTGTAATCGCCGGCGCGCAGGATCCTCACGAGGCTCAGTTCCCGAGAATGCCGGGCAGGCGCAGGCCCTTGTCCCGGGCGCAGTCGAGGGCGATGTCGTAGCCGGCGTCGGCGTGGCGCATGACGCCGGTCGCCGGATCGTTCCAGAGCACACGCTCGAGGCGCTTTGCCGCATCATCGGTGCCATCGGCGCAGATGACGACGCCGGAGTGCTGGGAGAAGCCCATGCCGACGCCGCCGCCATGGTGCAGCGATACCCAGGTGGCGCCCGAGGCGGTGTTGAGCAGGGCATTCAGCAGCGGCCAGTCGGAAACGGCGTCGGAGCCGTCCTTCATCGCTTCGGTTTCGCGGTTCGGGGAGGCGACGGAACCGGAGTCGAGATGATCGCGGCCGATGACGATCGGGGCGGAAAGCTCGCCATTCCTGACCATTTCATTGAAGGCCAGTGCCAGGCGGTGACGGTCGCCGAGGCCGACCCAGCAGATGCGCGCCGGCAGGCCCTGGAAGGCGATGCGCTCCCTGGCCATGTCGAGCCAGTTGTGCAGGTGGGTATTGCCGGGGGTCAGCTCCCGCACCTTGGCATCGGTCTTGTAGATATCCTCCGGATCGCCGGAGAGGGCCGCCCAGCGGAAGGGGCCGATGCCGCGGCAGAACAGCGGTCTTATATAGGCGGGCACGAAACCGGGGAAGGCGAAGGCGTTTTCGAGGCCTTCTTCCTTGGCGACCTGGCGGATGTTGTTGCCGTAGTCGAGCGTCGGAATGCCGGCATTCCAGAAGGCGATCATCGCCTCGACATGTTCGCGCATCGAGGCGCGGGCGGCTTTTTCGACTGCCTTCGGATCGCTCTCGCGCTTGGCCTTCCACTCGGCCATCGTCCAGCCCTTCGGCAGGTAGCCGTTGATTGGATCATGCGCCGAGGTCTGGTCGGTGACCATATCGGGGCGGATGCCGCGACGAACCATCTCCGGCAGGATTTCGGCGGCATTGCCGAGCAGGCCGACCGATTTGGCCTCGCCAGCCTTGGTCCAGCGGTCGATCATCTCGAGCGCTTCATCGAGCGTTTCGGCCTTGGCGTCGAGATAGCGGGTGCGCAGGCGGAAATCGATGGAGTCGGGATTGCATTCGACGGCGAGGCAGCAGGCGCCGGCCATGACGGCGGCGAGCGGCTGGGCGCCGCCCATGCCGCCGAGGCCGCCGGTCAGGATCCATTTGCCCTTGAGATTGCCGCCGTAATGCTGGCGGCCGGCCTCGACGAAGGTCTCGTAAGTGCCCTGGACGATGCCCTGCGTGCCGATATAGATCCACGAGCCGGCCGTCATCTGGCCGTACATGGCAAGGCCCTTCTTATCCAACTCGTTGAAATGATCCCAGGTCGCCCAATGCGGCACCAGATTGGAGTTGGCGATCAGCACGCGCGGCGCATCCTTGTGGGTGCGGAAGACGCCGACCGGCTTGCCGGATTGCACAAGCAGGGTTTCCTCTTCCGTCAGCGTCTTCAGCGTCGCGACGATGCGGTCGAAATCCTCCCAGGTGCGCGCGGCGCGCCCGATGCCGCCATAAACGACGAGCTCGTTCGGATTTTCGGCGACGTCGGGATCGAGATTATTCATCAGCATGCGCAGCGGCGCTTCGGTCATCCAGCTCTTGGCATTGAGATCGTTGCCGCGGGGCGCGCGGATTTCGCGAATGTTATGGCGTGGATTGGTCATGACGGTTCCCCTGTCGAGTGAGCTTTATCGTTTCAGGCCGGGTGCGATCTGTTCGAGGCGCACCAGAATGTTTTTGAGATGGGCGCGAAGCCGGTCCGCCTTGGCGCTGTCATAGGCAAAGGGCGGCGTCTCGGTCTGCAGATGGGTCGATTGCGCGAGCTCCATCTGGATCGCGTGCACGCCGGTCTCGGGCCGGCCGTAATGGCGGGTCGTCCAGCCGCCCTTGAAGCGGCCGTTGAGCACGCTGTCGTAACCTTCGGCGGCTTCGACGACGGTCAGCGTCGCCTGCTCGATGGCGCCGTCGCAGGTCTTGCCCATATCGGTGCCGATATTGAAATCTGGCAGCTTGCCTTCGAACAGGAAAGGAATATGCGAGCGGATCGAGTGGCAATCATAGAGGATTGCGACGCCGTGGAGCCCTCTCACACGCTCGATCTCGGCGGCCAGCGCGGCATGATAGGGCGCATGAAAATCCCTGAGCCGCGCTGCGACATCGGCCTCGTCAGGCGCCTGCCCATCCTTCCAGATCGGCTTGCCGTCGAAGTCGGTTTCCGGAACGAGGCCGGTGGTGTTCTGGCCGGGATAGAGGCTGACGCCAGCCGGATCGCGGTTGGCGTCGATCACGTAGCGATGGAAGGTGGCGCGCACGGTGGTGACGTCATCGAGCAGCCCGTCATAGAGGTGGTGGATGTGCCAGTCGGTATCCGCGAGGATCCGGCCATTGTCGTTGAGACGGTCGGCGATGTCAGGCGGCACGTCGGTGCCGGTGTGGGGGAAGCCGAGGATGATCGGCGAGGTGCCCTGGCGGATTTCGTATGGTGCGGTCATCAAAACCCCTCCCCAACCCCTCCCCACAAGGGGGAGGGGCTAAGCTGTGGCACCGCCTCGCAAACCAACGCGCCGGCTGCATGATCTGCGATGGAGGGTGAACGCGGCGAGGGCCGCACGGTAAGCCCCTCCCCCTTGTGGGGAGGGGTTGGGGAGGGGACTTTCTCCTTCGCCATCATCTCAACCCTCCAAAACCGGCAAAATGCCATTCGAAACCGAGCCATTCAGCGCCCCCGTCGCCACCAGTGCGGCGGCGGCGGCGAGATCCCCGGCCATGTAGCGGTCACTATCGAGGCTCGGCACCTTGGCGCGGATCGCAGCGATTGCTTTCAAAAGCTCCGGGCTCGTCGACAGCGGTGCGCGTAGTTCGACGCCCTGGGCAGCGGTCAGCGCCTCGATGCCGATGATGGCGAACAGGTTTTCGGTCATGCCGAGCAGACGGCGGGCGCCATGGCAGGCCATGGAGACATGGTCTTCCTGGTTGGCCGAGGTCGGCGTTGAATCGACCGACGCCGGGTGCGACATCTGCTTGTTTTCTGACATCAGCGCCGCCGAGGTGACCTCGGCAATCATCAGGCCGGAATTCAGGCCCGGCTTCTTGGCGAGGAAGGCCGGCAGGCCGTAGGAGAGGGTGGGGTCGACCAGCAGCGCGATGCGGCGCTGCGAGATGGCGCCGATTTCGCAGACGGCGAGCGCGATCTGGTCGGCGGCGAAGGCGACGGGTTCGGCGTGGAAATTGCCGCCCGAGACGACGGAATTGTCCGAGAGCACCAGCGGATTGTCGGTGACCGCATTGGCCTCGATTTCGAGTGTGCGGGCGACCGAGCGCAAGAGATCGAGGCAGGCGCCGTCGACCTGCGGCTGGCAGCGGATGCAATAGGGATCCTGCACGCGCTCGTCGCCCTCGATATGGCTTTGGCGGATGACGGAGTTTTCGAGCAGGCCGCGAAGGGCGGCCGCGGTATCGATCTGCCCCTTATGACCACGCAGCGTATGGATATCGGCATGGAAGGGCGCAGACGAACCCATGGCCGCGTCGGTCGACATTGCGCCGGTGATCAAGGCGGATTGGGCAGCACGATGGGCGCGGAAGAGGCCGGCGAGCGCCAGTGCCGTCGAGGCCTGGGTGCCGTTGATCAGCGCCAGGCCTTCCTTGGCGGCGAGCACGACCGGTTTCAGTCCGGCGCGTTCGAGGGCTTCGGCGCCGGAAAGACGTTCGCCGGCGAAAAAGGCTTCAGCCTCGCCCATCATCACCGCCGCCATATGGGCGAGCGGCGCAAGATCGCCGGAGGCGCCGACCGAGCCCTTTTCCGGGATCAGCGGGATGACGCCCCTTTCCAGCATGCCCTCGATCAGCCGCACCAGTTCCAGCCGCACGCCGGAGGCGCCGCGGCCGAGCGAGACCAGCTTCAGCGCCATGATCAGCCGTACGATATTGTCGGGTAGGGGCGCGCCGACGCCGCAGCAATGCGACAGTATGAGATTGCGCTGCAGGGTAGCGACATCGGCGCTGTCGATCTTGATTGAGGCGAGTTTGCCGAAACCGGTATTGATGCCATAGACCGGGGCGTTGCCGGCGGCGATCTCGGCGATGCGGGCGGCGGCCTTGTTTATGCCGGCATCGAAGGCGGGATCGAGCCTTGCCGGCTCGCCAATCCAGTAAATGGTCTCGAGGTCGTTGAGCGAGACGGAGCCCGGGTGGAGGGTGATGGTCATCGGCCGTTCCTTTCGCCCTTGAAGACGCGTGCATGAAGTGGGTTGAAGCCGATGCGGTAGACGAGCTCGGCGAGGTTTTCGACATTCCAGACGGCGAGATCGGCCGACTTGCCGGGCTCGATCGTTCCGGTCTCGGCGATGAGGCCGAGAGCGCGGGCGCCTTCGCGGGTGGCGCCGGCGATGCATTCCTCGACGGTGAGGCCGAAAAGCGTCGCCGACATGTTCATGGTCAGCAGCATCGAGGTCAGCGGCGAGGTGCCGGGATTGCAGTCTGTCGCGATCGCGATTTGCACGCCCGCCCGGCGCAGCGCCTCGACCGGCGGCTTCTGCTTCTCATGGATGGCGTAGAAGGCACCGGGCAGGAGCACGGCGACAGTGCCGGCAGCCGCCATCGCGGCAACGCCATCTTCGTCGAGATATTCGAGATGGTCGGCCGAAAGCGCGCCGTATGAGGCAGCAAGCTTGGCGCCGCCGAGATTGGAGAGCTGTTCGGCATGCAGCTTGACCGGCAGGCCGAGCGCCTTCGCCTTGTCGAAGACGCGGGCGATCTCGGCCGGGGAAAAGGCGATGCCCTCGCAGAAGCCGTCGACAGCATCGGCGAGGCCGAGATTATACATGTCGTCGAGGCCGGGCAGCACGACATCGTCGAGATAGTCGCCGTTGCGGCCCTTGTATTCGACAGGGGTCGCATGCGCGCCGAGATAGCTGGTGGCGACGCGCACCGGTCTGATATGACCGAGCAGCCGGGCGCTCTGCAGCATCTTCACTTCGCCGGCCCGATTCAGCCCGTAGCCGGACTTCACTTCGATCGTGGTGACACCTTCGGCAAGCAGCGTATCGAGCCGCGGCAGCGCCTCGGCGACGAGGTCTTCGACCGACAGCGCATTGGTGGCCTTCACCGAGGAGACGATGCCGCCGCCGGCGCGGGCGATTTCTTCGTAGGTGGCGCCGGCAAGGCGCATCTCGAATTCGCGGGCGCGATTGCCGCCGTGAACGATATGGGTGTGGCAGTCGACGAGACCGGGGGTGACCCAGCGGCCTTCGAGGTCGACGATTTCGGATTGCTCGATGGCGGATGCCGGCAATTCGCTTTCGGCGCCGGCAAAGGCAATACGGCCCCCTTCAGTCAGCACGGCGCCTTTTTCGACGATGCCGAGACCCGCTCTGTCCGGCGCCAGCGTCGCCAGCCGCGCATTGCGCCACAGCACCGGCCGGATGTCGGCGGATGGGGTACCTCCAGAAAAATTGTTCCCGCTCATCAGCTTTGCGCCTTTCCTTATGCCGAAACATGTATATACATAATCAGCAGGTGACAAGAGAAATTTTGCGCGCTTTTCTGGAAAAGAAAGATCGGCGGCGCGGCAGGAGGAGAAGAAGGTCATGACCATACTTCACACAGAGACGGCGCTGACGCCGCAAGGCTGGCGGAAGAACGTGCGGCTGACGCTCGAGGCCGGGCGCATCGCCCGGGTCGAGTCCGACGTTGCCGCCGCGCCAGGCGATGAGCGCCATGCTCTGATCGTCCCGGCCATGGGCAACCTCCACAGCCATGCTTTCCAACGGGCGATGGCCGGTCTTGCCGAAGTGCGTGGGCCCGCCAATGACAGCTTCTGGAGCTGGCGCACTGTTATGTACAAGTTTGCCCTGGCGATGACGCCCGATCATGTCGAGGCGGTCGCGGCCAAGCTCTATTCGGAGATGCTGGAAGCCGGCTTTTCCCGTGTCGGCGAATTCCATTATCTCCACCATGACAAGGACGGCGGCGCCTATGCCAATATCGCCGAGCTTGCCGAGCGTATCGGCGCGGCGAGCGACACGACCGGCATCGGCCTGACGCTGCTGCCGGTCTTCTATGCCCATTCCGGCTTCGGCGGTGCCGCGCCGATCGAAGGCCAGCGGCGCTTCATCAATTCGCTGGAAAGCTTCGAAGAGCTGATGGAGGGATGCCGTGTAGTGACCGGCCGGCTCGACGGCGCCGAACTCGGGCTGGCGCCGCACAGCCTGCGCGCCGCCACCCCCGAGGAGTTGGCGAAGCTTGTGCCGATGGCGGGCGACGGCCCCATCCACATCCATGTCGCCGAGCAGGTGAAGGAGGTCGAGGACTGCATCGCCTGGTCGGGCGCAAGACCGGTGGAGTGGCTGCTCGATCATATGCCTGTGGATGAGCGCTGGTGCCTGATCCATGCGACGCACATGACCGGAGACGAGACGCGGCGGATGGCGAAGAGCGGGGCGGTTGCCGGCCTCTGCCCGATCACCGAAGCCAATCTCGGCGACGGCGCCTTTGCCGCGCCGCTCTTCCTCGGAGAGGGCGGCCGTTATGGCATCGGTTCGGATTCAAACGTGCTGATCTCCGTGCCGGAGGAACTGCGCCAGCTCGAATATTCGCAGCGACTGGCGCTGCGCGCCCGCAATGTGGTGGCAGCGCCCGGCGGTTCGACGGCGCTTTCGCTGTTCACCCACGCCCTTGCCGGCGGCGGTGCCGCGCTGAAAGCGCCGGCCGGTATCGTCGAGGGCTATCACGCCGATCTCGTTTCGCTCGATACGTCTGCCGTTCCCTATCTCTCGGGCGACCAGATCCTCGACCATTGGCTGTTTGCCGGCGGCGTTTCCGTCGATTGCGTCTGGGCGCGCGGCCGCAAGCAGGTGGAAGGCGGCCGCCATCGCGAGCGCGACGCCATCGACCGGCGGTTCCTCGCCGCAATGGGCGAGTTGCTGGCTGCCTGATAAAGCGCTTTTCCTTCCAAGGCATTCGATCTAGATCGGGAGATCAATCGGAACGTGGCGATGAACCAAAGCAGGGATCTGACCTTGCACCAGCGCATCCTGGGCGAGATCGAGGGCCGTATCGTCTCGGGCGAATGGCCACCGGGGCATCGTATTCCCTTCGAGGTCGATCTCGCCACGCAGTATGACTGCTCGCGCATGACGGTGAACAAGGTGCTGACCCAGCTCGCCAAGGCCGGGCTCATCGAGCGCCGCAAGAAATCCGGCAGCTTCGTCACCCAGCCCCAGGCGCAATCGGCCGTGCTCGAAATCCACGACATCAAGGCCGAGGTGCAGTCGCTGAATCTGCCCTATTCCTATGCGCTTTCGAAGAAGGCGAGCCGCAAGGCGAAGGCGGAAGACAGAAGCCGGCTGGAACTGCCCGTAGCGTCTTCGGTCGTCGAGGTGGTCTGCATCCACAATGCCGGGGCGCAGCCCTTCTGCCTGGAGGAGCGGCTGATCAGCCTTGCGACCGTGCCTGAGGCCGCCGATGCCGATTTTCTGGCGGTGGCGCCGGGGCCGTGGCTGCTCAACCAGGTGCCGTGGAGCACGGCTGAACACCGGATCCACGCGGTCTCCGCCAGTGCTGAGGTGGCCGCGGCGCTCGACATCGCCCGCAACACCGCCTGCCTGGTGGTCGAACGCCGCACCTGGAGCGGCGCCGGTCCGGTGACCCATGTCCGCTTCACCTATCCGGGCGATCGCCACGCGCTGGTGGCGCGGTTCACGCCGGCATCGCAATAGGTTCCATATACAAGATGGCAGGTGTTTTTACTCTTCGAACATCTTGCCGCTGCGCGCTTCGAGCCGATAGCGATAGCCGGGATAGACGAGACGTGCGGTCGAGACCACCTGCTTTGCCGACCATGTGCGCCGGCGGATCGTCAGGCACGGCTCGGTCTTGAGGATGGTGAGCAGCTTGCATTCCCACGCCTGCGGCATCGCCGCCTCGACGACGTGCTCGGAGCCGCTGAGCGGGGCGGCCGCCGTCAGATAGGCGTTCGGCGTCAGCGTCGTGAAGTCCTGCTTGAGATAGTCGGGGGCGGCTTCCGGATGGACGAAACGGTCTTCGATCTGCACCGGCACGCCGTTTTCGCTGTGCACGATCAGCGAGTGGAACACCGCCGCCCCGATATCAAGTTCCAAGGCGTCGGCGATCTCGGGAGAGGCCGTTTCCTGGGCGAGAACGACGACGGACGCCTCGTGGACATGGCCGCGTTCGGCGATCTCCTCGGCGATGTTGCGCACCTCGAACAGCGCCGAATAACCCTTGCGCTCGGCGACGAACGAGCCGACGCCCTGGATGCGGACGAGTTCGCCTTCATTGGCGAGTTCGCGCAGCGCCCGGTTGGCGGTCATCTTGCTGACGCCGAGCTCGACGACCAGTTCATTTTCCGATGGCACGCGGTATTTCGGCGGCCATTCGCCGCTGTGGATGCGGTCGAGGATCACCTGCTTGACGCCGGCATAAAGCGGCGTGCTGTCATTTCCCGCCAGATCGCGCTTCATCTCCCCGGAACGCTTCATTGCCTATTCCTTTTGCACGGATACAATTCGCCACATAAAACGACTTTCCTCTTGCATAACACAAAATATCTCATATGGTACCATATACAACCTCCCGAACGGTCCTCGATGAAAAAAGGACAGAACGGGCAAGCCGGCGGAGATCGGCGGTGCCGCAAGGTCTGTTTCAACTCCAGAGGAGAATTCATCGATGAAATTAAGCGCAATTCTTTTTTGCGGCGTCGCCGCCTTTTCCGCTTTCGCAGCTCCCGCCTTTTCCAAGGACTGGACGAAGGCGACCATCACGCTTGAGGGCGCTTATGCGCCGTGGAATCTCACCAATGCCGATGGCACGCTCGGCGGCTTCGAGCCCGAGCTTGCCAAGGTGCTCTGCGAACGCGCCAAGATCGAATGCACGCTGGTTGCCTCCGACTGGGACGGCATGATCCCGGCTCTCAATGCCGGCAAGTTCGACGTCATCATGGATGCGCTGTCGATCACCGACGAGCGCAAGCAGGTGATCGATTTCACCATTCCCTATGCCGCCACCCCTGCCGCCTTTGCGACCGCCAAGGACAGCCCGCTGGCGAAGGCCGCCGGCACCGGCGCCACGATCAAGATGACGCCCGGCCAGACCGGCGTGAAGGAAATCGAAGCGCTGAAGACCGCCTTCAAGGGCAAGACGATCGGCATCCAGGCAGCGACCGTCTACGCCAAGTTCGTCTATGACAATTTCGGCGACATTGCCGAGATCCGCGAATACAAGACTGGCGCCGACCGCGACCTCGACCTGCAGAACGGCCGCATCGACCTCGGCTTCGACGACGCCGTCTATTTCGCCAATGCCTTCCAGGCCGCCAACGGCGCGCTCGATTTCACCGGCCCGGAGATCGTCGGTTCGATCTGGGGCGAGGGCGAAGGCCTCGGCGTCCGCAAGGCCGATACCGACCTGCGCGACAAGTTCAACGTGGCGATCAAATCGGCGCTTGCCGATGGCACGGTCAAGAGCCTTTCGATGAAGTGGTTCAAGGTCGACGTCAGCCCGCAGCAATAAGCCTTTCGGCCTTTTGGCCGCAGGCGCCGGTCTCCGGCTTCAATGCCGGAGACCGCGTGTTATTCTTGAATTCACAAAACACTGCCACGGACGGGGAACGGACGATATGGCAAGCTTGGAACTGCTCGGCTTCGGCTCGACCGGATGGGGCGCGCTGCTCATTCTCGCCGCCTTGATGACGCTGGCCGTCACGGCGACGGCGCTGGCGATCGGCGCGGTGCTCGGCGCGATCGTCGCGGCGGCAAAGCTCTCCGGCAACTCTTTCCTCGTCGCCCTCGGCAATGTCTATACGACCGTGTTTCGCGGCGTGCCGGAACTGCTGATCATCTATCTCATCTATTTCGGCGGCTCCTCGGCCGTCACCTCGATCGGCAAGGCGATGGGCTATGAGGGTTTCCTCGGCCTGCCGTCTTTTGCCGCCGGCGCGCTTGCCGTCGGCATCATTTCCGGCGCCTATCAGGCGGAAGTGTTCCGCGGCGCCTTCCTCGCCATTTCCAAGGGGGAGCTCGAGGCGGCCTCGGCGATCGGCATGCATCGCGGCCTGCGCTTTCGCCGCATTATCATGCCGCAGGTGCTGCGGCTGGCCATTCCCGGCCTCGGCAACGTCTGGCAGCTCAGCCTCAAGGATTCGGCGCTGATCTCCGTCACCGGCCTGGCCGAGCTGATGCGCACCAGCCAGGTGGCGGCGGGCTCGACGCGGCAGTATTTCCTGTTCTTCATCGCCGGCGGCTGCCTCTACCTGATCCTGACCAGCCTTTCGGACCGCATCTTCAACGGCGCCGAACGCCGCGCCAACCGCAGCATGCCGGCCTCGGCCATGGGCCAGGCGTAAGGGGGCGACGATGGATTTCACCTTCTTCGCTTCGACCATGGTCACCCTGCTCAAGGCCGTGCCGACGACGCTGATCCTGTTCTCGCTGTCGATCTTCTTCGGCGGCCTGCTGGCGCTCGTCATCGTCTGGATGCGGGTCAGCGGCAACCGCCTGCTGTCGGGCTTTGCCAAGGGCTATATCTTCGTCTTCCGCGGCTCGCCGCTCTTGATCCAGATGTTCCTGGTCTTCTACGGCCTCGGCCAGTTCGGCGTCATACGCTATTCCTTCCTCTGGCCGTTCCTGCGTGAGCCGATGGTCTGCGCCATCCTTTCTTTGGCGCTCTGCACGGCCGGCTACACGGCGGAGATCTTCCGCGGCGGCATCCGCGCCGTCTCGCCGAAGGAGATCGAGGCGGCGCGCTCGATCGGCATGTCCGGCTTCCTGCTGGTGCGCCGGATCCTGGCGCCGATCGCCTTCCGTCACGCGCTGCCGGCCTATTCCACCGAGATCGTGCTGATGATGAAGTCGACGGCGCTCGCAAGCCTCGTCACCGTCTGGGAGGTGACCGGTGTCGCCCAGCGGCTGATCTCGCAGACCTACCGCACGATGGAAGTCTTCCTCTGTGCGGCGATCATCTATCTCGTGCTGAACTTCATCATCCTGCAGGGCATGGCCCTGCTTGAATATTCGCTGTCCCGACACCGCCGCGCGGCCCCGCAGCCGTTGAAGGCATAGGCAGTTTTTGACCTGATTGGAGCAATCATGCCAGGCGTTACCCGACTTTCGGTCCGCAATATCCGCAAGAGCTTCGGCACGCACGAGGTCTTGCGCGGCATTTCCCTCGATGCGGAAGACGGCGATGTGATTTCGCTGCTCGGCGCCTCCGGCTCCGGCAAATCGACCTTTCTGCGCTGCATCAACATGCTGGAAACCGCCAGCGACGGCGAGATCTGGGTCGATGGTGAGCACATCGAAATGATTCACAAGAACGGCAAGACAAAGCCGGCGAGCCAGAAGCAGGTCGATCATATCCGCTCCGAACTCGGCATGGTTTTCCAGTCCTTCAATCTCTGGTCTCATATGACCATCCTGCAGAATGTCATCGAAGGGCCTATCCATGTCCTGAAGCGGCCGCGCGCCGAATGCATCGCCGAGGCCGAGGCGCTGCTCGAAAAGGTCGGCATCGCAGACAAGCGCCATGCCTATCCCGCCCATCTCTCCGGCGGCCAGCAGCAGCGCGCCGCAATCGCCCGCGCTTTGGCGATGAGGCCGAAGGTCATGCTGTTCGACGAGCCGACCTCGGCGCTCGATCCGGAACTCGTCGGTGAAGTCCTGCGCGTCATGCGCGCTCTTGCCGAGGAGGGCATGACCATGCTCGTCGTCACCCATGAGATGAGCTTTGCCCGCAACGTCTCGAACCGCGTCGTCTTCATGCGCGAGGGGCTGATCGAAAGCAGCGGCAAGCCGGAGGAGATGTTCACCGGCGGCGCCACGCCCGCCTTCCGCCAGTTCATCGGCCACTTCGGAACCGGCCAATGACCGTTACTATCGATCAAGTGCTGACCTGGCGCGACGTCGCGCGCGTCGGGGCAGGGGAGGCGCTTGCGCTGTCGCCCGCCGCCTGGGCGCGGGTCGAAGAGGCAAGCCGTATCGTTGCGCGCATCGTCGAGACGGGCGTGCGCGCCTACGGCGTCAACACCGGCGTCGGGGCACTGGCCGATACGGTGGTCGACCGCCCCTCGCAGAGCCTGTTGTCGCGCAGCATCGTGCTCAGCCACGCCTGCGGCGTCGGCCCTTTGCTTGATGCCCGCGCGGTTCGGGCCATCATCGCCGCTCAGATTGCCAATTTCGCTCATGGCCATTCCGGCGTGCGGCGCGAGATCGTTGCGCATCTCACAGCACTGCTGGCGCATGATTGCATTCCCGAGGTGCCGTCGAAAGGCTCGGCGGGTTACCTCACCCATAACGCCCATACCGCGCTCGTCCTGATCGGCGAAGGCAGCGCCATGCTGGGCGGAGAACGCATGAGCGGCCGCGAAGCACTTGCCGCGATCGGCCTCGAACCGCTGGTACTCGGCGCCAAGGAAGGTTTGAGCCTCGTCAACGGCACGGCCTGCGCCACCGGTTTGACCGCCACCGCACTTTTGCGCGCCGAACGGCTGCTCGACTGGGCCGATGCCATCGCAGCGCTGACGCTGGAAGCGGCAGGCTGCCAGATCGCCGCCTTCGACGAGGCGGTGCTGGCGCTGCGCCCATCGGCGGGAATTGAAAAGGTGGGAGCGTCCCTCCGTGCCCGCCTTCGCGGCAGCGGCCTTGTCGCCTCCGCCTTCGGCCGGCGCACCCAGGATGCGCTCAGCCTTCGGTCGGTCCCGCATGCCCATGGCGCGGCCCGCGACGTCTTCGACAATTCCGCCCGCATCGCCGATCAGGAACTTGCCTCGGTGACGGACAATCCGGCTGTTTCAGGCACGCCGGAGCAGCCGATCGTCTCCTCCGAGGCGCATGCCGTTGCCCCGGCGCTCGGGCAGGCCGCCGATAGCCTCGCCATTGCGCTGGCACAGATCGGCGTGATCAGCGAAAGACGCATGGACCGGCTGGTCAATCCGCTGGTCAGCGGCCTGCCGCCGTTTCTCGCAAGCGACGCCGGCAGCCATTCCGGCTTCATGATCGCGCAATATACCGCAGCAGCGCTGAGCAACGAGAACCGCCGCCTTGCCGCGCCCGCGGCGATGGACGGCGGGTTGACCTCGGGCCTGCAGGAGGATTTCCTCGCCCATCCCACAGCCGCCGCCGGCAAGCTGCTCGCCGTCATCGACAATGCCGAATATATAATGGCGATCGAGTTGATGGCCGCCGCCCAAGCGCATGATTTCCTGGCGGCGACAGCGCCCCGGGCGGCCGGTACGGATCTGGTCTATCAGGCCGCGCGGCAGCGTATCTCCCATTATGGCGACGAGCGGCCGCTCAATGGCGATATCGAGGCCGTGCGCGGCCTGATCCGCGAGACTGCGCCGCCACCGATGAATTGAATCGGGCAGACCGTCAGAACGGCTTGCTGGTGTCGGAATCCTGCTTCGGTTTTCCGCCGGCTTCGAGGCGTTTGAGACACTGGGCGAACGTGGGGTAGAGCTGGTCCACCCGCGACAGCGGCAGCGTCCAGTCGCCTTCGTCGCCGGCAAAGGTCAGCTGCACGTCAGGGGTTCCTGAAAAGGAATTCTTGATGATCTTTTTCAGCCCGCCGCTTCCCTTGCTGCCTGCGGGCCAGAGGCGAAGCGTGGTCTTGTCGAAGAACTCGGCGGCAACGACTTTCGTCATATTGCGATCGGTCAGCGTCACCTCGGTCGTCGTGCCGGCCGGAATGTCCCAGCTGTTCTTCGACACCAGCCAGAACGTCTCGGTCGCGCTCTGGCGGAATTCCATGGTCTTGCCGATCTCGCTCTCCCACAGCAGCCGGCAGTAGGCAGGCTGTTCGCTGGCATAGCCGACTGACCATTGTCTTGCGCCGCCCATCCATTCGGTCTCGCCGAAGGCGGAGACCGGCTGCAGGGCGGATGCCAGCAGAACCATCGCGGTCAGAATTTTCATCGCCGAAGTCTCCAGGACAATCTGCTTCAGCCATAGCAAAAGAAGGTTGAGCTTTTGCTACCGGCCGTTTGGGATGAGGCGGCGATCAGATTCGGCGAAGTGGCTCCTCGACCTTGCAAGGTCTTGAATTTTCGACTCACCTTGCCGATCTGGCGGGTGAGGACATGATGTGAAGGGAGCTCGACGGCAGGCATGACGGAGGTTCAACGACGCGGTTTCCTGGCGAGGCTCAATGCCTATGAGCCACTGACGCTGATCATGCTGGCATCGATCGCAGGCGGGCTGTTCGTGCTGCAGCGGCTGACGAGTGAGGTCCTCGAAGGAGAAACTTTTGGTTTCGACCAGGCGGTCCTGCTGGCGCTGCGGCGGGCCGACGATCTTGCCGTACCGATCGGTCCGGCTTGGCTTACCCATGCCGTCGATGACATCACCAGCCTCGGCGGCATCACTGTTCTCTCGCTGCTAACGGTTCTCATCACCGTCTATCTCTTGCTCGACCGGCGCTGGCCGATCGCGATCTTCGTCTTTTCGTCAGTGGTGTCGGGCTGGCTGGCGAGCACGCTGTTGAAGATCCTCGTCGCGCGGCCGCGTCCCGATGTCGTGCCGCATCTCATCGAGGTCAGCGATCTCAGTTTTCCCTCTGGGCACGCCATGGTCTCGGCGGTGACCTATCTGACGCTCGGGGCGCTGGTGGCGCGCACCCAGCGTTACCGCTCGACGCGGATCTTCGTCATGGGCGCTGGCGTCTTCCTCGCCGTCATCATCGGGCTCAGCCGGATCTATCTCGGCGTCCATTACCCCACGGATGTTTTTGCCGGATGGTGCGCCGGCGCACTGTGGGCGCTCGGCTGCTGGCTGATCTCGAAGAGGTTCGTCCCGAGCCGTGCGCCTGACAATGGCGTTGAGGCTGCAAATGGAGACAACACTTAGCGTAATGCGGCTCAACCGCATGAATGCGGCGCCGTGCTGGCGGCGCCACAGGTGCTTGAGTGCGCAGGTTCTGCCGCTTTCGTTGAAAGCTGAACCGCTTTAGGTGCGCGGCTTCAGGTTTTCCGGGTCGTAGATCGGCTTGTAGCCGACGCCGACAACCTCCACCGGATAGGTCTCGGCAAAATACTCGATATTCAGCTTGCGTCCGACCTGGCAATGTGACCAGGGCAGATAGGCCAGAGCAATGTTCTTGCCGACCGTCGGGCCGTAGGCGATCGAGGTCGTGTAGGACCGGCGGCCGAGCTCGTCGACCAGAACCTCTCCGGTGGCGGGATCGACAACCGGCAGGTTGCCAAGAGGATAACGCTTCACGCCCGATTTGTCGGTATTCTCGGTCATGACAAGTGTGCAGAGCATGGCGGGCTGGTGCTCACGCGCCTTGTATTCCAGATGTTTTTCCTTGCCGCGGAAATCGGCTTCCTTGACCTTCGGACGGGCGAGATCGGCTTCGATCAAGTTGTACTGGGTCAGCAGGTCGGCATTCTGCAGGCGCAGGCTCTTTTCCATGCGGCGCGAGTTTGCATAGGTCTCGACGCCGAAGGCCATCACACCGGTCGAGCGCAGCGCATCCCAGACGGCGAGGCCGTCTTCGTACTTCATGTGCAGTTCCCAGCCCTGCTCGCCGACATAGGAGATGCGGAAGGCGGTGACGGTCTTGCCTGATATTTCGATCGGCTTGATCGCCGCAAAGGCGAAGTTTTCCTGATCGAGCCCGGCCGGATCGGCCACGACCTTCTTCAGCGTGTCGCGCGCGTTCGGACCCCAGATGCCGATCGTCACGAATTTTTCCGAGACGTCGGTGATGGTCACGTCAAGGCCGCGGTCTTGGGCGACGCGCTTCATGTAGTGCAGGTCGCGCGGCCCGGCATCGGCGCCGTTTACGAGGCGGCAGCGGTCGGCCATGCGGAAGACGGTGAAGTCGGCGCGCACCATGCCCTCGTCGTCGAGGAAGTGGGTGTAAACGCCCTTGCCGATGTTTGCATCGCCGCCGACCTTGGCGGCGCACAACCATTCCATCAGCTCGACATGGTCAGGTCCCTCGATATCGACCATGTGGAAGTGGCTGAGATTGACGATGCCGCAATCCTCGCTCATCGCCAGATGCTCGGCATTCGACACGCGCCAGAAATGGCGGCTGTCCCATTCGTTCTCGCGAACCGGAACGCGGTCGGCATATTTTTCCAGAAGGTGCTCGTTGGCGGCATAGCCGTGCGCACGCTCCCAGCCGCCAAGCTCCATGAAGTAGCCGCCGAGTTCCTTTTCGCGCTCGTAGAAGGGCGAGCGCTTGGCGTTGCGGCCGGATAGATAGGGCTCGCGGGTATGGACGGCGGGGAAATAGATCTTCTGGGCGGCTTCGTAGCAGCGGCCTTCGATGAATTCTTCCGTCAGTTGATGCGGATAGAAGCGGGCGTAATCGATGCTGTTGTGATCGATTTCGGTCCGGCCGTCCGTCATCCAGTCGGCGATCAGCTTGCCGTAGCCCGGGCCGTCCTTGACCCAGATGGCAACGCAATACCAGAGGCCGCGCACCTTCTGGCTCTCGCCGCAGGATGCGCCGCCGCCGGCAGAAACCTGCAGCAGGCCGTTGAAGGAGTGACCTTCGTTATAGCCGAGTTCGCCGAGGATCGGCGTCAGTTCCATGGCGCGCTCGAGCGGCTCGATGATCTGTTCCATCTCGAGGTCGCGCTGCGAGGGCGAAAGCCGCGCTTCGTGTTTTTCGAGAAGATCGCGCGGATGGCACATGCGCGGATTGGTGGCTTCGTAATAGCCCCACTCGATCTGGCCGCCCTCGGTCGTCGCCGGGTCGCCGGTGTCGCGCATATAGGCGGAGTTGCCCTGGTCGCGCAGCAGCGGGAAGCCGATCTCCTTGCCGGTGCCTTCGAACTCGTTATAGGGACCGAAGAAAGTGAGCGGGTGGTCGACCGGCATGACCGGCAGGTCTTCGCCGACCATCTCCGCGATCAGGCGGCCCCAGAGGCCGGCGCAGACGATGACGTGGTCAGCCATGATGGTACCGCGATGGGTGACGACGCCCTTGATGCGGCCGCCTTCGACGATCAGCGACTTCGCCGGGGTGTTGCCGAAGACCTGCAGCTTGCCAGCCTTTTCGGCGGCGTCGACCAGCTTGCCGGCAACGGTCTGCGAGCGCGGAATGACGAGGCCGGCATCCGGATCGAAGAGACCGCCCATCACCTGATCTTCCTCGATCAGGGGGAACTTCTCCTTGATCTCGGAGGGGCTGACATAATGGGCGCGCGTGCCGAAAGCGCGTGCCGAGGAAAGCTTGCGCTTGATTTCCTCCATCCAGGCATGGTCGCCGGTGCGCGCCACTTCGAGGCCGCCGATGCGGGCGTAATGGCCCATCTTCTCGTAGAAATCGATCGAATATTGCGTGGTCCAGACCGAGAGATAGTCGTGGCTGGTGGTGTAACAGAAGTCCGAGGCATGGGCTGTCGAGCCGATGTCGGTCGGAATGCCCGACTTGTCGATGCCGACGATATCGTCCCATCCGCGCTCGACAAGATGATGAGCGATGGAGGCGCCGACGATACCGCCGAGCCCGATGATGACGACCTTTGCCTTTTCCGGAAATGCTGCCACGTGCTGTTCCTTCTATTTCCGCACGAATTAAAACTACCGAGCCGCGCTTGGCTTACGCTTCGCGTGAGATGCAGGAGCCATGTCAGCCTCGTGAGCGTGTCACATTTGCCGAAGCTGCAAAACCCCAGACCTCTCCCTCCCGAAGCTGGATAAGCCATTATGCATAAGGCTCACAATCGTCATTGGTCCTACGCCGTCGAGTAACGGCGTAATTGCGCCAGTCCGGGTCGAGGCGGAAGTTATTCCAGACAGAGCTCGCGCGCCCGGATCACAGCGCAGAAATCGCCTCGAGCCGGTCGATGTCCCCCAACACAATATCTTCGGAAACAGGTTCGCGATTGTGAAGGCGGAACCATTCGGCCGCCTCGCGCACGCGATCCCCGTGCGGCGGGGGATAGGCGCCCAGCCGGAGAACCCACTCGCGCACGGTTTCGCGCTCCATCCGCCCGGCCCGATATCGCTCGCAGACGGTTTTCGCCGAGGCGACGAGATCATTGATGCTTTTCACGAGGCTGCCCCTCAATGCACGGAAGGTTCTTCATCGTCGAGGAAGGATCGGATGCCGTCCCGCTCGACGACCGCCAGGAATTCGTCGAAGGCCTCCCGGTCGGTCGCAAAGGGCTCCTCCCAGCGGATCAGATCCTCCGCCTGGGTGACGACTTCCATTGTCCAGTCCTCATTGCTGCCGGAGGTTCGAAAAATGTCGACGAGCACCGTCACGCCGTCGTCGGTGAATTCCCCCGCCAATTCGGAGTGCTCAAGCTTCTGTTTCTTTGCCATTCAACCGCCAGCGCCGGGAGGGGCGTCGTTTTTCAGATATTCTTCGTATTGGACCGTCTCGGTCTCGTCAGTGTCTATAGAAGCCGATGCAGGTCTTGCCAAGCGAACGCCGGCGCCGCCGCCATTTTCCGGGATGAAAAGCACGCCCGCATCTTCCAGGCAGCGTTTCATATCACGCAAAGCCTGCTCATCAGGGGACAGCTTTCCGGCCTCGTAACCGGCAATCGTCGCCTTGGGGATTTTCGAGGCTGAGGACAAGTCATCCTCAGACCATCCGATCAGGGCACGTGCTGCCCGGCACTGGGCTGGAGATAGACACGACGAACCGTCTTGCATTGAAACTCCGATCCTTGGCCTGGGTCAGCAATGAAGATGTGCCCACAGGCTGGGAAAGCAAGCACGTGATGATGACGCCGGCTAGACGCGAGTTGTGACGACCTACCTGATTGGGCAAGGGGAGGGTTGATTGACTGAATATTATCACGGTCTAATTTAACTCCTCCTTGTCACGCACCCCGGGAGGTCACAATGCGTGAGCCAAATATGCAGAAACTCGATGCGCTCGTCGGCCGTCTTGTCGGCGATGTCGGCGCCGCCATGTCAGGTGCCTTGGTCGTGCTCGGCGACAAGGTGGGGTTGTTCAAGGCGATGGCCGATGGGACACCTTTGAGCGTCGAGCAGCTCGCCGCGAAAACCGGGGTGAAGGAGCGCTACCTCAGGGAATGGCTGAGCGCCCAGGCTGCCGCCGATTATGTCACTTACGACGAAAAAACCGATCGCTTCAGCCTGACGGCGGAACAGGCGATGGTCTTTGCCGAGGAAAACAGCCCCGCCTTCTTCGTCGGCGCCTTCGAGGTCGTGCAATCCATGTGGATGGATGAGCCGAAAGTCGCCGAAGCCTTCCGCACTGGTAAGGGTCTCGGCTGGCATGAGCATAGCACATGCCTCTTCCGTGGAACCGAACGGTTCTTTCGCCCGGGCTACAACAGCCATCTGGTGAACGAATGGATTCCGGCTGTTGCCGGGATGGAGGAAAAGCTCAAGGCAGGCGCCAGGGTCGCCGATGTCGGCTGCGGTCACGGCGCATCGACCATCCTGATGGCGCAGGCCTATCCCGCCTCGCGTTTCACCGGCTTCGACTATCACGGCCCGTCGATCGAAAGGGCGAAGGCCGCCGCGAAAGAGGCTGGCGTCGCCGATCGCGTCACCTTCGAGCAGGGCAAGGCGGCCGAATTTCCGGGAGGCGGCTATGATATGGTCGCCATGTTCGACTGCCTGCACGATATGGGCGATCCGGTCGGCGCCGGCCGGCACGTCAAGGAGACGCTGGCCCCGAACGGGACATGGCTGATCGTCGAACCCTTTGCCCATGACCGTCTGAAGGACAACCTGAATCCGGTAGGCCGCGTCTATTACGGCGCCTCGACGATGATCTGCACCCCGGCATCGCTCTCCCAGGAGGTGGGGCTGGGGCTCGGCGCGCAGGCGGGAGAAACGAAGCTGCGCAAGGTGGCGCTTGATGCCGGATTCACGCATTTCCGTCGTGCGACCGAAACGCCGTTCAACATGGTGTTCGAGGTCCGGGCCTGAAGACACCGGCTCTGGGGCTGAAGCTATTTCGGCTTGCCGATGCTGGCATACATGCCGGTCGTGCGGAATTCGGTGGGATTGGTGCCATAGACGCGGCGGAAGACCTTCGAGAAATAGTTGGCGTCCTCGAAGCCGCACATGATGGCGACTTCCTTGACCGGCAGGAAGTCCGCCTTGGTGAGAAGTTTGACGGCGCGCTGCAGCCGCTGCTGCAGCACGAATTCGGCCGGCGGCACGCCCTCACTCTCGGCGAAGCTGCGCGAGAAATGCGCGCGGCTGAGGCCGACGATGGCGGCAAGTTCGCCGACAGGCAGCGGCTTTTCGAGATTGGCGTTGATATGATCGATGACCGGCTGCATCACGCTGAGCTCGGCCGCAAAGGCCGGCGAGCCGAAAACGTCGTCATAGAGCGCCATCGCCGCTTCATAGGCGATCGCCGAGGCCGTGCCCGGCGAGGTCGCGCCTTTGACGAGGCGCAGGCTGCAATCGGCCAGATGGTCGATCGTCGAAGGCTGCAGCTTCAAGACCGGGCCGGCGGTCGACAGCACCAGCTGATGGATGCGCAGGGTTTCCTCGCCGTTCATCGAGATCCAGAAATATTCCCAGCGCTCGCCCTTCTCCAGCCAATAGCGGTGATTGTGCGGCACGAGCACCAGCAGCGTGTCGCCGCCTTGCAGGCGGTAGTTGCGATTTTGGTAGCGCAGCCGGCCGCTGCCGCTGATCGTGTGCTGCAGCACGGTGAAGGGCGTCTGGCCGCGTCTGCGGCCGTCCCAGTCATAGGTCTCGTTCTCGCGCACCTCGTAACCGGCGCTGGTCGGCATGGCGTGCAATCGCTGGCGGCCGCGGGGCAGCGAAACCGTCCTCATCGACTGTCCGTTGGCGATTAAATCCTGCAGCACAAAATTACCCCTGAAAGCATAATCCTTCTCTGGTCGGCCTGCCGATTTCGGGCATAATCCCGCTCGACAAGAAGGAAGAGACCACGGCCGATCGAGCGGTCGGGAGGAAAACAGGCAGTTTTACGGCTTTTTCAACCCCATGCACCGGCATGCGGCCTGTTCCTCCACATCAATCTTTTCTCTAGCATTCGATTGGACCGAGGTGAAGATCATGAGTTTCAAAATCGCTATCATCGGTGCGGGCAGCGTCGGTTTCACCAAGAAGCTGTTCACCGACATTTTGTGCGTGCCGGAGTTCCGCGACGTCGAATTCGCGTTGACGGATCTCAGCGAACATAACCTCGAAATGATCAAGGCGATCCTCGACCGGGTCGTCGAGGCGAACAAGCTGCCGACCAAGGTGACGGCGACGACCGATCGCCGCAAGGCGCTGGAAGGCGCGCGTTACATCATCAGCTGCGTCCGGGTCGGCGGGCTCGAAGCCTATGCCGACGATATCAGGATCCCGCTGAAATACGGCATCGACCAGTGCGTCGGTGATACGATCTGCGCCGGCGGCATCCTTTATGGCCAGCGCAACATTCCCGTCATCCTCGACTTCTGCAAGGATATAAGAGAAGTCGCCGAGCCGGGCGCGAAATTCCTCAACTACGCCAATCCGATGGCGATGAACACCTGGGCGGCGATCGAATACGGCAAGGTCGACACCGTCGGCCTCTGCCACGGCGTCCAGCATGGCGCCGAACAGATCGCCGAGGTTCTCGGCGCCCAATCGGTGCGCGAACTCGATTACATCTGCTCCGGCATCAACCATCAGACCTGGTTCATCGACCTGCGCCTCAATGGCCGCAAGATCGGCAAGGACGAACTGGTCGCCGCCTTCGAGGCGCATCCCGTCTATTCGCAGCAGGAGAAACTGCGCATCGACGTGCTGAAGCGGTTCGGCGTCTATTCCACCGAAAGCAACGGCCACCTCTCGGAATACCTGCCCTGGTACCGTAAGCGGCCGGAGGAAATCACCCGCTGGATCGACATGTCCGACTGGATCCACGGCGAGACCGGCGGTTACCTCCGGCACTCGACGGAAACCCGCAACTGGTTCGAGACGGAATTCCCGCAGTTCCTCGAATCCGCCTCCAAGCCGATCGATCCGGCCAGGCGCTCGAACGAACATGCCAGCCACATCCTGGAAGGGCTGGAAACGAACCGGGTCTATCGCGGCCATTTCAACGTCAAGAACAACGGCGTCATCACCAACCTGCCATCCGATGCGATCATCGAATCGCCGGGCTTCGTCGATCGCTTCGGCATCAACATGGTCTCGGGCGTCACCCTGCCGGAAGCCTGCGCTGCCACCTGCATCGCCTCGATCAACGTCCAGCGCATGTCGGTGCATGCCGCCATCTCGGGCGATATCGACCTCTTAAAGCTTGCCGTGCTGCACGATCCGCTGGTTGGCGCCGTCTCGACGCCGGAGGAAGTCTGGCAGATGGTCGACGAGATGGTCGTTGCCCAGGCGCGCTGGCTGCCGCAATATGCCGATGCCGTGCCGGCTGCCAAGGAGCGGCTGTCGAAATCGAAGGTGCAGACCCGCGATTGGGCGGGGGCTGCCCGCCGCAACGTCCGCTCGATCGAGGAGCTGCGTGCGGAAAAGGCGGCGCTGAAACAGGCCGTCTGACTTTTTCGTGGAAGATGGGTCGTCATGGGTTTCCGGGAGGGAAATCCATGACATCAAACCCGCTTTCACATCGTGCGAGGAACAGGAGCCCGCGTGACCGCGCTCCGAAACAGAGGGAGAAACGATGATGAATTTCCGCAAGACAAGCATTCTGGCCGGACTGGCGCTCGGCGTCTCAGTCATGGCGCTGAATGCCTACGCCTCCGAGGCGACCGTTCCGCCGGTGCCGCCGGAATTCCCGGCCGAAGGCAAGATCAACTATGTCGCGCGCGACTCCATCCTGGAGTTCAAGGCGCTGCCCGAATATCACGAGCCCGACTGGGTCACCAAGAATTTCGTCGCCAGCGGCAAGCTGCCGGCGGTCAAGGACCGGCTGCCGAAGGAGCCGCTGGTCTTCAAGACCGGTAATATGCCCGACGGCACCGGCGTCTACGGCGATACGATGCGCCATGTCATCGGCGGCCGGCCGGAAGGCTGGAACTACGGCGCCGGCCAGACGCAGGGCTGGGGCGGCATCGACATTGGCCTGTCGGAATGCCTGACGCGCACCGCGCCGCTCTTCCAGGTGAAGGCCCAGGATACCGAGCCGCTGCCGAACCTTGCCAAGAGCTGGGACTGGTCGGAGGACGGCCATAAGCTGACCATGCACCTGATCGAAGGCGCCAAGTGGTCTGACGGCGCGCCGTTCAACGCCGACGACATCATGTTCTACTGGGAAGACGAGGTCATCGATCCGAACGTCTCGCCGCTCGGCGGCGGCGCTTCGCCAGAAGCCTTCGGTGTCGGCACGACGCTGAAGAAGATCGACGATTACACGGTCGAATGGACCTTCAAGGAAGCCTTCCCGAAGCAGTACCTCTACACGATGGCCTACCCGAACTTCTGCCCGGGTCCGTCGCACATCCTGAAGCCGCAGCATCCGAAATATTCGAAGAACACCTACGACCAGTTCAAGAACGCCTTCCCGCCGGAGTTCATGAACATACCTGTGATGGGCGCCTGGGTGCCGGTGGAATATCGCCCCGACGACATCATCGTCCTGCGGCGCAATCCCTATTACTGGAAGGTCGACGAAAAGGGCAATCAGCTGCCTTATCTCAACGAGCTGCACTACAAGCTCTCGACTTGGGCCGATCGCGACGTTCAGGCCGTGGCCGGGTCCGCCGATTTCTCCAATCTCGAGCAGCCGGAAAACTTCGTCGCCTCACTGAAGCGCGCTGCGGAAAAGACCGCGCCCGCCCGCCTTGCCTTCGGCCCGCGTCTGATCGGCTATAACTTGCGCATGAACTTCTCCGCTAATGGCTGGGGCAACCCGGACGAGCGCGGTCAGGCGATCCGCGAGCTCAACCGCAACGAGGACTTCCGCAAGGCCGTCAGCATGGCGCTGGATCGCAAGGCGATCGGTGACTCGCTGGTCAAGGGGCCGTTCACGGCGATCTATCCGGGCGGACTTTCCTCCGGCACCAGCTTCTACGACCGCAACTCCACCGTCTATTATCCCTTCGATCTCAAGGGCGCCAAGGCGGAACTTGCCAAAGCGGGCCTCAAGGATACCGACGGCAACGGCATCGTGAACTTCCCGGCCGGCACAGCGGGCGGCAAGGATGTCGAAATCGTCATGCTGATCAACAATCAGTACACGACCGACAAGAGCCTTGCGGAAGGTGTCGTCGGCCAGATGGAGAAGCTCGGCCTGAAGATCGTTATCAATGCGCTCGACGGCGCCAAGCGTGACGATGCCCATTATGCCGGCCGCTTCGACTGGCTGATCCAGCGCAACACGACGGAGCTGTCGTCGGTGGTGCAGAATACCGAGCAGCTTGCCCCGGTCGGTCCGCGCACCAGCTGGCATCATCGCGCCGGCAAGGACGACAAGCTCGATCTGATGCCGTTCGAACAGGAACTTGTCGACGTCGTCAACAAGTTCACCACCAGCCAGAACAATGACGAGCGCGTCGATCTGATGAAGCAGTATCAGAAGATCTCGACCGAACACGTCAATACGGTGGGACTGACCGAATATCCCGGCGCCCTGATCATCAACAAGCGCTTCTCCAACGTGCCCCAGGGAACGCCGATCTTCATGTTCAACTGGGCTGAAGATTCGGTTATCCGCGAACGCCTGTGGGTGGCTGCCGACAAGCAGGGCAAATACGAGCTGTTCCCCGAGCAGCTGCCCGGCAAGCCCGGCGATAAGGGCCCGACCAACTGAGGCCCGAACAACTGAGGCCCTATCAACTGACGCATGTTGCCTGAAACCAAGAGCTAAAGCGCGTCGCATCCGATGCGGCGCGCGGGAAGAGTTCCCTCCCAGCTGAAGTGAGTTCCGGGCCGCGCGTGCCGCGCGCGGCCTGATATGACCAACGAGCCGGCCGCGCCGACAGGAGCGACTGGCGGCAAAGCGAAGCGAACCGTCCGATGTTACGATTCCTGCTCGTGCGCATAGCCTCCGCGATCCCCGTTCTCTTGATCCTGAGCGTGGTGACTTTCGCGATCATCCAGGCTCCGCCCGGCGACTATGCCGATTACATAAGATCCCAGCTGATCAACCAGGGTGGCGCATCCTATGCCCAGGCCGACGCGCAGGCGCAGGCCTATCGCGTCGAACACGGCCTCGACAAGCCGCTCGTCGTCCAATACGTCAACTGGATCGGCGGCATCGTCACGCGCGGCGATTTCGGCTACAGCATGTTCTACAACAAGCCGGTGGCCGACGTCGTCGGCGAACGCCTGCCGCGCACCCTGCTGCTGGCGCTCGTCTGCCACATCTTCGCCTCCGTGCTCGGCATCGGCTTCGGCATCTGGGCGGCGACGCGGCAATATAGCTGGATCGACAGCACGCTCTCGGCAGTCTCCTTTCTCGGCATGACGGTGCCGCGCTTCCTGATGGCGCTGATCATCGTCTATCTCCTGGTCTTCCAGTTCAACGTGACTGAGATCGGCAGCTTCTTCTCGCCGCAATATGGCGGCGCACCCTGGTCCTGGGCGAAATTCCTCGATCTCGTCCACCATGTCTGGCCGGTTGTGGCGATCGCCACCTTCGGCGGGCTCGCCTACAACATGCGCGTCATGCGCGGCAATCTGCTCGATACGCTGAATGCCCAATATGTCGAGACGGCAAAGGCCAAGGGCCTTTCCGGCAGCGCGGTGGTGATGCGCCATGCGGTGCCGAACGCGCTGCATCCGCTGGTGATGTACCAGGGCGTCGTGCTGCCCTACATGCTGACCGGCGAGATCGAAACCGCAATCATTTTTGCATTGCCGACCGTCGGCCCGGCGATCGTCGGCTCGATGGCGATCGGTGACGTCTATGTTACCGCCACCTTCATGATGGTGCTGTCGGCGACGCTGATCGTCGGCAATATTATCGCCGACATGCTGCTCGCGCTTCTCGATCCGCGCGTGCGCCAGTTCGGAGGAGCCTGAGATGCTTGCTTTCGATTCGTCCGACACACCACCGACAACCGAACCCGCAGTCAAGAAGCCTTCGCATGGCAGCGAAAGTTATCTGGCGCTCGTCTGGCGCCGGCTGCGGCGCTCCTGGACCGGCGTGATCGGCCTCGTGCTCGTCGGGCTCTTGATCCTGATGGCGGTCTTTGCCGATTTCTTCGCGCCGATCGACCCGAAGGCGACCGATGTCGGCTTCGCGCCGCCGCAGGTGATGAGCTTCCACGACAAGGACGGAAACTTCGTCTTCCAGCCGCGCGTCTATGCGCTGTCGGATTCCGAGGAGCTCGATCCCGTCACCTTCCAGCCGATCGTCGGTATGGACTACGACAATCCGCGGCTGCTCGGGTTCTTCGTCAAGGGCGCGGAGTACAAGCTGTTCGGCCTGATCCCGGCCGACCGGCACTTCTTCGGCTCGACCGACGGGCAGCCGGTGCATTTCCTCGGCACCGACAAGTTCGGCCGCGACGTGCTGTCGCGCGCCATCATCGGCTCGCGCATCTCGCTAATGATCGCGCTGACAGTGGTCTTCATCGTCACGCTCATCGGCACGACGGTCGGCATGGTTTCCGGCTATTTCGGCGGCACCTTCGATATCTGGCTGCAGCGCTTCGTCGAACTGGTGCTCGCTTTCCCGCAGCTGCCGCTCTATCTGGCATTGACCTCGCTGATCCCGGTGACGGCGCCGACCAATGTCTTCCTCGCCTTCGTCATCGTCGTCATGTCGGCGCTCGGCTGGGCGCAGATGTCGCGCGAGGTGCGCGGCAAGACCTTGGCGCTTGCCCGCATCGATTATGTCCGGGCGGCGATGGCGGTCGGCGCCACCGACCGGCGCATCATCATCCAGCATATCCTGCCCAACGTCTTGAGCCACGTCATCGTCGCTGTGACGCTCGCTATCCCGAGCGTCGTGCTGCTGGAATCTTTCCTCGGTTTCCTCGGGTTCGCCGTCAAGCCGCCGCTGATCTCCTGGGGGCTGATGCTGCAGGATACGGCGACCTACTCGGTCATCGGCTCCTATCCCTGGATTCTCTCCCCCGTTGGCTTCGTGCTCGTCACCGTCTTCGCCTTCAATGCGCTCGGCGACGGACTGCGCGACGCAGTCGATCCTTATTGAGGTGATTGATATGGCTCTTGCACTCGTCAATTCCTTCGCCCCGCCCGTCCGCCACGATCATGACGGCCGCTCCGACACGCCCATCATCGACGCCCGCAACGTCGCGGTGAACTTCAAGGTCGAGGACGGTATGGTCGAAGCCGTCAAGGACGTCTCCTTCCAGCTCTATCGTGGCGAGACGATCGCCATCGTCGGCGAATCCGGCTCCGGCAAATCGGTGACGGCGCGAACGGTGATGGGGCTTTTGTCGAAGCGCGCCGTCGTCTCGGACAAATCGACCGTCTCCTATGACGGCAGCAACATCCTGAAATTCTCCGAGCGGGCGCGCCGCAAACTGCGCGGCGACCGTATCTCGATGATCTTCCAGGAGCCGATGAGCTCGCTGAACCCGATCTATACGATCGGCAGCCAGATCGTCGAGGCGATCCGAGTCCACCGCCGGATCAGCCGGAGGGATGCGGAAAAACGCGCGCTCGAGCTGCTCGAACATGTGCAGATCCCTGATCCCGCCGCCAGGCTCATGCAATATCCGCATCAGCTTTCCGGCGGCCAGCGCCAGCGTGTGATGATCGCCATGGCGCTCGCCAATGATCCGGATGTCCTGATCGCCGACGAGCCGACGACGGCGCTCGACGTCACCGTGCAGGCGCAGATCCTCAACCTCATTCGCAACCTGCAGAAAGAGCTGGGGATGGCCGTCATCCTCATCACCCATGATCTGACGGTGGTGCGTCAGTTTTCAGATTATGTCTATGTGATGCAATATGGCGAAGTGCGCGAGCACAACGTCACCGAGGCGCTGTTTGCCAATCCGCAGCACGCCTATACCCGGCATCTGCTTGCCTCCGAGCCGCGCGGCCAGGCCAATCCGCTGCCGGAGGGATCGGATATCATTCTCGACGCCAAGGGCGTGCGCGTCGGCTTCATGATGCGCCACGGCACTTTTCTCAAGCCCGAGATGCGCGAGCTCGTCGCCGTCGACAGCCTGAGCCTGACGCTACGCCGTCACGAAACCCTCGGCCTCGTCGGCGAATCCGGCTCGGGCAAGACGACCTTCGGCCAGGCGATCCTGCGACTGAACACGCCGCAGGCCGGCGAGATCCATTTCGACCGCCAACCGATCCATGGGCTTTCCAGGGCCGAGATGCGGCCCTTCCGCGCCCGCATGCAGGTGGTGTTCCAGGATCCGTTCTCATCCCTCAACCCGCGCATGACGATCGGCCAGATCATCGAGGAAGGCCTCGTCGTCAATCGGCTGGGCGCCACGAGGGCCGAACGGCAGGACCGGGTGCGGGAGGCGCTGATTGCCGCCGGCATGCCCGGCAACATCCTGTCGCGTTTCCCGCATGAATTTTCCGGCGGCCAACGCCAGCGCATCGCCATTGCCCGCGCCATCGCCCTGGAGCCGGAATTCATCCTGCTCGACGAGCCGACATCCGCACTCGACCTCTCCGTCCAGGCGCAGATCATCGAACTCCTGCGCAAGCTGCAGGACGAGCGGGGCCTCAGCTACCTCTTCATCTCCCACGACCTCAAGGTCGTCCGGGCGCTCTGCCATCGCGTCATCGTCATGCAGCATGGCAAGATCATGGAAGAGGGGCCCGTCAACGAAGTTCTCACCAATCCCAAGACCGCCTACACCGAACGGCTCGTCAAGGCCGCTTTCGAGGTAGCATGATTATCGAATGCCGGAGGCTATAATGGCAGGAAATCCCAAAATCACCTTCATCGGAGCAGGCTCCACCGTCTTCATGAAGAACATCATCGGCGACGTGCTTCAGCGTCCGGCGCTCTCGGGCGCGACGATCGCGCTGATGGACCTCAATCCGCAGCGGCTTGAGGAAAGCGCCATCGTCGTCAACAAGCTGATCTCGACGCTCGGTGTGGCGGCCAAGGCCGAGACCTACTCCGATCAGCGCAAGGCGCTTGCCGGCGCCGATTTCGTCGTCGTCGCCTTCCAGATCGGCGGCTACGAGCCCTGCACGGTCACCGATTTCGAGGTGCCGAAGAAATACGGGCTGCGCCAGACGATCGCCGATACGCTCGGCGTCGGCGGCATCATGCGCGGGCTTCGCACCGTGCCCCATCTCTGGAAGGTCTGCGAGGACATGCTCGCCGTCTGCCCGGAGGCGATCATGCTGCAGTATGTCAACCCGATGGCGATCAATACCTGGGCGATATCGGAGAAATATCCGACCATCCGCCAGGTCGGCCTCTGCCATTCGGTGCAGGGCACGGCGATGGAGCTGGCGCACGACCTCGATATTCCCTACGAGGAAATCCGCTATCGCGCCGCCGGCATCAACCACATGGCCTTCTATCTCAAATTCGAGCACCGGCAGGCCGACGGCTCCTATCGCAACCTCTATCCGGATCTGCTGCGCGGCTATCGCGAGGGCAGCGCGCCGAAGCCCGGCTGGAACCCGCGCTGCCCGAACAAGGTGCGTTACGAGATGCTGACGCGGCTCGGCTATTTCGTCACCGAAAGCTCGGAGCATTTCGCCGAATACACCCCCTATTTCATCAAGGAGGGCCGCGACGACCTGATCGAAAAATTCGGCATTCCGCTCGATGAATATCCGAAGCGCTGCATCGAGCAGATCGAGCGCTGGAAGGGCCAGGCCGAGGCCTATCGCAGCGCCGATAAGATTGAGGTGACGTCCTCGAAGGAATATGCCTCCTCGATCATCAATTCGGTCTGGACCGGCGAACCCTCAGTGATCTACGGCAACGTCCGCAACAATGGCTGCATCACCTCGCTGCCGGAAAATTGCGCCGCCGAAGTGCCCTGCCTGGTCGACGCCTCCGGCATCCAGCCGACCTTCATCGGCGACCTGCCGCCGCAGCTGACCGCACTGATGCGCACCAATATCAACGTCCAGGAACTGACGGTGCAGGCGCTGATGACGGAAAATCGCGAGCACATCTACCACGCCGCGATGATGGACCCGCATACGGCGGCCGAGCTCGACCTCGACCAGATCTGGTCGCTGGTCGACGACCTGCTCGCCGCCCACGGCGACTGGCTGCCGGAATGGGCCCGCATATCGGGTAAAGTCAAGGCTGCCTGACCTCCTCTCCCTGGTCAGGCGTCAAAGAGCCCCGCGGTATTGCAACAACCGCGGGGTTTTTTGCGTTAGATGAGGCTTTGCGATCAGGGGAAACTCGAACTCTTTGCACCCCACGGACCGGCGCAGTGTGACGAATTTGGCTGCGGGCATGCGTTGGAGGAGAGGTATGAGACTACTGTGAAAGTCGCACCACGTTTATGAACCTGGAGATCGGTATTTGTCTGCTGCGTCATGCTTCCTTGAGGCAATTTAGGAGGAATCGCCCATCTACTCGTCCATTTCATTTATATTTGCGGCGGCGTAATATAAGAACTTATTTGGCGATACTGCGCGGGAGCGCATTTGCCCGATGAGACAATTTAGTAGCGAATCAGTTCTTGATCCTACGGACCTCGGCTTCGACAAGGCGCGGCTGGCGCGACTGAAGCAGTGGATGCAGCGCTATGCCGACACCGGGCGCTGGCCTGGCGGTGCCGTGCTCATCGCGCGCCATGGAAAGCTCGCCTTTTTCGACTGCGCCGGGCACGTCGACGTCGAAGCCAAGCGGCCTTGGCAGCGCGACATCATCGCCCGCATCTACTCGATGACTAAGCCTGTCACCGCCGTCGCGCTGTTGATGTTGTACGAGGAGGCGCGAATTCATCTCGACGATCCGGTCGAAGCTTACCTGCCGGAATTCAAAGACATGCAGCTTCTGATACCGGCCGCAAAGTCGCTCGACCAAACCGTGCCCGTCAAAACGAAGATGACGATCCACCATCTGCTGACGCACACATCTGGCCTAAGCCTTTTTACGAACCCCGGAATACTCGGCGAAGCTTATGCCAAAGAAAAACTCGGCCTCGCCCTTGCCTACGGTGGGCTCGACAAGATGGTGCGCAGGATCGCCGAGCTGCCATTGGAATGGGAGCCGGGTACGAAATGGCAATACAGCACCGGGTTAGATGTCATCGGCCGCATCGTTGAAGTCGTTTCCGGTATGACGCTCGACAAGTACTTCGCGGCGCGGATATTCGAGCCCCTCGGCATGGACGACACCGGCTTCTATGTGCCGGAGTCCGGGATCGGCCGCTTCCCCCCGCTCTATGAGGCTACGGCTGGCGGCATGGCGTTGCACGAAGCGCCGGAGGTTTCGGCCTGGCGGCAAGGTAAGGTTGATACTTTTTGCGGCGGAGGCGGGCTAGTTGGAACCATCGACGACTATTGGCGGTTCGCCGAAATGCTACGTGCTGGAGGTGAACTCGACGGCGAACGCATCCTTAGTCCCCGCACTTTGAAATTGGCGGCGTGCAATCACCTGCCAGGCGATCTTGCCTCGTTGGCAGCCGAGGTTTGGGCCGAGACCCAATTTGATGGCGTCGGATTTGGTCTGTTGGGCTCCGTCGTCCTCGATCCGGCCGAGGCACAAATTTCGGCGCAGGTGGGAGACTATGGCTGGGGCGGGGCGGCAGGCACCTTCTTCTGGGTGAGCCCGGTCGACGACATGGTTGTGATTCTCTTTACGCAACTATTGCCCTCGAGCGCCATTCCCGTGCGCAAAGAACTGCGCGCACTCGTCAATGGGGCGTTGACAGGGGCCTGAACAACGTCGCGGCCGGCGGGGTCGTAAAGCCGCAGCTAGTGTGATCACGACCATGTGAGTTGCGATCTCGGCAGTCCATGAGCCGGACTGGCCTCGCTCGCTTATGGTGCCTTCCCAGATCGGAGCATCGCCCGTGCAATCGCCAGCTCGGCTTCGACCTTGCCGTTTTCCTTTTGGGTTATGTTGTCTGCAGCAATCAAGCGGCGGAGCGACCGCATCACCTCGCTACGCTGCCAGATAGCCGGCCTCCACGATGCACATTGGGGTAGCTGAGAAACCGGCCGAAGGCGGGAATGGTAGCCGTCACTTACAAAACATAGGTTTGGCGCGTAGACCGCAAAATTACGTGATCGCAGTAGCGGACACCAAGTACGTGCGATGCTGCTAACATGATGGGCCTCGCGCATTACGCGCGTAACCACCTTGAAGGATGCAATCATGAAGATTTCATCCCATACCTCGCGCGCTGTTGTTCGGCAAAAGGCTCGCGGACGGCGCATCTGCCCCGCATGATCTAATCGCAGGGGCAGGAACCGGCAGCAAGCACCCCGTCCTTGAAGGCCCGTGAATACGGACGCTGTGGGTTGTCCAGGACCGGACGCGCGGCCCTCTATTCAGCGACTGCAGATATCTCGCACGCGAAGGACACTGTTTCTCCACTGGTACCTGAGGAAAGGGTCAGCCGGTCGTAGCTCCTCGTCTCTTCAAGAAGAGGCTCATGAAATTCTGACGGCGGCAGTCTCTCGGACGGCTTAAGGCCTCACCCTAGCAAAGGCGATCCGTTCAATGTCGAAACCATGTGATCGATGAAGGCGCGAACGCGGTGCGGCAATGGGCCGCCGCCAACGTAGACTGCATGGACCAGTTCCAGGTCTCCTGGATTATGCTCTTCGAGCAATGGAACGAGCCGTCCAGCTGCGATCTCGTCTGCCACATGGAACAGACCGACGCGGGCAATGCCGACTCCCGCGAGCGCCATTTGTTTCATCGTCTCGCCGTTGTTCACGATGATGTTGCCCTTGACCGGCTGGGCAATCTCCCGCCCTTCTAACATAAACGGCCAAGTCGGCCTCTCACGCCGGAAGTTGAAGGTCAGGCAGTCGTGACGTTCGAGATCTGACGGAGTCGCGGGATGTGGTCGTTGCGTCAGATAGCTCGGCGCGGCGCAAACGACACGGCGGCTTTGCCCCAGCTTACGTGCGATCAGGCCGCTGTCCGGCAGATTGCCCACGCGTATGGCTACATCCGTCCTTTCTGCAATCAAGTCGACGACATCGTCGGTGAAGCTGAGATCGACGATCACATTTGGGTTGCGCACGATGAACTCCGGCACGGCCGGCGCCACGAACATCGTGCCGAACGGAATTGTCGTATTGATCCTAAGCCGTCCTCGCACGGCGCCGCCTGCTGCCTGCTGTTCTGCGTCGTTCAGCTCCTGTAGGATTCTCAGTGCGGCATGAAGATAGGCCTCGCCTTCTTCTGTGAGCGTCAGAGCGCGAGTTGTCCGCACCAGAAGGCGCGTGCCGAGCCTCGCTTCGAGGCGTGCGATCAGTTTGCTCACAGCTGACGGAGTGATGTCGAGATTACGGGCGGCAGCGGAGAACCCTCCGTCCTGCACGACGCGTGCAAACACTTCCATCTCACCGGAGCGCTCCATCAGGATCCGCCGCATTGATGATCCTCATTCACAGGTGCATGTCCTTGGTAGGCAATAGTGCCACCTGTTCTTAGATCATAAATTGCCTCCAGCAATCAATCTGGAGAGATAATATGGATCTGCAACTCACTGCCAAAACCGCTCTCATCACCGGTGCCACGGCTGGCATCGGTCTCGAAATCGCCCGCACGCTCGCCGGCGAGGGCGCTCGTGTCATCATTACCGGGCGTGACCGCAAGAAACTCGACAGCGCGATTGCCGACATCAAGGCATCCGCTGGATCTGATATCATCGGGGTGCTCGCGGATGCAGCCAGTGCTGAAGGTGCCGCAATCATTGCCAGGGCCGAGCCTTCGGTCGATATCCTCGTCAACAATCTCGGCATCTATGAGAGCAAGGCCTTCGGCGACATCACCGATACCGACTGGAGCCATCTGTTCGATGTCAACGTGATGAGCGGCGTGCGCCTGTCACGGACCTATCTCCCCGGCATGCTCGAGCGCAACTGGGGGCGCATCATCTTTATCTCGAGCGAGTCCGCCCTCGCCATCCCGCAAGACATGATTCACTACGCTACCACCAAGACAGCACAGATTTCGATCGCTCGCGGGCTGGCGCAGCTCACCCGCGGCACGAATGTCACGGTCAATTCGGTTCTGCCGGGACCAACGCGCTCGGAAGGCATCGAAGCCTTCCTGCGCAGTCAGGCAAACGACCCGTCCGCACCGATCAAGCAGATCGAAGCCGAGTTCTTCGCCACCGCACGCTCGGCATCGATCCTGCAGCGCATGGTGGAAGCCGAAGAGGTGGCAAATCTCGTCGCTTATCTCGCCAGCCCTCGCTCATCCGCCACAAACGGTGCCGCTCTGCGTGCCGAAGGCGGCCTCGTCAACACCATTGCATAAGGAGGCCATCCCATGTCCGGCGGGGCACTCAGCATCATTGCCACCATCACGGCCAAGCCCGGAAAGGAAGCGTTTTCGCGCGTCGCTTGATGTCAAAAAAGCGCTCCGTCCTGACCGCCCACTACAAAGTGGGTTGTTCAATCCCCTGAGATGCTCGCGAGATTTGGTCGGAAGCGACGCAGATTTCTATCTGGGCGCCGTTTCGCGATGCCACCTGTGTGGTGTGAACGCCGCCCCCAAGGAAAGGACCGTCTTTGGCAAAAGGTCGCCAGTGGTTACGCTAGTGGGTCGTTGCTGCTAACTTCCAAGAATTCCCAGAAGGACAAACGACGCCATCGAAGCGCGTAGTACCCTCAAGTGACTGGCGACTTGTCACGAAACCACGGCATCCATCAAGCCTATCGTGGGTGTCGATCTGTTCGATAACTCCGGCGCTCCCGGTCGACGGATTTGCCCAGGCGAGAGCTTTCGTTCCGACAGTTCCGCGGCCGACCACCTCTGCAATTACAGCTTGATCGCTGACTGAGGCGGCACCTGGTGAAACGGAAGGCGCAGCAGACACTTCGAGAGGTTCGGTGCGTTAGCAGGCGGCGAGAAACGCCACGCACGCGCACGCAATGATGACTATTCGTTTCATGCAGAAAATGATGGATCTGAAGACGACTATTTCAACCCACGGCGCATCAACTTTAGGGAAGGCTGCGCCGCCTTCACGGGTCCTAGTCAGAACAAGGCGATCGACATCGCGCCATTGATCGATCTTGCTCAACACCGGCCGAGCTCGCCGTTTCCGCGCATTCGGGCCTGAATCCGATCACCATCGAGTCCGGCCCCAGCAACGGCTCGACGCGCGTGGACACGAAACCCGCGTCGCGCATCCAGGCTTGGCAGTCGGCGCCGGTGTAGTCGAACCCTCCGCGAGTCTCGATCAGCATGTTCAAGCTCATCAGCAGGCCGAAGGCGTTGCTGCGGCGTTCATCGTCGATGACGGCGTCGTAGACGATCAGGGCGCCGCCGTTCGGCAGCGCGGCAAAGGCTTTTTCCAGCAGCATCCTCTTCTCGGCAAGATCCCAGTCGTGGAGGATATGCCCCATCACGATCACATCCGCATTCGGCATCGGGCTCTCGAAGAAGCTGCCGCTTTGGAAGCGGATGCGGTCGCTAAGGCCGTGCCGGCCGACGAACTCGTCAAATATCGGCTGCACGGCGGGCAGGTCGAAGCCGAGTCCCTGGAGATGCGGATGGGCTCGGGCGATCACCACCGGTACCATGCCTTGCGCCGCGCCCACATCGGCGAAGCTCGTATATTTCGACCAGTCGAACTTGGCGGCGATCGCCTGCGCCGCACCGGCGCTGATCCCGCTCATCGCCTCGAGGAACCCGCGCAGTCGTGCCGGCTCCGCATATATCGCAGCAAAGAAGTCCTCGCTGTGCTTGGCTTCGTTCTGCGGCTCTCCCGTGTGCAGAGCTTCGGTAAGCGAGCCCCAGAAACCGTAGAGCCGGGCATTGGCCATTTCAAGGATGCCGCCGATATAGGATGGCTTCGCCTTGTCGAGGAAGAGGTTGGTATCCGTGGCATTGCGATAGCGGCCGTCCTCGCGCTCGAGCAGCTTCAGGGCCACCAGGGTGTCGAGGAAGTCGCGGGCCGAGCGGGGATGCAGTTTCAGCCTGGCCTGCAGCTCGGGCAGGTCGGCCGAGCCGGCTGCGAGCTCGGTGAAGACGCCGAGCTCGACCGCGCTCAGCATGGCTTTGGAGGCCCAGAACCCCATGCCAAGCTGCATGATGTTGTCCGGCGTCGTTGCCCCCATCGCTCGTCTCCTCGTAGATCGTGTCGTCGAATAGCACCCGGGATTGGTGCGGTAACCGAAATCGTCCGACGGCGCTGCAAGGCCCAGAGCGTTCCGTCTCGTCGAGGCACCCTGCAGGAAAAATAGAGTGTTTTACGATGGCGTACAATTAATCAAGAATCACTAGCCAAGAGCCCGCGGCTGAGTGGATTCCCGACACCTGACTTTCACTGCGAAGTTGAGTCGCATATCGCCGGCGACGCCTCACACGGGATGCTTTCCTCGATGAAGTGGTAAGCCTTGATGAGGACATTAAAAGACTGAGAAGTGGCAGGATTATTTAGGTGTTGAGTTGCGAGCCTTGACCGGCTCATGCAATGAAGCGCCTGCCTTTTCGACCGCCTCAGACGCTTGTCCCTCGCTCATAACGCCGATCGCCGACCAGCAGTATCGAGGCGGGCAAGTGCGCACCTGTATAGCCGGTGCTCATGACGAAGATGCCGTGACGATCAATCATTGCCATCACTTCGTCGTGCATTGCGGCGAACGCTTGGCGCTGGGCTGCCAGAAGCGTTACCACGCGCTCACACGCAAGCTCCGTCCTTGCATTCGCCGTATTGTCCAAAAGGGTTGTGGGCTGTTACGTCACTTTCGCTCGTTCGCGAGGAACTGCCGAAACCGCTCGGATTGCGGACGGCTGAAAAGTTCGGATGGCTCGCCCGTTTCTTCGACGACGCCCTTGTGAAGAAACACCACTTTACTGGAGACGTCTCGAGCGAAGGCCATCTCATGGGTCACGACCAGCATGGTCCGGCCTTCTTCAGCAAGGGAGCGCATTACCTTGAGCACTTCGCCGACGAGTTCGGGGTCGAGGGCGGAAGTCGGCTCGTCAAACAGCATGACCTTCGGGCGCTGCGCCAGCGCGCGGGCGATTGCGGCGCGTTGCTGCTGCCCTCCGGACAGGTGCGCGGGATAGAAGTTTCGCTTGTCGGCGATACCGACCCGCTCAAGCAGGGCTTCGGCTTCGGCAATACATTCCGCGCGGTTGCGTTTCTGCACGTGCACCGGTGCTTCGATCAGGTTCTCCAGGATCGTCATGTGCGACCAAAGATTGAAACTCTGAAACACCATGCCGATGTGCTCGCGCATCCGATCGACTTGCCTGCGGTCGGCAGGTACCGTTCTGTGCCCTGATCGTTTCAGACCATATACCTCACCGCCGATACGGATCTCCCCGCTGTCGGGAACTTCGAGCATATTGAGACATCTGAGCATCGTCGATTTGCCCGATCCGGACGAACCGAGAATGGAAATCACATCGCCCTCGTGCGCTTCGAACGAAACGCCCTTCAAGACCTCCAACGGGCCAAAGCATTTCCGAAGATCTTTGACTGAAACGGCAGCGTCTTTGTCTTTGTTGTCGCTAACCGAAAATGTTCCCCTGCCAGACATGCATACTCCCATCTAAGATTGCGGCCGCATGCGCCTGTGCGGCGAAAGCCAAAATTCGACCAGCAAGAGCATGCGCGTCACGATAAAATTGATTGCGAGGTAGATCGCCCCCGCGACGATGAAGATCTCGAAGGCACGGAAGCTGTCGGCGATCAACTTTCCGGCCAGGCCGGTGACTTCCATGATCGTGATGACGGATGCGAGCGCCGTCGCCTTGAGCATCAGGATGATCTCGTTGCCATAGGCCGGCAGCGCGTGCCTGATGGCGATCGGAAGGATGATCCGTCTGAAGAGCAGAACGCCCGACATCCCGCAGGCGCGTGCCGCCTCGATCTCCTGGCTCGAGACGGCCCTGAGGCCTCCGCGGAAAATTTCGCTGCAGTAGGCGGCCGTGTTCAGAGTAAGCGCCAGCACCGCACACCAATAGGGCTCGCGAAAGAACCACCAGAGCCCGAGGTCTTGCAATCCGTGCCGAAACTGGCCGAGACCATAGTAGATCAGGAACATTTGGACGAGCAGAGGCGAACCTCTGAAGACGAAGACGTAGGCGCCGGCTATGTTTCGTCCCATTGCACCGCCGGTCACCGCCAGCAGCGAGATCGCAAGCGCCAGGATGCTGCCTGCCAGGATGGAAGTGACCGCAAGTTCGAGGGTTAGCGGCACACCGGTCAGAAGCGTGAGAAAAGTATCCCACATGAAGCTGATATCCGTCATAGCGCTCTCCTCACGCCCTGGGTCGTTCGAGCTTCCATTCGTTTGAACACAATCGAGGAGAACCAGGTTACGACGAGGTAGAGAATGACCGCCGACAGGTAGAACTCGAAGGGGCGGCGAGTGGAGCCGGCGGCGATTTGCGACTGGCGCAGCAGTTCGACGAGGCCCGTGACGGAGATCAATGCCGACTCCTTCAGCACGAGTTGCCAGGTGTTTCCAAGGCCGGGAATGGCGTAACGAAGGACGAGCGGCGCGACGATACGCCTGAATTTGGGCCACGGCCGCATCCCGACCGCGCTGGCGGCTTCGATTTCGCCGCGTGCAACCGATCTGTAGGCTCCGCGAAATACTTCGGCCTGATAGGCCGCCGAAACCACGCCAAGCGCCAGCGTCCCGGTCAAAAAGGCCGGCATTCCGATAAAACCTTGATACCCGAAAAGGCCGCCGACAGTCCCGAGGAAGGCGCTGCCGCCGAAATAGAAGAGGTAGATGACCAGAAGGTCAGGCACGCCGCGAAGGACGGTCGTGTAGCAGTCGGCAAGCCAGCGGAGGCCCATGTGGCGGGACAGCTGCATGAAGGTGACGACCGAGCCGATCACCGTTCCAGCCAGAAAGCCGCAGACGGATACACCGATCGTCATTGCCGCCGCGGTCAGAAGCAGCCACCCCCAACCGGTCGGTCCGAAACCGATGAGAGTCAGGTAACTACCGATAAATGCCATGCGTGGACCTCGTGATGACAGATCAGGGTTGGTTCATTCGGCAGCGCGCCGGTGCGCCCAAATGCGCTGAAGCTTCGACATGTTCTTGAGCGAGCTTCGGACATGCGCCCGAGCTGCGATCGCGGCAGCCTCCTTATCGCGTGCGCAGATGGCGTCCGCGATTGCCCGATGCTCGTCGAGATCGGTGTGCTCCAGGTCAACCCAAAGCACTTCGAGCCAAAGCGCCAGGCGAAGCTGCTGGTAAATTTGATCCGTCGCCCTCACGAGGGCCTCGTTTCGGGTCGATTCGACGATCACGCGATGGATGTGCAATCCAAGATCGAGATTGCGCGCAGCGTCCGATGGCGCCTCGTTGGTCGTTTCCTTGAGTTCCACCATCTGCATGATGACGTCGCGAAGCCGATCGAGGTCTTCCTCGGTCGCCATCTCGCAGGCGAGCTGTGCCGCGCAAACATCGAGCGCTTCGCGAACGACTAGGAGATTGCAGAATTTGGTGACGTCGAGATCGGTCACCGTGTAACCGAAATTCCGCTGCCCGACGACAAGCCCTTCCTCTTCGAGCTTCATCAGCGCTTCGCGCAGCGGTGTTCGGCTAACGCCGAAGCGTTTGGCAAGCGTAACTTCGGAAAGGCGCTCCGAGGGGCGAAGTTGGCCGCTGAGGATCAGGTCCTTCAATTGCGCATAGGTGCTCTCGCGCAACGATCCCCGCTGTTCCGTTTTGGTCGGTGCCAATCAATTCCCCTTCCATCTCTGGTCCATTCACCGGGTCCCGGCGAATTCACCATAACGTTTTTCCTCTTGCCCGATCAAGAAGAATACGATTATGTATACAATGTTGGCGACAACAAGCAATGGCCCTTGTCGGCTTTTGATCGCGGCCTGATGGGGCGGAACACATGGAGGTCCGATGTCGGAGATTCTCAGTCTGGACGAATTGCGGAAGCGCTATTTGAATGCTTCGGGCGGTGAATTGTTCGATGAGGAGTTTCGAAGAGTCGCCGAACTGGTCTTTGGTGACGGCGATAGCCGTCAGGCGCCCTATTGCGGCCTTCCGACATTGTTGAAGTCCCCGTATCGTCCCGATGCCGCACCCAATTTCACGGATATGGACATCGCGCTTTTCGGAATTCCCATGGATCTCGGGGTAACGAACCGATCGGGTGCGCGGTTCGGACCGAGAGCCGTACGCGATGTCGATCGCGTTGGTCCCTACAATCATGTTCTGCGAGCCGTCCCGACTGCAAATGCACGCGTTGCCGACGTAGGCGATGTCCCATTCAAAAGCCGTTTTGATCTGGCTGCGTCCCACCAGGATATCGAACGATTTGTGCACCGCCTGATAGGAGCTGGAGTCGTGCCCCTGGCGGTCGGCGGCGATCATTCGGTCAGCCTTCCCATTCTCAGGGCCGTCGGCAGGCATCGGCCCGTGGGTATGATCCACATCGATGCGCATTGCGATACGGGCGGGTCATTTGAGGGCTGCAAATTCCATCACGGCGGGCCATTCCGCCAGGCGGTTCTCGACGGTGTTCTTGACCCCAAACGGACGATCCAGATCGGAATTCGAGGAAATTCCGAGTATCTGTGGGAGTTCTCCTATGCATCGGGCATGACCGTCATTCATGCGGAAGAAGTCGCCGATCTCGGCATCAGGGGCGTGATCGCAAAGGCGAGAGAAATTGCCGGATCAGGCCCGACATACGTCAGCTTCGATGTCGATTCTCTTGATCCGGCGTTTGCGCCCGGCACAGGGACGCCGGAAGTAGGCGGGCTGACATCCGCCCAGGCGCTTGGAATTCTGCGCGGTCTTTCAGGTTTGAACATTGTTGGCGGCGACGTCGTCGAGATCGCTCCGCAATACGACCCAACCTCGAACACGGCGCAAATTGCCGCTCAGGTCTTATTCGAACTGCTCTGCCTTGCGGCCGAGGCAATCAAGGTTCGCGTGTCCTAGCAAATCGCCGGATGCGCGGAGTCTGCAACAGCCTTGCCTTGGGAAAAGGGGCAGGGCGCTACAAAAAGGGGAATGCCATTATGCAACTATCCAAACTTTTGCTGACGTCCGCCCTGCTTGGCGTGCTGTCGGCTGGCGTTGCCGTCGCTGAGACAAAGCCGACGGAAATCACCATTGCAACCGAGGGCGCATACGAGCCCTGGAATTTCACCGGCCCCGACGGCAAGCTCGCAGGCTTCGAGATCGACCTCGCCAACGACCTCTGCGCTCGCATGAAGATCAAGTGCACCATTGTCGCCCAGGATTGGGACGGGCTGATTCCATCGCTCACTGCGAAGAAGTTCGACGCCATCATGGCGTCGATGATCGTTACCGAGAAGCGTCTTGCCGTCATCTCGTTCAGCAAGCCCTATGCTTCGACGGCGGCCGCCTTCATGGTCGATAAAACCGGCCCTCTCGCAAATCTGCCGGGAACCGGAACGACGGTCGACCTCGCCGGCGACAAGGAGAAGGTCGAGCAGGAATTGCAGCCGCTTCGAGACGCCCTGAAGGGCAAGGCCGTGGGCGCCCAGGTGTCGACGGCGAACGCAGCCTTTCTCGATGCTTATTTCAAGGGTGTCGTCGATCCCAGGGAATACAAGACCGTCGAACAGCATGACCTCGACCTTCAGGCCGGTCGTATCGACGCCGTCGTTGCCCAGAAGACGTCACTGAATGCAACGCTCGGCAAGGAAGACTTCAAAGACTACAAGATCGCCGGCCCGACCTTCAAAGGCGGGGTCTTCGGGCAGGGCATCGCGGCAGGCCTTCGCAAGGACGACACCGTCCTGAAGTCGATGTTCGATGCGGCGATCGAAGCTGCCGAAGCGGACGGCACGATCAACAAACTCGCCCAGAAGTGGATGAAGACGACGCTTGATTGATAAAGCGTCAGCGCTCGCATTTCGGCAGCGATTGGCAGCCGGCGCACCGAGAGGTCGCGCCGGCTGACCGGCCCAGCGTCGCCATCGAAACACACCCATCATTTGGAGAACCACTGTGACCATCCTTCTCAATTCCCTCGAATCCCGCGACGCCGCCTTCGTTCTTCATCCCTACACCAACGCTTCGCAGCATTTGAAGGACGGCCCGCTGGTGATTGCCAAGGGGGAGGGGATCCACATCATCGACAGCGATGGCAATAAATACATCGAGGGGCTTGGCGGGCTGTTTTGTGCCTCGCTGGGTTTCAGCGAGCAGAGGCTGGTAGATGCGGCAACCCGCCAGATGAAGGAATTGCCCTTCTATCACAGCTTCGGCGGCAAGACGCATGAGACCGCGGTTGAGCTTGCCGACCGGCTCATCCAGCTTTCACCGGTGCCAATGTCGAAGGTGTTCTTCGCCAATTCGGGTTCCGAAGCCAACGACACGGCCATGAAGCTTGTCTGGTATTATCACAATGCCATCGGCAAGCCGGAAAAGAAGAAAATCATCTCGCGGATGCGAGCCTACCACGGCGTGACGATCGCTTCGGCCAGCCTGACGGGCCTTCCCAACAACCATCGCGATTTCGATCTGCCCATCGACCGGGTGCTGCATACGGATTGCCCGGAAATTTATCGTTACGGCCGCCCGGGCGAAACGGAAGAGGAGTTTGCGACGCGCTGCGCAGATTCGCTCGAACAGATGATCCTCGCCGAGGGACCTGAAACCATCGGTGCATTTTTCGCCGAGCCGTTGATGGCATCAGGCGGCTGCATCGTCCCGCCGCCAACCTATTACGAGAAGATCCAGGCAATCCTCAAAAAATACGACGTGCTTCTGATCGCAGATGAGGTCATCTGCGGCTTCGGCAGGCTCGGCACTATGTTCGGCTCCGAAAGCTTCGGGCTTCAGCCGGATATGATAGTCATGGCAAAGCAGCTTTCGGCCGCCTATCAGCCGATATCCGCACTGATGATCAATGAAAAGGTCCATTCCGCAGTCGTTGCCGAGAGCGAGAAAATCGGAACATTCGGACATGGTTTCACCTATAGCGGCCATCCCGTTGCAACCGCGGTCGCTTTGGAAACCTTGAAAATCTATGAGGAGCGCGACATTGTCGGTCACGTCAGGGATGTCGCCCCGGTATTCCAGCGACGCTTGAAGGAGCTTGGCGACCATCCGCTCGTTGGGAACGCCCGCGGCCTCGGCCTCATCGGGACCCTCGAACTGGTTCGCAATAAGGAAACCAAAGAGCCGTTCAAGCCGACGGACGGCATTGCCATTCACGCAGGCAAGCAGGCCCAGGTCCACGGCGTCATCACGCGCGCCCTTGGCGACAACTACTCGCTTTGCCCGCCGCTAATTATTACCGAAGCACAGATCAACGAATTGTTCGACCGCTCCACCCGTGCGTTAGATGACACTTACACATGGGCTAGGGCGACCGGCCTCTACTGAGCGAAGGAATCGACGACATGCGAAATTTCGAAATGCCGGGAAGATCAATAGCCGTCGGCCGCAATGGAATGGCAGCAACATCGCATCCCATGGCGACTTTGACTGCGATCGATATCCTCAAAGCGGGCGGCAAGGCGATCGACGCTGCGGTGGGTGCTTGTGCCGTGCAATGCGTGGTCGAAGCCGGATCCACCGGCATCGGCGGTGATTGTTTTGCGCTCCTCGCATTCAATGGCAATGATAATATCGTTGCCTATAACGGCTCGGGCCGCACGCCTGCCGCCGCGCATTTCGAGTGGTATCGGGACAACGGCATCGCCTCGATCGAGCGATCGTCGCCGCATGCGGTGACGGTTCCCGGCGCGGTGGATGCATGGGCGCGTCTGGTCGCCGATCACGGAAGGATGCCGCTCTCAGAAATTCTCGCTCCCGCGATAGCGTTGGCGCGCGACGGCTACGGGATCACGCCGCGAGTTGCCGCCGACATCTCCAATCAACGCGAATTGTTGCTGCGCGATTCTTCGACGCGCCGCATTTTCCTGGCCGATGACCAGGTCCCGCGTGTCGGATCGGTTCAACGGCAGGCGGAATTGGCTCAAACGCTGGAGACGATAGCAGCCTTGGGGCGTGACGGCTTCTATCGCGGCCCCGTGGCGGAAGACATGGTGGCGCGGCTGAATTCGCTCGGCGGGCTCCATACGCTTGAGGATTTTGCGTCTGCTGCCGGCGAATATGTGAAGCCGATCAGCGCGACCTATCGAGGCTGGACGGTGCATGAATGCCCGCCGAACGGGCAGGGTATCATCGCTCTGATGATATTGAAGATCCTTGAGCGTTTTGAACGCAATGGCGATCCGCTCGGCGCTGATAATCTGCACATCGAAATCGAAGCCACTCGACTGGCCTACGCGGCCCGCGATCGGTGGATAGCCGACACCACGGTATCGGATGTTCCGGTCGATTTCCTGCTGTCCGAAGAACTCGCCGATAGTCTTGCCGCCAAGATCGACATGCACGGGGCTGCCGACGCCACGGCGGCTCTCGATGGTGTCGAGCATGCGGACACAGTCTATATTTCGGTTGTCGACAAGGACCGAAATGTTGCGAGCTTCATCAACTCCATCTTCCATTCCTATGGAAGCGGTCTGATGGCGCCAAACTCCGGCGTGTTGTTCCACAATCGCGGGCAGAGCTTCAGTATGAAACAGGGCCATCCGAACGCGATAGGACCGCGCAAGAGGCCTATGCACACGATCATCCCGGGATTGGTGACACGCCATGGCAAAACCGTTTTGTCGTTCGGCGTCATGGGCGGGCACTATCAGGCAATGGGCCACGCCCACTTCCTCTCCAAACTGTTCGACTTCGGTCTGGATATCCAGAGCGCGATCGATCTGCCTCGGCTCTTTCCGCTCCCCGGCACGGCGACGGTCGAGGCCGAAGCGCGTCTTCGAACCTCCATTGGTGAAAATCTCGAAGCGCGCGGTTTCAAGGTTGTCGCGCCGAATTGGGCGATCGGCGGCGCCCAGGCAATCTGGATCGACGATCAATACAATGTTCTGCTGGGCGGTTCCGATCATCGAAAAGATGGTTGCGCGCTCGGCTACTGACGGTAATGGAGTGCGAAATGCCGGCTTATCCGGATACCCAGCTTTACATTGATGGACACTGGAGGGACGGTTCGAACGCCCGCCTTTCCATCGTCAATCCCGCCACAGGTGAGGTCATCGGCCGCGTTTCAAATGCCGGCAGGAATGATCTCGACCAAGCGCTGTCGGCCGCCGCCGCAGGGTTCGCGCAATGGCGGCAAGTCAGTGCGTTCGAGAGAGCAAAGCTTATGCGACGAGCCGCCGAGATCCTGCGCGGCCGCTCGGCGGAAATCTCGCGGCTGATGACGTTGGAGCAGGGCAAACCGTTGGCGGAGGCCGGGGCTGAAACGGCGGGCGCCGCCGACATCATCGAATGGTTTGCCGAAGAGGCTCGCCGTAGCTACGGCCGCCTGATCCCCCCGAGAGCGACCAATGTCAGGCAAATGGTGATTAAGGAGCCTGTCGGTCCGGTGGCGGCCTTCAGCCCCTGGAACTTCCCCTTGAACCAGGCCGTGCGGAAAGTCTCGGCGGCCCTTGCAGCCGGCTGCTCGATTATTTTGAAGGGGCCGGAGGAGACGCCGGCAAGCTGCGCCGAACTTGTTCGCGCCTTCGCCGATGCCGGCCTGCCGGCAGGCGTTCTCAATCTGGTTTTCGGAATTCCGGCCGATATTTCAAGTCACCTCATCCCGCACCCTGTCGTCCGCAAGATCTCCTTCACCGGATCGACCCCGGTTGGAAAGCAATTGGCTTCGCTCGCCGGCGCCCATATGAAGCGCGTCACGATGGAACTCGGCGGCCATGCGCCGGCTCTGGTTTTCGATGATGCGGATATCGATCTTGCGGTCAGGATCATGGCCGGCGCGAAGTTTCGAAATGGCGGTCAGGTCTGCGTGGCTCCGACGCGCTTCCTCATCCAGGAGCGCGTCTTTGAAAAATTCCTCGGCGCCTTCGTCAAGGCGGCCGAGGCAGTCAATGTCGGCGATGGAATGTGCGACGGCGTAACCATGGGGCCACTTGCCAACCCCCGAAGGGTCGAAGCGATGGAAGCACTGACCGCCGACGCGGTGATGCGCGGCGCAAAGATCGCAACCGGCGGCAAAAGGATCGGCAATCTCGGCAACTTCTTCCAGCCGACGGTTCTGACGAATGTTCCACAAGACGCGCGCGTGATGAACGAAGAACCTTTTGGTCCGATGGCGATCGTCAGCGCATTTTCGGATTACGGTTCCGCCATTGCGGAAGCCAACCGCTTGCCATACGGGCTGGCTGCATACGCCTACACGACTTCGGCCAAGACGAGCGCCGACCTTGCGCGCGACATCGAAAGTGGCATGCTTTCTATCAACCACCACGGACTAGCGCTTCCCGAGCTGCCATTCGGCGGCATCCAAGATTCCGGCTACGGCTCGGAGGGCGGGGCCGAGGCGATGGAAAGTTACTTCAATACAAAGCTGGTGACCGAAGCGACGTAATCCGATTTTGCCCGCGAGCGACCCGAGAAAATTTCAAGAGACGTACCTAAAAAAGGTGGAACGGTACAATGTCAGCGTCAAATATATCTAAAACAGGTGTGCTCGGCGCCGAACTGGAAACTGCTTCTGTCCCGGTGCAATGTGACAAAGCGCAACAAATTGCGTGCGACTATTATGGCCTTGCTTGTCGCGCAACATGGCTGTGGGGCGAGAAGGACAGTAATTTTCACCTGATGCTCGAGGATGGCACGGCCTATCTTTTAAAAATCCTCAATCCTGCAGAGGATCCTCTCGTTACCTCCATGCACAGCTTAGCGCTCTTACATGTGGAGGAAGTGGATCCGGGGATTCCGACCCAGCGTGTCATTCGCACGCGTGACGGTGCTGCGGATTTTCGCTTCGTGGCGGACGACGGCAGCGAACGCAGCGTACGCATGGTCACGTTCGCGCCGGGCGTTGCGCAACGCACCGCGCCGCAGTCTCCTTTGCAGCGCCGGCGCGTTGGGGCAATGCTCGGACGTTTGCAAAAAGCGTTGAGGAGCTTTTCACATGAGGCCGCATCACATCGCATCACCTGGGATTTGAAACACGCGGCAGGGATGCGTGAAGTCCTGCCGACATTTGACGATCTACATCAGCGAACACGCCTCGAAAATGCGATCGATGAGTTCGAGATGGCGATTGTGCCGATCATGAACACGTTGGATGCCCAAGTCATTCACAACGACTTCAACATGGAAAACATCCTTGTCGATACGACAATGCCGGATACGATCACTGGCATCATCGATTTTGGCGACATGGTGCACGCCCCGACAGTTTTCGACGTGGGTGTCGCTGCTGCCTATCAGATCGGGGATGAATCTGATCCGATAGGGGCGATGTGCGACCTTATCGGGGGATATCGCAGCGAATGCTCGCTATCAGATGCCGAAATCCCCCTCATCTACAAGGCAGCGGTCATGCGGTTGGTGATGCGGCTTTGCATTCCGAAATGGCGCGCACAGCTGTTCCCCGAGCACGCTCAACGCCTGACCGCCCAAACTGCGGGCGTTTGGGCGCAATTGGCGCGCCTTGACGCAATTCCAAGATCCGTCGCTATCGAAAGACTGCGCGAAGCCAATCGGTGATCAAAAGCATGAAAAAAACCGTTTCCCACATACCGAGCGCACCAATGGTCAACGGGTTCGACTCGGCACGGCTTGACAGCCTGCCGGAACGAGAGCGCAAGATGATCGAGCGCCGACAGATGTTACTCGGATCGTCGTATCGGCTCTTTTATGAGAACCCAGTCCATGTCACCAGGGCCAAGGGCGTATGGCTATATGGACCGGGCGGAGAAGCCTATCTCGACGCTTACAATAACGTGCCGTCGGTCGGTCATTGCCACCCGCACGTTGTGGAGGCGATAAGTTACCAGGCGTCGCAACTCAATACCCATACACGTTATCTGAACGAGCAAATCCTCTCCTACTCAGAAAGGCTTTTGGCGACATTTCCGGCCGAACTCGACCGCGTCATGTACACCTGCACCGGAAGCGAGGCGGTCGATCTGGCGCTACGGTTGGCACGCCATTATACCGGTGGTACGGGTATCATCATTACGGAGAACGCCTATCATGGCGTTACGGCATCGGCGGCGGAAATCTCGCCGTTGCTTGGGGACAGCGTACCCCTTGGCCGGCATGTGCTGACAGTGCCGGCGCCCGACACCTATCGCGCCAATGGTCGCGGTGTCGGTGCGGCATTGGCGGACGACGTCGCTAAAGCGATTGGCCACATGCGCCGCCGGGGTATCACGCCAGCCGCCTTTATCGCCGATAGCATCTTTTCCTCCGATGGCGTTTTTGCCGATCCGCCCGGTTTCCTCAAACCCGTCGTTGATGTGCTGAAAAAAGCTGGCGTGCTTTATATCGCTGACGAGGTGCAGCCCGGCTTCGGGCGACTAGGCACAAACATGTGGGGTTTCGCGCGTCACGAAGTCATCCCGGACATTGCGGTGACCGGCAAGCCGATGGGTAACGGAATGCCAATTGCAGCGGCCATTATGAAGTCGGACATCCAGGAGCGTTTCGGCCGGGATATACGTTACTTCAACACATTTGGGGCCAACAACGTTTCTTTAGCTGCTGCCTCTGCTGTACTTGACGTTATCGAGAACGAAAATCTTATGCAAAATGCGCGCAAGACGGGGGACTACCTGCGTGCAGGAATGAAGAGCCTGAAAGACACATTCGCTTCTATTGGAGATGTACGCGGCAGCGGTTTGTTTCTCGGATTGGAGTTTGTACGCAATCAGGACAGCCGCGAGCCAGATAGCACCCTCGCGCTCAAAGTTGTTAGCGAGCTTCGTGATCGGCGTGTGTTGATAAGTGCCTCAGGACTGAATGGTAATGTTCTCAAAATTCGGCCGCCGCTCCCTTTCTCTCGCGAAAATGCTGATATGCTGCTCAACGCACTGCAGGATGCCCTTGTCGAAATAGGAGGTGAGGGCTGAGTATGGCGGCTCTTCAATGGGGCGCGTGATTAGAAGCGCGTGGTCTTCACTCGGCGTCGCCATTATCGCGCGGGACCACGTCGATCTGGACCATCTCTTGAATGAACCATCCCGTCCATGGCGGTTCAGCGATTTCGGTGCCCGACGCGGCTCTGAAAGTTCGCAACGCCCCAACTAATTTGTTCCCGAGCGGTTTGTTCGGCGCCACTCTTCGTACTCTGCGCGGGCATCGTCATGCAGTGGGTAATAGCGCTGCAGCGACCCGCCCCCCATGAGCTTCACTCGCGAGAACTCCTCCCAATCGTGATGCTTTTGCGATTCCTCGATGACCTTCGAGGCCATGGCCACTGGAAGCACCACCACCCCGTCATCGTCGGCGACTATGATGTCTCCGGGGATTACCGTGACACCGCCGCAGGCAATCGGAACGTTAACGGCGTTCGGATAGATGCTGGTCTGCACATGGTAGTTGGGCGTCCAGCCCCGCAGCCAGAGTGCGAGATCGAGCTTTTCGACATTGGGCCGATCGCGCATGCACCCATCGATCACGATGCCGGAGCCGCCCCTGCCTTTGAAATAGGTCGACATCATGTCGCCGAAGACGCCTGAGCTCATGTCGCCGCGCGCGTCGACCACGACCACATCGCCCTCCTGCACGTGGTAAAGCACATGGCGGTGCAGCTGCGTCTCCGGATCTGCATATTCTCCCTCGGTGAAGAGGTCGGGCCGCTGCGGCAGGAACTGAAGCGTCAGCGCCGGGCCGACGATGGACTTCCCGCGGCGCTGCGATACCGGGCCGACCATGTGCGGATTGCGGAAGCCCATATGGCCGAGCGTACCGGCAATGGTCGCGGCGCCGATCTCCTTCAGTGCGTCGATTATGTCTCTGGGCGGTCGCGTAATATCGGGCGTATGCGTCATCTTAGGCTCCGGTGGATGAAACTACCAGTTGGTGACAGAACCGTCGCGGCGCTTCAGGTGGGGCGCCTCCCAGAAACGAAAGCTCTCCGCCTTGATCGCCTCTTCGTTGACCTCGACGCCGAGTCCCGGCAGATCGCTGACCGGATAGTTCGGGCCATCGAGCCGTGGTTGCACGGGGAAGAAGTCGGAATTGTCGAAGCCGAGCTTCGCTTCGGGCGCCCTGGTCTCGAGCCAGGCGAAATTCGGCACCGCGGCGGCAAAATGGATGGTCGCGGCCGTGCAGACTGGGCCAAGGGGATTGTGCGGCATCAGATCCACATAGTGCGCCTCGCTCCAGCCCGCGACCTTCATCGCTTCGGTGAGCCCGCCCACATTGCACACATCGAGCCGGTTGAACTGATGGATGCCACGCTCGATGTAGGGCAGGAATTGCCACTTGCTGGCAAATTCCTCGCCGATTGCGAACGGGATGTCGGTCATGGTGCGCAGGGATTCGTAGGCCTCGGGTGTCTCGTCTCGTATTGGCTCCTCGAGGAAATCAAGCACGCCACGATCGAGCTTGTTACAGAAGCTCGCCGCCTCGGCCACCGACAGCCGATGATGATAATCGATGCCGAGGACGATGTCGTCGCCCAGCGCCTCGCGCGCCTTGTTCAGCATCGCTGCGGTAGGGCCGATCGACTCCCGCGGCTCAAAGATGTCCTTGCTGCTTTGCCCGATGGGGAAGAAACGGATCACCTGCCACCCTTTTTCGCGCAGTTCGCGGGCTCGTTCGATGGCAACCTCGCCCTCGGCCTCGTCACCGGTCGAGGCGAAGGTAGGAATGCGGTCGCGCTGCTTGCCCCCCAGCAGTTGGTAGGCTGGAACCCCCAGCGCCTTGCCCTTGATGTCGTGAAGGGCAATGTCGATCGCGGAAATCGCCGCCTGCAGAACGCGGCCACCTTCGAAGTATTGGCTGCGATAAACCTCTTGCCATATCCGACCGATCTGCATCGGGTCGCGGCCGATGAGAAACTCGCGATAGTGTTCGATCGCACCGGCGACGGCCTTCTCGCGACCGCTCAAGCCGCTCTCGCCCCAGCCGAAGATGCCGCTGTCGGTCTCGACCTTGACCAGCATCTGGTTGCGCGTTCCGACCCATACCGGATAGGGCCTGATCGCCGTGATTTTAAGCTTCGTCATCCACACCCTCGTTTCACACGCATCCGCCTGCTCTCAGTTGGCCTTGAGTGCCATTTCCGTTTCGCCGTCAAACAGATGCATTCGCTCCTGATCGAACTCGAGCCAAATCTGTTCGTCGGGCGTGACCGCAATGGTCGGCGGCACGCTGACATTGACGATGGCGCCTGATAGGAACGCCTGCACGAAGGTGACATCACCGGTCGGCTCCACCGTGTAGGCTTTGGCAGGGACGCTCCCAGGCGTCGCACTCTTATGCAGCTTGATCGTCGAGTGGCGCGCGCCGAGCACGACTTTCTTGGTGGATGACCTTGCAACTTTCTGGGCATTTTTTGGCGAAAGCTCGAGGCGCCATCCCTCCGCGCTGATCAACACATTGTCGTCACTTGCCGTTGACGCCTCCAATGGGATTAGGCTCATCGCCGGGCTGCCGACGAAGCTGGCGACGAACATGTTTACCGGATTGGCAAAGACCTGCGCCGGAGTATCGTATTGCTGCAGATAGCCGCCGTTCATCACCGCCATCCTGTCGGCCATGGTGACCGCTTCGAGCTGATCGTGCGTCACATAGATGATCGTCGCCTTGAGATCCTGGTGAAAACGTTTGATCTCCGACCGCATCTGTACGCGCAGTTTTGCGTCGAGGTTGGAAAGCGGTTCATCCATCAGGAATACCGCCGGATCGCGAACGAGCGCACGGCCGAGTGCCACGCGCTGCTGTTGGCCGCCCGAAAGTTCGCGTGGCTTGCGCTCGAGGAGCTGCGTCATGTCGAGCACCCGCGCTGCTTCCCTGACCTTCTTGTCAATCTCGTCGCGTGGCAGTTTGCGCATCTGCAGCGGGAAAGCCAGATTTTTGTAGACCGATTTCTGCGGGTAGAGCGCGTAGTTCTGGAACACCATTGCGATGTCCCGGTCCTTGGGGTCGAGGTCGTTGACCACCCGCTCGCCGATGACGATGTCGCCGGATGTGATAGGGATGAGCCCCGCCACAAGATTGAGCGTGGTTGTCTTGCCGCAGCCTGAAGGGCCGACGAGCGCAACGAATTCGCCGTCGTTGACCGTCAGCGAAACTTTGTTGACAGCTTTGAAGCCGCCATAGGTCTTGATCAGATCTTTGAGGACCACGTGGGCCACCGGCAACTCCTCTAGAGCATGATGCCGAAAAGTGTGAGCGGTTTTCGGACGACGTCATGCTCTAACTCTTTAATTTAGAACAGGATTCAGATTTTAGGCCAACCGGCCTAAAATCATCCTGTTCTAGTGCTTGACTGCGCCTTCGGTGAGGGCGCGTACGAAGTATCGCTGCAGAACGAGAAACAGGACGACGACGGGCACGCTCATCATGAAGCTGGCCGCCATCAGGCCCGGAAAGTCCGTCGTGTTTTCCGAGAAAAAGCGCTGGATGCCGACCGGCAGCGTCAACTGCTCGTTCTTGGAGAGGAAGGTGTAGGCGTAGATGTACTCGTTCCAGGCGCCGATGAAGGAATAGATCGCGGTGGCGATGATTCCTGGCGCCGAGAGCGGCATGACGATCAGGAGAAAGGCCTGAAACCGCGTTGCCCCGTCGATGCGCGCCGCCTGCTCGAGTTGCACCGGGATGTTGTCGTAGAAGCCCTTGAGGAGCCAGATTGCCAGCGGCAGGCCGAATGTAAGGTAAGTCAGAACAAGCGACCCGTGCGTGTTCACCAGCCCGATCGCGCGCATCAGGATGAAGAGCGGCACGAGGAAGATCACTGCCGGGAACATGTTGCGAAGCAAGACGGCGAAGAACAGAAAGTTCCGGCCCGGGAAGGTGAAGCGTGAAAACGCGTAGGCCGCAGGAACGGCCACGATCACCGAAAGGATGGTCGTAGCGGTGGAGACGAAAAGGCTGTTCCAGAAGAAGCGCAGGAAGTCCTGGCCGACGCTGTTTTGCGGATCGAGCAGCTTCTGGTAGCTGGCAAGGGTCGGTTGGTCCGGCCACCATTGCGGCGGGAATTGCATCGCGGCGAAGCCGGACTTGATCGAGGTGATCAGCATCCAGACCATCGGTAATGCGGTGTAAAGCAGCATGAACACCAGGAAGATGCGCCCACCCCACCGCCATCCATCGATGCGCATACGGCGATGCGCGTGGGCACGATGAGCAGTCTCGGCAATCGCGCTCATGCGCTCCCATCCTTCTGCTCATTCCCGCTCAGCGCGCGGACGTAGAAGTAGCCGAGCGACATCAGGATCAAGAACAGCAGCACCGAATAAGCCGATGCTACCCCCCAGCGCTGGCGGCCGAAGGCGAGTTCATAAATGTGGGTGATCCAGATATGCGATGCGTTCGACGGCCCGCCGCCGGTCATGATCCAGGGGATGATGAAAGAATTGAAGTTGGCCACTGCCAGCAGAAGGATCGTCACCGTCGAGACGTTTCTCAAGTGCGGAAAGGTGACGTGCCAGAACCGCTGCCATGCATTGGCTCCGTCGACTTTTGCGGCGCGCAGCAACTGGTCGGGAACGGTCTGCAGGCCAGCCATCATCATGATCATGGCAAACGGAAACTCTCGCCAGATATTGACGACGATCAGCGAGGGCAGCACTGTGCTGACGCTGTCGATGAAATTCGGCGGCCGATCGGCCCATCCGAGGTCGACCAGCACCGCGCCGATTATCCCAAAGTCCGAATGGTAGATCCACTTCCAGATATAGGACGCGGCGACCGCGCTGATGACCCAGGGAATGATAAGGATGGCCCGCAGGATGCCGCGGCCGACAAAGTCGCGATGGAGCGCCAGTGCGCAAGAAAATCCCAGGACAAATGAGATGAGAGTGGATCCCAGTGTCCAGATAAGAGTGTTCGAGGTGACTTTCCAGAACACCGGACTTGTGAGGATGGCGGTGTAGTTGTCGAGGCCAACAAAAATCTTGTCCCGGAGCTGCAGGCCAGGCGGTGTATTGAAGAACGACAATTCGATTGTGTAATAGATCGGGTAGGCGATAACGATAAGCATCACGGCGATCGCGGGAAGCACGTACGCGTAGTCAGCGCGATGCTCCAAGATGTTTCGCAGCACGCCGGACCGATCGGATTGCAGTCTTCGGTGAGCCTCGGTCTTGCCAGTCAAGATCGTCACTGTGCGGTGCCCCTATTCTTCGGAACAAACCGGCTGCAATCGAGGTGCAGCCGGTCAGATCGTCAGGATTGACTAGAGTCCGCCGGCCATCAGGTCTTTTACCTTCTTGGCTGCGTCGTCCGCTGCCTGATCGACGGTCATGGCTCCGGTCAGGGCATTCTGCAGCATGTCCGGGATGATGATGTTCATGATCTCGGGCGACTGTGGCAGCGCCGGGAACGGGATGCCGTATGGCAGCATCGAGGTCGTGACATCAAGGAACTTGATGTTATCAAGACGTTCCTTCATCCATTTGGTCTTGAAGCCGTTCAGGTTACCCGGGTTCGAGCCGGCATAGGCCATCTTCAGCGACCATTCGGGGCTCGTCCACATGCAGATGATAGCCTTCGCAGCCGGCTCGTCTACCTTGCCGCCCTCGACATATTCGGGCTTCAGGATGTGGATGTTGGAGCCGCCAAACACGACGGCACGCTTGCCGTCGGGGCCAGTCGGAATGAGGCCGTAGCGCATGTTGTCGATGACGGTCTGCGCTTTTTCCTTGTCGCTGCCCGTCGTCTTCTTTTGCAGGTCGAGCATGACGTTATAGTCGGACGGGTGCGAGATCATCATGCCGAGCTGGCCAGCGAGGAAGAGGGGCTGGTTGTCGGCCTGCTGGTTGGTGAGCGCCGAGACCGGAACCGACTTGTCGCGAACATACATATCGTAGGAGGCTTGCAACGCCGCCTTGCTCTGCGGGCTATTGAGCTTGACCTCCTTGTAGGTCGGGTTGGCGGTCGCTTCGTCGAAGACGCCGCCGCCATAGGCCCACAGCTGCGGCATGAAGCGATACGGCGTATTGCCGGCATTCTTGCGAGCCACGAGGCCGTAGCCGGCAATGCCGAGCTTGTCGTGGATCTGCTTGGAATATTTGACGACATCGTCCCAGGTTGCCGGAGCCTTGTCCGGATCTAGGCCTGCACGCTTGAAGATGTCGGCGTTCCAGATGAACGCCATCGTCTCGTTATTGGTCGGAATGCCATAGGTCACCCCCTTCCACGTCACCGCCTTCATGGCGCCCGGCCAGAAATCCTCGGTGGAATAGCCCACATCCTCGGGTTTGAGCGGCTCCAGATAGCCCTTTGAGGCGAACTCGGTGCCGCCCAGAATTTGCAGGCGGACCGCCATGGGCGCTGCATTGCCAAGGAGCGCGGTCCGGAACTTGTCCAGCAGGTCGTTATAGGTGAGGGCCTGTTCCTCAAGCTGGATGTTTGGGTAGGTTTTGCGGAAAGTCTCGAAGAAGTCCTTGTAATACTGGCGCAGGAGGTCGGGGTCGCCCTCGAACACGCCCTGATACCAGAATGTCAGCCGTCCCTTATAGTCGAGGGGGGTGACCTTGCCGCAATCGGCCGCCGTGTCGAACTCCTGCGTGCCGGCAATGGAGCGCACATATTGCGGTGACCACTGGCTCAAGTCGACCGGCGCACTCAGCGCAGACACGGACATCAACGATACCATCAAAGCAGTGGATACAGTGCCGCGTACAACGACACCGCCGAGCGAAAGACTCGTCATAGGTATTCTCCCAGGTTTTTTCCCAAGCCGCTCTGCATTGAGGCGGTCTTGCTCCCAGGTCGTGGGATTCTCCCACTTAATGTATCCCTTCGACCTTATTGTACGTTTTCATGTCGGGGATTGTCTGTCAACTGAAGAAAATCGTACATTGTTTTGGGAGGTTTTGCATGATATCCCGTGAATGTGTGTATGGATTGGGGACAATCTTGACTGAAACAAGCGAATTTAAAGCGCAGCCGCCCGAGGGCATCGACGCTACAGGGGCGTCGAGCGAGGGTGCGTCTGTTTACCAACTGATCAGGGATGACATCATCGAAGGGCGGCTCGCGGCGAACGAGCGGCTCGTCATCACCGATCTGGCCCGGCGCCACGGCACCTCGACCAACCCAGTGCGGGAGGCTTTGCAACTGTTGCGCGGGGAGGGCTTTGTCACCTTTGTTCCCAATCGCGGAGCGCGCGTCCGGCCCATCGATCAGGACTTTGTTCGGGATATCTACGAGATCGGCGTTTTGATCGAGCCGTCACTGACGCGCTGGTTCGTGAATATGGCGACGGTGGAGGACATTGCTGAACTCGAAAGCATCCAAAGCCTCATTGAAGAGAATAACTTTGCCGACACGGTAAGGCATAGCGAACTGGACACTGCCTTTCATACCGTCATGTACCGGAAGCACTATAACCGACATGCCGCCGAACTTTGGTGGAAGCATCGCGAAGTGCTCCGAGCCGTGAGCCGCCGCTTCGATTTTACGCTTGCCCGGCGTGCAGCGATCCTGAGCGAGCATCGCGAGCTTATCGCGCATGTCAAAGCCGGAAGGGCGAACGAGGCAGCCGAACTTATTGCACGCCATGTCGAAGGCTCAGGGCGGCACATCCTCGAACACATGCGTGCGCGTAACGCCGCTCGGGCAGGATAGAATAGATGGCCTGAACTGTCGCTATCCCGACCATTTCAGAAAAAGGGCAGTTGAGATGAAAATCACCAACGTTCGGCCATGGCTCATCAGCTCGGATGCTTCTTATTGGGGAGAGTTTCTGTTTGTCGAAGTCACGACCGACGAGGGGGTGAGCGGCTGGGGAGAGATCACCACCACGACAAGGCTCGCCAATCGCGCCCTCTGCACGATCTTGCGGCAGATCGGCGCCGCTTTGATGGGCGAGGACCCGGCGCGCATCGAGTATCTTTGGCACAAGATATTCCGCAGCTTCACCTACATGGGCAGTCGCGGCGCCGCCGTCGAATGTGTGAGCGCCATCGACATAGCCCTTTGGGACATTCGAGGCAAAGTCCTTGGCAAGCCGATATACGAGCTATTGGGCGGAGCGGTGCGCGATGAAATTTCGCTCTACACCCATCCCAATCAGGCCAAGTTTACCAGCAAGGAAGCTGTGGTCAGGGAAATTCGAGACATCGTCGAGTCCGGCCACACGGCGCTCAAGTTCGATCCTTTCGCCTACCAGGGCAGTACCGCCGATGGACAGCCTCGCGAACAGCGGGACGGCTACCTCGATGGCAGCATGACCCGCAAGGATGAGCGTGAGGCCGCCGAACTCACCGCCCTGATCCGCGAAACGGCGGGCTCTGATGTCGACATCCTCATCGATGCGCATGGCCGGTTCGACGTTCCCACCGCCATTCGCCTTTGTCGGAGCCTTGAGGAGGCTGGTCAAATCGACTGGTTCGAGGAGCCCTGCCCACCGGAAAGTCTCAACGCTCTCAGACAGGTCCGCGAGAAGGTCAGCGCCGCTATATCCTGGGGCGAACGCGGCCACACGAAGTGGGATTTCGTGCCGGTGCTCGAAAACAGGCTCGCCGACTACATCATGCCGGATGTCACCTGGACCGGCGGCATTACCGAACTCAAGAAGATTTCCGCCCTGTGTGAAGCCTACTACATCCCGGTCTCGCCGCATGACGCCGCAGGGCCGATCAACGTCGTTGCCGGAGCTCAGGTGATGATGACCGTTCCCAACTTCTACAAACTCGAAACGTCGGAGTGGAACCTCAGCAAATACGATCACCTCATCGACAGGCCGCTCGATGTTTCGAACGGCAGCCTAAAGCTTACACCGAGGCCCGGTCTCGGCGTTGAGATGAACCGCGACTACCTTGAAAGCCACGAGATAGAGCTGGCCTAGCAACGCTCTACGCCGCCGCCGTGTGCGGCAACGAGCCCGCCGACCGAAGCGAGGATAAATCATGCCAGAGGCAAATGGAGCCGACGAGGCGCTCAATCGGGTCAACACGCATTCCAAGCCTTCCGACCTTCGCATAACCGACATGCGGGTAGCCGAAATTGTCGACGCGCCATTCACCTCGGTGCTGCTTAAGATTTACACCAACCAGGGCATTGTCGGGCTTGGCGAGGTCCGCGACGGTGCCAGCGCCACCTACGCGCTGATGCTGAAGAGCCGGTTGCTGGGTGAGAACCCTTGCAACATCGATCGACTGTTTCGCCGGATCAAGCAGTTCGGCGGCCACGGCCGGCAAGGCGGCGGCGTATCGGCGGTTGAAATCGCGTTGTGGGATCTTGCCGGCAAGGCCTATGGCGTCCCTATCTACCAGATGCTCGGCGGCCGCTTTCGGGAAAAAGTGCGCGTTTACTGCGATACCGACGCCACAGTGCCGAGCGGCACGGAAACCGGCAAGCGCCTCAAGCAGCGCATGGAGCTCGGCTTCACCTTCCTGAAGATGGATTTGGGACTGATGCAGATCGCGGATGTGCCCGGTGCGGTCGTGTTTCCCGCCGGCTCGTTGGAAGGATACCGCGACCGTCCCAGCCGCGGGCCGCTGAAGACCATTGAAGAGCGGCTTGTCCGCAACGCGGCCTACGATTTGCATAACGTTCAGCATCCGTTTACCGGCCTCCATTTTTCCGACAAGGGCCTCGACCTGCTCGAGCAATACATCGCCGAGGTGCGTGAGGTCATCGGCATGCAGGTTCCGCTTGCGATCGACCATATCGGCCATATCTCAATGCAGAACGGCATTCGCCTTGCCAGGCGAATTGAGAAATACGTGCCGGCCTGGCTCGAGGATGTGATCCCGTGGCAGTATACCGAGCAGTACCGCCAACTGCAGGACTCCACCACGGTGCCAATCTGCACCGGCGAGGACATATACCTCAAGGAGGGCTTCGAGCCTCTGCTCAAGAGCGGCGGCGTCTCCGTCATCCACCCGGACCTGCTCACCAGTGGGGGCATCCTCGAGACCAAGAAGATTGGCGATATGGCACAGGACCATGGTGTCGCCATGGCCATACACATGGCAGAAAGTCCAATCGCCGCAATGGCCGCCGCACACGTTGCGACCGCGACTGAAAACTTCATGGCGCTCGAATACCACTCCGCTGATGTCGATTGGTGGGACGATATCGTCACCGGCCTCCCGAAGCCCCTGGTGAAGGACGGCTTTGTCACTGTTCCGGACAAACCGGGCCTGGGGATCGACGACGTCGTCGACGAGGTGATCTCGCAGCATCTGCAGCCGGGGATCACCGGCATCTGGCAGCCTACGGATCACTGGGACGATGAGTATTCTTGGGATCGCACCTGGAGTTGAGCAGGCGGACCTAAAATGAAGATCACCGAACTGCGCTGTGCCGTCATCGGCAAACATCCGATCGTCCGCATCGTCACGGACGAGGGCCTCTATGGCTTGGGCGAAGTCGAATTCACCAAGGCCTATCTCAAGCCTTGGGTGCTGCATTTCCGCGAGGCGCTGGTCGGCGAGGACCCGACCGATGTCGAGCGAGTGATGCTGAAGATCCGCCAGCGCGGCTCTTTCAAGCCGTACGGCGCGGCGGTGAGCGCGATCGAGCATGCGCTGTGGGATATTGCCGGCAAGGCCGCGGGTGTGCCGGCCTATAAACTGCTCGGCGGCAAGGTGCGCGACAAGGTGCGGGTCTACAACGGCTCGGTCCGCCAGATTCGCACCGGCGACCGGCCGGAGGATTACGCCGCTGACGTCAAATGGATGATGGAGCAGCCGCAGAACTTCTTCATGATCAAGCAAGGAATCTCCTTCCACTCGAACATGAAGGATACCATCGAGGGCTTCCACTACGGCGTGACGCAGAAGAAGGCCGGCTATCACGGTGCCATGGATCAGGGCGCAATCAGCGAGCGCGGTTTCAATCACATGCTCGACTGCGTAGCCGCGATGAAGGAAGTGCTGGGCGACAAGGTCGGCCTGGCGCTCGACTGCGGCCCGGGCTGGATGCTGCCCGATGCGATCAGGTTCGCTCGCGCCGTCGAGAAGTACAATTTGATGTGGCTCGAGGACATGCTGACTGGCGACTACGTGCCGTGGGTCAATCCGCAGGCCTATCGAGAACTGACAACCTCCACCTCGACGCCAATCCACACTGGTGAGCAGATCTACCTCAGGCACAATTTCAAGGAACTGATCGAGACGCAGGCGGTCCGCGTTATCGGCCCCGATCCAGCCGACATTGGCGGCATCGCCGAGCTCAAATGGGTCGCCGAGCACGCCTACATGCACTCGATCCTGATGGCACCGCATGGCGTCGCTAACGGGCTGCTCGGCCTCGGCGCGCTGATCAATGTCTGCGCCACATTGCCGGCAAATTACGTCGCCTTCGAATATCCGACAGCTTCGGACCCCTGGTGGGAGGATCTGGTCATCGGCTTGCCGCCTGAGATCGTGAAGGACAGCATGGTGGATCTACTGGAAGCGCCGGGGCTGGGCCTCGACATCGACGCTGAAGCAGCCGGGAGATACCTCAGGGAAGAGGATGCGGGCTTTTTTGACTGAACCTTGCTCCACCTGCCGTGCCTATCTTGCGGGCGCCAGGAAAAAGGGCTTGCGCCAGTCCTTAAATGCCCGACCCGTCCAGTTGCTCGTCGTCTTCGCCTTCCCAGGGCGAGGGCATCGAGGTGCGATTTGCCGAGGGCATCGGCATCCAGCACTTCAACTCCGGCTCGGCATATTCGATGATGTGGCCGGGCGAGGAATCCGAGGCGCGCCAGCCTTCTGCGCCGAACTGATCGCCATGCGACCAATAGGCGAGGTCGACTTCCGCCGGCCCCTGTTCGGATGCGCGGATCGTCACCAGGATGCGGCTGCCGTCTCTCGGTGCGCTTGCCATCTGGCGCCAGCGGTCTTGCTCGTCCATCATGTTCCTCCTGCCTTGCTGCAGATGCAACTGTCGCCTCGCCACCCGAAACGGTCAACTCAAACTTTCCGGGCGCACGGGGGTGCGGTCTTGCCCGCCGTCGCAATATTCATTGCCGGATCGTTTTTTCCTGGCTTCGCCGGCCAACAATTCTCCCCTGCTTGCCAAAAAACCACAATTGCCTCACTTAGTTCACACATCCACCCTCGGCATTAAGAATTGGATCAAGACTGAATGCGCATAGCCTATGTTTTTCTCGGTGCATTTCTTGCACTCGCCCCGTCCGCCTATGCCGAGGTCGCAGCGCCGCCGGTTTTGAAGCCGTTGACGCGGCAGGCGCAGGCGGCTGAGCTCAGCGCGCAATTTCTCTCGCGATACAGCTACAAGCCCGTTCCGCTCGACGATGCCTTGTCGGGCAGGGTGATGGATCAGTTCGTCAAGTCGCTTGATCCCGACCGCATGCTCTTCCTGCAGGCCGACGTCGACAAGTTCATGGCCGACCGCAGCGAGATCGACGATGCCATCGAGCGGCAGGACCTGAAGATCCCGTTTGCGATCTTCAACGCCTATCAACAGCGCGTCGTCGACCGCATGACCTATGCGCGCAGCCTGCTGAAGCAGGGCTTCGATTTCAGCGGCAAGGAAGATTACGCGGTGCTGCGTGACAAGGCGCCCTGGCCGCAGTCGGAAGCCGAAAGCAACGATCTCTGGCGCAAGCGCGTCAAGAACGACTGGCTTCGGCTGAAGCTCGGCGGCAAGGACGACGCGGCCATTCGCGAGACGCTCGACAAACGCTATGAAAACACGCTCGAGCGCGCTTACAAGTTCAAGAGCGACGACGTTTTCCAGTCGTTCATGGACGCCTATTCGAACTCGATCGACCCGCACACCGATTATTTCGGCGCGGCGGCTTCCGCCGACTTCAATGTCTCGATGAAGCTGTCGCTGTTCGGCATCGGCGCGGTGCTGCAGGAGCGTGACGATTACACGACGATCCGCGAGCTCGTGCCCGGCGGACCGGCACAGCTCTCCGGCAAGCTCGCCGTTGGCGACCGCATCACCGGCGTCGGCCAGGGCAAGGACGGGCCGATCAAGGAAGTGGTGGGCACGCGCCTCGATGAAGTCGTGCAGATGATCCGCGGCAAGAAAGGCTCGGTGGTGCGGCTCGACATTTTGCCGGCCGATGCCGGCGCAGACGGCGTGCACCGTGTCGTCAACCTGGTGCGCGACAAGATCAGCCTCGACAAGCAGGCCGCCAGGAAAACCGTGTTATCGGTGAAGGCGGGCGAGACCACCCGCAAGATCGGCATCATCACCCTGCCGGTCTTCTATGAGGATTTCGAAGCCAAGAACAAGGGCGACAAAGACTACAAGAGCGCCAGCCGCGATGTCGCCAAGCTGCTCGCCGAACTGAACGAGGAAAAGGTCGACGGCGTTCTGATCGACCTGCGCAACAATGGCGGCGGTTCGCTTGATGAGGCGATCGATCTCACCGGCCTCTTCATCGGCAAGGGCCCGGTCGTCCAGCAGCGTGCCGGCAACGGCAAGATCGAGGTCAAGAGCGCCGATCTGACAACGCCTGCCTGGACAGGTCCCTTGGGGGTTCTGATCAACCGCGGCTCGGCCTCGGCTTCGGAGATCTTTGCCGCGGCGATCCAGGATTACGGCCGCGGCGTGATCATCGGCGAGCCCAGTTTCGGCAAGGGCACGGTTCAGACGGTCGTCGATCTCGACCAGGTGGTTCACAACAGCAAACCCGAATTCGGGGAGCTGAAGGTGACGATCGCCCAGTTTTTCCGGATCAACGGCGGCACCACGCAGCTGCGCGGCGTCACCCCCGATATCAGCCTGCCCGCATTGTCCGATCCCGCGAGCTTCGGCGAGACCAGTTATGACAATGCCCTGCCGTGGGCGGAGATCAAGCCGGCGAAATACGCGCCGGAAGGTGATGTTACGGCATTGCTGCCGGCTTTGCAGAGCCGCCACGATGCGCGGGTCAAGGGCGATCAGGATTTCCAGCGTCTGCTGCAGGACATCGCCGATCTGAAGGCGCAGCGTGACAAAGGCGTCGTTTCGCTGAACGAAGCCGAACGCCGCAAGGAAGCGGCGGCCCGCGAGGCGCGGTTCAAGGCGCGCGCCGAAGCCGGCGATGGCGAAGATCTTGCCGGCGACGACGGCCTGCAGGCGGATGAGCGCAGCCTGAGCGCCGATATCGCCATGGAAAATGCCCGCAAGAAGGCCAAGGACGTCCTGCTCGACGAGGCTGCCGCCATTGTCGGGGACGAGGCGGATCTGCAGGGTGGTGCTGTAGAGGCAGCCACGAAGCAGCCGGGAAAGACGGAGCAGAAATAGGCGCAACGCGCCGATAAATCGCACTGTGTCACTTGGAACGCTTTAGCCGTTGATAGTGCGAGATGTCGTGACGACAGTTCGAATCTGCTCGACTGCAAACCAGTCTTGGGGGTGAATTGGAGCGGAAGCTTTATTACCCCTATCGATCCGCTCATCCCGGCCGCCTGCATCGCGGTGGTATCGTTTGCTTCATGCTGTTTTGTCTTCCAGCATGCTGACGGGCCGGTCCCACTGGATGAGGACGACACAGCCGGTTTCGCTCCAGACCGAGTGCTCGGTGCCGGGTGCGTTAACGATATAGCTACCGCGGCCGTAATCGCCGGCTTCGTCCGATTGCACTCCGTCGAGCACGAGAATGGTTTCCAGCCCCTCATGCCGATGGCGGGGAACGCCGGCGCCGGCTTCATATTTCAGGAGCGCCACGCCGGGCTGGTCGCCCTCAAAGGGTCGGATCCAGTGGATTGTCACCTGATCGCGGAAGGGGCCGAAGTGCAGATCCCTCCAGCCGCCTGATGTGAGCAATTCGCGGGTGGTTTCAGGCATGGGCGATGCTTTCCAATATGTCGTCGACATGAGCCGTCCAGCCGACGATTGCACCCTGGGCGCGGATCATGGCGATGGCTGCGGCCTTGAACTCCGGAAAATAGCTTTCCGTCGCCTCCTCGGCGAGCAGGCATTCATAGCCGCGGTCGTTGGCCTCACGCATGGTGGTCTGCACGCAGACTTCGGTCGTCACGCCTGCGAAAACCAGCTGTTTGATACCCTTCTGCTGCAGCACTTCGCCGAGCTCGGTCGCATAGAAGGCGCCCTTGCCCGGTTTTTCGATGACGACCTCGCCTCTGACCGGCGCAAGCTCCGGCAGAATTGCGGTGCCGGGCTCGCCGGAGATCAGGATGCGGCCCATGGGGCCTTCGTCGCCGATCCTGAGTGTCGGATTGCCGCGGTCGCGTTTCGCCGGCGGCAGATCCGAAAGATCGGGCCGATGGCATTCCATCGTGTGAATGACCGGCAGCCCGGCATAACGAAAGCCCTGGATGAGCCGTTTGACATCGGGCACGATCCTGGTGACGCGGCTGACGTCGTTGCCGAGGCTGGCGCCGAAGCCGCCGGGCTCGGCAAAGTCACGCTGCATGTCGATGACAATAAGCGCGAGCTGGTCGTGCTTCACCGGAAAGGCGAAGGGTTCTGCATTGATCTCAGCCATCAGTGATGCCCCGCCATATGGGCGCCGATCACGCCGATGTCGGCTGAGCGGGCCGGCGTTTCGTAAACCAGCCTACCTTCGGAAATCACCATGATGCGATCGGACATCTCGAGCAGCTCGTCGAGGTCCTCGGAGAGCAGCAACACGGCAGCGCCGGCATTGCGCGCTTTCATGATGCGGGCGCGGATTTCGGCGACGGCCGAGAAATCGAGGCCGAAGCACGGGTTCGAGACGATGAGCAGATCCACCTTGCCGGTCAGTTCGCGGGCAAGCACGGCGCGCTGCACATTGCCACCGGAAAGTGCCGCGATCGGCGAGGCAGACGAGGCCGTCTTCACCTTGAAGTCGAAAATCAGCGCCGCGGCGCGCTTCCTCATCTTGCCCTTGTTCAGCCAGATCGCGTCCTTGCCGCCTGCCTTGAGGTCAAACGTTCGAAAGGCGAGATTTTCGCTGACGGTCATTCGCGGCGCACAGGCATTCTGCAGCGGCTCCTCGGGAATAAAACGGACATTGTTCTTGCGCGTCTCCGGCCGTGTCGCGCGGTAGGCGTCGCCGTTGACGATAACGCGGCCGGTCTCCGTCGGGCGCTGGCCGGCGAGGATTTCGGTCAATTCCTTCTGGCCATTGCCTGATATTCCGGCGATGCCGACGATCTCGCCGGCGTGAACGATGAGCTCGTCGATTTCGATGGTCTTGAGACCCGAGCGGTCAGGCGCCTTGACCTGCTCGACCTTGAGGACCGGCTTGACGCTCTGCGGGGTGGGAACGCGGCTGTCGAGCTCGGCGAGCTTGACGTCGCCGATCATCATCGTCGCCATTTCGGCCGTGGAGACTTCCCCGACTTTTCCAGAGCCGACAAGCTTGCCGCGCCGCAGAATCGATACGGCATCGGCGAACTTCGTCACCTCATGGAACTTGTGGGAGATCATCAGCACGGTCAATTCGCCGCGCTGCGTCATCCCGCGCACGAGGCCGAGCATCTCGTCGGCTTCTGCGGGCGTCAGCACCGAGGTCGGCTCGTCGAGGACCAGAAAGGAGCGGCCGAGATAGAGCTGCTTGATGATCTCGAGCTTCTGTTTCTCGCCGGCGGCCAGTTCGCTCACCGGGCGATCCAACGGGATCTGGAAGGGCATGCGCTCCATGAAGGCGGCGAGATCCTTCCGCTCCTTCGCCCAGTTGATGATGGCAGGGACTTCAGCGCGGCTGATGACGAGGTTTTCGGCACCCGTCAGCGACGGGACCAGCGTGAAGTGCTGATAGACCATGCCGAGGCCGTAGCTCGCCGCGTCCCTGGGCGATGCGATCGCCACTTCGCGACCATCGACGGAGAGCGAGCCCGCTGTCGCGTGATAGAAACCCATGATGCATTTGACGAGTGTCGACTTGCCGGCACCGTTCTCTCCGAGCAGCGCATGGAAACTACCGGCTGGCACCTTGATCGAGACATGGTCAAGCGCGGTGAAGCTGCCGAAGCGCATCGTCATGTCAATCGTATCGATGCCGACGGCCTTGCCGGCCTGCGGGAGTGGCGTGTCGCGGATCGTGCTCATGGCAGCTGGCTCACGAGCGCTGCGGAATTGGAGACGGAGCCGAAGACGCCGCCCTGCATCTTCACCATCTTGATGGCGGCGAGATGATTGCCATAATCGGTCGCGCCGCAGCAGTCTTCCAGCAGCAGGCATTCGAAGCCGCGGTCGTTCGCCTCGCGCATCGTCGTGGAAACGCAGACGTCGGTGGTGATGCCGGTCAGGATGATGTTCTCGATGCGCTTCTGGTTGAGGATCAGCTCCAGGTCGGTGGCGCAAAACGAGCCCTTGCCGGGCTTATCGATGATCGTCTCGCCTTCGATCGGGTAGAGTTCTGGAATGATGTCCCAGCCGGGTTCGCCGCGTGTGAGGATGCGTCCGCACGGGCCAGGATCGCCGATGCCTGCGCCAATGCGCTGTGAACGCCAGCGCTTGTTGGCCGGCAGATCGGCGAGATCGGGGCGATGGCCCTCGCGGGTGTGGATGATGTGGTAGCCCTTGGTCCGCATGGCGGCCAGGACCTTTTTGATCGGCTCGATCGGTGCCTGAACCAGCGACAGGTCGTAGCCCATGTGGTCGACATAACCGCCCTTGCCGCAGAAATCGGTCTGCATGTCGATGATGATGAGGGCCGTATTGTCCGGGCGCAGGGCGCCGTTATAGGGCCATGGATAGGGATCGGCGTCGATATAATGTCCTTTGGTCTCGACCATGGCGTCCATCGTCTTCTTCTCCTATTCACCGGCAAGTTTGAGTGTTTTGCTGCCGCGGTTCGACCGTTTCGATCCGTTCAATGCGCCGCGGTTGGACATCAGCTGCTCCCGCCTCACTTCGTCAGCGAGAGCGCCCCCGGCGCACCGGCAAGCGAACGTGTCGGTGAGGAGGTCGCGATCATGATGACGAGGGTGAGCACGTAGGGCGCGGCATAGAAGAGATAGTAGCCCTGGGTCACGCCGATCGATTGCAACGCCGGCCCGAGCGCACCGGCGCCGCCGAAGAGCAGCGCGGCGAGGAAGCAGCCGATCGGGTTCCAGCGGGCGAAGATGACGAGTGCGACGGCCATCAGGCCTTGGCCTGAAGAAATGCCCTCGTTCCACGATCCGGGATAATAGAGCGACAGGTAGGCGCCGCCGATCGCCGCCAGCGAGCCTCCGACGGCGGTGGCCAGCAGGCGCACCCGATCCGGATTGATGCCCATCGCGCGCGCCGCATCAGTGCTGTCACCGACGACGCGCAGGATGAGGCCCAGCCGCGTATTCCGGAAGGCCCACCGGAGGGTAAAGGCCAGCAAGGCTCCCAGGATGAAGAGAACATTGATGTTCAGCGCTGCCTGGATCTGCGGCAGGCTCGACCAGAAACCGAAGGGAATCGACGGCAGATGCGGTGCTGCAGGCTGAATGAAGGACTTGCCGAGGAAGAAGGCGAGGCCCAGGCCGAACTGCATCATGGCGATGCCGATCGCGATGTCGTTCACCTTCGGCCATTTGCAGATCCAGCCGTGAACGAGACCGAAGATGGCGCCAGTCGCCATGGCGGCGAGCACGCCGAGCCAGGGCGAGTTGGTCATGACGGCCACGGCGTAGGCCGTCATCGCACCGAAGACGAGCGTCCCTTCCAGGCCGAGATTGATGCGGCCGGAGCGCTCGGTAATCGTCTCGCCGAGGCTGACGAAGATAAAGGGGGTGGAAACGCGGATGGCGCCCGCCAGGATCGCGAGCGGCACGCCCCAGATGCCGATGCCCGTCTCTTCCATCAAAGGCTCCCTTTCCAGAGGTCGGGATTGAAGATCTTGAAGCGCCCGTAGAAGGTCTCGCAGAAGAGGATGATGACGAAGAGCGTACCCTGCAGTACCAGCACCGTGGCATCGGGCAGGCCCATGCGGCGCTGAATGAGGCCGCCGGAAGCATCGATGCCCCCGAGCAGGATCGCGACCGGGATGATCGCCAGCGGATTGTGGCGGGCGAGGAAGGCAACGAGGATGCCGGTATAGCCATAACCCGCGGCGAGCGAGGCATTGGCGCTCCCCTGGACGGCCACGACCTCGATCATGCCGGCAAGACCTGCGAAACTGCCGGCGATCGCGGTGAAGCAGGCAATCAGCCTGCCGACCGGCAGACCTTGGATTTGGGCGGCGCGCACGTTGCCGCCGGCGATGCGGGCGGCGAAACCGAAGCTCGTCACCTCGATCAGGATCCAGGAGAGGATGCAGGCGAGGATGCCGATCACGAGGCCCCAATGCACATCCATACCGGGAATGTTGCCGAGCATGTATTCGGGTGGCAGCGGCCTGGTCGAGGGCTTGTTGAGACTGGCCGGATCGCGGAGCGGCCCCTCGACGAACTGATTCATCAGAGCGATGGCGATATAGGAGAGCAGCAGCGAAGAAATGGTTTCGTTGACGCCGCGGTAATGGCGCAGGAAGCCTGCAAAGCCGATCCAGATGCCGCCGACGACCATGGCGGCAATCGCCATCAGAACAAGACTGGGAAACGCGGGGGCCGCGCCGACAAGCGGCATGGCCATGGCTGCGGCGGCAACGCCGCCCAGCACGACCGCTCCTTCCCCGCCGATGATGACGAGGCCGAGGCGGGCGGGCAGGGCGACGCAGAGTGCCGTCAGGAGAAGGGGTGCGGCACGGCTTAAGCTGTTCTGCACCGAAAACCAGCTGCCGAAGCCGCCGGTATACATGAGCTGGAAGAGCATGGTCGGCGATTTGCCGACCGCCAGGATGAAGAGGGAGAAGAGCCCGAGCCCGATCAGGATGGCCGCAAGGCCGATGACCACAGGTTCCGCCCTGCGTGCGATCCATTCGAGCAGGGGACGCAGCGCGGCTGGGTTGTCGGAAGCGACTGATATTGCGGGATCATTGGCCTGAACGGTCATGGCGCTTCTCCCTCACGCGGTTTACGCCGTCGACCCGACGACACCCTCGACCAGATAGTTCATGCTTTCGAGCTCGATTGCGTCTTCCGCGTAGCTCTTGTCGGCCGTGACGACGGTGTTGCCCTTGTTATCCTTCAGCGGCCCCTTGAAGACCGAGAAGCCGCCCTTCATCATTTCGGCATGCGTCGCCTCGAATGCCTTGCGGCCCGCCTCGGAAACGCCGGGGCCGAGCGCGCTCATCTTGACGAAACCGTCCTTCAGGCCGCCACGCACGAAATTGCCGAGCTTTTCGCCGGCCTGCGCCTTCTTGACGAAGTCGCTATAGACATTACCCCAGGCCCATTCAGCGCCCGTGAGGTATTTCTCCGGCGCAAGCGGGCTCTGATTGGCGTGGTAGCCGCAGACGAAGGCGCCACGGCCGGCGGCCGTTTCGACCACAACCTTCGGGCTATCGACATGGCAGGTGATAACGTCGGCGCCCTGATCGATCAGCGCGTTGGTGGCCTCCGCCTCCTTGACCGCAAGCGACCACTCGCCGGTGAAGATCACCTGGCAGGTGATGGTCGGATCGACTGCGCGTGCGCCGAGCAGGAAGGCATTGATGTTCTGCAGCACCTGCGGGATCGGCTTGGCCGCGACGAAGCCGATCTTCTTACTCTTCGTCGCATGGCCGGCGGCGATGCCGTTCAGATACTGCCCCTGGAAAATATAACCGAAATAGGAGCCGGTATTGGCGGGGTGCTTGCCCTCCTGCCACATCCCGCCGCAATGACGGAACTGGACATCAGGATATTTGGCGGCCATGGCCAGCATATGCGGATCGAAATAGCCGAAGGAGGTCGGGAAGAGCAGGGTGGCGCCATCGAGATTGATCATCGATTCCATCGTCTTCTGAACGTCCACCGTCTCGGGAACGTTCTCTTCTTCAACGACGGTGATGCCGGGCAACGCCTTGACGGCGGCTGCGCCCTCGGCATGCGCCTGGTTATAGCCATAGTCATCCTTGGGGCCGACATAGATGAAGCCGACGGTCAGGGCCGTCTGCGCGTGCGCGCGGGAGGAGAGGAGACCGGGCGCCGCGCCGACGAGAGTGGCGGCGGCGGAAGCCTGAAGAAAATGACGTCGTTTCATGGAAAGGAGTCTGGTCATCGGAATGCTCCCCTGACGGCGGTTTTGCCGTTTTCGATTGGTTACAGAAAAGTGTATGCAATGGTCATGCCAGATTTTAGTGTATTGATTCTATGTGTGAAATTGTGATGGCTCCGGCCGGTGTCCGAGAAGTGCATGCAATTTCATCTTAAAATTAGATGAAAAAATATGCACAGCCTATAAAATCGTCCGATATCTGCCTCGTTTGGCTGAAAGGTGTTGGGAATCCGATAGTGCAGAATACATTTTTGCTAGATACATCAATTATATAAACTGATGTTTGACTTTGCCCGCTTGAGCGGGCATGTGTATGCAATCATAACAGTGTAGAATCATTCCTTGAAGCAAGTCAGGCGCAGAGAAATCATCAGAGCAGGGACGACCGTCGAGCAGATGGTGCGTGCGATCGCGGACATGATCGTGACCGGACAGATGCTGCCGGGGGAGAAGCTTGATGAGGTCTCGCTGGCTGCTCGTTTCGAAGTGTCGCGCACACCGGTGCGCGAGGCGCTCCGTGAACTCGGGGCGATGGGGCTTGTCGACCGGGAGCCGAACCGCAGCGCCGTCGTCACCACCGTCACCGAAACTTATCTGCATTCGATGTTCGAGGCGATGGCTGAACTCGAAGCGATCTGCGCCAGGCTCTCGGCCGAGCGTATGACAGTCGATGAGCGGCGCACGCTGGAGCTGGAGCATAAGGCATCAATGAGGCTCGTGCATGCCGGCGCGGAAGAGGAGTATTCGGTGCATAACACGGAATTCCACACCCGCCTTTATCGCGGGGCGCATAATGATCACATCTTGGAGATGGTGACGCAGACACGGGCACGGCTCGCCCCATTTCGACGGGCGCAGTTTCGTCTGCCGGGCCGCTTGGCAAAGTCCTACGAAGAACACGGCCGGATCGTGATGGCAGTCATGCGGGCGGACGGCATCGCTGCCGCACAGGCGGCCTATTCCCATGTGGAGATGGTCAGCGATGCGAGCGCGGTGTTTGCAACAACCGGCGAGCCGAGCGCGCGAGGCGCCTGAAGTCTAGCAGGTCATCTCCGGCAAGGCGAAAGCCATGGCGGCCGCAACTGCAGCGGCTGCCCCTTGTCCATAACGTAGTGAACTTCTTGCGATCGTCCTCAGGCGTCGAAGCAAATATGGCAAATGCGATATCGTCTCGGTCCCACCTCGTCATGTAATCCTGCGGTGGCCGAACCGCCTTGAAGCACTTCGTGCCTCGAGACCCGCAAGTATCGCCAGCAGGATTTTTTTGAGACGATGCTTCATGCTTTTTTCATTTGATCTGAGACGTAGGCGCGCCAGCCCCCCAATTCGGTGATTTCGCGCGCACCTTCGATGGCATGAGCCTCGCAGAGAAAACCGGAAATTTGGGAACCGTCATCGAGCGTTACCTTGCCGATGCCGAGCGGGGCCGGGATGTTCTGGACAAAGCGCCCGAAAGCCTCCGGAGTGACTTTCCACACCTCAACTTCGAGACCCGTGCCGTCAAAACCGGGTTCGCGGATCAGGCCTGGCTTCGGCGGGACGGTGCCCGGCAGAACGAAGAGGCGGTAATCCGGAGCCGTACGGCAGGATCTGATGCGCCTGCCGCCCGGTCGCGTCAGTTCGTGGTTGAGAGGCATGCCGGTCAAATGCGCCCCGACGACGACGATCGGCACCAAGCCGTCATCGGCCGGCGGCACGCGGCTCGCCTCGGGGATTGCCGAAAGGCGGTCCTTGCCCATTCCCGCGTTCGCCGCCCGGTGCATTGCGTCGGCGAAGGGGGCCAGGGCATCATCGGTGAAGGCGGGGCCGATCAGAGTCACGCCGGCCGGGAGATGATTATCGGCGTCGAATCCGGCTGGAACGGCGATCGCCGCGCAATCGAGCAGATTGACGAAATTGGTGTACCGGCCGAAATGACCGTTTTTCACAATCGGATCCGCCATCATTTCTTCAACCGTATAGGTCGTCGGCGAGGTCGGCAGCATCAGGATATCAGCTTTTTCCCATTCCTTCCCGGTCTTCTGACGCAGCGCTTCGAGCGTGTATCTGCCTTCGAAGGCGGCGACTGCGTCATAGGCTTTCGCGCCCTCGATGATGGTGCGAACCGTCGGGTCGAAATCGACGGCATTGGTGGCAAGAAAATCCTTCACCGCCGCCAGTCGTTCGGCGACCCAGGGGCCGTTGTAGAGCAGTTCAGCCGCCTGCCGGAACGGCGCGTAGTCGAAGGGAACGATGGTGGCGCCGAGGGCGCGCGCCCTATCGATTGCGGCGTCATAGAGAGCCTCGACCTGCCTGTTGCCGAAGAATTCCCGCTCGGCTCCGTCGAGCACGCCGATCCGCAAACAGGAGGCGGGCAGGCTGGATGGCACGGCCTTGCGCGAGAACGGATCGGCGGCATCGTAGCCCTCCATCACCTTGCGGATCGCGACGCCGTCGCCGACCGTTGCAGCAAAGACGGTGACGACATCGACGCTGCGGCAGGCCGGCACGACGCCGACATTCGGCACCAGTCCCGGCGTCGGCTTGATGCCGACGAGATTGTTGAAGGCCGCCGGCACACGCCCGGAGCCGGCCGTGTCCGTGCCGAGCGCGAAGCTCGCCAGGCCCGAGGCGACGGCAACGGCCGAGCCGGAGCTTGAGCCGCCCGAAACATAGTCCTTGTCGAACACCGAGCGCGGCGCGCCATAGGGCGAACGCGTGCCGTTGAGGCCGGTGGCAAACTGGTCGAGATTGGTCTTGCCGATGACGATTGCGCCTGCGGCCCGCAGCCTCGCAACGACGGTTGCGTCTTTCTCTGGCTGGTAGAAAAAGGCAGGGCAGGCAGCTGTCGTCGGCAAGCCCGCCACGTCGATATTGTCCTTTACCGCGAAGGGAATGCCCCAGAGCGGCAGGCTGTTCGGCTCCGGTGAACGCTCCATCAGAGCTCGTGCCTCGGCCCGCAAGGCTTCATCAGGTGCCGGCGAGATGAAGATGGCGGGATCCGTCGCGTCATTGCGACGGGCAATGACGATCTCGATAATATCGAGCGGGCTTTTGCCTGCCTCATAGGCTGCGCGAAGGCTGGTCAGATCAAGAATGGTCGGCAGCATGGGTCAGCACTCCTCCAGAACAACAATGATATCGCCCGCTTTGACGTTTCGTCCGGGCCCGGCGCGCAGGTCGCGGACACGGCCTGGCGCATGCGCGGTGACGTTGATTTCCATCTTCATGGATTCGATGATGGCAAGCGTGTCGCCGGCCGCAACCGGTGCCCCTGGCTCGACCAGCAGTTTCCAGATATTGCCGGGCACGGCGCTGGCAACACCGAAGCAGCCTTCAGGGATGTCTCCGGCCGGGCTTTCGCCGGTGCCTTCGTCGGTAACGAAGCTGTCGAGACCCGCCTCCTTCCAGCGCCGGCGTTCGGCATCGAAGGCGGCCTGCTGGCGTGCCTTGAAGGTCGCGATCGAGGCGGCATTCGCCTGCAATTCCTGCTCATAGGCGGCGTAGGAAAATTCCGTCTCCTCGATCTTGACGGGATAACCGCCATGCGGAAAGGCGCCGCGGGCTTCCGCCAATTCCTGATGGCTGACCGGGAAAAAGCGGATCTGATCGAAGAAATCGAGCAGCCACGGTTTGCCCCTGGCAAAGGCCGGCGTCTGCCGCCAGGTGTTCCACACTTGGATGGTGCGGCCGAACAGCTGATAGCCGCCGGGGCCTTCCATGCCGTATATGCACATATAAGCCCCGCCGATGCCGACGGCATTTTCCGGCGTCCATGTGCGGGCGGGATTGTACTTCGTCGTCACCAGCCGATGGCGCGGATCGACCGGGGTCGCCACCGGCGCACCGAGATAGACGTCGCCGAGGCCGAGCACGAGGTAGCTCGCATCGAAGACGACGTCGCGCACGGCCTGTTCGTCGGCCAGCCCGTTGATGCGGCGGATGAACTCGATGTTATCAGGGCACCAGGGCGCATTCGGCCGCACGAGTTCCTGATATTTGCGCATGGCAAGTTCCGCGTCCGGGTCGTTCCAGGAAAGCGGCAGATGCACGATACGGCTCGGCACTTTGACGTCCTGAGCCGCCGGCAGACTCGCCTCGATTTCGGCCAGCAGGCCAAGCAGGCGTTTGCGGGTCAGCGTCGTGCCGTCATAATGGATCTGCAGCGAGCGGATGCCGGGTGTGAGATCGACGATGCCGGGCAGACGGGCCTGCGAGACGGCCTGCATCAAGAGATGCACCCTCAGCCGCAGGGCGACATCGAGCGTCATCGGTCCGTATTCGACCAGCAGATTGTCATCACCTTGGCGGCGATAGACGACGGAGACCGGCCCGTCGTCACTCGTGCCGATAACAGGCGAGCCCGTCTCTTCCTTGGCCGGATGCACGGCCGGGCCGGCAATCGGATCATCCGATCGCGTGACGGGATGAAAGCGGATGCGATCACCCGGCTTGAACTGGCCCATCTTCCATTGCTCGTCGCGTGCGATGACCGCCGGGCAGACGAAGCCGCCGAGGCTCGGGCCGTCAGGCCCCAGAATGATCGGCATGTCGCCGGTGAAATCGATCGCCCCGATCGCATAGGCATTGTCATGCAGGTTGGAGGGATGGAGGCCAGCCTCGCCGCCATCGCTGCGCGCCCATTTCGGAGCGGGGCCGATCAGGCGCACGCCGGTGCGGGCGCTGTTGAAATGCACCTCGTAGCTGGTCGAAAACAGCATCTCGATATCGCCGTCCCGAAAGAAATCAGGCGCGCCATGCGGGCCGTAGACGACACCGACCTGCCATTCGCGCGTCAGCTCTGCCGGCTCCGTCGCCGGCTTCGGCACATCGGCCGCCTGACGGGCAAGATGCAGCACATGGCCGGTCTTCAGCGTGCCGGTAGCGTTGCCGCCGAACTGGCCGAGACCGAAGGTCGCGCGCGAGCCGAGCACGACGGGAGCGTCAAAACCGCCCGCCACGGCGAGGTAGGCCCTCTGCCCCGGTCCATCGATGCTGCCGATGACGAGGACCTGGCCGGCACGGATGGTGACGGCCTCGCCATGCGGCAGTTTCTCGCCATCGACGCTCATCGCCATCCTGGCGCCGGCAAGGGCAACCAAGGAATCGGTATGGAATTTCAGCACAGGTCCGGACACCGTCAGCTCGAGTGCTGCGACCGTATCACCATTGCCGACGAGACGGTTGGCGTGGCGGAAGGAGCGCTCATCCATCGGGCCGCTCGGCGGCACACCGACATGCCAAAGGCCAAGCCGGCCCGGCAGTTCCTGGATGCTGGATTGCGCCCCCGGCGCGATGGCCTCGATAACATCAGGCACGAAGGAAAAATCGCGCAGCGCCGTCGTCGCCACCTTGCCGCTCGCCAGAAGCTCGGAGCTGGCGATGGCTCTGAGATAGTCGAGATTGGTCTCGATGCCGGATATCGATGTTTCCGCAAGGGCCGTCTTCAGCTCTTCGATCGCCGTCGGGCGATCCTCGGCTGACACAATCACTTTGGCGAGCATCGGATCGTAGAAGGGTGTCACCTCCGTGCCCGTCTCGATCCAACCGTCGATGCGCGCATCTTGCGGGAAGGACACCTCCGTCAGCAGCCCGGCGCTCGGGCGGAAATCGGCATGCGGCATCTCGGCATAGACACGCACTTCGATCGCCGCTCCCTTCGGCTGCAGGGCCTCGGCGCCCGAGAGCACGTCCTCGCCGACCGCTTGACGGATCATCCATTCGACGAGATCGATGCCGAACACGGCTTCGGTGACGGGATGTTCGACCTGCAGGCGGGTGTTGACCTCAAGGAAGTAGAATTCATCGCGCTGGGGATCGTAGATGAATTCCACTGTGCCGGCGGATTCGTAGGAGACCGCAGCACCAAGATCGACGGCCGACTTATGCAGGCGGGCGCGGGTCGCGGCCGAAAGGCCGGGGGCGGGAGTTTCCTCGACCACTTTCTGGTTTCGCCGCTGCAGCGAGCAATCCCGCTCCCCGAGCGCGATGACCTTGCCTTGGCCGTCGCCGAAGATCTGCACTTCCACATGCCGTGCCGCCGCTACGAAACGCTCGATATAGACGCGTGCATCGCCGAAGCTTGCCCGCGCCGTCCGCTGCACGCTTTCGAAGGACGCCTTCAGGCTTTCGGCATCGGCACAGAGCTGCATGCCGATGCCGCCGCCGCCGGCCGTGCTTTTCAGCATCACGGGATAGCCGATTGTTTCGGCCGCAGCGAGCGCTTCATCGGTGCTCGACAGCAGGCTCGTGCCGGGCAGCAGCGGCACGCCGCTCGACTTGGCGAGCTCGCGCGCCGTATGTTTCAGCCCGAAAGCGGAGAGATGCTCGGGCCGCGGCCCGATGAAGGTGATGCCTTCGGCAGCGAGGCGTTCGGCAAAACCGATATTTTCCGATAGGAAGCCGTAACCCGGATGCACGGCCTCGGCCCCTGTCGCCTTGCAGGCGGCAATGACGGCATCGACATTGAGATAGCTTTCGCTGGCAGGCGCCGGCCCGAGACGGATCGCCTCATCCGCCATCATCGCGGGCTTGGCGAAGCGGTCGGCATCGGAATAGACCGCGACGGAGGCAATACCCATTCGTCGCAGCGTCTTGATAACGCGGATGGCGATTTCGCCCCGGTTGGCGATCAGGACTTTCTTGAACATGCTCAGTCCTCGCCGTCCCAGATCAGCACCCGGATCGGCGTCGGATCGAAGCCATTGCACGGGTTGTTGATCTGCGGGCAGTTGGAGATGACGCAGAGCACGTCCATTTCCGCGACGAGTTCGACATAGTCGCCAGGCGCCGAAATACCGTCGACGATGGTCATCTCGCCATTCGGCTTGATCGGCACGTTCATGAAGAAATTGATGTTGGGCACGATGTCGCGCTTGCCCATGCCGTGTTTGCTGACCTCGAGGACGAAGTTGTCGCGGCAGGCATGCAGGTATTTCGTGCCATGGCCGAAGCGCACCGTATTGCTCTCGCAGGAGCAGGCGCCGGCAGACGTGTCATGGCGGCCGCAGCTGTCAGCCGTCATGGTCAGCATCACATTGCCTTCATTCGACATGATCTTCGTGCCGATGCCAATATAGGCGGCGCCCTGCATGCGCATCGTATCCTGATTGGAATAGCGCTCGGCGAAATCGTCGGCACGATAGAAGAGCGTGTCGATCGCCTGCTGGCCAAAACTGTCTTCGATGCGGATCGTCTGACCCTTGCGCACGACGCCGGACCATGGGGCTTCGGCCGGAATGAAATGATCCTGCACAGCATTCTGAACAGTACGGGCAGGAGAGGTCTGGATGAAATCGGACATCGTCTTCTCCTCAGGCCTGCATCAGGGCGTTGTTCTCGAAACCGCGCACGGCTTCGGCCGTTGCCGCGCGGCAAAGATCATCGGCAGCCGGGACTGCCGCCTTGTAGCGGGTGATGACGACGGGCTTCGGCTGATAGGTTGAATCGGGATCGAGCGGATGCGGGCAGGTGGAAAAGCCGACCAGCATGTCCATCTCGGCGCGCAGTTCGACGTAATCGCGGCTGTTAGAGCGCTTGCCCTGCCAGCCGAAACCACCGGCCTCGGCCAGGCGGACCGGTGCAAAGAGATTGAGGATGCCGGGTATATCGCGCCTGTCGAGGCCGAGCTTGACGGCGATGAGGATCAGGTTGTCGCGGGTGTTGCGCGTCTTCTCGCCGGGATATTTGGCGGCGTTCGAGGCGGCAGTCGAGCCGCCCATCAGGCAGTCATGGGCGCCGGAACTATCCTCGATCATCGAGAACATGACGCGGCCCATATCGGAGAAGATCACTCGCCCCTTGCCGAGTGCCGTCGTCCACTGGACCTTGGCCGTGTCGACGAGATTGATCCGCTCGCTCGTATCCTCGGCATTCCAGGCGACGAGCGCCACGGTGGAATTTCCATCGCCCTGGTCGATTCGGATCGCCTCGCCGCGCGAGACTTTCGTCGACCAGTACCAGCCGCCCGGTATGATCTCCTGATGAATGATCGCGGCGGCGGCGATGGCGGGCGCCGGCAGCGGGCTGGGGCCGGGCAGGGCCTTGGGGGCGAATTCCAGTCCCTTTTTCTGGTGCTCCTCGTAGCGCGCGCGATTGGCGGCGATTTCTGCGGGGGACCGTCTCACATGCATCATAGCGTCTCTCCTGATGAGGCCAGGTCGTCCCGGCTGTGCCCCAGGGAAGCGACCGGGCCGTCCCGGTCGGGGCTGAAAATCGATGGCTGGCCGGCAAGGCGCGGCGGCCAGATCGAAATATCCTTGGTGATGGTGGCGCCGTAACGCTCTTTCTCCTCCGGCCGGTCGCGGCGGCGTTCGAAGGCGACGACGCGGCTTGCGAGCGTGAAGGCCTCGCGCATGTCATGGGTAACCATGACGACGGTCATCTGCGTTTCGTGCCAGAGCCGCTTCATCAGCGTGTGGATTTCGCCGCGAATACCGGGATCGAGCGCGCCGAATGGCTCGTCGAGCAGCAGCACCTTCGGCTTCATGATGAGCGCCTGGGCGAGCGCCAGGCGCTGTTGCATGCCGCCGGAAAGCTGGGCCGGATATTTGTTCTCCGAACCGGCGAGCCCGACCTCGGCAATCAACTGGCGCGCTTCTTCGATCGCATTGCGGCGTGCGGCGCCGAAAAGCCTGGCCTTGTAGCGCGCATCGGAAAATTCCTTGCCGAGCAGCACGTTGCCGAGCACCGTCAGGTGCGGAAAGACGGAATAACGCTGGAAGACCACGCCGCGATCCGGTCCCGGCTCCGACGGCAGCGGCTCGCCGTCGAGCAGGATCTTGCCCTTCGTCGGCTGCTCCTGGCCGAGCAGCATGCGCAGGAAGGTGGTCTTGCCGCAGCCGGAAGGGCCGACGAGGGCGACGAAGGCGCGCGAGGCGACGGTCAAGGACACGTTTTCAAGCACGATCTGATCGCCATATTCCTTCCAGACCCTTTCGATCTTCAATTCGCTCATGCCTGCTTCTCCAGCTCCGACCAGGGGAAGACAGCGATGCGCAGGCGATCGAGCAGGGCGTTCATGACCACCGCGAGCAAGGTGATCCAGACGACATAGGGAAAGATGATATCCATCGAGAGATAGCGGCGGACGAGAAAGATGCGGTAGCCGAGGCCGGAGTCCGAGGAGATCGCCTCGGCCGCGATCAGGAACAGCCAGGCCGGGCCGAGCTGCAGTCTGAGGCAGGTGATCAGCCGCGGCAGGATTTGCGGCAGCACGACACGCAATCCGATCTGCCAGGAGGAGCCGCCGAGCGTCTCGGCCTTGACGATCTGTTCGCGCGGCAATTCCAGCGCCTTCAGCGCCAGGTCACGGATCATCGTCGGCGCGACGCCGATGACGATGAGGGCGATCTTCGACGTCTCGCCAAGCCCCATGACGATGAAGAGGATCGGCAGCAGCGCCAGCGGCGGCACCATGGAGATGACGGCGACGAAGGGGGAAAGCAGCGCTCTGAGATAAGGCAGCATGCCGATCAGCATGCCGATAACAAGCGCGATCGCTGTCGAGATGCCGAGGCCGGAGAGCAGGCGGATGATGCTCGCGCCCGTATCCGACCAGAGCAGAAACTCGCCGGTCCGCGGGTCGGCGACGAAAGCCAGACGGTTGATCGCATCGGCAAAGCCGGCAAGGCTCGGCAGAAGCTTGTCGTTGGCATTATCAGCCAGTCGCGCGGCCGAGCCAAAGGCATAGGCCAGGGCGAGCAGCACGAAGGGCAGCATCGTCAAGGCGAATTGCGCGCCCCGGCTCGGCCTCGTGTTGATCCAACGCATGGGAAATGCTCCGCTGATGAAGGGGAGGAAGCGCGGGCAGACCGATTGCGATCAGAGCGAACCGTCGGCGGCGGCCTTCATATAGGCCTCGGTGAAACGCAGCTTCACGTTGCCAGTGTCACCCAGCACCTTGCCGTCAGGCATTTCGATGCCGATGATGTCGGCGGATGGCGCGCCATTGCCGAGCAGACCCTTCTCGAAGAGGAAGTTGCGCACCAGATCCATGGTCTTCGGCAGGCTGGGCGAAGCGGTGAAAGCAACGGCATCGGCCGGCTTGTCGAAGAGCTTGGTGGCGGCAAGCTGGGCTTCGAAGCCGGCAAGATCGGTGCCCGAAGCCGAACCCATGGCCTCGCGGGCTGCCTTGCCCTCGGCGGTGTCTGCCCGCAGCAATGCGGCCGTCTCATACCAAATGCCGGCGAGCGCCTTGCCGAAGTTCGGATTGTCTTTCAGCACGCCGCTATTGGCGACCATCAGGTCGATGATTTCGCCCGGCACCTGCGAGCTGTCGAAAACCTTCTTGGCGGAGGGATCTTCGAGGATGGTGGAGACCAGCGGGTTCCAGGTGACGACGGCGGTGACATCGGGCGTCTTGTAGGCAGCGACCATGTCGGCATCAGATGTGTTGACCACCTTTACGTCGCGTTCCGTCAGCTGGATGCTTTCGAGCGCACGGGCGAGCAGATAGTGCGACACCGAGAATTCGACAAGGTTGACGCTTTGGCCCTTGATATCGGCAAGGCTCGTCTTGTCCTTCAGGATGACGGCGTCATTGCCGTTCGAAAAGTCGCCGACGATCACCGCAGTCGTATCGACGCCGCCGGCGGCCGGGATCGACAGGCCGTCCATGTTGGTCAGCGTCACCGCATCGAAGGCGCCGGCCGTGTACTGGTTCATCGATTCCACATAGTCGTTGAACTGTGTGACCTCGATCTTGATGCCGTATTTGTCAGCCCATTTCTTGACGATGCCGTGGTCGGCTGCGTAGCCCCAGGGCATCCAGCCGACATAGATGGACCAGGCCACCTTGAATTCCGTCTTCTGTTCTGCCTCTGCGACGGAAGCAAGCCCAAGCATCAGCGATACCGCCAGTGCTGTGGTCGAAACAATCTTCGAAAAAGTCTGCATTGAAATTCCCCTTCTGCTTTTCTTCAAAAGGGATCGGCAAAGACCATCGTGCCGCCAATCCCTTGGCTTACGAGGTCTCCCGGGCTTTTGTCCCGCCGTGCACCCGACGGGATTTCTCCTCCGCCGGTGGTGGCTCTCGGACCAGCCGCGCTTCAGAAAAGCGCCGGAACCCTAGCCACCAACTCAGCAAATTACTTGCAAGAGGTGTGCCACCTTATAACCGTTTGATTCTTTTAGCCCCTGGTCCTTGGCTGCCTATTACTGTGTACACTTTGCGGCATTTGCCAAATTTTTGAGCAGCAATCGGCGAGGCCATCCGATCAACGTCGGTTCTTTCGCGGGCACATCCGGTGCGACGGCACCGTGTCTGTCCTTGACTGGGCTGGAACGGGTTTTTGCTTGCATCGATCACATTCGGGCAGCCCTCCATCTGCATAAGCCCCGGTAATGGTTCAGATTTACTGATGGTTGACCCTTGACGATACATTTTTTGGAAGCCCTCCAATTGCCTTGGAAGTAACCAAACTTGCTTTTTTACAGTCGCAGGAATATTTTTATTCGGCCGGTCAATAAATCGTCCAACCAGTACTATCTGCGGTGGAGCTATGCCCGAGTTTCACGGAAAGAACCGCCTTGCGGCTATATTGCTGATCTTCTTGGCAGCAGTGGTTTTTCTCGGGCTTGAACGGCCCGCTGTCGCCACATCCGGTGACCAGGATGGCCGGCGGGTCGCCTTGATCGTCGGCAACTCCGTTTATAAGACGCTGCCCTCATTGCCCAATCCTGCCAATGACGTCCAGGAAGTCGCGAACACGCTGCGCAGGGCCGGTTTCGACGTGACGATCGGCATCAATGTCGACCGCATCGGTCTTGAGAATACGGTGCGCAGCTTCTTGCGCTCGGCCAATAATGCGGAGGCCGGCCTCATCTATTATTCCGGCCACGGCATCCAGGTCGGCGGCCAGAATTTCCTCGTGCCGGTCGATGCGACGCTGGAAACGCCCTATGACGTCGAGACGCAGACCATGCCGCTCGACCTCATCTTGAACCATCTCAAGCAGAATTCGCGCGTGCAGCTGATCTTTCTCGATGCCTGCCGCAACAATCCGTTCAATGCGCAGAAATTTTGGATGGCGGAAAAGCTGGAACCGGTCGGCGCGACGCGCGGTCTGGCGCGGATCGACAGCGATCTCGGCAGCCTGATCGCCTTCTCGACGGAGCCGGGCCAGGTGGCGCTCGATGGCGAGGGGGCGCTCAGCCCCTATTCCGAATCCTTCATCAAGCGCGCCAGCGAGCCGAACAAGGAAATCCGCCAGGTCCTGACCGATGTGCGCCGCGACGTGATCGCCATGACCAACGGCAAGCAGGTCCCCTGGGAAAATTCCTCGCTGATGGACAGCTTCTATTTCATCCCGGCGCCGCCGCCGCCGAGCGTCGAGCCGATGCAGCAGGTGAGCGTGCCGGAGGGGGCGGCCGCGACCCAGCTGCCGATCGCCCCGCCGCATGACGAAACCGGCTCGGCGCTGCTCGTTACGCTCAACCAGCTTCCGCAGACCGGCAAGCTCAGTTTCGACGGCAAGCCGGTGGAGCAGGGCGCCAAGCTGCCGGCCGCGGCGCTGACGGCGCTGAGCTATGATTCATCCGGCGTTGCCGCCGGAACGATCGGCCTGATCGGCTATACGGTCAGTGATCCCTATGGCCAGGCGACGCAGGGCGTCGTCGCCATCACCGTCTCGGCCGATGCCGGCGCCAAGCTCGCCCAGCTCGAACAGGAGAAGCAGGCGCGGCTTGCCGATGCCGGCGACTATCTGAAATCGCTGCCGCGCGACGTCGACACGACGATCGGCGTCGGCCCCATCAAAGCCCGTCTGCCTGAAGTACCGGCATCGGCTGCGGAAATGACCTTCAAGGTGGCGGCCCTGCCCGATAAGGGCACGCTTCGTGCCGGCGACCGGGTGATCGGGCCCGGCCACGTGCTCGAAGCAGCCGATATTCCTACACTGTCCTACGAGCCGCAGATCGGCACCGAAAACCAGCCCTTCGCCCTGACGCTGCAGGCCGCCAACGACGACCTGCAGCCCGCCACCGTCACCTTCAAGCCGACGCTTGACGCCTGCGATACCGCAGCCGCAGCACCGCTCGATCTGCAGGGGGTCACCGCTGGCAAATTGCCGAATGAAATCGATCCGGCCGTCGCGCTGCCCGCCTGCGATAATGCGGTGAAGGCCTATCCCAGAGTCGCCCGCTTCGTCTATCAGCTCGGCCGCGCTGAGCTTGCCAACCGCGACGCCAAGGCAGCCTTTGCGACGATCAAGAAGGCGATGGATGCCGGCCATGTCAGGGCGATCCACCATCTTTCGACCATGTACGAAATTGGTGCTTCAGTACCGCGTAACGTCGAAAAAGCTGCAGAGATCGTCCAAGCGGCGGCAAAAAAAGGCGATCCTTACGCGCTGCACAGCTTCGGGAACGATTTGTATTATGGCCGTGGCATCAAAGCAGACCAGCAGCAAGGATTACGCCTGATGCTGCAGGCTGCCGATCTCGGCCATACCTACGCCATGAATGCTCTCGGCTATATCTTTCTCAATGGCGTCAAGGTTCCGGCCGATCCGGAGCGCGGCATTCGCTTCTACGAGGCAGGCGTCGAGCGTAACGACATCTATTCCCAGAACAATCTCGCGCTGGTCTACCGCTTTGGAAAAGGCGCGCCGCAGGATCTTCCAAAGGCGCTCGATTTATTCACGCGGGCAGCAGAGGGTGGTCAGCCCTATGCTCCGGCAAATCTCGGGCGCATGTACCGCGATGGTGTCGGCGTCGCGGCGGACAAGGCAGAAGCACTAAAATGGCTGGAGATAGGCGCAGAACGTGGCGACTATTGGGGAGCTTTCGACCGCGCGAAACTGGCCAAAGATGACGGCGTTGACCCCGACAGCCTTGTGATCGCGGCACGCTATTTTGCGCTGGCGATGGCGGTAAACAGGCCAGGCAGCGGCGATCCGAAGAACCAGGCCCTGGCGGAACTCAAGGCCTTGCCTGACGCTGCGAAGAAAAAGGCGGAAGGAATTTTCGCCACGGAGCTAACTGCTCAGGAACAAAAGGCCCTTCCGAAAGCCAAATCACTGAACGACAGACTCATCCAGCTCGCCAAGGCGACATGGGTAAAGCGAAATCCGAGGTACGATCTCTTCTGAACGGCGGTATGGGGGCGCCTTATATGAATAGCAATCAAACCATCCGAGTCCTATTGTGCTCGACGTTCATCGTTGGCTCAGGCGCAATCCTGCAAAGTTGCATCTTCGACCCAAGCGCCAGGACACTTTTCACCAGTGAAGAGCCGGCTGCCAATAAACAGCCGACGGTAAAACGAACGCCCACCGTCAAAAAGGTGACAGCAAGAAGCAATGACCCGGCTTTTGTGCGTTCTGAAAACGGATCCGGCGGAAATTCCAGTTCTGGCGGCGGCATGGGCGGCGGCGACAGTGGTGGTGGCGGTGGCGGCTCTAGCGGCGATGGCGGCGATGGCGGCGGCAGTTGGCATTAGGGACAAGTTACGGTCGGCGTCCATTTTAGCTAATATTTTGTTCAGAATTCGTCTCTTCGTGGCTCAAGGCCTGAGACTCAGCGTCGCGACGCTGTCCTGCGCGATAACCTACGGCTGGGCGACCATTGCCTTCGGCCCTCGCTTTTCCAACCTGACCCATCACGGCATCACGGCCTATGTCTCAAAGAACTTTTCCTGGTGTCTGTTTGCGGCCCCGAGCTTTGTCGCCAGCGGGTTTGCCGAAGGACTTGCGCGGGCCGGCATGCTGGCGATCGTCAGTCTCATCTATCTCATGCGCACCCGCGCCGAAGAGCGCATGCTGAGCCGGGATCCCGCCTATCAGGACTATGCCGCGAACGTCGCGGCGCATGGGCTTTTAGCGATGGCGAGGCGTCGTCTGGCGCCGTCGGCGCCACGCGTCTGAAGACCCGCAGGATGTAGGCGAGGGTGAGTTTGGCGGAACAACGTCCCCCACTCCGTCGTCCTCGGGCTTGACCCGAGGACCCATGCCGCGGCTGCTGGTGGGTGCCGCGTGGATGCTCGGCTCAAGGCCGAGCATGACGGAGGACGAGGTGGGCGGAAGTGGCAAAGGTGGACACCCACGTCAGGACTGTGGTCCGCATGCCTCAGACAGCGGCGGCCGCTATAATATTTTGAATGCAGCAGACAGCCGACACGACGCTTCCGCCCCTTCAGCCATCCAACCCCTTGAAGCGCACCGGCTGGTACCCGCGCAGCAGCAGGATTCCGAGTGAATAGGTGTTGCGGCAGACGCGGCCCTTGCAGGCATTCGGCGTCGCCTCCATCACCTCCACCTTGCGGTCGTCGGTGAAGCGCATGAACAGCATCACATGCGAACCCGGCCGGTTCAGCGCGTCGCCGGGCTGCAGCGACCAGGGATCGGCGAGCCGCCTCGTAATGCTCGGGATCGCCCGCGTCGAGACATGCATCTTCAGCCCCCAGGCTTCGCTGACGAAACCGGAGCAGTCGACGCCGAGAATATTGGATTGCGGCGCGCTCTTGGTGCAGACGTTGCCGGCCGTCTGGCCGTCGACGACACCCTCGGTGAAGTCCTCGAGCGGCGTCTTGCAGCCCCAGCAATAGGGCACGCCCTTCACCGTCTGGCCGCGTTTGCCGAACAGGTAGAATGGCCGGCGCAGGCGGTTCATGTTGACGCAAGCCGGCCCCGGATCCTTGCCATAGGCCGCCGGCGTCACCAGCCAGTTCAGCGTCTCGAAGCCGATCGCCCGCTCGATGACGTCGCCGCGCGATTTCGGCAGGATGGCGACCTTAGGTCCCTTTCCGGGTTTGGCCGCAATTGCCGGCTTGGCCGGCCTGGCGACGGCAAGCTTGCGGCCCGGCTCGCGCCCCTCGAGTTTCAGCACCTGCGCCCGGCTTTCCTGCGAGCGCAGAAACAGCACGTCGCCGCGCGGGCCGATCGCCACGAAGCGCCTGGAAAAAACCGTGCCGGGTTCGATCGGCAGATCGTAGACGCGCTCCAGCACGCCGTTCGGCGTGAAGCGCACCACCAGCATGCCCGTCCGTTCCGGCCGGTCGGCAGGCACGAGCTCGACCAGCGCATAGGGTCTGCCCGTCGTGTCGATGTCGAGCAGTTCGACGGTGCCGATGCGGTTTTCCCCGGTGAGCTGAAGGGAGAGGAAATTCTCCTCCGAGCTCGCCCGCCGCAGCAGGATTTCCGCCTTGTCGTTTGCCGCCGAGACTTCAGCGATGATATCGCCGAGCCCGCGGCTCGGCACATATTGAACGACAGGCGGGCGGACTTGCGGCCGGCTGGTGCTGCGGCCGATCTCGTCGATGATGCTGTTCAGCGGGCCCGGCGGCACCGAGCCCATCGAGGCGAAGACCGAGCGGGTGTAGTCGTCGGCATCGCCGCCGTCGAGGGCGCGCAGGGTCTGCGAGCGGCCATCGGCGCCAGGGGAGCGCTCGAGCGGCACGATCCCATCAGACCAGAGGTAGAGTTCGTTATGAACGACGGCGAGATCCTCCGGCGCCGCATTTTCGGGCAGCGGCAGGATCTCCGGATCGGCCTGAGAGCGTTCGCCGTCAACGGCGAGCACGCGGCCGTTATTCTGGTCAAGGATGTAGACGGTGCCGTCGTCGCCGACGGTGATCGCCGCCGGCCCGGATGCTTCGACCTCCTCATTGGCGGAGATGATGCCGACCGAACGGGCGCCGTCGCCGCTCGGAAGCTCGATCATAACAGTGTCTTTTGCGAGGACAGGCCAGGCGATTGCGATCGCTGCGGCCATCAGAATATGCGACCTGAAACTGCGCATTGCCGTGAACCCCGGAACAGGATCATTTGGGCCATGCGGGCCCCAATCTGAAGCCTGTTCACAATTAGAGAGTGAGAGAATGATGTCGTCGGAAAACCGTCCACAACTTTCGGCATCATGCCCCAAGTCCTTCAAATGTTAGGATAGAAGCGGCTCGTCAGCAAGGCGTTGCTTTCCAAACGATTTGGAGATCGGCGTCGGCGATAGTACAACTTCATCATCTTCAAGTTTTACTGGCAGGGAAGCCTATGCTGGACTGGAACGGTGACGAACTGGCGCTCGACGTCAGCCTGCTGGAGCAGGTGCGCGCAGCAAGGATCGGGTTTTCCGATCGCGTCTGCGCCGCCTCGGCCAGCAAGGACGAGAAACATCTGGCGCAGTTGCGCTCGGAGCCGACCTATCTGATGGCCGAGTTCCTCTATTCGATGAAGGTCTTCGGCATCAACACGGCTGACGATATCGAGCGTTTCGCCGATCTGCACAATGATTACGTCGTGTCGCTCACCCGCGATCCGGCCAAGCTGCAGCGCCTCGGCCTTTCGCAGGAGCGCGCGCTCGCCTCGATGTTCACCGCCGACACCAAGCCGCGGCTGATCCAGAACTGGGCTGAAAAATCGGGCGCCATCGACCAGTCCAATCTCGCCCGTTTCCTGGTCGCCGTCATGTCGAGCGAGACCTGCCGCAAGACGCTGATCGATTTCGAGACGGCCGGCTTCATGCAGCGCAAGCGCTCGCCCTACGGCACCATGGTGGTCTGGTCGACCGGCAGGATCGAGGAAATCTTCGGCGAAATGCTGCGCAATCTCCGCCTCGCCCTGCAGCAGCTGAAGATACTCTGACCGCTCTCCAGCCGATTTCACCCCTCCCAATCGATTGGCGCCGAGCGCCGTTGCCTTCCACCCGGCCTCTCCCTATTGTCGGTTTAGTCGCGCGATGGCGCTTCTTGGACGGATGTGACGACGATGACGAAATCCCGGCTCATAAGCTTGTCGATCGGCCTGCTGCTTTCGCTTGCGATGCCCGGGCTCGGGTTTGCCGGGCCGGTCGAGGATGGGCTGGCGGCGCGAAACCCGGCGCTTGCCGCGCTTCGCCAGCATGATGAAAAGGCCTTTGCCGCTGCCGTTGCTATTATCGCCGACCATGAACGCGCCGAGGGGCTGACACCCGGCCAGGGCAAGCTGCCGGAGACGACCTCGCCCGGCCGCGACATGGGCTCTGGCTTCGGCAAGGAATTCACATCGGACAATCCGGATATTCTCTGGCTCTACAATTCCTCGCCGGAGGGAATGAGCGACCTGATCTCGATTCTGAAATCCGCCGGCCAGAAACCGAAGAACTAACCATCCTTCTCCAGTCCGGTCCGACTATAAACCGACGCCGGATATTGCCGGCCGTGAGTCTTGCCGCGTCTCTGTCCTGGCACAATCTTCCCGGCTCCAAATAATTTGTAACCCTCCCTCAAGCAAGACAGGCAAAGCCATCCCAATTTCACCGGTCAGTGCTATTCTCATCTTCAGCACAGTGTGAGATTGTTCGAAGGGGGAGGTTCCGATGCTCAGCCGCAAAGCCATCCTAGCCGCAGCCACATGTCTTTCGCTTTTTTCGCCGATCTCCGAGGTCGGGGCGCAGAACGAACGCACGCTGACGGAAGCGCCGGCGCAGAGCGGGCCTGTCAGCATCACCTTCGACCGCGCCGAGGCGAGATACGCCGTCGGTGAAGTCGTCGGCCTCTTCATCCAGTCGAGCGAGAACGCCTATGTCACGGTGTTGAACGTCTCGCCGAACGGCTCCGTCACCAAGCTCTTCCCGAACAAATACCAGACCGATGCCCTCGTTGCCGCCGGCAAGCGCGTACAGGTGCCGGATCCGGCCAGCGGCGCCAGGCTGCAGGTTTCGGGCCCGGTCGGGCAGGAGCAGATCAAGGTCTTCTATTCCTCCAAGCCGCTGACGATCTTCGCCGATCTCGGCGGCAGCGGCAGCGGCATGTTCCGCTCGATCGACGGCGGCATGGAGGCCGTCTCCCGCAGCCTCGAAGAAGCCCGCAGCCTCGGCACCAAGATCAGCAGCAAGACGCTGACGCTGACCACCGTCGACAGCATCGCGGCTCTGCCGCCTGCCGCCGTTCCGCCCGTCGCTGCAGTTCCCGCCGCAAAACCCGCGCCGGTCGAACAGGCGGCAAAGCCGCCCGTTGCGCCGAAACCCGCGGTCACTCCGAAGCCGAAACCGGCCGTCAAACCTGAGGTCGCCAAGAAGCCTGAGGTGATCGAAAAGCCGAAGCCGGCGCCGAAACCGGTCGAGCAGGCGACGACGCAGCCGCCGAAGAAATACAAGATCGTCACCAATCTGGCGCCCGGCCAGGAGCTGGCCGCCGATGAGCTGCAACTGATCGGCCCGGCTGACACCACCGCCTCCACCCGGCCCAGCCAATATAAACAGCCAAGCCAGTATAAGCAGCCGTCCCAGTCTGCGCAGACCAAGATGCCGAAACTGCCGATGCCGCAGATCAAGATGCCGCAATTCAAGCTTCCCGGCGGTTTCAGCATCAAGATGCCGCCGTTGAGTTTCGGCCGTTCGGCCGAACCCGGCCAGGCCGGCGAGGAGATCGAGGTCGCCAATGCCGATACGCCGGCCTGCAACGCCCTGCTCGACAAGCTGAACACCGCCGTTGCCGCCAAGGACATCACCGCTGCTGCTTCCGAGGCCGATGCCATTGCCGTCAGCGCCGATTGCGGCCAGTTCCAGGTGAACGCCCAGCGCCGCGTCGCAGCCCTGAGGCTCGCCGCCGCCCAGGAAATGATGGCGGCCGACAAGCCGGTCGCCGAGTATGAGCCGCTGCTCGTCGCTGCCGATAGCCCGCAGGTGCTCTGGCAGGCCTCCGCCACGCTCGGCGAGATCTATTTCTCCGCCCGCCGCTTCGCCGATGCCGCCGCCGATTACCAGCAGGCGATCGAGATCATCAAGAACGAGACCCGCACGCCGAAGGCGCCGCCGGCCGATACGATTTCCGATCTCATCCAGCGCGCCGCCCAGGCCCGCATCCTTGCCGCCAATCCCACCAGCGACAATCCGCAGGGCAGCTTCGTGCCGGCCGAGAAGGATCACCGCAGCGGCGTCCTCGGCGGCATCTATTCGGAGAATGTGCGCGGCATCGTGCCGGTCTCCATCCCGGTGCCGATCACCTTCGATTTCGACAAGTCGACCTTCACCTCGATCGGCACCGACGCCGCTGAGGAATTGCTGGAAGCGCTGAAGGAGCAGAAGCCCGGCCGCATCATCCTCATCGGCCATACCGATCGGAAGGGCGGCGACGATTATAATCAGAAGCTCTCCGAGCGCCGCGCCCAGGCGGTTGCCGATTTCCTGAAGAACCACGGCATCGACGCCACCATCGATGCCGAAGGCCGCGGCGCCTCCGAGCCGGTTGACGTGACCGCCACCGCCAACCTCACCGAAGACGATATCGACGCGCTCAACCGCCGCGTCGAATGGCGCCGCGAATAGAGGGGGCGAGGGGGAACCGGCCATGTCCACATTCGCTCCCATGGCCGCCGCACTCGCCCTTCTTGCCCTGGCGGGCACCGAGAGCCTTGCCAGGACGATAGAGGCTCCCGAGCGCGGCACGGTCAGAGCCGTTCTGATCGGCATCGATCTCTATCGCAATGTCCCGCCGCTGCACGGCGCCGTCGCCGATGCCGAGGATCTTTCCCTGTCGCTGCGCTCGCTCGGCGTTGATGACATGACGCTCTTGAAGAACGGCGCCGCCGATCGCCAGGGCATCTTCGATGCGATCGGCGCCGTCACGGAAAGGGCAGGCGAGGGCGATCTCGTCGTGCTCGGCATCGCCGGCCATGGATCGAGCGAGCCGGAGCGCGTTAAGGGCTCGAAACCGAGCGGCCGCGACGAGGTCTATGTGCTGGCCGGCTTCGATACGAGGCTGCCCGGATCGCGCGAGCGCATCTTCGGCGACGAATTCAAGGTGCTGATCCACAGGCTGGAGCAAAAGGGCGCCGAGGTCCTGTTCATCGCCGATACCTGCCATGCCGGCGGCCTGACTCGCGACGTCGATCCGCGCGGCGCCGAGATCACCTGGCGCCAGGCGCCGTCCTATACGATCGAGGAGGATGACCTCGCGCCGATTTCGACGACATCAGATGCGCTCTCCACCGGCTTCGACTATAAGCGGCTGACCTTTCTTGCCGCCGTCGACGACCATACCAAATCGCCGGAGATCTCGATTCCCGGCATTGCTGAGAAGCGCGGGGCGCTGAGTTATGCCACCGCCCGCGCCTTCGAAGGGGCGGCCGACCGCAACGGCGACGGCACTGTGACCCGCCGCGAGCTGTTCGAATATGTGCGCCAGTCGGTCTATCAGTTCACCGACCAGCGGCAGAACATCTTCACGCAAAGCCCGCCCGGGGCGGATCTCGACCACGCCGTCGTCTATGCCTATGACACGGCAGGCCCGGCGGAAGCGCAGAAATCGAACGTGCCGCCACCGCCGCCCGAACCTGCCCCGATCACCCTTGCCGCCCTCGGTTCCGAGCCGGTACTGCAGGGTATCGATCCGGCCGTCACGCCGTTCAACTTGACGGATAGCGCCCATGCCGAACTCGTCTTCGATCCGCAAAAGCGCGAGGCGATCGCCGGCGGCGATGTCGTCGCCTCCGAAGTCGGCGCCGGCGACATGCCCTTCGTCGTCGACCGGATGGCGGCACTCGACACGTTGAAGCGGCTGTCGGAGACCAACCCGCAGACCGTGCGGGTGACACCCTCCGACAAGGTCCATCGGGACGGCGAGCGCGTCGGCGTCACGGTTTCCGATCTTGCCGGGCGCAAGCTCGTGCTGTTCGACGTCACCGGCGATGGCACGGTGCAGTTCCTCTATCCCGGCGAACGGGAAGCCGATGCCGAGATGTCCGCAACCTTCGATCTCGATCTTTCCGTCGTCGCCCCCTTCGGCACAGACCTGCTCGTCGCCGTCACCTCGGAGGCGCCGATGCCTGCTCTGGTCGAATTCCTGAAACAGAACGACAGGCGCCGCACCGCCGGCAACATCGCCAGACATCTCGGCGAACTTCTGCCCGAGGGCGCACGCGTCGGATTTACGGTCCTCTATACCTCCGCCGGAGCCAGGCTATGAGCACGTCGATCAGCAGGGTCCTCAACATTGCGGCCGTCCTTCTGCTTCTGGCCACTCCCGCCTTGGCGCAGCAGGACACGGATTTTGCCGGCGAGGATGGCGGGCGGGTGATCGGCGGCCAGGCGGCGAAAAAAGGCGAATGGCCCTGGCAGGTGAAGATCCTGGCGCCCGATCCCGAGCAGCGCGGCCGCTTCGGCGGCCATTGCGGCGGCTCGCTGATCTCCTCGCGCTGGATCCTGACCGCCGCCCATTGCGTCACCAGCGGCCGCTCCGGCAAGCAGGATCTCTTCGCCCGCGACCTGCTGATCGTCGAGGGAAAGCAGAAGATCGACAAGGTGATCTCGGTCGATGGCCCCGACAAGCCCGGCCTCTCCGTCGAAGACGTGATCATCCACGAGGATTTCGACCGCAAGGTCTTCGCCAACGATATCGCCCTCATCAAGCTTGCCGAACCCGCGGTCTCGAAGCCGGCAATCCTCGCCTCCGCCTCGGACGAGGCCGTCGAAAGCCCCGGCCACACCGCCGTCGTCACCGGCTGGGGTTACACCAAGGCCGATCACGGCTGGGATGACAAATACCTGCCGACCGAACTGCAGGAGGTCGAGCTGCCGCTCGTCTCGCGCGAGGATTGCCGCGCCGCCTATCGCGAGAGCTCGATGCGCATGAACCCGATCGACGAGCGCAATGTCTGCGCCGGCTATGCCGAGGGCGGCAAGGATGCCTGCCAGGGCGATAGCGGCGGGCCGCTGGTCGCGCAGCGCCCCGACAAGCGCTGGATTCAGCTCGGCATCGTCAGCTGGGGCGCCGGCTGTGCCGAGGCCGAACATTACGGCGTCTACACCCGCGTCGCCGCCTTCCGCGACTGGATCGCCGAGAAGACCGATGGGGACGTGCCGAACGCGCCCGACACCTCAAGCGCTTCCGCCGGCGACCAGGTGGCGGCGATCGACACCAAGCGCCGGCCTGCTGCGAGCCACCCGGCGGCCGGGACCAAGCAAAAACAGACTCCCGCCGATGAGCTAGAGGCCAATCTTGCGATCACCACGCCGCCCGACGCCACGAAGGCGCCAGCGGAAACGACGCAGACTCCACCCGCCGCTTCGCCCGACGTCAGCCAGCCCGAGGTTCAGGCGCCGGCTGCCGAGCTGCCGATCACCGTGCGTTCTCCCGGCGACCGTGCGCTGCTGATCGGCATCGACGATTATGAGATGCGCGAGGCGAAGCTGACGGGCTCGGTCGACGATGTGAAGGCGATGCAGCTCTTCCTCGTCAAGACGGTCGGCTACCGTCCCGAACAGATCCATACGCTCACCAACCGCAAGGCCAGCCGCGCCGCGATCCTTGCCGAAATCGACGACTGGCTGGTGCGCCAGTCTCAAGCCGGCAGCCGCGTCTTCCTCTATTTCAGCGGCCAGGGCTCCGAGGAAATGGGCGCCGAGGCAACGACGAGCCCGACGCTGGTTGCCGCCGATGCCAAGCTGGTGCGCGAGGGGGCCAAGGTCACCGTCACCAACCAGATCCGCGAGACCGAAATCGCCGCCCGGCTGAACAGCCTCAAGGACCGCCGCGTCACGCTGCTGATCGATGCCTGCCATGTCGGCCCCGGCAGCCGCAGCGCCGTGGCAGCGCCCGCCGGCGGCACGGTGCGCTGCCTCGGCCCGGCTTTGGCCTCGCTGCAGCCGCCGAACCGCTCCGGCAAGGAAGCGAAATTCTCCTTCGGCGGCGAAACGGCGATGGTCTGGTCGGCGGTCAACGCAGGCCAATGGGCGCTGGTCGATACCGAGGCCAAACCGCCGCTCGGCGTCTTCACCCGCCGCTTCATCGAAGGCGTGCAGGAAGGGGTGGCGCGCGCTTCCGACAAGCCTGAGGTCAGCAACGCCGCCCTGCTCGATTATGTCAGGCGCAAATCCGACGAATATTGCCGGGCGCATTCCGAAGACTGCCGCTTCACGCCGGTGCCGCAATTCTACGGCCTGCCGGATGCGCTCGGCCGCGACGTCGTCACCGGCGAGGAGGCGAAAACGCCGGTCGCCGCCGTCGAAAACACGTTGAAGACCGACAATGAGGCGGGTGTTGCCGTCGACGTGCTGCCCGGCACTTCGGTCAGCATCGGCGACAAGGTGGCAATGCGCGTCTCCACCAAGAAATCAGGCTACCTGATCCTCGTCGATATCGACGCCGCCGGCAAGCTGACGCAGCTCTATCCGAACAAACGCTCGATGGGCCTGAAACCGACTGCCAAGGGCGGGGACAACCGGCTCGATCCGGCACGGCCGGTGGTCGTGCCCGATGCCCGCAATCCCTATATCGGTTTCGAATATGTGGTGGAGGGGCCGGCCGGCGTCGGCATGGTCGTCGCCATCCTCAGCGATAAGCCGATCGAAGTGCTCGACCTGCCTGACGTGCCGACACCGCTCGTCGGCCAGCGCGCCGCCTTCAATTATGTCTATGACCTCGCCCGCAGCCTCAGGATCGTCGGCGACGACGAGACCGGCGTCCAGGGCAAATGGTCGTTCGATTCCAAATTCTATCGCATCCGCTGAAAGAGGAGCGAATGATGTCGAAATCCATTCTGCTGGCCGGCATTGCCGCTTCCCTGATGGCGCTGGCGCCGGCCCATGCGGGCGATGCCACTGACACTAGGGCGGTGCTTGCCGCCCAGGCCGGGCTTGCCGTCGATCTGATCGACCGCACTCTGGCGAAGGAGGGGGCGGCCAACATCATGGTGTCGCCGGCAAGCCTTGTTGCCGCGCTCGGTCTCGCAGGCCTCGGCGCCTCGGACGCGGGCAAGGCGGCCATCGCCAGGGGCCTGGGTTTCGGCGATGCGGTAAAGGGGCCGGAGAAGGTGCTCGACGAGATGAACCCGAAGACGCCGCCGGCGGCCGATGCGCCGTTGGCTTCAGGCGTTGCGATCGTCTTCGACGACAAGCTGGCGCTCGTTCCCGATGCTCTCTCCATGCTGGCCGGTCACCGCATCAAGCCGTCGATCGAGGATCTCGATCAGCCGAAATCCGTCGAGCATATCAACGGCTGGGTCAGGCAGGCGACACGCGACGCCATTCCGGTGATCCTCGAAACGCCGCCCGGCGGCGGCTTCATCAGCCTCGGGGCGCTCTCCTTTAAGGCTCGCTGGAAAACCGCCTTTGAGGCAGAGAGCCCGGCCGCCCCATTCCGGCGGCCGGACGGCTCGACGGTGTCGGTGCCGATGATGCATCTTGCCGGCGACGGCCAGAAATTCCGCGTCGATGATCGTTTCGCAGCCGTCGACCTCGCCTATGCAGGCGAAACCTACCGTATGGTGGTGATCGCGGCGCGCTCGGAAAAGGGCGTCGGCGGCGCCGATCTCAAAGCCCTTGCCTCCTGGCTTCAGGGCGAGAAATTCGAACCCGCCAAGGGCGAAATCTTCCTGCCCCGCTTTTCCCTCAATGATGGGCGTGATTTGATGCCGACACTCCACGCGATGGGCCTGGCGTCTGATAAGGCGAGCGATGCGGCTTTTCCCGGGTTCACCATGGAAAACATCAGCTTGTCGCGCGTGCTGCAGAAGACGATGATCAAGGTCGATGAAAACGGCACGGAAGCGGCGGCGGCAACGGCTGTGGTCACCGAGCGCAGCATCGATCCGAAATTGGTGCGGGTGAGCGCCGACGCCCGTTTCGCCTTCGCGCTCCGGGACACGAAGACCGGCCTGTTTCTCGCCGCCGGTCTGATCGGCGATCCGCTGCTGGCGGGTGAATGACATGCGCTTTGATGAAGACAAAATGGCAGGGGGACACGTGCATGAGAAGTGATCTGATCGCCCGCTACACGATCGGCGAGCCGGTCTATGAGAACGAGTTCATCGTCTATCCCGCTCAGGACAAGCGGATGGATCGTTCGGTCTTCATCGTCGCCCCTGACGTGGCGCTGAAACTGGACAAGGCCCGCTTCGAGCGGGTCTGGACCTCGGTCAATGAGGCCAAATCGCTGACGGCGCGGCGCTTCGTCGAGATCGAGGATCTCATTCCGCCGTCGCCGGAAGACGACAATTTCTACATCGTCGAGAAGCGGCCGTCGAAGACGCTGCACCAATATCTCGAGGAAACCGAGATGGTGGCCTATGATCGCGCCATCGAGATCGGCCGCCACATCCTCGAAGGGCTGGCGACGCTGCACGGGGCAGGTTACGCCCATAATGCGCTGACCGACCAGTGCATCTATGTGTCGGAGGATTATTCCGGCCTCTCGGTCAGGATCGGCAACCTGCACCTGATCTCCAAGATCGGCGAGCACATCATCCCGCCCTATGCGCCAGAATTCGGCGCACCGGAGATCTATGCCAGCGGCACCTTCTCCGCTTCCGCTGCGCTCGATATCTATGCGATGGGTATGATCGCCTACAAGCTCTTCCTGCCGCGCCAGACCTATGCCAGCGTCTTCGACAGCGTCATGGTCTGGGAGGACGAACACCAGCGCGAGCAGAGCTGGAAGAACATCCATCTCGACCCTTCGAACATCTTCCCGCGTCTCGACGTGCTGATTCCCGGTTTTCCAGAGGGCCTGGCCAGCCTGATCGAAAGAATGCTGAGCCGCGATCCGGCCCAGCGCCCGCGCATGGGAGCCGATGCGCTCGGCGAATTCAGTCGCGTGACCACGGGCATCCAGCCGATGGCCTGGGATCCGCGCGGCGGCATGCCGCAACAGCCTGACGCCCCGAAGCGGAAGAAATGGACGCTGGCGCATTTCTCGATGATCGGTGCGCTCCTCTTGATCTGCATCGGCGTCGGCGTAGTCACCATCCCGAAGCTGCTGCGCCCGGATCCCAAGCTCGTCGCCGATGTCGGCACCTGGAAGAAGGAGGCCGAGAGCCGCAGGGACAAAGCCATCGCCGCCAAGGCGCCGGAACGCCCCCCCGGCGACGAGGCGAAGCTTTCCTATGATGCCGGCGCCGCCGCACTGACCGAGGCCAGTGCCGCCCTCAAGGACGAGGACTATAAGAAGGCGCTTCCCGGCTACCAGAAGGCCGCCATCAGCCTCGGCAAGTCGCTGATCGCCATCTCGAAAGAAAATGCCGAAAAGGCCAAATCCGCCGCTGCCGCCGCCGGCGGCGACAAGGCCCCGAGTTTTGCCGAGGCCGACAGCAAGATGAAGGCCGCCGCCGACAGCGCCGCCGCCCAGCAGATGCATGGCGCGGTCGATAATTACGAGGCCGCCAAAACGGCTTACGACGATCTCGCCAAGGCGCTGACCGCGCTGACGGCGGCCGAAAAGGACGCCGCGGCAAAACGCGAAACCGTCACCCGCATCGGCGCCGGCGACAGCCCCGACGTCGCCAAGGCGAGCGGCCTGATGACGGAGGCCAAGGCCAAGGCCGAGCAATGGCAGCTGCCGGCTGCGACCTCGAACTACGGCGACGCCGCCAAACTCTTCGCAGCGCTGATATCGGATGTCATGGCGGCCAAGGATGAGGCGACGGCGCTGAGGCAGAAGGTCACCGATCTCCACGCCTCCCTGACGACACGCGCCGGCCCCGCCGATCCCACACTTGCCGCACTCGCGCCGAAGCTCACCGAGGCCGACGGCCGCTACACCACGGAGGCCTACAAGCTCGCCATATCAGCCTACCAGCCGATCCTTGCCGATCTCGAAGCGCTGTCGGCGCGCGGCTTCTGCCCGGTTGCGCCGAATGTCCTCTTCGAGACCATCCCGGCCGGCAGCTATTCGCTCGACAATGTCCGGCTGATGACCTCGTCGCTGAAGGAGCTCGGCGGTATGCTCGGCGTCGCCAATGGCGCCGTGAAGGTCGAAAAATCCTTCTGCATGCAGGCCAAAGCGGTCACCCGCGCCGAGATGGCGCAGTATTACACCGCCAACTCAGACCCCGCCTCTGCCCAGGCCTATGCCGGCAATCCCGAGCAGCCGGCCGACGACGTGCCGCTCGCCGAGGCGCAGAACTATACCGCCTGGCTGTCGAAACAGCTGAACGCCCCCATCCACCTGCCGTCGGCGACCGAATGGATGGCCAGTGCGGTCAAGCTGACGACGGAAAAACTGCCCGACAACGGCGACATCATCCTGCAATGGAGCGCCACCCCCTGCGAAACCGGCGGCAACGTCGCCTTCATGGCGCAAGAAGGCTCCACCTTCGTCGTATGCTCGGATGCCTCCACCGGCGGGATTTTTCGGGTTAGCGCCGAGTTGCGGTGACCGCGGCGACCTGGAGAATGAAAAGGGAGATTGGTGTGCCGCTGACAACTGAGTGGGATGATTCCAGGATGGCGCGTCTCGTTCGGAAAGTGTCGGCGGACCTTGCTCCCTCTTCTCCCCAGCGGGGAGAAGGTGCCCGTAGGGCGGATGAGGGGGCCACACGGCACACCATTCATGAGCCCTTTAGCTGCTTCCATTCGCTATAGACGATACGTGATGCAACCGCTTGTTTGAAGGAACTACCGAGTCAGCCGGCGTAAATCTGGGCCTATCAATCACCACGGAGCTTCGACATGCCTGAACCACGCTCGCCACGCCTTGCTGTTCTAATCGATGCCGACAACGCCTCCGCAAAAATCGTTGACGGTCTATTCGAGGAAATAGCCAAGATCGGTGAAGCGAGCGTACGGCGCATCTATGGCGACTTCGCCAATGCTCGCTCCAAGGCATGGATCGACGTCCTTGCAAGACACGCGATCATCCCTCAACAACAGTTTGCCTACACCACGGGCAAGAACGCGTCCGACATCACGCTTGTTATCGATGCGATGGACTTGCTTCATAGTGGCCGCTTCGACGGCTTCTGCCTGGTGTCATCCGATAGCGATTTCACGCGTCTCGCCTCACGCATCCGGGAGCAAGGGATCGATGTCTTCGGATTCGGGGAACAGAAGACGCCGGAGAGTTTTCGGCAGGCATGCCGTCGGTTTATCTACACGGAAAATCTGACGCCTACAGTCGTGTCGAACGGAGCGGACGCCGCACAGGCCGCGTCTTCACTACGGCCACCTAGCGCCGCAATACCGATCATCAAAAGAGTGATCGCGCAGATGGAGACCGAGGATGGATGGATCCTGCTCGGCGCGGTTGGAGCCCGACTCGCCAATCTGGCATCCGACTTCGACCCACGAACGTTCGGATTCAAGAAGTTGAGCGATCTGATTAGGAAGACGAACGCCTTCGAGGTCGATCATGCCGAAGGCCGTCCGCTTCGAATCCGCCTGAAATCTGCGCCAACAAAAAGCAGCGTGAAGTCGGCAACCTAACGCATCGGTAGATAACGCGAGATTGGATCTCAGATCCGCCAAAAGCGCTCGCAGGTTTCAGCCGAAAGATCAGAATGTGTGCGAGGGAATGCATTTCGATATGATTTGGATCGTCGCTCCTCTGCTCCGGCGCCTCCGGCGTCGGCCTCCTCAGCGTCAGCGCCGAATTGCGGCGAACTTTCAATCACAAATTCGCGTTTAAGCCGTGCCTTACGATAGATTTCAATTCCAAATTTTTAAATACGCGCGTACATTGAACATGGGGACTGCAGTATCCGTGCGTTGAGGGGTCGGGGAAAATGTGCTGGAATACATCATCAGCATTCACGCCTGTCGGTTTTGCTTTGCGAGGTCCGAAATCTCGCAAGATCGTGTGGACGTTGGGCGACGCGGCGCGTCTCCTGATGAACGACTGGCCTTGCGATGACGGCGAGGAATATATGGCTGCCGTCAAAGCCTGCGTCGACGCCATCACCGGCAAAATTGCCCCGGAACAATTCCGCGAAGTGCTTCTGCGTGCGGCCGACGAGGCGGGTATCCGTACTCTATCGCTCGTTCCGCAGGGAATGGGTGAGCGGCGGCCGGGTTTGCTGCCGATAATGCGATCGTAGGCCGCACGTCCAGCGACCAATCCTTTTAGACGTCACCTCCGCGCCTACAGAAGCGCTCGCTGGGCTCGGCGAGAGGAACGGCAGATTTGGGGCCCGTAGCGGACTGGCAGCTCCCGGTGATCGTTCACTCAGTAGAAGACGTTCAAATCGATGCGCGAAGTTTTCAGGTCCGGATTGTGGCACAAAGGTACCGGCTCATCACCATCTGTCGATGTCGGAGCCTCAGCTCTTGCAAGTGATAACACCCCGTTTTCTCCAAATAGCTGCTTTCAGTCCTTCAGAATGCCAGCGATCCTAACCAAATCTGCGACTGACGATGCTTGCATTTTCCGCATCATGTGGCCGCGGTGAAGCTTTACGGTGGCCTCGGCGAGCTGAACCTCAGCCGCAATCTGCTTGTTCAGTTTCCCGGCGACGACCAATGCCATGATCTGCCGCTCACGCTCGGTAAGCTTGGAATGCCTCAAGCGCAACCCAGCCATTTGGTTTGCTTCTTTGCGTCGAGCATCATCATCCGCCAAAGCGCGGTTTACCGCCTCCAGTAAATCCTGTTCACGCACGGGCTTTGTCAGGACATCAATAGCTCCGGCTTTCATTGCGCGGACCGCCATCGCGACATCGACATGGGCGCTGATCAGCACCACCGACCTTGGATGTCGGCTTTTCGTCAGAGCTTCTTGAAACTCCAGACCGCTCTGGCCTGGCAGACGAATATCCAGAACAATACAGCCTGCCCGGTCGGGATCATCCGCAGAAAGGAACTCCGGCACCGAGCAATGGGTTTCAGTGGCGTGCCCTACGGATTCGAACAATCCCCTCAAAGCTTCGCGGACGCTTTCGTCGTCATCTATGATGATGACGGTCGGCGGACTTCTTTTGCGATCATCGATCATAGTCGGCTGTGACCTCCGCCATGGGCAATGTAAACGTAAACACCGTACCAATCCGACTCTCTGCCGACGAAGCCCAAATCCGACCGCCATGGGCTTCAATAATGGAGCGGCATATGGAAAGTCCCATCCCGATACCGTCGGCCTTCGTGCTGTAAAATGCTTCGAACACTCGGTCCAACTCGTCGGGAGGAACACCGCGTCCCGAGTCCGAGACACTCACTCTCACGAATTGTTGCTCGTCCTCGGTGCATCTGATCCTGATACGTCTGTCGCTTGAAGCAGCGGCCATCGCTTCGGCGCTGTTCATGACCAAGTTCAGAACTACCTGTTGCAGCTGAGTTCGATCTCCAATGACCTCCAGAGGCCATTTCGGAAGATCGAGATCGAGTTCGATCTCTCGGTGACGAAGTTCCCCTCTCAAAAGATCCAGCACATCACGCACGGCGCCCTTCAAGTCAGTTCGCTCCATCCGGGCTGGTGACTTCTGAGCCAGTGCTCTGATACTTGCGATGATGTCGCCGGCGCGATGACCATCGTTGACGATCCTCTCCGCCGCGAGCCGGGCCTGTTCGATATCGGTATGCCCCGGTTGCAGCCAGCGCAGACATGTGCCGGCATTCGTGACAATTGCCATTAGCGGCTGGTTGACTTCATGGGCAATCGAAACGGCAAGTTCACCTGTGGCGGTCATTCGGGTCACATGGGCGAGGTCACTCTGGCTTTGCCGCAAGGACTCTTCCGCCCGTTTGCGATCCTCGATGTCCACGACGACGCCGTACCATCTCACAACATTTCCATCTGAATCCAGAAGAGGGCTTTGTCGAAGGTTAAACCACCGATATTCGCCATCGGCCCGTCTGATACGGGCGTCTACCGGGCGGCTTTTTTTTGAGGCTACGATATCGTCCCAGGCCATACGCATCAGCTCGACATCATCAGGATGAAACATGCGATAAAAACCGAAGCCGACGATCTCTTCAAAAGGTAGACCGACATAATCGATCAAGTTTCGATTAAAATATTCAAGCCGGCCATCCGAGGTGCAGGACCAAGCCATGGCGGGTATCGTGTTGATGATAAGGTTGAGTTTGTGTTCGCTTTCCCTGAGCGCTGCTTCGCTTTCTCGAAGAGCAATCTCCGCACGTTGCAGGTCTTCGATATCGATATTGCAGCCAAACCATCGCACGACCCCGTTGGCATCAACCAGCTTGCGGCCTGAGAAATAGAACCAACGGTAGTTGCCGTCGGCTCCACGGATGCGCCCCTTCAGAACAGTGTGGTCGGAATGCTCGAGGTCTCTCTTCCAGATGTCCACCATGCCTGGAATGTCGTCCGGGTGGTAAAGCTCCAGAAAACCCCACTCGAGGATTTGGTCTGCAGGACGACCCGCGTAGTCCAGCCAGCTTTTATTGACAAAATCAGCGCTACCATCCGGCCGCGCCGACCATACGAGAACAGGCAGCGAATTGATGATGAGGCTGAGATTTTCCTCGCTGGCTGCAAGTGCTGTCTTCGTTTCTTTCAATGCGTTTTCGGCCTGTTTGCGGTCTTCTATATCGAGGACCACACCATACCATCTCACGACATTCCCTTCAGGATCGAGCCGCGGCTTCTGCCGAAGCGTGCACCAACGATATTGACCATCTGCGCGCCTGAGCCTGCCCACGACCTCTCTGGCATGTTTCGAGGCCATGATGTCGTGCCATTCCGAAGCGAGATGTGACGTGTCGTCGGGATGAAACAGCTTGTAGAATCCCACTCCGGAGATTTCCTCAAGCGGCGCCCCGATAAACTCGAGAAAATGCTGGTTGGCAAAATCCAACATGCCTTCCGACGTTGCGGACCACACCATGGCGGGGATCATATCGATAATGGGATCGGTTTCCGGTTCTCGTTCCACCGCACACTCCGTTCAGTGTTTGAGACGTTACGGAGCTCAAACGTTCCGACTCCATGTCAGGAAATGTCGAAAGATGGCCGATCGTCCGTCGGAAATAGTTACGAGATTTCTATGACTTGGGTAAGGGAAAATCGATATACGAAGGTCTATGGTTGCAATGCCATCGTCTAGTTAAGCGTGACCTAGATCGCAATTGAGCGAGGCCACAAACCGGCTTACTCCTTAACGCCGAAGCCCTTTGAGGAACGGTGAGCTCAGCGGGTCCCTCGTCGCCTTCACATCGAGCATTCACGTGCAACGAAATTCTACATCACTGCCATTCCTGACCTGAGGCAACAGCCTCCGGTGACGTTGTTAATCGCCACGGCGCTTGCGCGGTCTGAACGACCGACAGCAGCCCTCATTCGAGATCATTTTTTCATCTCGACCTATAGGGAGACCATCATGCGTAGCTTGATTATGTGCCTGATGCTGGCGACCGCCAGCATGACTGCCGCAAATGTAGCGGCAGCGCTTCCCGCGCAGGCCACGACGTACGTTCGCGAGGTCCCGGTTCCCGTCCACTACCGAACCGCAAAGATCGAGGGTCTCGATATCTTCTACCGGGAAGCGGGGCCGGCCGACGCTCCGGTCGTGCTGCTGCTTCATGGATTTCCGACGTCATCCCACATGTTCCGTAATCTGATACCGCTCCTTGCAGATCGATACCACGTCATCGCGCCTGACTATCCGGGTTACGGGCAAAGTGCATCTCCCGATCATAGCAACTTTGCCTATACGTTTAGCGGCGTCGCCAATATCGTCGACAGGTTGCTGGATCATTTGGCGGTCGAAAGCTATGCGATGTACGTCATGGATTATGGTGCACCGGTGGGATACCGCTTAGCGCTGAACATCCGGAACGGGTCAGTGCGCTGATCATCCAGAACGGCAACGCCTATGATGAAGGGCTCAAGGAATTCTGGGATCCCATCAAGACCTACTGGTCCGATGGATCGAAGAAGAGCCGTGAGGCGCTCTCCGGTCTGGTCACGCTCGAAACGACCAAGTTCCAGTATACCGATGGCATGGAAGACGTGTCGCGCATCAGCCCTGACAACTGGGTTCACGACCAAGCTCTTTTGGACCGACCAGGCAACAAAGATATCCAGCTCGATATGTTGTATGACTATCGCACCAACGTGCCGCTTTACCCTGCGTTCCAAAGTTTCTTTCGTGAGCGCAAACCGCCCACGCTCATCGTCTGGGGCAAGAACGATTATATCTTTCCTGAGGCCGGCGCTCATCCTTATCTCAAGGATCTTCCGAATGCCGAAATTCATATCCTGAACTCGGGCCACTTCCTGCTCGAAGAAAAGCTTGACGTCGCCGCTCCGCTAATCAACGACTTCCTGAATCGCAACGTCGCAAAGAAGTGACCATCAGCCATGGTCACCGGCGGTGCGACCAAGGTTCCGCCACGCCGAGGTCGCTCCGCTGAACAGTGGTTACTAAATTCCAGATTTTGGAGATCCCCATGCCGTACCATTTTTTGGAAGTTGCAATCACTCCGAATGTGCGGCTTGCACAAGCTGAAATGGGTACCGACCAGATTTGGTTAGGCGACCACCATCGAGAATCCGACCACTTCACCGACAGCGAACTGGCTTTCATCTCTGAACGGGACAGCTTCTACATTGCCTCTGTGTCGGAAACCGGCTGGCCATATGTTCAGCATCGCGGTGGGCCAAAGGGCTTTCTGAAAATAGTCGACAAGAAAACGCTGGCTTTTGCCGACTACAGGGGCAACCGCCAATATATCAGTACCGGAAACTTTGCCGCAAATGACCGGGCCTGTCTTTTTCTGGTGGATTACCCGCGACGAGCACGCCTCAAGATATATATGCATGTCGAGAAGCTAGCACTCGATGCCGACCCGGCACTGACCGACCTTGTTTTCGACGCCGGCTACCGAGCAGAGTCAGAACGGATTTTCCGGCTGCGGTTGGAAGCCTTCGATTGGAACTGCCCTCAACATATCACACCGCGTTACACCGAACACGAGGTCGAGAAAGCGGTAAGACCATTGCGGGAACGCTTGGCCGAATTGGAGTCGGAGAATGCAGAATTGCGTACTCGGCTCGAGGCATTGGGAGGAAAATAATGGACGCCACACAGACCCCCGTTGCCGCCCTTTTCATGGGCTTCTGCAGCAGAAAAGGTTCGGCTTGCGGAGGATGGCTGGAACAGCCGCAATCCCGAGAAGGTAGCGCTGGCCTATAGCCATAACAGCCGGTGGCGCAACCGCTCCGAGTTTATAAACGGCCGCGAAGCGATCATCGGCTTTCTCACACGGAAATGGCAACGTGAACTCGCATACAGAGGACACTACCATGGATCGCCGGTCAGCATCGCACCAAACGGTGCCGGAAGAAGATATCATCGAAGCGAAAGCTTTTGTCGACCTGTTCATGGTCGCGCCCCAGACGCTCGTCGACCAGGCTGAGTTTCGCTGCATGCAATTGGCTGTAGGTTGCGCAATATCGCTGCCCAGCGCGCCCGCCATCGGTCTAAATCGTGTGCTCGGCATTGTAGCACTTGAAGATCTCGATACGGCCTATGAATGGATGAGCAAAAAGGCAGGCCGCCGTTACTTGCAAATGAACGCTGCCACCGCTCCTCAACAGACACACGATTGGATGAGGAAACGGGGCCTTGTACCCCAAGGTAACGGATGGGCAAAGCTACGGCGAACGGCGCCTTCTACGCCACTCATCCATTCTGGAGAGGTCACTACCCGCCAGGTCAAAGTCACCGAAGCCGAAATCTTCGGCTCGATGATGTGCGCCGGATTTAACTTTCCGGCAAACCTGACACCGCTTTGGTCAGCGATCGTCGGGAAGGACGGTTGGAGCTGCTTTTTCGCGGAATTGGACGGCAGGCCGATTGCGACCGGCGCGATGTATGCAGCAGACGGCTTTGCGTGGCTTGGCGGTGGCGCGACTGTTCCCGAGTTTCGCAATCGAGGGGCACAGAAGGCTCTCATTACCGCGCGTCTGAACCAAGGCGCCAGTCAGGGCGTTCAGACATTCGTCGCCGAAACCGCCCAGCTTTCAGCCGATGAACCGAATGTCTCTCACGCCAATCTCATCATTGCCGGATTCGAGCAGATTTATAGGAGAATGAATTACCGGTTTCCGGACGGTTTATAAGGGACGGCAGACACCTTAGGTCTGCTAGTCGAGCTGTTGCTGTCTTTCCAATTGTCGCGCTTGCCGGATCAGTGCTTCGAACTCTGAGAGAGTGTCATCTGCTTCTGGATCAGACTGCAAACCCGCTCCCAAGCACCGCCACCGGCCCAACCCGACAGGATCATCGACGTCGAGGGCTGTTGCGAGACCGACCGCCAGGTCATACGTTCTCTGATCCAACCTCAGAAGGAGCAGCAGATGCAGATCGACCTCGCAGGCAAGACCGCTCTGATTACTGGATCTACCGAAGGCATCGGCTACGCGATCGCCCGCCAGCTCGCGAGGGCTGGCGCGGACGTGGTGATCAACGGACGGTCTGAAGAAAAGACAGCAAAGGCCGCCGAACGCCTGAAAGGCGAAGGTGCCAGGGGCACCGTAGCCGCCGTCGCAGCCGATATCGCAACCGCTGAAGGGTGTGGCGCTCTCGTCGCCAAGGTTCCTCATGTCGATATCCTGATCAACAATGCGGGCATCTTCCAGCCGCTCGACTTCTTCGAGGCGAACGACGAGGTATGGAATCGCCATTGGCAGGTAAACGTCATGTCGGCCGTCAGGCTTTCGCGTGCCTACCTTCCGGGTATGCAGAGCGTTGACTGGGGTCGCGTCATCTTCATCGCATCGGAATCCGGCTTTAACATTCCGGTGGAGATGATTCATTACGGCGTTAGTAAGACCGCCGATATCGCGGTTGCCCGCGGGCTCGCCAAGCGCATGGCTGGTACAGGCGTTACTGTGAACTCGGTTCTCCCCGGCCCAACACTGTCCGAAGGCGTCGAGGCGATGCTTGCCGAAGAGCGTGCGAAGACGGGCAAGCCGATCGAGGAGGTCGCGGCGGACTTCGTCAAGAAGCATCGTGGCAGTTCGATCATCCAACGAGCTGCAAACGTCGAGGAAATCGCCAACCTCGTAACCTATCTGGCGTCGCCTTTGGCATCCGCGACGACCGGAGCTTCCATGCGCGTGGACGGCGGGCTGATCGACACGCTCTGAGGTGGTCCTTCATCTCGCTTGCCAGTTGTTCATGCGGCGGAGCCTTCCGATCGCCTCCTCGACAATCTGCGACAACGAATAAGCCCCTCTTAGGACAGACTCAGTCGGTTCAGATGCAAGAAAAGCCGGAATCGCCGGCGGAGCCGGCTACCGGGAGACTTGCAGGCGTTGAAAGCGGCACCCGGAAAGGTCAACCAGTCAGGGCCGAAGCCGAGGTCCCTGGCTATCGCTCCGCCGCCCGCAGCTCGCACCTTCGACGCTCAGACCTCGGATTTCAGCTTGCCGCCGACCGCCCAGGAATCCTTGGCGATCTCCGTGATCAGGATTTCCAGCGATTCCGGCGGGCAGGCCAGGGTCTCGACGGCGGCCTTGGTTGCTTCGCGCACGAAGGCGCGCTTCTGCTCGTCGGTGCGGCCGGGATGCATCTGCAGGTGAAGAATGGGCATGTTTTTTCCTTCGTTATTGGCAATGTCCGTCGCCTTGGGGCGGGCATGACGACTATGTTGTAAATGCTGAGGTTGATAAATAAGCTGCCGGTATCGTCATTCGAAACCTGTGAGTAGGCAATCATGGACAAGTTGGCCGGCATGGCGATGTTCGTCAGGGTCATCGACAATGGCAGTTTCGCGGCCGCCGCGGAGATTGCGCGGGTGTCGCCCCCCATGGTTGCCAAGCACATCAAGACGATCGAGACCCGGCTCGGGGCCAAGCTCATCCATCGCACCACGCGGCGCCATCAGCTGACGGAGGTTGGCCAGCTTTATTACGAGCGCTGCAAGCGCGCGCTGGCCGAAGTGGCGCTGGCCGAGGCTTCGGCGAGCGAGCTGCAGTCGGCGCCGCGCGGCCGGCTTCGGCTGGTGGCGCCCGTCAGCTTCGGCACGCAAGTTCTGGTGCCGGCGCTGATCGATTACCAGAATGCTCATCCCGACGTCAGCATCGAGCTATCGCTCGACAACAATGTCCATGATCTCGTCGGCGAGGGGTTCGAGCTCGGCATCCACATTGGCCCGCTGTCAGACAGCAGCCTAGTCGCTCGACCGCTCACGCCCTATCGGCGCATTCTCGCCGCCGCGCCGGATTATCTTGCCCGCCATGGCCGGCCGGCCGCGCCGGAGGATCTGACGACCCATCTCTGCCTCGGCCATTCCTATTGGCGCATGCATGACCGCTGGCACCTGGTCGGGCCAGGCGGCGAAATGCGCGATGTGCCGATCTCCGGAAAATTTTCCACCAATCAGGGCGCAGCACTGCGCATGGCAGCGCTCAGCGGCGCGGGAATCGTGCTTCAGCCGGAACTGCTGCTCGCCGCCGATATAGTCGAAGGACGGCTCGAGCATGTGCTGCCGGAATGGTCCTACAGACCTGTGCCGATGTCCCTCATCTACGCCCCGAACCGGCGTCCGACAGCGATGCTGCGGACGGTGATCGATTTCCTGGTGGAAAGGTTCGGCTAAGCCGATCGACGTAGACATGGCGACGGGCGTGCCGGCACATCCTCCGCACGGTAAGACTCTTCTCACCGGATTGAAGGCCGTGATAAAAGCCCTCATGGGCATCAGGAACTATTTGATCGAAGGCAGTTCGGGCACTGGAAAAACGTCTGTCGCTTCCGAACTGGAGCGGCGGGGCTACCATGTTATCCATGGTGACCGCGTCCTGGCATATGTGGGCGACCCCGCGACAGGCCGCATACTCGCAGGACCACCCGAAGGCGCCGACCGTATTGCTTGGGGATACGCGCATTGGATTTGGCCTGCCGAAAAGGTCCGGGCCATTGCTGCCGACACCACCCACCCTGTTACCTTCTTCTGTGGCGGCTCGCGCAATTTCCACAAATTCCTGCACCTGTTCGATAAGGTTTTCGTGCTCGACATCGACATTGAGACTTTGAACCGACGATTGGATGGGCGGCCCGATGAGCCGGGCTTCGAGCCGGCCGAGCGGGCTCTGGTACTTCGTTATCATAATACCCGGGAGTACCTTCCCGTCGGTATCAATATCGACACGGCGGGTAGCATTGCGGGTGTCGTCGACGATATCCTCGCTCAACTCACCTGATGTCCTGAAGCTGAATCGGATGCGAGGCGCTCGATCACTGTTGTAGGCCGGCGCCAGATTATCTTTCGCTGCCACTGCCGCGGTGCATGACCTCGAGTGGCCCGTCTTCGCCAGGGAAAGTTCGGTGACACTTGCGCTACTTGCGCGAGCAGGTTATACACTGAACCATATGGTTCAGTATGAAAGTCCACTCCTCGATCTCTCGTTCGCGGCACTGTCCGATGCGACCCGCCGCGGGATCATCGATCAGCTTGGGCGAGGGGACGCGTCGATCACCAGTCTGGCGGATAAGTTCCAGATGACGCTCACCGGCATGAAGAAGCACGTCCAGGTTCTCGAGCGGGCGGGGCTCGTCGTCACACAGAAGGTCGGACGGGTGAGAACCTGCAAGCTTGGGAAACGCGGCCTCAAGGCGGAGGCCGAGTGGATCGAGGCGCATCGCAGGCTCTTCGAGGCCCGCTTCGAAGAATTGGATGAGATCATCAGCGAAATGAAACAGGAGGGAAGCGATGACTGAGCAAGTTGAGAGGGCAGGTGACGCGCAGAACCGGACGTCGGTCGAGCGCAGAGGGGATCGCGAACTCGTGATAACCAGGATATTCGATGCGCCGCCGAGCACGGTTTACAAGGCGTGGAGCCAGCCCGAGCTGTTCAGGCGCTGGTGGGTGCCAAAATCAGCACCCGGCATTTCGCTCGTATCATGCGATATGGACGTCCGCACCGGCGGCAAATATCGGCTGGAATTCGGCGCCGGCGGTTCGGACACCATGGCCTTCTATGGCAAGTATCTCGAGGTGGTGCCGAACGAGCGCATCGTCTGGACCAACGACGAAGGCGAGCAGGGCGCGATCACCACCGTGACCTTCGAGGACCAAGGCGGGAAGACGCTTCTGACGTTCCACGAAGTTTATCCGTCCAAGGAGGCGCTTGAGGAAGCACTGCAGGGCTCGGCTGTCGCATTGCCGGAGCAGTTGGAGCAGCTCGACCAATTGCTTTCCAACCTGACGGATTAATGGACGGCCTTCAGACCGCCTTTGCCGCCATCCACGCACGATTGGAACGCAACTCGCCCTGTTTCATTACCGTCGAGGCGGTAAGAAAGGGGAGTTGTGGCAATGCTGATCCAGGGAATCTACGCCGCGCTCGCAACGGCAGACATGGATAAAGCGGAGAAGTTTTACACTCAGCTGTTCGACCGGGTGCCTGATGATCGCCCCATGGAGGCGTTGATCCAATGGCGCAACGTCGCCGGAGCGAACATTCAAATCTTCCTCGACAAGCAGAATGCTGGGTTCGGCAGGCTGACCATTGTGGTGCCGAAAATGCACGAAGCCCGCAGAGCGCTCGAAGAGATTGGCGTGACGCTCACAGGCGAATCCGAGGGCGACTACGGAAGGATTGCCCAGATCGCGGACCCGGACGGCAATCGCATCACTCTTGCGGAGCCGCCCTCCCGGCCATTCGATACGCAGCGAAGATAGCGTCGCGGCTTGACCCTCTGGTTTGCCCGTGCCTAAGGTTCCCTATGGGCGATCCGGAAATTCCTCTCACAGGCGGCGCAGATTCCAATGTTGTCCGGGTGGGCGGCACGGTTCGGCGGGGTGGCCGCGCATGGTCTTCCGCTGTTCTCGACCTGCTTCGCCACGTTGAACGGCAAGGATTTGAAGGAGCTCCCCGTGCGCTCCGCTTCGATGATCAGGGACGCGAATGTCTCACTTACGTCGAAGGTGAAGTCGGCTTGGGCAAAGGCTTCATCCCGGATCAACATGGCCGCTTCGACGTCCGGCTTCCTGACTATGTCTGGAGCGACCGGGCCCTTGCCGAATTAGGGAAATTGCTGCGTTCCTACCACGATGCTGCAGCAAGCTTCCCCTGGAATGAGCGCAACTGGCGTCTTCAACCGCAGGAACCTGTCGAGACGATCTGTCACAACGATCTGTCACCATGGAATACCGTCTTCCGAGCTGGGCTCCCTGTCGCGTTCATCGATTGGGATGCTGCAGCACCAGGACCGCGCTCCTGGGACCTTGGCTTCATTGCGTGGCGTTGGGTGCCCTTCTGGCGTGACGACAAATGCGAAGCGCATGGTCTGCCGAAAGGCGTCCGCCAGAAAGCGCGGCGCTTCCAGCTCTTCCTCGACGCCTATAGGATAGAGCCAGAAATCGAGATCATGCGAGCAGCCATAGAAAGGGTGCGGCAGATGCAGCAACATATGCGCAATCTCGCTGCCTCAGGCTCTGCATGGGAAATGAAATTGGAACGCCGTGGCGTCCTTGATGAGGGAGCGCTCGAAGTGGCCTGGATGGAAGAACACGCAGGGGAATTGGTGCGGCGGCCTGGTTCGTCTTCATAGCATCTCGATCATACTGCGCGAGCAAGGCAACACCTGGCAAGGTGCGAACGGCACACCGCTTACGGTGTAGAGAACCAGCGATCAGCCGAACCGCTGTGCGGCAAGAAATAGATACACGTTGTGTATGGCTTAGGGTATAGGCTGATCTCGAAGGAAAAGACCATGGCCAGCAAAAGCGCGACCGATACCCACAAACACGCCGTCAATTTGAAGGTTCGTGACGACATTCGCGGCCTGATCGACCGTGCAGCCAAGGCTCACGGGAAAACCCGCTCGGATTTCATGATCGATGCCGCGCGCCGCGCCGCCGAAGACGCGCTTCTCGACCAGACATTGGTGCAAGTCGATCCCGATAGCTATGAACACTATCTAGCCGTCCTCGACCAGCCGCCCAGCGGCGAAGGTTTCGAACGGCTGATGAATGCTCCCAAACCCTGGCAGCGGTGATGTTGTCACCTCCGGCGCTTCTCGGAGAAGCGCACGATCTGCAACTATTCGACAGCGGGCACGATAGTCTCGATGAATGGCTGCGCCGCCGCGCGCGGGCCAATCAGGTCAGCGGCGCGTCGCGAACCTATGTGGTTTCCCAAAAAATCGCCCGGTCCGATGAATATTACCAATAGGCTTTCTAACGCGCCGGCGCTCCCCGCGCTCTACTTGACGACGTTGACGTCGAAAGACACGTCGCGAACGAAGCCATCTCCATAGGACTCCCTGAACGTTGTTTTATCAGGGCCGACGTACCCGGCTGCAGAGGTGTAGTAAACAACCACGCCGGCGGTTTTCACCCCTTCGCATTTGGAAAACTTCTTCGAATTCGCGAGTACATCTTCAGGTACGATTTCGAGTTTCCCATGAGCTGGCGGAGAAACTGTTCGAACGTTTGGACGGCTTGCTTGTGAGCAATCGGCTTTGAGGTGCCAGGCCTGCCCCAGTCGCGTCCGCTCGGCGCTCACTGCAGTAAGGTTCTTGTTCTCCGTAACAAGGCCACCCGAGGTGGTCGTGCAACTCGCCAGTATTGGAAGAAGGAGAGCGGAAATTGCTGCAGCCGAAGTTCGCATCATTGGTGTCCTGTTGCTGATGAGTATGCGTATCACGGCCCATAAAAGCGTCAATCGCGTGAGGCATTGAGCCGCAGGCGCCAAGTCCTGCTGACGAGCTGCAGGCGCCCCGCATCGGTGAAAGGTGCGGGCGACGGCAAGGGAACCTTTGGCATGGGCGAAGTGTTGTGCTCGGCATGATTGCGGGAGGCATGGCCGATGTACATCATTGTTGGCGGGACGGGGCGCGTCGGCTCCGCCGTGGCGAAGACGCTGCTCGACCAGGGCGAAGCCGTCACCATCGTCACCCGAAACCCTGAGAAAAGAGGCGCATGGCGACGGCGGGGCGCCGAGGTCGCGCTCGCCGACGTCCACGACGTGGCCTCGCTGCGGACGGTGTTCCGCCGCGGGAAGCGGGCCTTCCTGCTGAACCCGAACGCTGACATCTCGAGCGATACGGATCGGGAGGAACGCGAGACCGTGCGCTGCCTGCTCGAGGCGATCGAAGGCTCGGGACTGGAGAAGGTGGTGGCGCAATCAACCATGGGCGCGCAGCCGGGCGAGCAATGCGGCGATCTCAACGTCCTTTATGAACTGGAGGCAGGCCTGAGAAGCCAGCCGATTCCCGCCAGTGTCATCCGCGCAGCCTATTACTACAGCAACTGGGATGCGATGGCGGGCCCCGTCACGAAGGAGGGGGTGCTATCGACCATGCTCCCGGCCGACCTCACGCTCCCGATGGTCGCGCCGCAGGATCTGGGAAGGGTGGCTGCGTGGCTGCTGCAGGAGCCGATCGAGCAGATCGGCATATACCCCGTCGAAGGGCCGGAACGATACTCCCCCAATGATGTTGCCGCAGCCTTCGCCGCCGCCCTCGGTAGGACCGTTCGAGTCGACGTGATCCCGCGCGAAGCCTGGGAAGACGCATACCGCCGTTTGGGCTTCTCCGACGCGGCGGCTCACTCATATGCCAGGATGACGGCTCTCACCGTCGATGGCCCCGAATATCCCGAGGACTCAATTCGCGGATCGATCTCGCTGCAGACCTACATAGATGGGCTCGTTCGGCACTCGTCCTGACTTGCCCCGATGGACGAAATAGCGAGACCGCTAAAGAAGCCGTATGAGGCTTGTGCCGGTAGGCGCCTCGGCCTCAGGCGACGGACCAGCCACCGTCCACCAGCAGGTTCGCGCCGGTGATCAGGCTCGCAGCCGGCGATGCCAGAAAGACGACGGCACCCACCACGTCATCGGTTTCACCGATCCGGCCAAGGGGAATGTGATCGAGCGTCGCTTGGCGATTGCCGGCATCGGAGAGAAAGGGCGCCGTGCCATCCGTGTGGATGAAAGTCGGCGATACGGTGTTGACGGTGACATTATAGCGGGCCCATTCGGCCGCAAGGCAGCGCGAGAGGTGATTGATGGCCGCCTTGCTCATGCAATAGATGGCCTCGCCGCGCAGCGCCACGGTGCCGGCCTGTGAGCTGATGCTGATGATCCGGCCGCCATTCTGCTTGATCATCTGACGCCCGACTGCCTGCGTCATCAGGAAGGTGCCCTTGATGTTGACGTCGAGGATCTCGTCGAGGTCCTTCTCCTCGACGAGTTCGGCGAGATTGCCTGGAGCCACGCCGACATTGTTGACGAGGACGTCGATCCGGCCAAATGCCGTCAACGCGGCGTCGACGGCTTGGGCGATATGGGCTTTGTTGGGAATGTCGAGTTCAACGGCGAGGACTTTTCGTCCCGTGTCCTCGAGCTCGGCAACCAGATCCGCCGACGCTTCGACATTGCGAACCCCCAGGACAATATCGGAACCTGCAGCGGCACAGGCAAGCGCGCAAGCTCGGCCGATGCCACGGCTCGCTCCTGTTACCAAAGTCACTTTGCCCTGAAGGCTGAAGTCCGGCGCATTCTTCTGCATCATGGTGCCTCCCTTGGGGAAACCCGATTATGGCAGGGTCGGCGGGCGGATGCCAGATTTTGTGCGCGTGCTGAGTGTCGCCTTGGAACGCAGAAGCACCCTAAGCAGACATGCCGTGCTGGCGGTGTGCTGGTTGCGGCGCTTCGATGGGTGTAGACTGCGGAGACGATTGCATGTTCATGCAAGGCAACGATGATGGGCACCCCCGCGCTCGACCGAAAGCTGCTCGCGATCCTCGCGGCGGATATGGTTGGCTACTCAAAGGCGATGGAGGCCGATGAGGCCGGCACCATCAGGCGGCTGAAGGCCATCCGCGCCGAGCTGATCAATCCCACTATCTCAGAGCGCCATGGCACCATCATCAAACTGATGGGCGACGGCGCGCTCGTCGCCTTCGACAGCGTGGTTGATGCGGTTGCCTGCGCCGCGGTGTTTCAGAATGCCGTGGCGGCGCGCAATGCCGCCCTGCCGGAGCCTGAGCGCATCATGTTCCGCGTCGGGATCAATCTGGGCGATGTGGCCTTGGTGGATGGCGATGTTTATGGGGATGGGGTGAATGTCGCCGCGCGGCTGGAGCATTTGGCCGAACCGGGAGGCGTGGTGGTGTCGGGCACGGCATACGATCATCTCCAGGGCAAGCTCGACTGGCCGCTCGATTTCGCCGGCGAGCGGCAGGTCAAGAACATCAGCCGCCCGGTGCGGATGTATCGGCTGAGGCTCGACGGCAAACGGGCACGCCGCCGCCCGCTTCTCGCGATGATGCCGCGCTGGATCGGACCGACTGCAGCGGCGATCGTCGTTCTGGCTCTGGCAGGTGGCGGGGCCGCCTGGTGGTTCCTCCAGCCGGAACCTTTGAGCGGCAAGCCGTCGGTAGCGGTGCTGCCCTTCGAAGATTATGGGGGCGACGAGGCGAGCGGGCGTCTCGCCGATGGCCTGACTGAGGACGTCATCACCGACCTCGCACGGTTTCCCGAATTCGAGGTGGTGGCGCGCAATTCGACGGAAGTTTACAAAGGCAAGCCGGTGGATGCCCGCCAGGTCGCAACCGCGCTCCATGTCGGCTTTGTCCTGGAAGGCTCGATCCAGCGGCAGAGTGGCCGGGTCCGGATCACAGCACAGTTGATCGATGCAAAAACCGGCCGCCATCTTTGGTCGGAGAATTGGGACCGGCCGGCTGAGGACGTATTCGCCGTTCAGACCGAAATCGCAGAGCAGGTCGCCAACCGCCTCGGCGGCGGCGTGGGACTGATTCAGGAGGCCGGGCGGGCCGCAGCCAAACGCAAACGGCCCGAAAACCTGAATGCCTACGATTATTATCTGCTCGGGTCGGAGAAGATCGAAAAGATCACCAAAGCCGATGACGAGGAGGCCATCACCTTTCTCAACCGCGCCGTGGAGTTGGACCCGGGGCTGGCGCGGGCCTGGGTAGAACTTTACCACGCTCATGATCTGATGAGAGTGTTCGGAGTCGATCCCGAGGGCAACCGCAAGGCGGGCGCCGATGTGGCCGAACGCGCGGTCCGGCTTGATCCGCGCGACGCTGAGGCCCACGTGGTGTTTGCCATGAGCCTTGCCAGCAGGGGCGACATGGGTCGCGCCAAGTCCGAATTCGACACGGCCCTTCGCCTGGCTCCCGGTTCGTCCGAAATCCTGACTTTTTACAGCGGCTATGCCGCACGCTTCAACGACCCGGAACGCGGTGCTCAAATGGTCGACAAGGTCATGCGGCTCGACCCGAACTATCCGATGTGGGCGTCCAACTTCTTCGCCCCTGCCTATTTTATGGCGGGGCGGTATGAGGACGCAGTGACGATGTTGGAGCGCATGACGGCCAACAACTATCAAAGGTGGACTTGGGTGATCCGCAGCAGCTCGCTTGCGGCACTGGGTCGAACCGATGAGGCGCATGCTTCAACGATGGAAGCTCTCGAGCAGCACCCCGAGGTGACCGTCGAGAGCATGATCAACGAACCCGGCCTCAGCACGGTGGAGCGCAATCGGTTCATAGAGACAATGCCGCTCGCCGGCTTCCCGGTATGCGCCAAGCCCGAGGCGCTGGCGAACCTCGTCAAACCTGTACGACTGCCAGAATGCGACGCGGCGAAGGCGAAGCCTCCCGGGCAACCGTAAAACAACCGTGCAACGCGCGCCGCCGATCGCCCCGATGCCGGCATGCGCGGCCCTCCAAGAGAGCCTCATCCTGAGGTGCCCCGCAGGGGCCTCGAAGGACGAGGCGGGTGCTCAGGCGTTGATACCTGCAAGAAGCAGCGTTGCGGCATTCGGTAGCAAACGCCACCATCGGTTCTCGAGGTCAATCCAACCCGTCAATTCAGGCCGGCACGGGTAAGTCCTTCGATCAGGCGCGCCCGATCCTCGGCGCGGACGAAAGAAGATGTTGCTCCGACCGCGTCCCGTGAGATGTCAGGAACTAGCGATTTAAGCCGTCCGAGCAAGTCCGCGGCAGCCTCCTGGTTGTCCAGAAGTCCGGCACAGGCCGTGCCGATGACCAGCGGAACCGCGTGGCCGGACCGCAAACGATTCGCCTCCCGTGCGTAACTCAATCCAAGCTCGTAATCCGCGCCCTGGAAATAAGCCATGGCGTAGTAAAACTGAAAGTCGCCGAGAAAAGCCTCGCATGGGCTCAGTCTGAGGGCGTAGTCGATGCAAGGAATGGCGTCCGCCGCGCGGCCCCCGTTGGCATGCGCAAGTCCCAACTGGCCGTGTGCAAACGCGGAGTTGGGGTTGATCGCGACAGCCTGGCTGATCGCTGCCACCGCCAGGACATTGTCGCGCGTCGCAAAGGCTATCATCGCCTGCGCAAGGTAAGTCCACGGTTCCTTATCGTCCGCGGCAATGGCTTGTTGGACGACATCCCTGGCAAGGGCCAAGGCATATCCCATGTCCTCCCACCCCTGGAACGCGCGCCACATGGTAATCCAAGCTTTCATGGCGAGCGCCTGGGCATAACCGGGAGCCAGTTCGATTGCCCGATCGAGCAGGGGGAGCATCTTCCCGCTGCTCTCCTCAGATAGTTGGGAACACAGAAACACCGCCCGTACGACACATTCCCAGGCATCAAGGCCATGATTCGGCTTGGGGCTTTCGCGAGCATGCTCCGCCGCCAGGAGTTCCGGCCCGATGCGGCCGACGACGCTTGCGGTAATTTCGTCCTGAATGGCGAAGATGTCGCCGACGTCGCCGTCGTACCTTTCGGCCCAGAGATGGACGTCGGAGGCCGCATCGATGAGCTGCGCGGTCACCCTCATCCGGTTGCCGGACTTGCGGACACTCCCCTCGAGAACATAGCGGACCCCGAGTTCGCGCCCGATGGCGCGCACATCCACGGGCTTTCCCTTGTAGGTGAACATCGTGTTGCGGGCGATCACGAAGAAGCCCTTGAGCTTGGATAGCGCGGTGGTGATGTCCTCGGTCAGCCCATCGCTGAAGAAGTCCTGCTCCGGTTCGGCGCTCAGGGCGTTGAACGGCAGCACGGCAATGGATGGCCGCTCCGGAAGTGCAGACCTCAACGATGCCGTTCCTGCGGCCGTCCTTTCCTGAAGGGGGCGGTACAGTCGCACCGGCCTTTCCATATTCTTCAGCGCGCGCTCGCCGAGGTATTCGTAGTCGCAGTCAAGCTTGCCCGCGAGGTGATCGTAGGCCGTGCCGGAAATGCAAATGCCGCCCGGATCCGCCAAGGTCTGGAGGCGGGCCGCGATGTTGACGCCATCGCCGTAGAGATCCCCATCGAGCTCGTGGATCACATCACCCAGATTGACGCCGATCCGGAAGACGATGCGTCGCTCCGTCGGGACATCGGCCTGATTCTCGGCAACCCCCTTCTGGATGGCGACCGCGCACGCGACGGCATCGACGACCGAGCCGAACTCCACGAGCGCACCGTCGCCCATCAGCTTGACGATACGGCCCTGATGCTCGGCCAGCAGCGGATCGATCACCTCTCGGCGCAGAACCTTGAGGGCCGACAACGTCCCAGTCTCGTCATGTTCGACGAGGCGGGAATAGCCGACGACGTCAGCGGCTAGGATCGCGGCCAGCCGCCGCTCTGCTCTTGCGGTTGCCATGGCTGTCTCCCCTCTGGAGATCCGCCGAATGAAGCCCAGGCGATTGACGCGACATGCACCATCCGGCTACCCGACACCGCGACCGTGCCGGTTCATGATACCACTGAGACGGTCATATGGCGACGCTTCACAAGGGTGCCGCCTCCAACGGAACAGGAGCCGCGAAGCGGTCAACGCAAATAGAGTCGGATCCCCGGGCGTGCAAGTCTACTCACGTCCTAGCCCGAATTAACTAAGAAAATCACACAATTAGTAAGTTGATCTGTCGCCGCTCTGATTATAGTCTTTTTATCTTATGGGAAGGCATAAATCCTCCTCCGGCTGCAGAGATCAGTCGGAATGGAGGTTTTTGCTATGGGCGAACATTCTCACGTGTCAGATGGACTGCGTATCGCGCGTTGAAGCCGATAGTCGACCTCCAATGAGGAGAATCCTAACATCCGATTCAGCTCCCGCCGCGAGGCGGGCGAGGATTCGTAGTCCGTTGGCGACCAACGCCGGAGGGGAGCCAGCACATCTCCAAAAGGAACGCTCTGGCGCATGCCTGATGTTAGTGAACCCCGATCAAGGAGCATGTACCATGTTGAGACTTACGCTTTCGGTTTTCACCGCCCTCGCACTTCTGCTCGGTGGGCTTCAGTCGACGTTTGCCGCCAGCAGCAATTCACGGGACCAGACCACAACCATGGGCGAAAGCGGCAACCCGCCGCCGAACGACAACGCAGGAAGCAGCAGCGGCACCAAGGACACCTCGTCAAACAAGGGCAACCCGGACAACACCAACTGCAACGACTGCGGTTCGACCGGGCCCGGCAACAAATGAGGCTAATCCGGACGGCATCACGTCCGGACAAACGTAGCAAAGCCAAACCATTGAATGGCTAACTGCCGGAGCAGATTTTCGTCAGGCGAAAGGCGTGGCGAGGGCATACTCAAGGTGCCTCCGGCATTCAGGGGTCTCGCAGATTTGCCAGGCGAATCTGCGGGCCGCCTGGTCGACCGGCCGGCTTGGCCGTAGGCGTGACTACGGCGCGCGCTGGCCGGTCGACCCTCCGAGCCGTTTTGAAGAGTTTCGAACCGCCAATCACCGCCGCGCCGGCGGCTTGGTGGCGGCACGACGCTGCAGTGCAAAACGCGCGGCCGAGCAATTGACGTCGGGAACGAGATCGTAGGTCTGCTGGTAGAGGCTCTGGGCCAGCGTGTTGTTGCCGCGGTTTTCCGAGGCAAGCGCTGCGAGCGCCGTGCGCTTGTAGGCCTCGACGATCGGCGCTGCGACCTTGGCCAGTGCCGCATCGTCGGCGGGTTCGGACGCCAGCGCCAGTGCGGCATAGGTGACATCGCCATCACGGCCGACGCGGCCGCCGACCGCGCCGTTGAAACTCGGCTCGGAAACCTGGCGCATGCGCCTGGCATTCTTGATGCATGTCGGGATGCGGGCGGCTTCGGCATTGATGCGCTCGGCCGTCGGGCCGGCCTCCGTGCTGCCGCCGCCGGAGAGGATCACGTAGCCGATGATGCCGACGACGGCGAGGTAGACGAGGCCCATGCCGGCGAGGAAGGCCGGCTGCTTGAAGAGCGGCTTTTTCGGCTTGCCGTCGGTTGCCTTGGCAGCAGCCTCCTTCTTCGGCGCCTCCTTGGCCGGCGTCTTCTCCACAAATTGGAACTCGACATCCTTGCCGAGGCGGAAACTGTCGCCGGCTTTCAGCGATGCCGTCTGCAGCAGCGCCTCGCCGCGCAGCATGATCGGGTTCAGCCCCATGCGGCGGATGATGAAGCCGCCGTCGCTCTGCTTTTCGATACGCGCATGGATCGGCGCCAGGAACGGATCATCGACGACGATATCGGCATTGGCTGCCCGGCCGATCGACATTTCCGCCCGGTCGAGCACATGGCTGCGGCTCTGGCCGCCGGGGCCGGTCTGCAGAAGGCTCGGTTTGTTGCCGCGAAAGAAGGAAAAGACCATGATCAGAACATCCCACTCGACATCATCTCGACGATAGCCGGCGCCAGCACCAGAAGAAGGATCGACACGACGATCATCATCGCCGGCATGACGATCTTGGCTTTCAGCTTTTCACTGGCCCTGTCGGCCTTTTCCCAGCGGCGGAAGCGCAGGTCGCGCGCATGTTCGCGCAACAGTTCGACGCGGTTGCTGCCCTCGACCTCGCCCTGGATGACGGCGCGGATGACGCGCACCACTTCCTCGGCCGTCATGCGCGCCTCCAGGCGCTGCAGCGCCTCGATCATGCCGGTGCCGAGCGCCACATCCTTCAGCGTCTGCTCGATCTCCTCGCTCATCACGGTGCCGGGGGCTGCCTCGGCATAGAGCCTCAGGCTTTCCGGCAGCGTCGCCTGCGCCTGCTGCGTCATGACGACGAGATCGAGGAAATAGGGAAATTCGCGTGAGATGCGTTCCTTGCGGTCCTGCATCTTGTCGTCGGCGACGACCCAGAAATAGATGGCGGGGATGAAGCCGAGGATGAGGCCGGCGACCAGACCGCCGATGACGCTGCCGCTCGCCATGCCGAATAGTACACCGAGCAGGATGAAGCCGAAGAGGCTGAGGACGATGAGAAGGGCGATATATTCACGCCCGGTGACGCCGCCGAACGGCCGGCCGCCATAGATCAGCTTCTTTTCGAGCTGCGCGCCGAAATCGGCCAGAAGCGGCTCGAAGCGTCTCAGCACGAATTCGACAGGCGTGCGCATGCCGATGCTGTCGACGATATTCGGCGGCGGCCCGTCGCCGCCGGCCGTTCGCCGCACCACCTGGATGCTGCCGATGAGATCGCCGATCCACCAGACGATGAGCGCGGCGGTGATGCCGGCAAGCACGATGATGATCGGGGCGAGGGGGATTTGCGACATCATACCGACACCTTCATCATCGAGCGCATCCAGAAGAAGCCGGTGGCGTAGAGAATGGCGCCGACAATGGCGATGACGATGCCGATGGCGTTGCCGAACACCTTGTCGATCAACTCCGGCTGGCCGAAGAAGATCATCAGGATCATGAACAGCGCGCCGCCGTTGACGACGCGGAAGTTCATCCGCGCCTGCGACGACGAGGTGCTGATCTTCTGGTCGAGCTTCCAGATCTCCTTGAAGGATTTCGACATTTCCGTCAGCGGCTCGGATATGTCGCCGCCCTGGCGGGCAAACAGGCCGAGGGCGGCGTCGACCATCTTGAAATGCAGGCTCGGCACGGTGCGGCCGTGACGGTCGAGCGCCTCGACCAGGCCGATGCCGAGCTTCTGTTCGCGGGCGATGCGCTCGAACTCGCGCGAGGAGGGCATCTGGCCGGTGTCGGCGACGGCATTGACGGCGACGGCGAGCGGCTTGCCGGTGCGCACCGCCGAGACGATCTGGTCGACGGCATAGGGAAGCTGCGATTCGATCTGCAGCCAGCGGCGCTGCAGGAAGTAGCGGATCGTCGCCTTGGGCAGGAAGAAGGCGACGGGAATGGCGACGACGATGCCGACGATCGGTCCGAAGATCAGCGAGATCAGAGCAAAGACGACGATCGCTGTGATGGCATAGGCGAGGATCATCGTATAGGGCGGCACGGCGTCGCGGCCGAAGACCTGGGCCGCTTCGCTGGCGAGCGCGATGTCGCGTTCGGTGGCGCGCAGCAACGGCGCCGGCCATTGCACCGGCGCGCCCCAGACGAGCAGTCCCGCGGTTGCCGCGCCGAGAGCGATTGTCAGGATCTGCAGAATGCTGATGTCCATCATTTTCTCCCCTCAGACGAACATGTCCAGGTTCTTGATCTCGCCGTCTTCGCCGAAGGCGACGAGCTCGGCGACGAAGCTCGGCAGATAGCCGGTGAAGGCATGCACCGCCTGGCCGCCGGCGCGGCCGACGAGATTGAAGATAGGCTCGACGATGATCAGGCCGGTATCCGGATCGATGCCGATCACCTCCGATATCTCGGTGACGGCGCGCCGGCCGCTTTCCAGGCGGTTGAGCTGGACGACGAGCTCGACGGCAGCGACGATCTGCTGGCGGATCGCCGTCACCGGCAGCGAGCTCTGGCCCTGCAGCACCATCACCTCCAGGCGGGTCATCATGTCCTGCGGCGTGTTGGCATGCGCCGTCGTCATCGAGCCGGCATGGCCGGTGTTCATCGCCTGCAGCATGTCGATCGCCTCCGCACCGCGGCACTCGCCGACGATGATGCGGTCGGGGCGCATGCGCAGCGCATTGCGCACCAGGTCGCGGATGGTGACGCTGGTTTCGCTCTCCGCCGTCTTCGGCCGCGATTGCAGATAGACGACGTGAATGCCGTCGAGCTGCAGTTCGGACGTGTCCTCGACGGCAACGACGCGCTCGCCGACCGGGATGAATTGCGACAGGCTGTTCAGGAGCGTCGTCTTGCCGGAGCCGGTGCCGCCGGAGACGACGATGTTCTTGCGGGCGCGCACCGCCGCCTCGAGGAAGGCGCGCATCGGTTCGCTGAGCGCGCCTGCGGCCACCAGCTTGCTGATGTCGAGCCGCGACTTGCCGCCGAACTTGCGGATGGTGAGGCAGGCGCCCTTGACGGCGAGCGGCGGGATGACGGCGTTGACGCGCGAACCGTCCGGCATGCGGAAGTCGGCCATCGCCTCGCTCTCGTTGATCGAGCGATTGGAATCGACGGCGATGCGCTCGATCACCTTCATCAGCTGCCGCTCATTGGCGAAGGCGAAGGGATAGCGCTCGAGCAGGCCGAATTTTTCGACATAGATCTCGTCATACCGCGTCACCATGATTTCCGAGATGACGTCGAGATCCATCAATTCCGAGATCGTGCCCCAGCGATACATCAGCTCCTCGATATTGGAGCGCAGATGCATATGGGCGATCTCGTAGCGGTCGCCGGCGTTGAACAGCGCCTGCCGGGCCTGGAAGGCGGCGCCGAACTTGGTGTCGAGCTGAGCGAAGTCGGAACGGGTGGATTCGAAGTTCAGCTTCAGTTGCAGCGCCGAGATCAGCGCCTTGCCGACGTCGAAGAGGCGGCGGTTGTCCTGCTCTTCGCGCAGGAGGCTTGCCGCATTCGATGCGCCGTCGCGCCGGCCGGTGCGGGCGATGCGTTTTGCCAGCCACCGGTAGACCGCGTTCTTGATGACGAGGATGACGAGATCCTGCGGTGCTGAGTCCAACGCCTCCTTGATGAACAGGTCGAGCCGCTCGCGAATGCGGCTGCGCGTCTCCTCGCGGCCGAAATCGGAGGATTTCACCAGCCGGTCATATTGCGTGTCTTTTAGCAATCGCTCATGGATTTCCATCTGCAGCGCCAGCACCCGCTCCTGGTCTGGAAACTGCGTCACCGCCTCCGGCGCCGCCGCCGGCTCGACGAGTTCGATGGTGACATTCGGCACCCAGATCGACATGCCGGCCGAGACCGCAACCGGCGTGCCGGCCCGAAGCGGCTGGTCGTCGACCCGCGTCGGGTTGCGGCCATGATGCTGCACCGACCAACCCTGGCCTGATTTGCGCAGCACGAATTGCGGCGAGGAGACGTGGCTGCCGCGCAGCCGCACGACGCCGGCGCCGGCGGGAAGCGAAAGCGTGCTGCTTTCGCCGACGAAATAGGTCTCGTTCGCCGAGAGCGGGATCACCTCCCGTCCGCTGCCGTCCTCATAGGAAATCTTCAACAGCATGGCTCAATCCCCGCAACGATCACATGCGCGTCCAGTTGATGCTCGGCAGGTCTTCGACGCTGTTATCAGTCGGATTGCGCAGCACGAGGTTGAGGCTGCCGTTCGCCTGGCCCATGGCGAAGATCAGCATCTCGGCTTCCGACGGCGTCACTTCGACCGTCACGTGATTATAGCTGCTATTGGCCTTGGTGACCGCACCTTCCGGCGTGGTCGCCGCGCCGACGGCGAGCACCTTGACGTTCTGCAGGAAGGTGCGGGTGACGACGCGGGTGCGCGAGCTGATGCCGAGCTTGTAGTCCTGCGCCTGTTTCCGGTAGGCGTTGATGTCGTTCTCGTCGGCGCCCGGATATTGGGTGAGATAATTCTTGAGCATCTGCTCGACCGGCGAGGGCGGCTGGGCCGGAGCCGCCGGTGCGGCGGGCGCCTGGCCGGGTGCGGCCGGTGTCTGCCCGGGAGTTCCCGGCTGCGCCGCGGCGGGCGGCGCCACCGGCTCGACCGGTTCGTCGACGGTGCCGAGAATATCGACATAGCTGCCCGGCTCGACGAAATGGCCGACCGCCTCGGCGGCATTGACCGGCAGGGTGAGCGCCCGCTTGCCGGGGGCGATCATCGTCGTCAGCCGCCCGCCGTCGGTATCGTCGAAATACTGGAAGAGCAGCACCGAGCCGGCCGGAATGTCGGCGGCTGCCGTCCGGTCCTTCAGCCATTCCTGATAGGCGCTTGCCGCAGGCACGGCGAGCTTGGCGAGCGCTCCGAAGCTTTCCGGCAGCATCACCGGTTCGGCGAGCATGTCGGGGGTAATCGCCTGGCCTCTCGTCACCTTTTTGTCGGGCTGGAGCCGCATGAAGGCGTAGGCCACCTGCTCGTTCTTGACGCTCTCGGTCCAGAAGTAGAGCAGGACGCCGGTGATGAGCCCGACGATGACAGCGGCAATGAGCTTCCAGTTCATGGTGTTATTCCCCCTAAGAAGGCTTGCCTGATTTGAATGACCTCAACGGTCCTGCCGTCGGTTTTGCTTCTGGTGTAGAGAACATTGGCTTCGACGCTGCCGCGCCGGCCGTAAAGCGCGGTGACGCCGCCACGCTCAGCCGGCGGCGTTTCGATGGTGAAGCCATCGCGGATTAGCAGGTCGGCGCGCTGATCGGACCAGCGCGCGGCGGCAAGCGTGCCCTTCGATACCACCGTGCGCGACATATGGCCCTTGTCATGGTCTCCGATATCGCTCAGCACCTCGACGCCGGCCGGCGGCCGCAGCGACAGCGGCAGCTTGCCGATATCGGCAGGGGCGGCGAAGGCCGGCAGCGTCGCGGCGACATCGTCGAAGCGGCTCATCAGCACTTCGGTCATCGGCGCATCGGCAGGCCGGCGGATCATGATCGAGACACCCGGGATCGGCGCTCTCGCCGACGGATCGTTCGGATCCTGCCGCCTGAGGTAGTCAAGCGCAGCCTCGCCGTCGCCGTCGAAGAAGCGCACGACAACGGCAAGATCGTCGCGGATGCGGCTCACCTTCGGAACGATCATCATGTTGGCTGCGATGACGGCGGTCAGCTCTTCCCGGTCGCTGCTTTTCGGCATGGCCGGCCGGGTATTGGCGGCCAGCACCCGCAGCCACTCGTCGGTGATCTCGGCAATGCTGCGATCGCTCTGGTAGGGCGTGAACTCGAGCGGCTGGCCGTTGATGACGAGATCGCGCGGCGCCCGTTCCGGCGTCCCGAGAATGCCGGCCAGCATCGAATTCAGCGTCACCCGAATATCCTTATAAATCTCGGCGCGGCCCGGTGTAGCCATCACGGCGAGCCCGACGACCAGCGCCGTGCCGAGGAGATGAATGGAGATGCGCGAGCGCTGTGCCATGTCACTTCGCCCCCGGAAAGACGCCGTCGAAAAGATCGCCGGAATCGCTGGCCACATCGCGGATTTCCCGGCGCAGCGTCGGGTCGTAGCCGCGCCGCGTGGTGTCGTTGTCGTGCGAGATAAACAACGTCGAGTCGTCGACCGTGAACGCATCCTTCCAGCGGATGCTGCGGATGGTGTCGAGATCGTCGGAATCCCTGAACTTGTAGACACGGTCGGCGGTTGCGGTGACGAGCTGCGGCTTCTCGTCGGCAAGCGCGCCGACCATATCGCCGAAATCGCGGCCATTACCCTTGAGAGTGTTCTGCACGTCGTCCCAGACAAAGGTGCGTTGGGGATCGCCGCCGCCCTCATGCGAGGGCGTGCGCGAGCAGTTGATGGCGTCTCCTCCGGGCAGGGCCGGCAGGGCCGGGATCGGGAAAACCTTGGAAAAATCCGAAGTGCAGGTGAGGCCGGACGCCTCGGCGAAGGCGGCGTTGCGCATGGCAAGCATGGTCGCCACCTTCTTGGTGGAGATCCTGTTCGCATGAATGACGAAGATCACGATCAGCAGGATCACCGGCGCGGCGAGCACGAATTCGATCGAGGCCAGACCGCTCCGGTCGCGGTGCAGCCGCATCATGAACCCGCCGGCCGGAGCGTTGCCGGCATGCTCAGTGTGTGTTGACGGCAGCCCAGGCATTGGCTCCTCCCTGGTCGAAGACGCGTGTCAGGCCGGTGAAGCTGTCGGCGGCCGGGCTTTGTTTGATGGTGCCGGAAACCGCGCCGATATCGTCGGCAAGTGTCGCCGGCGCCAGCGAGGCAAGCCAGTCCTGGGTGTAGAGGTCGAAGGCCGTGTAATTATGGACCCAGCTCTGCGCCAGCGCATAAGCGGACGGCGTCTTGTCCTTGAACAGCCGGACCTGGAGCCTGGCGCGCGGCGCCCGCGAAACGATCGCCAGCGTCTGGTAGTCGGTAAGCTGGTCGCCGCCGAAGGGCGTGAAATTGAAGGGGATGCGGCCCTTCAGCCAATAGGGCTTCGGGAAGGAGAGGAGCGGCAGACTGACGCCGGTCACCGAGATCGCCCCGCCCGCCGGGCCGCAGACCTGGTTCCAGATCATGTCGAACTTGCGGGTGAAGTCGTTCTCGTCCTTCGTCTGCGAGTCGGAATAGCGCGGCGGCACATCGATCGGCAACTGGAAAGGGTTGGTGATGCCGAAACCAACGCCGAAGACCTTGTCGGCGATCCAGAAGCTGGCATCGAGCGTCAGTTCCTGCCACCAGCTGAGATCGCCGGCATATTGCTCGACAATCGCCTTGAACGGGACCTTGCTCAGGTAGGCCGGCCCGAAAGCTTCGTAGAAGATGTAGAACTCCACCAGCTGATTGTCGATGCCGCTCTCGTGGTTGACCCAGTCGCGGATATGGCTGCCGTCGACGCCGCCTGCCGTCAACGGACCCTTGCCGTTCGGGAAACCGCGATTGGCGTATTCGCCGCGCATCAGAAATGGGTCCTGTCCCTGGGTGCCATAGGACATGGCAAGGCACATTTCCGTATAGGCAGCGGCGGGATTGATGCCATCACGGTCCACCGGCAGGTTGCCGCCGGCGCCTTCCCCGGCCTGGCCGCAGGATTCGCAGGGCGGATGGAAGACGACATGATCCGACTTGTTCAAACGAACCAGATGCAAGGCGTCGTTGCCGACCCGCTCGGGAAAACTTTCGACGAGGTAATCGTTGAGGTCATTCATCGCGTCGATGATGTCGCTCGATTTGTTGATCAGACCGAGGGGATCATACTTGACCTGCGCCGCCACCGTATAGGCGATCGCCTTGGTGGCTTCGGTCGCCCGGAACCCCTGGAACGCCAGGCAAGCGCCGTAGATGATGCCGCCGACGATCGGGACCTTCTGCCAGCCGGGGCAATAGGGCATCGGCGGCAACGGCGGCAGCAGCGACGCCGGTCCGAAGCCTTCGGTGAAGGAATATTGGGCGAGTTTCGCCAGAATGGCGGCCGAGCGCAGGGCGAGTTCCGCGGTGGTCAGCTGGTAGGCGACCGACGTCGCCATGACGACGGTTGCCTGCGACGAGGCGACATTGTTCATCGCCATGATGTTGAGATAACGCGCCTCCCAATCGGCATGGACGAGTGCGGCGGCATCGGCGGTATCCTGGGTGCGCTGCTTGTCGTAGATCATCTGTCCGGTATTCAGGATCCAGACGATCATCAGCGCGAGCGCGATCGTCATGTAGAGGATGATCGGAGACAGGAAGCCGCGCTGGTCGCGGTGCAGGCGATGGATGAAGGACGGTGTCATAGCAGGTTCACCTCCGCCGTCGAAATCGTGTAGTAGCGCCCGTCCTTCCGCTGGCCGCGGGCAAACACCCAGCCGGCATATTCGAGCAGCAGGAAGCGCGCTTCGACCTTGGCCGTGACAGGCACATGCGGCGTGCGGTTGATGGCGGCATAGAGCGCCATCGGGGCGCGATCGACGGTGACCGTGACGTTCTGCGGGTCGAACATGTAGCGGGCCTGGTTGCGCATCGCGCGCCAGTTCTTCGAAAGGCCCGAGGCGTCGGCAAGGCTCTTCAGCGCCTCTTCCGGCGGCTGGCAGGCGCCGACGCATTTCAGCTGGTCGTAGGGCGCCGCCGGGATCAGCGCCAGGCGGGCGGCAAGATCGGCCTTGCCCGCTGCAGCGTCGTTATCGCAGGTCTTGGGGCCGATGAAGCTGTGGATGGTGATCGGCAGGGCCGGGCAGAAATAGACGCGGGCGCTGCGCGCCGCCGCATAGGCGGCATAATGGGTAAAGAGGTGGTTCTTCGCCAGGATGGTGAACTGGAAGACCACGAACATGAAGAAGACGAAGATCGGCGTGACCAGCACGAAATCCATCATCGTCGTGCTGCCTGAGACATCGCCGTGAAGCTCCGACAGCCGGCGCCGGCGGGCGGAAAGCCGCGGCAGCAGCAGCATCGAGGTTAGCAACAGCATGGCGATCGCGAAGGTGCCGAGAAGCGCGCCGTGATCCTCAGGGATCCAGAAGGTCCGCGAGTGCAGGATCGAACTCCAGAAAGCACCGTCGAAAGTGGGGCGTTCGAGTTCCGCGCGCATTGCCGTTACCTCACGAGGGAAAGAGGGGTGAAATCAGGCATGAACAGGCACCAGAGAAGTCCGAGAGCGGCGGCGACGCCGAAACGGACGGTATGATGGGTTTCGCGCGGCTTCAGCACGGAAGCGGCATCGCGGAAACCGGCGGGCAGCAGCAGGGCGAACAGGCCGAGGGTTCGGGCCAGCGCGCTCCATTGAACCCGCCGCGCCATCGAGAAAACGGCAATCGTGCCGCCGAGCATCAGCGATGCGAGCGTCACGTCGATGGCCGGCCAGAGGCCGAGAACGGCGCCGAGCGCCGCCATCAGCTTGACATCACCGCCGCCGCAGCCTCCGGCTGCGAAGGCGATGATGAAGATCAGGCCCGAGGCAAGGAGGCCGGCAAAAGCCAGGCCGATCCCTGCCAGACCGCCGCTGATCGCTGCCAGCATGAAGCCGGCAAGCAGACAGGGGTAGGTGATCGCGTTCGGGATCTGACCATGGCGGTGATCGAACACCGCCGCGGTCGTGGCGCAGGCGACGGCAAGAGCCGCCGCCGCTGGCATCAGGGTCAGATCGTAGGTCATGTCCATGACGCCGACCCTCGCTTATTGACCCGGCTCAGGAATTCTCTCGGCGTCGGAGAGAGCCGTGTTCTTTTCGTTGAACCATTCGCCGATCTGTTTGCCGAATGCGAGCAGGAGCAGCATCAGCGGAATGACGATCAGGGCGACGGCAAGGACGATCTGGGCCATGTCGCCGCGTTCGTCCTTGTGAAGTGCAATTGCGAGAGTCTTGAGATTTCCAAACATCTGCGTATTCCTCGTTCCATGGTTTGTTTCGGATCGAAGACCTTGATGAAGAAGAAGCAAGCATACGCCATCGATCCGAACCAGCACGTTGCTCGTTCCAATGATTTTTTCTGCTTCTGCTTTTCTTCCCCGGTCGCCAACGCTTGTTGAGCAACATCATTAAGACCCAAGAGTGCGCCCAAGGCCAGCCCTCCGTCAAGCAAACGGAAGGCAGGGTTCCAATTGTCTTGGAGGCGTCGCCTGCAGACATGCGGTTGGCGGTGGCGTTTTCACGCTAACCGACTGATTACGCTATAATTTTTTTGGGTGAGGCATGCTGTGAGGCGGTTTTCGCTGATATCGTCAGCTGCTCCATTATTGGTCAATGGTTTCAAGGTGATAGAACAGACGGAAGCAACGCGCCCATAGTGGCGGGCGGGCGAGGGCGCCCCCATGGCGTTGCTTGCCGATCTGGATTAAGCTCGTCGTCAATATTGGGTATGGCCCGTCAGTCGTTCCGGAGACAAAACCATGGAAACGATGAGCAGCGTCTTGATACTTGCATTGGTCCTCATTCCACTGATGTTGTTCTTTCCGACTGCGGTCCAGATGATGGTGACGCTGTTCGGCATGAGTTCCGTTCTTGTCGGGATGCCGCTCTGATGAAAGCCGTTTCCGACGACGCTGCCGAACAGGCGACCTTCCAGGTTCTGACCCGGGCGCTGGACAAACTGCTGGCGCCGATCCGCTTCCTGCTCGAGGATCCGAGCGTTTCCGAAATCCTGATCAACGGAACCTCCGACATCTTCGTCGAACGGCGAGGCAAGCTCGAGCGTGCCGATACGCGTTTCGCCAGCCGCGAGGATCTGGAATCGGCGGCGCGCAGCATCGCGCAATTCTCAGGCAAGCGCCTGACGCCGGAGGAGCCGAGCGTCGAAGCCCGCCTGCCGGACGGTTCGCGCGTGCAGATGATCCAGCCGCCGGCCGCCCGCACCGGGCTCTGCATTTCCATTCGCCGCTTTCTGAGAGAACATCGCAGCATTCGCGACCTCGTCACCCAGGGCAGCCTGACGGAGGAGTCGCTGTCGTTGCTGCAGGCAGCGGTCGGGCTGCAGAAGAATGTCATCATCTCTGGCGGCACCGGGACCGGCAAAACGACGATGCTGAACGCGTTGTCGGAAGCCTTCGCCGATCATGAGCGTGTCATCGTCATCGAGGACACCTCGGAACTGCAGATCCGCAAGGAACACGTCGTCTATCTCGAAGTCACCAAGCCCGACAGGTTCGGTCGCGGCGGCGCCAGCATTCGTGAGCTGTTCCGCTCTTCCTTGCGCATGCGGCCGGACCGCATCATCGTCGGCGAGTGCCGCGGCGGCGAAGCGCTCGATATGATCCAGGCGATGACATCGGGCCACAGCGGCAGCCTTTCGACCGTGCATGCCAATACGCCCTACGACGCGCTTCACCGCCTGGAAACCCTGGCGCTGATGTCGGATATCGACATGCCGCTGCGGCCGCTGCGCTCGCAGATCGCCTCGGCCGTCGACGTCGTCGTCCAGATTGCCCGATTCAAGCGCACCGGGCGGCGACGGGTCATCGAAATTTCCGAGATCAAGGGCCTCAATGATGACGGCCAGTATATCGTCGAGAGCATCTACAAGCTCGACGGCGGCGGCCATTCGAACTCGGATGGAGAACTGCGCTGGACAGGCGCCGTGCCGAGCTTCGCCACGGAAGCCTTTGAGGAGCTGGGAACCGGCCTGACGGAGCTGCCGAGCTGGATGAAGCCCGCAGCGACCCCTCACCGGCCTGAGTAAAAAGGCGGGATCGGTCCCGCCGACCTCGACAGATCGCGAGCGACCTCGCCGTTTAATTCCCTGGCCTAACCTGCAATCTTCTGCCAGATGGAGACATGTCGATCGCTGCCCTTTGTGAACGGCTCCTTTTTCCACCCGCCCCATCGGTCTTTGAGTTTCAGGCCGGCCAGCCGCGCCATCAGGTCGAATTCCGCCGGCCATGCATAACGAAACGGGACCGAGAACTGCCTGTAGTGTCCGTCCCGGATCCGGATGTGATGGGACGTGAAGTTCTGGCTTACCACGTCGTACTCGTCGACGCCCCAATGCGTCTCGCTGCGGTCGAACGCCAGGATCGTCTCGCCGAGCGGAAGCCGCTGAAGCGGCGGGACGCCAACCTCGATCAGGAAGCGCCCGCCAGTTTCAAGGTGTGCGGCCGCGTTCTGAAAGCAGGCGACCTGGGCTTCCTGCGACGTAAGATTGTTGATCGTGTTGAAAGCCAGATAAACGAGGGAAAAACGCCGCTCGACACGGGTTGTCGCCATGTCGCCGATCACCACCGGAATGTCCGCGCCGCCTTCTTTGGCGCGAAGGCGAGACACCATCGCTCGCGAAAGCTCGATGCCTTCCACGTCTACCCCTTTGCGCGCGAGAGGGAGCGCAAGGCGCCCGGTCCCGATCGCAAACTCCAGCACACGCCCACCGGCTGCGTACTCGGCCAGGAGATCGACCTGGGGATCGACGACCTCCGGGGCCGAGATCCCTTCAGCGTCATCGTAGGTAGCGGCGACCTCATCGTCAAAAAAACCGTCGTCGTGCATCTTGCTTGCCTCTCTGATAATGCGGTTGCCTGAGGACCGGGAGTGCGATCACGTTGCCCGTCTCTTCGCGGGCAACGCGTCAATTGGTCCTAGCGATCGCGCCAGCTCGCCAATCTCGTGGCGGGCGACGCCGATGTCTTCCAGATCGCGGTCCGACAGCCACTCTAGTGCCTGTTCCGTTTCGCGCCGTTGCCACCAGCGAAGGAGGGCGGGCGCTGCAAACCGCAAAGCTGCCATCTTCGTCAGAAGGCTGGGAGCAAAACGATCCGAAATTTCAATGTGCCGGAGTTCGAATGTCATAACCTACGTCCAAGTTGTGTTGCGGTGATATCAATCTAGTGAAATGCCAGCCGACGTGTTATCGGCAGTCTGTCAAATTATGTCTGTGAGACGCCATGATTGCCCGCGACAACCTGACCAATGTTCATCTGCCGGAAGACGCATTTGGAGATTATCCGCACACCGCCGTCGCTCAGGGTGGCGCAGAGCCCGCCGGGCGAACCTATTCTTTCCACGTGCACCACCGCGCTCAGCTTTTCCAGATCGTGCGCGGTTCGCTAAGGCTGGAGACCGAGCGGGGCTACTTCATCGTTCCGCCTGAACGGGCCGTGTTCGTGCCGTCAGGCGTCCTCCACGAGGTGACATATCTGCAGGAGACGGAGCGCAGCTACCTCTTCTTCCGGCCCGATGCGGTCGTGAACCTGCCCTCGGAGGTCTCAGTGATCGGTACGACGCCGCTCCTGCGCGAACTTATCCTGGCGTTTCTGGAAATCCCGCGCGCGGAGGCCGGCAGTGCCCCTGCCGAACGGCTCGTCGCCGTCATTCTCGACCAGCTTCAGACGAGTACGGTCGCGCCGCTGTCACTTCCCTCGCCGGCATCCGAACGCCTCCGCAGCATCGCTTCGGACATCCGCAACGAACCGGGTGCCGATTGGCCACTCGATGAACTTGCGTCGCGTGCGGCCATGTCCCCCCGCAGCTTTCAGCGCCATTTCCAAACCGAGACCGGCATGAGTTTCCGCGCCTGGCGTCAGCAGGCGAAACTCCTCAAAGCAGTGGAGTGGCTCGCCGCCGGCCGCAGCGTCGGCGATATCGCCTTCTCGCTCGGCTACTCGGGCCCCAGCGCCTTCATTGCGGTGTTCCGGACGGCCTTCGGAGTCTCTCCCGGACAATACTTCCAGGAAACCTTTCCTGGCCCTGGTGCCGGATCCCCCGCGCCGCCGGCGCAATCACGCGCTTCTGGCTAAAAACGGCAAGGCAGAGTCATCGCCTAATATCAGCCTGCGGGGACTGTCGGATCTCGCGAATTTCGGCGAGACTAGTTATGACAATGCTCTGCCATGGGCGGAGATCAAGCCGGCGAAATACGCGCCGGAAGGCGATGTCGCCGCCTTGCTGCCGGAGCTGCAGAGCCGCCATGATGCGCCGGTCGGGCGGCTTCCAATCCGCTACTTTAGCGCCGCGACCTCTCGCCTTAAAGCCGCGACCTCCTCCCTTAACTCCTCGACCCCTTTGGCAAGGTTGTCGAGATCCTTTGGCGATACGGCCCCTTCTTTAGGAAACGTAATTTTTCCACTCGCATCAAGCTCGCGCGGAATATTGTATTTGGAAGTACCATGTGCCGGATCATCGATATCGACACGACCTGCGCCGTCTCTAATCCCCACCGCTATCTCGAAGGTCGTCGGGGCAGCTATTTCAACCTCTTTGATCTCTTCACCCGTTGCTAAGTTCACGCAGGGTCTGTTGCTGAGCCAGTCTGTCGCTGTGAGCGCTGCACAGGCTTCCGATACGTAAACCTTGACTCTATAAGCCATAATTGTCCTCCCGTTGTTGCGAGCTAGTCGTTTTGCAGGCGGCCATTGCGATGCGCCATCCTCAACGTGATAGCGTAGGAGCTAGGGGATCTCTTCCCGGGCAGCTGCGAATCCAAGATAAGACTCCTGGCATCGGCAAAGGCCGTTGAGACTTCGAGGATTTGTTCAGACGCGGTGATCCGCCACATTTTGTAACCGAGGCATGTGTCAAAGCCGCAGCCGACCGCAGGCTCGGCATTCGGACCTGTAACAATAAAAATGCGAGTTGAATCCAGCCTGTAGCAGTGACCCTCGAAAGCGTAGCCATACGCAAGCACCGTGGAGCCGATTATTGTTCCGGCTCGTAGTCTGATCTGGAGCTCCGTCGTTCCCGCCATCCCGACCTCCAGATGGGCAATGCCGCCGGCGTCATTCAAATCCACTCCATAGAGTATGATTTCATCCGCTACATAGTGAGGTCCAGAAGGTGCTGGAACGCTGTCGTCTGTCATCGATGCCTCCCGTCGTGTGGTTAGAAAATGCCGCGCCACCTCATGCAATCTTCAAGCTGGTCGAGATAAGTCACCCCGCGCCCGCGGCTCGCCGCCTCGAGGAGGGCAACTGCCGCCGCTTCGAAGGTCAGGCTGTCCGGGTCGAGGTATTTCCAGGAACGCAGGAGCGCTTCGCCGATGATGTCGCGCGCCTCCTGCAGGGCGGCCTTCACCGCGAAATGCATGAGCTCATAGGCTGCCGGCGGGGCGTGAAGTCCTTCTTCCATCAGCCTCGGCGCCATCTGCTGACGCAGATCGCTGAACCGCTTCGGATCGATATCCGACAGCCCGCGCTCGAAGAGCAGCGACTGGTAGACCTCGATCAGGCAGTCGAACAGCCCCGCCGCAAAGGGTTTCGATTGGTCGTGCACTTCCCGGCTGACATCGCCGATGCGAAGCGAGTTGTTGAGCAACCGGAGCTGCTTCTCGTCGCTGAGCTCGGCAAATTTGTCGAGTTCATTGTGCAAGAGCAGATTTCCGCCGGTGCGGCGCAGCAGCCGGTCGAGCGCCGTATCGAAATGCAGCAGTCCGAGCAGCGATATGAAATCGGCGATCGCTTCGTGATAGGAGAAGAAATCGCAGCCGGATCCGTCGCCTTCGAGGATCCCGAGTTCGCTGAGCAGGATGAGGTGGCCCATTTCGTGGGCGACTGCGTCGAAATTCAGCGCGAAACAGGATGTCGGGCGCTCCCCCTCGCTCTCGCCCAGTTCGAGAAAGCCGAAGCCGGATTGAGCGTTCTGCCAATGCGGGATGCGGGGAACGATTTCCAGCCGTTCCAGCGTCGGCTGAAAGAACCAGACGAGCGGGCGCCCGAGATAGCCCTCGCAGATATCGAGGACGCGGCGGGTGCAAGCATAGCTATGGGTTGCAAGGAATGCCGGTGAGTCCGGCCCGATGTGATCGAAATGCCCGTCCGGGCCGGGTTCGGCCGGCGGGCGCAGCAGGCCGGGATAGGGCGGGATATAAGGCGCGGCATAGGGCGATTTCGCCTCAACAGGATTTGCCACATAGATCCGGTCGTCGGACGGCCCCGCCAGGATCGGCCCACCCGAGGGTCCGATCCACACCACCTCGGGTTTTTCATAGCCGGGAATGAAGGAAGGCTGGGGAAAGACAAGGAAACGTGTCCCTAACGGCCGCTCTGCAGCTGCCCCGGTGCCTGCGCCCTCGTTCTGCGTGATGGCATCCAATGCCGCCCCCGCCGCTCGTTGCCCAACGTCAAGCGATCGTCGACTATACCAGTACTACGTGCCTTTCGGCAAGAGACTATCGAGCATGTTGTAGTACTCCATGTCATTGGCGAATGATTCCGTAAGTTCAAAATCGCAAGGAGCGGAGATATTCGGGCGTTTGATCTTTTGAGCGGCGAGATATGTCAGGAGATTTATCGCATCGGTCCGCTTCCCGCTTATGATGCCAATTTTCAGCCAGGTCTTTAGTGCTTGAATCTGGTTGGCGGGGCACCGGTTGTTTTCAGCCGCCGCCAGAAGCCTGGAATATGATCTTTCGCTGAAGTGAATTGCGCTCGCCAGCGTTTCAAGCTGGTCTCGAAGCCGCCTTTGAATGACGCCGGCGCGTTCGGCTTTTCTGAGCGTCAGCCTGATGTCGATCAGGGCATCGCCCAATGCGCGTGATCCGAGTGCTGCGGGCGCAATCGGCACGGTGACATCGGCATCGTCGGCGAGCGGGTGCCGCCGGTACCAGCGGTAGATCATCCCATGGCCGATCATGCCCTCAGGCGCAAGTTCGGCAGCCCGCAGCGCGCCGATGCTGGCGGCACCATAGACGCGCACGCCCTGGGCCATCGCCCATAGGATTTCCTGGTGGCGAACCGCCGGAAGCTCCCCGAAGACGCCGTCGATCAGCACGATCGCCGCAGGCTGATGTCGCGTCACGGCCCGCACCACATCCGCGCATCCGACCGGAGGACGATAGATCGCGTCGAGATATGTCCGGGCCTCCGTCTCGGAAAGCGTGGGGCCGAGAAAAACCACGATATCACAGGGCAAGATCGGCCTCCGGATTGGTTTCGAGCGGCGGAGCAACTACCCGCACGACGTGGAGCGGCACGCGTTCATCGGAATGGAGAACCACAAGAGCGGCCGCCTGCGCGCCCGCCAGCTTCAATGCCTCGATCACCGTCCTGATGGAGGGGCTGCCGGCGGCGGACCCCTCTTCGCAGACATAGGCTCGGCCGCCTCTTGCGAGCTCTCCGCGCCATGCGGCTAATTCCGCAGCGTCGGCAGGGCCGTAAAGCTCCGACCTGATATCGTCGCGCGCCGCTGAAATCACGCCGAGGCGGGACTGGCAGGCTTCGAGCAAGGCGCTCGTCAGCGCCCTGTCGTGGGTGAAATCGCAGCCGAAGCCTTCGGCCGGCAGCGGTGCAAAGGGGGCTCGGCTTGCATCTTCCATGACATGGCACCAATAGACCGGCAGCGCATGCGGCGTCGGGATTTGCCAGATCCCGACGACAAACCCTGCCTTGGACAGACGCCGGATGATCTCGCCGGCGCTTCCCCGTTGAACCGAGCTGCTGTCGATCTGGAAGCGGTCGAAGAAATGCGGCGTCTTCATCGCCGTGCAGCGGGCCTGACGTTCCAGAACTTCGAGGCACGCATGCAGCACCGCGCCTTGAAGGCTGGTGCCTGCTGCAAGCCCCGTCGTGTCGCGGGCGAGCCAATGGGGATGCGGCGACGGGACGATATAGGCGGAGTCCACAAGGGCAAGCGGAACGGCGATTTTCCGCCCCGAAAAGAGATCGAGCCCGTCAATCCAGGAAAGCGTCTCCGCGCCCCGGCCGGCGCCGAGCTGCGACCAGTCTCCCCGTTCCCTGTCGCGGAGGCTTGCCGTGAAGATGCGCTCCGGAGCAATCCGCTCCGAAGCCCAGCCCTCGAGCGATTCCATCAGGCCCGATATCGCCGCTAAGGCAAAGGTCAGACCCTTGCCCTGGCTGACCGCGACGGAGCGTGAGCGCGGCCGCACGACCTGGACGACCGGGATGCCGATCCGGTCGAGCCCGGTGATCGAACCCAGCCTGGTAATGCCGTAATCCTCTCTGCGCGCCAGGATGCGCCGCACCGTCTGCCCGGGATCGGGAGGCGAGGGGGCCACGGTATCAAGGACCGTCTCAAGGACGGTATCAAGGATGATATCGAGGATATTATCGAGCCTCCCTTCGTCCATCGCATCCTTCCATCCAGGCTACGGCCGCTGCTATGCGTCCCGGCTGCGCTTTGCCCTTGCCGCCAGCCAGGCGGCTTCCTGTCCCTCGGCGATCTGGACCGCGCGCGTCAGGTCTCTTCTTATCGATGACGGCGTTTCATTCAGATCGCGCCTCAGCGTCGCGCTGAGGCGATAAAGCTCAGCCAGCCAGAATGATTGGCCGCTGCTGCGGCCGACGCTGATCGCGTTCCGGACGGTCGCCAGCGCTTCGGCTGGCCTTCCGAGCCGCTGCAGCACCTGCGCATGCATGTCGCTGTGCATGGAAAAATTGTCGTCGGTGCCCAGTTGCTGCTGCAACAGCAGGCCGGCCTTGAAACGCGCCTCGCCGCGCGCTGCCGATGAGGTCATCAGCTCCGCCCAGCCGCAATACATATTGGCGCGCGCCTGGCTGGCGGCGAGCCCGTGCCGCTCGGCAAGCGCCAGCATGCGTTCGCCGAGCGCATGGACATCGTCATATCGGCTTTGGCAGCGGCGGAGCACGATGGCGTAATAAAGCGCATGCACCATGCTGCCGGCATGATCGGTCGAACCAGCCCATTCCAGGCACTCGTTGATCGCAGTTTCGCTGGCCCCGGCCTCGTCGAGCAGCAGATAGGAGAGGGCGCTTTCGCCAAGCCCGCAGACCCTGGCGTCATGTCCGCCGAAGAAGGCGCGATGTCTCACCGCGCTTTCCGGATCGTAGAGCTTGAGGCCTTTGGCGACGCAATCGAGACAAAAGCGGTGCTCGCCGGCGTGGAAGCTGGTCGCCCAACCGCAGTGATAGGATTGAAGCCTCGTCTCCCGATCCTCGACGGCCTGCATGTCCGCCACGAGAATGCGCGCGCGTGATTGCTGCGTCAGAATGTTGGGTGCCGTGAACCACCATCCCCAATAGACCGGGAAATGGTTCATCCGCACGGCCGTCGGTTGTTTCTGCAGAAGCTGCATGGCGCGGGAATAGACCCGCCGCGCGTTCTCCGAGCCCTCGCCTTCGAGGGCGCTCGCCACGACGCCTTGAAGTTCGCACAGGCTGAGGGCGAGTTCGGTGCGCTCGGGGTGGCGGCGGGAAAGGCTCGCCACCTCCCGCGCGCAGAGTTCGAGCGAGACGTTGGCCTCGTGCATGGCCGAGCGCAGAACGCTTGCTTCCGCCGCCGCCAGGGCAAAGCGGGCGGCGGCATCATGCAGACCGGCCTCGGCACATTGCCAGGCGGCGATCGCAGCCGGCAGGCTGGGCTTTGCTTCGGTGATCAGCCGATCGGCGATCCGCCGGTGGATGCGGCGGCGGTCGCTCTTCAGCAGGCTGCCATAGGCCGCCTCCTGCGCGAGCACGTGGCGGAACTGAAAGGAGCCCTGCGTGACGGACGAACGCTCGATGATGCCCTCGGAAAGCAGCCGGTCGATATCGGCGTCGACACTCCGGCGGCTGACGCCTTCGAGGAGGTAGATGAGCAGCGAGATGTTGAATTCGCGGCCGATGACGCTTGCAATCTGCGCCACCCGCCGCGCCGAACCGGTCGCGGCGAGCTTGGCGGACAGCAGATCGTTAAGCGAGGTGACGCTGCCGTCGCGCAGCAACTCTTTCCATTCGGACAAGGACTTGCCCAATGGCTGCCTTCCCTGGAAGAAATAGGCCAGTTCCTCTGCGTAGAGCGGCATGCCGTCGCATTGATCGAGAATGAAATCCGAAAGCCCGGGCGGTGGATGCTCACGCCAGATCGAGGCGACGAGATCGCGAACCGCGGCAGAGCTCAGCCCCGACAGCTCGATCTCGGTCGCAACCGCAAGCGACCGCCTGATTCTCGATGTCTGCACCACGAGGATCGGCAGAGCGCCGGCCAGCGACCCCAGCCGGTCGATCAGTTCCAGCGTCATGTCGTCCGCCCAGTGGACATCCTCGAAGATGAGCAGCGTCGGCACGGTGGCCGCCTTGCAGGTCAGAATCTCGACCGCGGCTTCGATCACCTTGCGCCGGAACGCCAGCCCGGATGGGTCGGAGACGCGGATATTGCGCGACGTTGTCAAGGAACGGTCGGCGGTGAATGAGAGAATTGCGTCGGCGACGGCGGCGTCCATCTCTCGGCCGGTCGCCTGAAGCGCCCGCATGAAGGTCTCACGGTCGCCATCCCTCAGAACCGAGGGCTCGACCAGCCTCTCGAGAAAGGAAACGAAGGGATGCAGGGGCTGGCTCTCCAGGCGCCTGCCGCACTGAAAGACCACCGTCTCATGGGCGGTCTGTCGCAGCCGCCTGGCGAATTCGCCGACCAGCCTGGATTTGCCGATGCCGGCCTCGCCGACGACGGCGATCAGGCTTCCCTTGCCTTCGAGCGCCGAATGCCAGGCGCCGGAAAGGGCGGCAAGCTCCCTTTCCCGGCCGCGGATCGGCCTGTCGCGCTCCTCAGACGGCGATGCTTCGGGCGCTGACCAGCCACGCTCCTGCGGCCGCCAGAGCGCAATCGGATCTTCGAAGCCCTTCAGTCGTGCTTCGCGAACCAGGCTATAGTCGAATTTGTGCCGGGTGAGCTTCACGGTTGAATCGGCGACAAGCACGGAATTGGGCTCTGCCTCCGCCTGCAGGCGAGCTGCAAGCACCGGCGCCGTGCCGACAATCTCATCACCTTCCGTGGAGAAGACCACGAGACCGGTGGCGACCCCGATCCGCAGCTGGAAGGGCGTGCGTGTTTTGGTTTTGCTCCCGGCGGCGATGTGCAGCAGTTCCAGAGAGGCCTGCACCGCGCTTTCGGCGGCATCTTCGGATTGCTCGGGATATCCGAAGAAGCAGCATCCGCCATCGCCGAGGCGCTGATGAAGAAACCCCCCGTGTTTTCTTATGATCGTTTCGGCATTCTGATGTAACGCCGAAACCGATCGGAAGAATTTCTCCGGCTCGCTTCGCAACAGAAGTTCCGTCGAGCCGACGATGTCATAGAAAAGGGCAGTGACCTGTCGCCGCTCACCTGTGAACCGAATTCGTGCGTCGAGGGTTTTCATTTGCGGTCGCCCAACACCACATAAGCCTTGTTCAGCACATCCGATTTAGTGCTTGCATGCAAGCTTTTCGTGTGGTGGCGCTAATATATATCCGCTATTTCGCCTGATCTGCGTCAGCCCGGTCGTAGCCGCGCCGAAAACGGCTCAGGCAGTCTCCGCCGCAATGGCCCGCCCGCTCGTGCTGCGGGCCATCGCTATGCCGCCCAGCAGGTTGCGAAGATCCGCCGCGGCTCTGTTGGCGATGACGCCGAGCGCCAGGCCGCCTGATATCGCCAGCAGATGCAAGACGGAAGGTGGCAGCGCGGCCGCTGCCTCAGGCATCAGCAGCTCCGGCACGAAGCGGTGCAGGAGGTAGGTGGGAAAGGCGGAGACGGCGATCAGCGTCACCAGACGCCCCAGCCGCACGGGCAGGGGAATGCGCGGCAGATAGAGCAGCGCCATAAGTGCGGCGAAGATCGTCAGATATTTGACCGTCGTTCCGATCCAGAGCGTTTCCCAGAAGGCGAGATAACCGAGCACGGCCGCGGCAACCGCCGTCAGGATGATCCGCTGCGCCGGCTTGCCGGCGAGGCCTGCGCACCAGCCGAACATGCCGAGATGCAGGACCCAGTAGAGGGTGAATATCTGCCGCTGGCCGATATCGAAGACGTGCGGCAGGGAAAACCGCGCCGTGACCGCCAGCGCCAGCAGCACGAGCGAGAAGGCGAAGGGCTGCGCCTGCGCCAGCCTGCGCACCGCATGCACGGCGAAAACAAGCGAGAAGACGAGAAGCGTTTGCGCATAGGCTTCGATGAACCAGTAGAGATAGGGAAGCATCTCGTGACGCTCCGGCTCGGCATAGCCGAAATTGCCGGTGAGCGTGATCGAAGCCCAGGGAATGGTGCGCCAGGCGAGCCCATAGGCGGCGGCGATGAGAAAATAGGGGACGAGAACATTGATGACAGGCCGCAGCGCATGGCGGAAATCGCCGGCGAGGAAATGGCCCGACTGGAAGCGCGCCAGGCTGAAGCCGACGAGGAGCAGCATCACGCCCGATCCGCCGGGAATGGGCCAGAGCATCTCGTGATGGACGACGACGAGCAGGATGGCGATCGCCCGCAGAACCAGATCGGTCGGCAGCGCCCGGATCTCTGCGCTCCGGCCGGACGCGGCGACCCGCGGGCTGATATCGAGCTCGGCAATCCGCCTCTGCTCCCAGCCTTCCGGCAGCTCGACGCCAAGCCGGTCGAGCTCCATCGTCAATTGCAGGAAACGCAGCGAATCGCCGCCGAGCGAGACGAAGCTGTCGTTGCGGCTGACAGCGTGGGGGTAGAACACCCCCGTATAGGCATCGAGCACGCTCACCGCCGCCGCACGGCTTGTCTCGCGCGCCGCCAGCATCTCCTCGCTCAGGCCCGCATAATCGGTCTTGCCGGAGGCAAGCCTCGGAAGCTCGCCGCGCACCCTGACGGAAACCAGGCTGGCGGGAAGATGGCTCGCCTCGACGAGCGTCTCAAGCGCCCGGTCGGCGTCACGCGCATCGGTCACATAGGCCTGTAGACCGTGATCGTCACCAACGACGGCGGCCGCGATCCCCACTTCGGCCAGAACCTGCTCCATGATGTCGAAGCCGATCCTCAGCCCCGCGACCTTGGCGAAACGGCTCTTGCGGCCGACGATCCGGTAAAAACCGTCCTCGTCGCGCATGGCGATGTCGCCGGTCATCAATGCCGCGACCTCGGCCCCGCGCTGAAGATCGGCGCGGTCGGCGCCGTAGCCCATCATCACATTCGGGCCGGCATAGACGAGCTCCCCGGCAACACCGGCCCGGTCAAGCGGACGCCCGTCATCGCCAACGAGGCTGAGCCTGCCGCCGGGAATGGCGATGCCGATCCGCTCTTCATGGTCGCCCACGCTTTCCGGCGGCACGAAGGCGATACGGGCGGCGGCCTCGGTCTGGCCGTACATGACGAAGAAGCGGCCGCCGCTCGCGCGCATATGGTCGCGGTAGAGGCGGATCAGTTCCGGCGCCAGCCGGCCGCCCGCCACGGTCATGAAGCGCAGCGCCTTGAATTCGTGGCTTCGAAAGCCCGTCTTTTCCATCAGCTCGTAGGAGTAGGGCACACCCGAAAGATTGGTGCAGCCGCTTTCGCCGAGCAGCCTTGCAAAATCCTCGCTCACCACGGAGACGCCCGGAATGAAGATGCTGCCGCCGGCAATGAGATGCGAATGGAGGACGGAGAGGCCGTAGGAATAGTGAAGCGGCAGAACGAGCGCGGTCCTGTCGGCAGCGGAGAGCTCGAGATAGGAAGCGATCGAGCGCGCATTGGCGTCAAGATTGGCATGCGAGAGGCGAACGGCCTTCGCCGGGCCCGAACTGCCTGACGTCATCAGCAGCAGGGCGAGATCCGGATGCAGCGGCGCAGCACTTTGCCCGGGCCAGGTTTCCTCGACGAGCCGCCAGCGGCCATCGGCCGGGCGGTAGGTGAACTCGGGCTGAAAGGCGGGCAGAAACTCTCGCCAAAGCCTGTCATCGCAGGGCGGCAGCATGGCCACCGCGTGGCCGGCGCGCAAGGCGCCGAGATAGGCGACGATCGCATGTTCCGAGATCTCGGCCGAAATCGCCACAAGCCGCTTTTGCCCGCCTCCCAGCCGCTCGGCAAAGCGCCGCGTCCGGGCGTTGAGGTCGGCATAGGAGAGCGTCCGCCCGTCCGGGAAGACAAGGGCAGGGCGATCGTCGGCGCGAGCGATTTCGGAAAACAGGTTGGCGGGGATCATGCTGACGCTTCGGATTGGCAGAAAACTGGCCGAAGCGCGTATAATCCTTGACTATCGCAGTCAACTAATTTCCGGGTGCATATCTGCGCCGCGCCAACTGCTGCGGTCCTCGCACGCGCTGGGGGAGCGGTGTCGTCACCACCGCAGCGGCTGTTTCACCGGGGCGGCGAGACCAGCCTTGCAGCATGGCTTGCGCCCCGATCCCGCGGCAGCCGATGTCCGATCATCAGCGGGAATGTTGACGCTTCCGTAATCACGGCAAGCGCCTTTGCTTGCCGAGCGGCTCTTTTCTCATAGGATTTCTGCGCCATCTCTTGCCAGGGCAACCAGACAGGGTCCGGTATGGACGATACAATCGAACAGCTTCTCCATCTTTCCGCACAGACGGAAACGCTGATGGCGGTCTATGATGGCGATGACCGGCTGCGTTATGCCAACAGCGCCTTTCGCTCGGCCTATTTCATCGAGCCGGAGGAAACGCCGCTCTGGCCGGATCTGATGCGGCGCAATTTTGATCTCGGCCGCGGCACGGTCATCCGCACGGATAATTTCGAGGAATGGCTGCGCTCGACCCAGTCGCGCCGCGGCAAGATCGGCTATCGCGCCTTCGAGACAGATCTTTCCGACGGCCGCTGGCTGTGGATGACCGAGGCGGTGCAGAAGAACGGCTGGATGCTGTGCATCGCCAGCGACATCACCCGCCTGAGAGCGCATGGCCGCACTGTCCGGCAGGATCGCGACCAGGCGATCAAGGCCTCCTACACCGACGAACTCACCGGCGTCGCCAACCGCCGCTTTGTGATGGCGCGCGTCGAAGACATGCTTGAAGCCGTCAGGCATGGCAGCAGCGGCTGCCTCGCCGTCTTCGACATCGATAATTTCAAACGCATCAACGATCGGCTCGGCCACCACGCCGGCGATCTCGTGCTGCGCGATTTCGCCCACCGCATCCACCAGAATGTCCGCCGCAACGATTGCTTCGGCCGCGTCGGCGGCGAAGAATTCCTCCTCGTCATGCCGGCCACCAGCCCGGAAGACGCCCTTGCCATGGTCGAGCGCATGCTGACGGTGATCCGCTTCTCCCGGCCGCTGCCGGACTCGCCCGACTTCAGCTACACGTGTTCTGCCGGCATTGCTGCATGTGTGCCGACGGACAGCGCGCCGGAGCTTTATCGGCGGGCGGATCAGGCGCTTTATGATGCGAAGATGAGCGGGCGGGATAGGGTGCGGGCGGCGTAGGGGCAGACAGCGGAGGTTTGAGCGGCTAATGCCTGCCGGGTTTGAAGGCCGGGTTCATCCAGGCCCTACTCCTGCTCCCGCTATCACCCGCGGAAGGCCTTCGGCGTCGCGCCGGTAGCTGTCTGAAACACCGCAACGAAGGTTATCGTCGATTATTTGGGAGCCTACGCCATTTCTACGCCATCAAAGAAACAGCGACAAATCGCCAAAGAGATTGGGAAGCTGAAGGCCGCAGTGGCAAACCGCGACTTTCCGGGATTCGAGAATCATTTTCTCACGACAGTCGACCGGGACCTTCTGCTGGCCATACGGGAACAGAAGGTGCTTTTTCAACTCGCCGCCCACGAAGTCGAAAAACCTATCGACATTATTCGGGAACAGGCCCAAATACGGTTCGAGGGCAGTGAACTCGATGAATTCGAGGGTTATCTAAGATTCACGAGACTAGCGCTTGAGACCCGTGCTGAGCTTTCGGCAAAGCTTTCAAAAACCATGCGTGACTTGCCTAGCACGCTCAGCATCCCGTCGATTATAGCCGCTGCGCGCGCGTGTTTTGATGAGCTTGTAGCGACGGCAACGCCAAGATTACTGTCACCCGGAAACGAAGAAACCGTCGCAAATTACGAACACCGGATCCATTCCATCAATGGCCGACTTAACGATTATGGATTTGCACTCCTCCGAGCTGTGAATGAAATAGCAAAAAATGCAACCGGTCAGGTCACGGTGGGCGAAGCCTGGAAACGTCGTAGCCAGACACTCAAAACCTTCCGCCGTATCGTCTTGGTCGTCGGCGAACTGAATGCGATCGATTTCATCATTGACTCCGTATCTTACGGCAAATTTCAGGTCGATAAGATCGAGAGCGCTTCCGAAATCAAGATTATTTTGAAACCCGCTGATCCTCGGCTGGACCTCATAAGGACGGCTGGCATTCGCAGAGGGCTCATCCTCGCGCTTCATCAGCATCGCGCCAAACGCTTTGTTCGCGACCAGTTGCTCTCCGTTCAGGCTGCAGTGATCACCCATGCAGTCAGGTTCTTTCTCGACGAGGTGCCTTCGGCACTTGCTCCAAAAGAACTTTCCACAGCGATTGATCTGGGGACGAAAATGCTGATCAGCGTCGACGCAGAGGATGATCTTCTGTACGCTGCCGCCCCCGACAAGTTGCAGGTTGCAAGCTATTATCATGCGACAATCGCCTTACGTTGGTATAGCGCGGCGCGTGACCTCGTGGAACGGCAGCAAAGACCAAAGCTCAGACGACACATTTCGCGTCTGGCAATTCCTCTTGACGCGATTTCAGGTGCCCTGCGCGATCCCGAAAGTCGTCACCATGCCGAAATTGCACTCAACGCGATGACGACCGCACTGCCTGTTCGCAACCATGTGAGCTTGATCCGAAAGCCATTTGTCAAGCAAGGGCCGCTTTGCGCTATTCCCGTTCTTCCGCTGGATCTTGGTCTTTGGAATTTGACGGTCCGAGAAGAATTGGTGGATGGGGGGCATCTCGGAAAGCGGCTGGGCAAGATCTGGGAGGACTTTTATGCTCACCTATTGCGAGATGCGGAATGGCAGATCCTCGGCCAGGGTGTGCGCTTGAAAGACGGAAAGGACACCGTCACGGACATCGATTTGCTGCTGCTTCGCAACGACCTGTTATTGGTGGTGCAGATCAAGGCACTCACGGGCTCTGACGTTTCTCAATATGATCACTGGAAGAACCGGAAAATCATCGAGTGGGGATGTGTTCAGGCGAAATTATCGAGCGACTATCTCCGCAGGCATCCTCAAAAACTGATCTCAGTCTCGAATAAGAAAATCGCCAAGCAGATCCGTCATATTGAGCCACTCGTCTTGACCAACAGCTCGCTTTTCGATGGATGGATCTACGAGGGAGTGAGCGTGGCCGGCGAAGTCATGCGAAACGCTATCAGCAGTGGAGCAAGGATCGACTATCACGATGCCAGGAACAAGGAAATCGTCCGCACCTACCACATTGTTCGCAAGGAAGACCTGACAACCGATACCATTCTCTGGCTATTGCGACATCCCGTCGAATTACAGGCTCTGCCTGACCTTGTCGTTCGTCACGTATCAGTGAAATTTGGAACCGTCACGTATGAAGTTCCCGATCTCGATCTCGCGCCAGGCGAACCTGTGCGACGCAAACAGGATTATCCTGCGCGCGCAGAATTCGAATGACATAGCCCTTATCAGTTAAAAACGTTCATCGGTTTCTCATAGACCAACGACCTGGCCGTTGAGAATCTGTCGCTGAACGCATAATAGAAACATTGTTTTAAAGGATTGCCGTTTACTTTATGGAGGAAGAAATGCTACCCAACGTAGCATCGCATTTTGGGCTCTGGACGTGACTGACGTAGAATTGGAAGAACGAGCGTTGCTTGCCCGGGTTGCGGAGCAATGTGGTGTTCCGGTCGAGTTGTTGAACAGGCTTGCAGCGCTGGAACTGGAAATCCCCGACATCAATCTGTGGGGAGCGAAGGCCGAACTCAGCCGACGCGTTACCGCGATCATCGATGACCATGCTCAGTCGGAGCGCGGCCGTTGAAATTCCGCTCCGTGAAGGTGGAAAATATGTTCGCTTATAGCGGTCCCAGCGAGATTAACCTTGCCGGGACGACAAGCGATCGCAACATCATTGTCATATCCGGGCGCAATGGCGCCGGCAAAACCAGTCTTCTCAACGCTGTGAAGCTGCTTTTTCTCGGCTCCAATGATCCGCGGTTGCGGCGCGTCGGCTTTGGCGGCACGGAACTGTCGCGCAAACAATATGTATTGGGTCAGCCTGGACGCTGGTATGGTGTCTTCAACGCGGCGTCACGTGCTTCCTTTGCCGCGGTTTCCCTGACCTGGACTGAGGAGGCCAGCGAATATGAGGCACGGAGAACCTTTTGGCTCTTGAAGGGCGGCTCCGATTTCGACGAAAAGCTGCGGATTACCGTCAACGGAACGCCTTTACCGGAGAAGGATGCAGCCACCAAACTTGCCACCCTTCTGCCCGCTGAGTCCCTGCCTTTTTTCTTTTTCGATGGCGAACAGATTCAGTCGCTCGCCGATGCCGAGATAGGTCGCGAGCAGACCGAAATCGAACGATTACTCGGCTTTTCCTTTTTCGCGCAACTGATCGAGCGTATCGATGGCTACGCCAAGGAAAAGTCGCGCGCGGGTCTGCCAGACGACATTAGGGTCAAGGTTGTGGAGGCTGAGAACGGCGGGCGCGAAGCGCGTGCGCGTGCCGAGGCCAATGGACGCTCAAGAGTGCAGGAAGAAGAGATCCGTCTCGATCTCGAGCGAACCCGCGACCGGCTTTCGAATGAGCGCGAACGGCTGAGAAGCGGCACTCTGACGCCGCGGGAGCGCATGCGGATCGAAAATCGCATTGCCGTCCTTGAGGGGGAGAGAGCCGATTTAGCGTTGCAGATTGCAGAGACAGTGCCCGTCGAACTGCCGTTCCTCGCAAACCGCGGTTTGGTCGAAAAAGCTTTCGCCCAGCTCAATGACTACGTGGGCCGGGCAACAGACAATTCCGTGGCTGCAAGGCTTCACCGGGAGTTTCACCCGAGAGTCGTCGACGCTTTGCAAACGCTTTCGCCTCCCGTCGAAATGACGGAGGCCCAACGGCTGGACCTGGCAGCCAAGATGGCTCATCTGCTCGACGAATTTGGGATTCATCTCTCACCTGGAAATCCGTTGTTCCAGTCGTTAAGTCCCAGGCGGATCGGGCTACTTCGAGACCAGTTCCTCGTATGGACACAGAAAGGGCCGGCCACGGCCGCTGAAGAGCATGACAGTCTGCTCAACTTGCGCAAGATCACTGTGGAGGTGAGACGGATCAAGCAGGAACTCGACGAAGCCGAGCTCACAACGGAGGATGCGCGCATCCGCTTTGCCGAGATTTCCGATCAGATCAGCAATGTGCAAAAACAACTTGATGATGCCATCGCGCGAATTGCCGAACTGTTCATCAAGGAACAGCAAGCTCTTCGTGAGATCACTCATTATGAGGAGCGAGTTTCGAGTCTCGAGGCTGAATATCGCGACGTCGCCCAGAAGAATGACGCCTATATGCTGGCGCTTCGAACGAAACAAGCTTTCGAAACCTACCGCGATCTTAAGAGGAGGCAGGTGCGTGCGTCCGTCGAAAGGCGATTGAATGAGCGTGTTCAGATCCTGCTTGCGCCCAGTCAGCTTATTAGGTCCATCCGTCTGAACGAAGATTTCGTCATGTCCTATTTTGACGAGCGTGACACCGAAGTCGCGCGTCTGAGCATCTCGGCGGGCATGCGTCAATTATTGGCAATGGCCATGCTCTGGGCGCTCAAGGACGAGGCTGGAAGGCCCATACCGGTCATTGTCGATACGCCGCTCGGTCGTATCGATCGGGCCAACAGGCATTTATTGATGACGGACTATTTCCCGCAGGCGGGCGATCCCCTTGTTCTCTTGCCAACCGATACTGAGTTTGGTGCCGACGCATTCGAAACCCTTTCGTCGCACATTTGCAGACGCTATCGCATTGAAAACGATGGAGGCGACAGCGCCAAGATTATTGAAGATCGGCAAGTCGGAGAGCTTTCGTGAAGGATAGTCTCTTCTTTACCAACGACGAGCGGACCTTTTTCGAGCGGGTCATCGATGATGGTCTCTTGCAGGAAGGAAGACGCGGCGTCTACTGGTGGGTGGTTCGCATCGCGATCGCACAGTCACTTCAGCTTGACGGAGAACCGGAGGAGCGGTTTGGGGCTGTCGGAGGTCGGGAGCGCAGCGAACTTCACCTCGAGCAAATCACCGGTCGTAGCAAACAGCCTGACTTTGACGATGCCATGATCATGATGCTGTGCATCAAGCACGGTCGAAACTTCTTTGAAGAGCATGACGCCTATGTCGATATGCTGCAAAAGCACGCCCGGCGTGGATTGGAAGTTCTGATGGATACCTGGGTGCCGGGCACAAGCTTCCACGACATTTTGGCAGATGGTCTCCTGCATCATAGTGCCGGGAGCGGTGTTGAATCTGACGACGGTGCGGCTTCGGCTTTCGATTTTGCCAGCCTGCAACGCGGGCTCCAACAGGTGGGCGTCAAGGCGGGGCTGGCCGCCGATCCCATCTTCGGCCCGCGGCTGACGCGGTTTCCGCTGACCCTTGGTTCTGTTGACGATTATGACCGCTTGCGACGCGGCCTGGATGACCTTGCTTTCGCCATCGGCCTGGGCGGCAGCGGCCTTGCCCTCGCGCGCGACCGCGGTGAACGCCGTGTCGTCTTGGACGTGCCGCGTCCCCTTGCCACGTGGGACGAAGTGCTATGGGCAAGCGTCAGACCGGCGGTCGAAGGGGCGCGCGGTTTCCTTCCCGTCTGCCCGGGCGTTGATGTCGTTGGCAACCCGTTTGTCTTCGATCTCGCGGAAGCACCTCATCTATTCGTCGCCGGCGCCACCGGCAGCGGTAAATCGGTTTGCGTCAATGCAATCCTACTATCTCTTCTGCGCCTGAAACGCCCGCCGCAGCTTGTCATGATCGACCCAAAGGGCGTCGATTTTGCCGACTATGAAGGGTGCCGGCTGCTTCGCGGCGGCAAGATCATCACTGACATGGAGGCGGCGCTCATCGTCTTGCGTGAGGTCACGCAGGAGATGGACGCCCGCCAGGAGACTCTTCGAAATTACAACGCCCGCAACATTGGCGAAGCGCAAGCAGCCGGCGCCGACCTTGAACGTTTGGTGGTCGTCGTTGACGAGCTCGCCGACTTCCTGATGAGCCGCGGGGGCGCACAGGAGCCGCTTGTCAGATTGGCCCAGAAGGCAAGGGCGGTCGGCATCCATCTGCTCTTAGCCACGCAGCGACCGGAAGCGGCGACGTTTCCCGGTCTGCTGCGCGCCAACATTCCCGGCAGGATTGCGCTGACCGTGCAAAAGGCCGCCGACAGCAGGATCATCCTCGACGAAGGTGGCGCTGAAGACTTGATGATGAGAGGGGACATGCTAATCAAACTTGCAGGTCGCGATACCGTACGGGCTCATGGCGCCCGCGTCGATACGCCAGACATAAAAACGGCGGTTGCAGCGGTGAATGCCCGATGACGGATATCCTTCGCCCTACGAAATTCCAACCGGTCTTTCTCAGCATTCTCGACGTCGGTCCGCTTCGGGGTATGACAAGCCTTTCACTGCGCGATGCCACAGGTCAACCGACGAACCTGTACCTGATCATGGGTCCTAACGGGGCAGGCAAGACTACGATCCTGGAGGCCATCTACGCGGCCATGTCGCTGCTGTCGGCGCGTGCGCATCCCTCGACCGGCATAGAGGCGATCGATACCGGTGATGGTGGATTGCAGTTCGATGCCCTCGTGCAGCTTGATGACGGCACCAGGTCCTATCTTCGCGTTCTGTCGATTGTCGCGGGCAAACAGGGTCTATTGAGGACATGGTCAGGACAGGACCTGGAGGCGGTCGGAGCCGAACGGCAGATCATGCTGGCTTTCGGCCGCCGTTCATCGACTGCACCCGTTGAAGTGTTGTCTTCGTCCGATATTGAGGCACTCGGCTTCTTCGATGGGGTCCAGGAACGGATAGGCGAGTCCCCGCTGTCGCTGTTTGGCAGTTCGATAACGCTTCCGACAGTCCTCTATTTCCCATCCGACCGCGGCATTCGCCGTCCGCCGGTCGGCGGGCGCAACATCGTTCGCCCAGAGTTGTTGGGCTATGCTCCGGCACGCCGGTTCGACGCCGATGGTGTGACCTGGGCTGACTCGATCGAAAACCTGCTTGTCTGGTTTACGTGGCTGGAGGACGACCGTGACAAGATGTGTCGCGATCTCGTCAACGATCTTGTTTTTCGCCGGCATAAAACCCTTGGCGCTGTCGACCGGCACAATCTCACTGTGCCAGTCCAGACCGATGGCGGATCTCATCGGCTGGATCAATTGAGTAGCGGAGAGAGGCAACTCGTTCAGCTGATCGTTCGCATCGCGGCGCATATGACGTCGTCGACCATCGTTTTGATCGATGAAACAGAACAGCATTTGCATCTTGTCATGCGGCGGCGGCTTATCACGCTAATCAAGGACTGGGCGCGGGATTATGAGGGGCTTGGTTTCATCATGACGTCTCATCAGACGGATTCAATGCGCCTTCTGGCGCCAAAGACAGCTGAAACTGGCCTTTTCAAGAGCGGCTGTCTCGTAAAGCCGAAATTTGTACCGCCCCATGGATAACATTGTATCTTTCGACGATATTGACAGCGAACGCGATATTGCGGCCTATCAGACCGGGTTGCCTCGAATCGTCCTTGAAGGCGTTGATGACCTTCGCTTTTTCAAGCACTACTGGTTCCATCAGTTGATCGGGAGCTTCGAGTTCGTAGAGGCCAGCGACATTGTGACGGGTGGCGGATGCACCTCTGTCATGCAGGCTGTCGAGGAAAGCAGGAAGGATAACATACCGGCTTTTGGAATCTGGGACAGGGATACCCTATTCCGGGAGAAGAAATGGAGTTCGTTGTTTGAAACCGACGATGCGGTTTTTCACGCAACGACCAGCGGTAAAGATTTTTATACGACTCTCAGATGGGAAGTCGAAGCCTATCTGCTCGAGCCGGATTTTCTCGATGGCTGGCTGCGGAGTTGTCAAAAGAAGACGGGCAGTTCGCCGGTGGCTGCCGGAGCGGTAACGATTGCGATTGAGGAGTGCGAGAACCTTCTGAAGGCCCATCGGTATTTTGCAACGGCGCATCATTGTCGTAAATCTGTGTCCGACGGCTTCAGCGCACACCTGGAGGCGGATGCATTCGTGTCAGAGTGCAATAGCGCCCTTGCAAAACTCCAGGATGATGGGACGCTGCCGGCCTTGATCGACGAATTCGTCGCTGCAGTCCTGATGGCGGCGCCGTCGGTGGCGGCCTCACGCCTGTCCTGGCTGCTGAAATACGTCGATACGAAACGTCTGCTCATGAGGCTCTGCCAGCGCTTCAAGAGCTTCGAGGAAATTCGCTGGGTCCTGGCTGAATTCATGCGTCAGAGCAATCGACGCCCGCGCGAGATCGAACAGAAATTGTATCAGCTTCGCGACGCGATGGCCGTGTGAGGCTAGCGGCTCCGACCGTTCGCATGTCCGGCGATACGGCCGATAAAGGCATCAAGTTCACCGGCACCTGCTTTCCAGTCTTCCCACAGGAGGTAGATACCACGGTGCCAGTGGGCGGCAACGAGTGTCTGGAAGTCGCGCCGGCTTTGATGTTCGTTGGCATCATGTTCAAGAATGAGCGTCAGCCAACAGGACAGTTCGACACCCTGACCGAAAAGCTGTTCCCCCTTGAGCGGTCGCCCATAACCCAGACTGTTCAGCTGCAGGTCGGGCTGGCTTGCAACACCCAACGACCGTCCGAGTGCCAGCCGCGCCGGACCGTAGCGATGCGGAAGACCAAGCAAGGCCTGAAAGCGGGCATTGAGTTCGTCGGCGGGCCGTGTCGTGCGGAAATCACCACGTGTGAGATCGAGCTGCGCCGTAGAAGTCATATGGTTGCTTTCGCTGCTGCAGTTGGGAAATTTTGTCCTCCAATACGCAACACCCCGGCGAGATAAGGTTCCAGGACATCCATCTCGTTCTGCCCGAGTTCAGCTGGATGTGTCAGAAGGACAAGCTGCCTGGTTCCGCGTGCGAAGTGGTTCAGGACATTGCGTCTGTGAAGGGGATCGAGCCGCGCCAATGGTGTGTCCATGATAATCGGAAAGTCACCGGCCATTTGTGCCAAGGCGGACATTACTGACAGCGCAAAAATCTGGCTTTCGCCGGCACTTGCGTCGATGCGGCGAATGTCTTCGTGGTTCGCGTCGAGCAGCTGGACAGGGTGGCCCGGCACAATCTTGACATTCTCGACGACAGTCTTGTGCGCCATTTCCCGATATGACCGTGTGATGATTTGTGAAACCTCTTCCAGATTGGCGGGAAGCGCGGCGTCAACCAATCGGTCAGCGAGTTCCGCGAATTGCTCGGCGCGAACGGCACGGGCAATCAGCGGTGCGGCACTAGCGCCGTCGGCCAGCAGCACATCGGCCTCTTCCCTTTTGGCTCTCAGCTTTCGGTGGAGTTCGTCGGAGGCTTGCAATTCCCCACGATGGCGGCTTTCAAGATCGGCGATCTGGCCCTGGATCGTCGTCAGTTCGTCCGCCAGGCCCTGAGATTCCTCGTCCACTCCGCGTTGTCGTCCGATATCGTTTTCGCACCGAGATATGCCCTCATCGAGGACCGTCACGTCCTTCGAAAGCTTGCCGATCGTATCTGCACGCACTGAAGCCAGCAGTTGCAGATGCTCGCTCACCGCTTGCCGATCCGCGTCCCCGAGGTGCTTATGGCGGATATCTTCCGCACAATCCGCCGGACGTTTGGACCACACCTCGTACCACGCGCCTCGCAACTGATCTACCGGGATCGAATCGGACAGGCGGGCTTGAAGGGCCGAAATGAAATCGTCGAACCGGCTTTTGCTGGCCTGACTGCTTGTTTCCCAACGCGCGGTCCGGTCTTCGGTTGCTAGACGCTCAATCGCTCGCTTTCGCAGTGCCGGTCCTGCCAAGGCAAGAGCGACATCACCGCTCAGAAGACGGCGGAGTTCGTCCCGTTTTTCGTCGCGCATGCGGGTGAGCCGTTCGCGCTCTTCGAACAGGGCCTTGAAGGTCCTGTAGCTATCTCCGTGCAAGGTCCCAATCCTCTTGACGATGTCGTCGCGCTTCTTGCGAAGGGGAACCAGTCTGGCAAGGAGATCTTCTACTCTTGACGAGGCTTGGATATCCTGATGCTCCAAGGCGCGCAGTTCATTTTCGACCTTTTGCGTCTTCTCCGTCAATTGCTGAGGAAGCTGACGTCGCCGCTCACGGGCATAAGCCCGAAGGTCTGCCGAGAGCGACCGGAGAACGGGCGCTCCGAGGACCGACTCAATAGCGCTCCAGACCTGTTGATCGACAGAATGACCGGAGAGCCGTTCGATATGTTCGCCGTCAAGAAGGAAAAACCGTGCGAGATTATCGGCAAGCAGTCGGCGCGCCACGAAGCCGCGAACGAATTCATCTACCTCCGGCCGTGGTGGGAGCGTTACCAGATCGAGATCCGGTCCTTCGGCAAGGCGAACCTCTTCATCGTCCCCGCGAAGGCGCCCACTTGCAGAGAAGTGCCAGGTCCTTTCGATCCCGATCAGGTCCTCACCATCCTGAAACTCTAGGGAAACAGTCATGCGCGTCGCTTCACCCCGCGCAGACGCGTTTACCGCGCGCTCCAGAAACGAGGTGTAAGACAGGTCCGGACGATCACCTGTCCCTGCGCGTGCGACCAATGTCAGACCGTGTCGCCCAAACAGGCAAAGGGTGATCGCTTCCAACAACGACGTCTTGCCGGCGCCGTTGTTTCCCTCGACGATAACGACATTCCTACCGTTCGCCGACACCGGAAATCTGATCTGCGCGCGGCGATATGCCTTCCAATTATGGAGGCCCACGGCGATAAGACGCATTACTTCACTGCCCGATCTATGATGGCATCGAAGGCTTGGAACAAGCCCTTCCGACGCAGCATTCCTGAATGCCGCTCCGCCGCTTTTACCAATTCGAGAAGAAGCGTTTCGTCCAATCTCATTTCTGATGCCAAAGCATGCAGCCTTTCCTGGCTGACGGCAGATTGGAGGAGGGGGAGGATCAAGCTTCTCCTCCTTCGTTACCAGAACCGGCCGTCGACATCACTGAGGCTGCGTCTGTGGCCCATAGATACTTAATGGTCTCAACCTCGTCTGTCGAGATCAGTTCACGACCGCTCTGGCGCTCGACTTCCAGCAATCGATCCAAGATTTCCCGTCTTGCCGCAAGAGTGAATGGTCCGGGTACCAGCGACCCATCCGGTAGGTGCGTTGCGCGTCCCGATCTACGCCTGGCCATGCGGCGATCCGGATCGTTCCTGATCTCAGCTAGCCAGTCACGAAAATCCATCAGCTGCTCGTGATTGGCGTGGCCAGCTTCAATGAAACCCGCCATGCTCCTGTCCTTGACCACCACGGTGCATGTCCAGCAACCAAACCGAGATGAACTCGTGCCACAGGACGGAGCGTCATCTTTCGATAGAACGAGCGGGCATTCGGCTCCCTGCCCCTCCCGGTAGAGAGTGATAAGCTCCCGGTGCGACCCGCCCCATGGCGGGCGCCGCTGCAGCAGCGTTTGCCAAACCTCGTCGGTCGTGAAATTCACAACTGGCCGAAAGACTTTGCATCCCTGCAGATCGTTGTGATCGTTCAGACGCTGGCCGTTCGAGTACCGATTGACGCTGACGGCGCGGGTGGCAGATTCCTCCTTGCGCACACCCAACAAAAGTATGACCTGCCCGCTCTCGGCAACCTTGTTTTTGATGTAGTGCGAGGTTGGCTGGATCTTCATCCGATCCGTGCACCAACGGAAAGTCCTACTCGGCGAAGGATAGCCTCTGCCGATCAAATTGACCCAGAATGTCTGATCTGCTTTGGGGGCCGTCTTGACAACGGTCACCGGCAGGTGCATGGCCTCGACCCCGTTACGCACCCGCAGAAGCACGCGCTCGACATGATCGGCAACGACCGGTGCCTCTACAAGCGTATCGTTCGAAACGACGTGCACGGGTCGGCGCCGATCGCTCGGAGGAAGCTCGAGCAAGGTTTCGACCACCAGCTGCAACACCAAAGTACTGTCTTTACCACCGGAAAAACCGATGATCCAAGGCGTATTGTGGTTCTGGAGATATTCGTCACGAATATCCGCGCGTGCGAGCTCGAGTTTGCGATCGAGGTTGTCCACTTCGGGCTCTTCTATATGCGAAACTACAAAATCAAGCACTTATCTCTCCATATTCGGCGCCTTGTATCCGACTTTGGCGAGAGCAGCCACTGCTTTTGTAAGCGCATCGGCCGCAATCAGGATTTCCGCGGCCGTCGTGCTGCGGCCAAAGCCGATACGGACAGACTCCTCGGCGCGTTCGGTTCCAAGGCCCAAAGCGAGAAGCACGTGACTGGGCTCCAAACTTTCAGCGGTACATGCCGATCCGGTGGAAAGAGAAATTGTGTTGCGAACCCGCATGAGCAGCGCTTCGGCGTCTACGCCCGGAAAATAGATATTCAGGTTGCCGGCAATGCGACGCTTGAGGCTACCATTGATCTCAAACGCAACGCCTCTGTCTCGTAGGATTGCAATAAACTGGTCGCGCAACTCCAGGAGTCGGAAAGCCTCCTTTTCCATTTCGACAGACGCGATCTCGCAAGCAGCGCCGAAGCCCACACACAACGCGACGGGAAGTGTTCCGCTTCGCAATCCTCCTTCTTGTCCGCCGCCGAGCAGAAGAGGTTCGATCCGCTTGCGAAGCCTGCGGGCCATGAATGCTGCGCCAATTCCTGCCGGGCCGTAGAGTTTGTGACTGGAAATGCTGGCCATGTCAAAATCGGTTGCATTGACCCTTATCTTGCCGATCGCTTGCGCAGCGTCCGTATGGAACCACGCGCCCCTTGAACGTGCCTTGTTAGCGAGCTCAGCAAGGGGCTGGACCACGCCGATCTCGTTGTTGACGGCCATAATGCTGACGAGCGTGGTCGTATCGTCGATAGCGGCGGCCAATTGGTCGGGTTCGATCATTCCTTCTGAATTTATACTTACCATTCGCACGTCGGACCCAGACGCGCCTAAGCGCGCAGCGATCTCCAAAATCGACTTATGTTCGGCAGAAGAGGTAACCATCGATTTTTTTCCAGCACTTTCTTTCCCTTGGAAAGCACCTCTTATCAGTAAATTGTTGGCTTCTGTTGCGCCGGACGTGAAAACGATCTCTTCAGGTGTTGCGCCAATGAGGGCCGCTATCTGCTCGCGCGCGGCTTCGACGGCTTTCGATGCAGAGACACCGTGAAGATGCGAGGTCGAATGAGGATTGCCTACCGGACCACTAAGAAACGGAAGCATTCGCTCCAGAACACGCTGGTCAAGCGGTGTCGTTGCCTGAAAATCCAGATAGACCGGAAGAAGCGTTTCAAGACTGGATCGTTCCTGCGCGGATCGCTGCAACATCTTTCCAACCTCATGAGATGATTCCGTTTCATGAAACGTAAATCATCCCACTTGCACAGACAACCACGAAGGGCCGGGGCTATCGGTAGATGGGTCTGGGCGAGAGCAGAAGACGCTTTGCCTAGAGCGGCGCAAGCAGATGAGTGCCGCCATCGCGCTCAGGCTGAATTCGATGATTTATCTTTCATTGTAAACTAAGAGTTTGTACGATCTCTCGACTGTGTTTTATGACCCACGATTCGATTCCCTTCAACTGCGCCGGAAAGCAAACGACAGGGTTCCGCTCCCAGTCATGGCAATCAAGCATCCTCATTGCGCGGTTGCTTATTGCTGTCGATTCGCCGGTCGCTGTCGTTAGCTGACTTAACGAATGAGCACCCCTTTCCGTCGCCCACTGCGCCCGCACTCACCGCCTCTCCTCACACCACTCACCCCGCCTCACCAAAATCCGCCGCCAGCACCGCATCCTTCAGCGCCCTTGAATACGCATGCTGCGGATCATCCAACACCGTCCGCGCCCGCCCGCGTTCGACAATCTCACCTTTCCGCATGATGATAATATTGTCGCTGACATAATAAGCCGTCGCGAGATCATGGGTGATGTAGATGATCGAAAGGCCGAGCTCGTTTTTCAGCCGGCCGAAGAGGTTGACGATGGCCATGCGCAGCGAGGCGTCGACCATGGAGACCGGTTCGTCGGCCACCAGCAGGCGCGGTTCAGGGATCAGTGCGCGGGCGATGGCGACGCGCTGCAGCTGGCCGCCGGAGAGTTCGTGGGGGAAGCGGCCCTTCACTTCTTCCAGCGTCAGGCCGACGTGATGGAGGGCGGTATCTGCCATCTTCTCCGCCTGTTGCCGGTCCGGCCGTTTGCCTGAAGCGTAAAAATTGCGGGCGGTCTCGAAGAGATAGCGGTCGACCCGCTTCAGCGGGTTGAAGGCTTCGAAGGGGTTCTGCAGCACCGGCTGAACCTCCTTCATGAAGGCCGTGCGTTCGGCCCGGCTGTGGATCGCGACGGTCTTGCCGGCGAATTGCAGCTCGCCTTCGGTCGGTTCGGTCTGGCCGAGGATCATCGCCGCCACCGTCGATTTGCCCGAGCCGGATTCGCCGACGATCGAGAGGATCTCCGGCTGCTCGCCGAGTTCGAAGCTGACATCCTTCACTGCGGTGATCAGGCGCCGGCCGAGCAGGCCGCCCTGGCGGTAGACCTTGGTGACATGCGAGAGGCGAAGCAAAGCACTCAAACCGGATCTCCCGTAACCGCAAAACACGCCACCCGCCGCCCAGGCTCGACGGTGACGAGCGGCGGAACCTTTTGTGAGCAGATCTCCATGCGCTTCGGACAACGCGGGTGAAACCGGCAGCCTTCCGGCGGCATGGCAAGGTTCGGCGGCCGTCCCTCCAGCGAGGGCCGGGTGCTGGGGTCGCCGATCTTCGGCAGGCTGCCGACCAGGTGCTGCGTATAGGGGTGGAGCGGCATACTGAAGAGCTTCGGGGTCGGCGCTTCCTCGACCAGCCGGCCGGCATAGACGATGCCGATGCGGTCGGAGACCGTCGCATGCACGCCCATGTCATGGGTGACGAACAGGAAGGACGAGCCCATCTCGCGCTGGATGTCGCGGATCATCGAAAGCACGTCGCGCTGCACGATGACGTCGAGCGCCGTCGTCGGCTCGTCGGCAATGATGAATTCCGGCGTCAGGATGGTGGCGAGCGCAATGGTCATGCGCTGGCGCATGCCGCCGGAGAGTTCGTGCGGATAGGCGTCGAGCAGCTGCGGATCGAGCTTCAGCCGCTCCAGATGGTTCGCGACCTTTTCGAAGAAGATTGCTTTGCTGACCGTCATATGGCGAAAGGCGAAATCGGTGAAGGAATGGCGGATCCGGCGCACCGGATTGAGCACATTCATCGAGCCCTGCATGATATAGGAGAGATGCTTCCAGCGCAGCGCCACGCGCTCCTCCGGCGTCATCGCATAGAGATCCTGGGTGCCGCCGGCGAAATGGAATTTGACGCTGCCCGAAACGACGCGGAGCGGCGGCCGGATGGCGCCGGCAATGGTCTTGATCAGCGTCGTCTTGCCGCTGCTCGATTCACCGGCGACGCCATAGACCTCGCCGCGAGCGATGGTCAGGCTGATGTCGTCAACGGCCCGCACCTCGCGATCGACGCCATAGAGGAAGGCGCGGTAATAGGCTTTCAGGTTGTCGATTTCGACCAGATTCTCCATGCTAACTTCCCATCCGGTTCAGCCGGCTGCGCGGATCATTGTATTCGTTCATCGACATGGAGAGCAGAAAGAGCGCCAGGAAGAGTATGACGATGACGGCGACGGGGGCGGCCACCCACCACCAGATGCCCGAGATCAGCGCCGAATGCGCATTGGCCCAGTAGATCATCATGCCCATGGTCGGCGTCTCGATGTCGGTGAAGCCGAGCACCGAAAGGGTGATCTCCATGCCGATCGACCAGATCATGTTGTTCATCGTCGTGGCAAAGACGATCGGCAGCACATAGGGCAGGTGCTCCTCGACCAGGATCTTGCGCATCGTCATGCCGGAATAGACGCTCTGGGTGGTGAATGGCCGGCTCTTCAGGCCGAGCGCCACCGAGCGGATCAGCCGCGCATCATAGGACCAGCCGAGCGAGGCCATGATGACGATCAGCGCCACCCAGGTCATGTTGTCCTTCAGCACGAAATAGAAAAGGATCAGCAGCGGAAATTGCGGGATGACCATGACGCTGTCGTTGATCGCCATCAGCACCCGGTCGACCGCGCCGCCGGCATAACCGGCGACCAGGCCGACCACGAGCGAGATGATGCGCGAGAGAAAGGCGACGCCGATGCCGAAATAGAGCGTGTTGCGAAGGCCGATCGTCAGCTGCCAGAACACATCCTGGCCGCGCGATGTGGTGCCGAGCCAGTATTCGCCGTCCGGCGGCATATCGGGCGGCAGGAGATAGATGTCGGTGGCGCCATAGGGCGAGAAATAGGACAGGATCACCAGGCCGACGATGACGGCAAAGAGCAGCAGGCCGCAGAGGAATTCCATATTCTGGCGGGCGAGGTCGCGGATGATGGTAAACATGGCCTATTCCACCTTGATGCGCGGATCGATCAGCGGGCTCAGCACGTCGATGATGAAGACGGCGGCGGCGACGCCGACGATTGAGAGTGCGCTGAGGCCGAGCACCAGGCTGTAGTCGCCGGCATGCACCGCTTCGATCAGCAGATTGCCGATGCCGGGATAGCCGAAGACGATTTCGGTGATGACGGTGCCGTTGAAGATCGCGCCGAGCGACATGGCAAGCCCGGTGAATTGCGGCACCATGGCGTTGCGGGCGATGTAGGAGCGCAGGATCTTGCCCTTCGGCACGCCGCCGAGTTCGGCAAAGACGACATAGTCGTCGGTGATGATGTTGGAAACCAGCGCCCGCATGCCGATCAGCCAGCTGCCGGCGCCGACCAGGATCAGCGACAGGGCCGGCAGGATGGAGTGTTTGAGGATATCGATGACGAGCGCAAAGGAGAGGTCCAGATTGGCGTTCATCTCATAGCCGCCATTGATCGGCAGCACCGGCCAGATGAAGCCGAAGACGATGAGCAGCACGAAGGCGAGGATGTAATAGGGAATGGGCAGCATCGCGATGAAGATCAGGCTGACGGCCTTCAGTACCATGTCCTTGCGATAATAGCCGGCGAGCGCGCCGATCGCATTGCCGAGCACGAAGGTGATCAGCGTCGAGACCGTCATCAGCCCGATCGTCCAGGGCAGCGAGCGCAGGATAATGGTGGAGACGGGGGTCGGAAAAGCCGAGAGCGAGGGGCCGAGATCGCCGGTCGCCAGCCGCAGCCAGAAATGCAGGTATTGCTGCCAGATCGAGCCCTGCATGCCGTACAGCTCGCGCAGCGACTGGCGCATCAGCTCGATCGCATTTGGGTCGGACTGACCCATCTGGGTGATGGCGCCTATGCTTTCTTCGACCGGGTCGATCGGGGTCAGGTGGGTGACGAAGAAGGTGATCGTCACGCCGAGAAAGACGACGAGCAGGAACTGACCAAACCGCTTCAGCACAAAGATCAGATAGGGCGTCATAGGGCAGTGGTTCCTCTCTGCTTCCCTTCTTGAAAGGATCGACGAGCATGGCAGCTGGGGCTCATGCCCGCCGATAAGGGGGCCGGCGCGATGGCTTACGCGCCGGCGTTGGGAGGGTTATTGCGATTGAGCCGGCTTCAGCTTGACCATCATCAGCCTGGAGTTCGCCCAGTTCGGCACCGGATCCGTATAGGGGTCCTTGATCGTCGGATAACCGGTCCAATAGGTCGTATCCATCGAGGTGAAGACGTTATAGGACATCAGCGGGATCGTCGGCATTTCGCGGGCGACCAGCTTCAGATACTCCTTGCCGAGCTCCATGCCCTTCGGATCGTCGGCGCTGATGCCGCGGATGCTCTCGATGATCTTGTCGAGCTCCGGGTTGGACCAGCGCTGCCAGTTGCGCGGCGGCTGAACCTCACCCTTCTTGGCGACGAACTGCGAGTGCCAGCTGTCGAGGAAGAAGGAGAGGTCGGGATCGCCGCCCCAGGTTTCGACGCTCCAGGCGATCGCCACCTGGAAATCGCCGGGCTGCAGCGCCGTCTGCCACAGCTTGGCGGCCGGCACGGCCTTGGCGTCGATGCCGAAGGCCGCCCATTGCTGCGCGATCAGCGTGCCGGCGCGGGTGAAGACCGAGCGGGTGTCGCCTTCCACCGTCATGCGGATCTTGAAGGGCTGTCCATCCGGGGTCAGCCATTTGCCGCCTGACTTTTTGAAGCCTGCCTTCTCCAGCAGTTCGCCAGCGGCTTTCGGATCGGGTTTCCACCAGCCATAGCCGAAGGCTCCGCTGATCGCTTCCGGATCGGTCGGGATCTGGTCCTTGAACTTCGGCTGCTTGCGCAGGATATCGGCGATCTGCTGCCCGACTGTCGGGTCATAGGGCTTGATCTTGCTCTTGCCGGTATCGATCTCGAAATTCTTCAGCCAGTCCTGCATCGGCGCCTGATAGTCTTTCATCGTCGCCGCCGTCGGCGGCACGCCGAGTGCCGAAAGCGTCGCCGCCCCGCGGTAGCTCGCCATGTCGACGGCCTTGATGTCGATCAGCAGGGCCAGCGCCCAGCGCACATCGGCATTATCGAAGGGCGCTTCCTGGGTGTTGAAAATGACCGCCGGCAGGGTCGGATCCGGATGGGCGAAGGGGAAGCCCGGGAACCAGGTATCGATCGTCTTCGACTTCTCCTTGAGGGTGAACATGCCCTCCGGCGTATTGTCGTGGATGATATCGAGATTGTGCTCGAGCTGGGCGATCGTGCGCTTATCCGGCGGGCCGGGATCGGTATAGGTCACATATTTCGGGGCCGGCTCGCCGAAGCGGGCAAGCGAGGTGCGCTGCCAGTCGTCGCGCTTCTCCCAGGTATACCATTTGCCCTGCGGGTCGTAGGCCTTCAGCTTGTAGGCGCCGAGCGAAACGGGATTGGCGAAGTCATAACGCAGCGGATCTTCGACCTTCTCGAACACATGCTTGGGCATGATCCAGGCGCCGTTCCAGCGCACGGTGAAGATCGCATGGAAGCGCGAATTCGGCTTCTTCAGCTTGAAGACGACGGTCTGCGGATCGGTCGCCTCGACGCTTGCCACCTGCACCGAGAAGGCCGCGCTCCAGACCATGCCGGGGTGGTCCATCTGCGTCTTGACGGTATAGACGACGTCGTCGGCGGTGAATTCGACGCCGTCGCTCCAGTAGAGCCCCTTGCGCAGTTTCACGGTCATTTCGGTGAAGTCGGCATTATATTGCGGCTTGTCGGCGGCGAGCGAATTGTCCCAGGCCGCGCCGCCAAGCCCCTGTTCGGGGTCGATATACCAGAGCGTATCCATGGTCAGCTGCTGCAGGCCGGTCGAAACCCCGCCGCCGCCATTGACCCAGATGTTGAACCAGCCGGGATTCTTGATCGTCCCTTCCGGATTTTCAACGATGAGCGTCTCCTTGCGCGGCAAGGAGGTGTAATCTTCGGCGGCGGCCAGACCGGTCAGACCGAGCGTGGCCAGCACGAAGCCGAATGCAAACCTCTTCCACTTTTGCATGAACTCCTCCCTTGTAAGCGACAATGCGGCGGCCGCTGGGGCACGCGTGGGCATGTCGCGGTTGTCGGTTCGCAGAAGCGGGCTTGCGGACCTTGCGCTTCGGCGAACCATCCTCCGGCCGCCTGCCTCCTCGCAGGCGACCGATTTCTCAGCCGGGGCTTTACCCGGCGGCGGCTGTCACACCGACAGCCGGATGACGTTGTAGGAGAGCGGCTTCAGCGCCGCCCACACCCGTCCGTCTTCGATCTTGGCGCTCTCGACCTGCGTGGGCACGACCGTCTCCGGCCGCCGCGCCGAGTTGACGGCTTCGAGATCGCCATGGGTCATCTCCACCTGCTCGATCAGCCGGGCGCCGCCGAAACCTTCCAGCCGCACGTCGAGATCGAGCGCGCTATCGGGATGGCGGTTGACGGCAAAGAAGGTCAGCGTCCGGCCATCCTCGGAATGCACCGCCGAGACGTCGAGATAGGGAACCTCGTTTTCCTCGTCGCTGTCATAGCTCGGGCCGTCGACGACGAGCTGCAGGGCCGATCCACGGCCATAGCGCGAGGCGTAATAGAAGGGGTAATAGATCGTCTGGCGCCAGGCCGCACCACCATCCTCGGTCATGATGGGGGCGATGACGTTGACGAGCTGGGCGATGCAGGCGATGCGCACCCGGTCGGAGCGGCGGATGAAGGTGTTGAGGATGCCGCCGACCTGCAGCACGTCCTCGAAATTATAGACGTCTTCCAAGAGATGCGGCGCATCCGGCCATTCGTCGCGCGCCAGGATTTCCTTGTCCTGCTGGTTGGAATGGTACCAGACGTTCCATTCGTCGAAGGAAATGCCGATCGTCTTCTTCGAGCGCTTCTTCGCCTTGATGTAGTCGATCACGCCGCCGATCGTGGTGATGTAGCGGTCGAGCTTGGTCGCCCGGGCGAGATAGTTGAGCGTGTTCTTCTCGCGGTTGGCGAAATACATATGCAGCGAGATGTAGTCGGCGCTGTCATAGCACTGCTCGAGCACCTCGGCTTCCCAATCAGGATAGGTCTTCATGTCGGAATTCGACGAGCCGCAGACGACGAGCTCGAGCGACTTGTCGAAGCCGCGCATGGCCTTCGCCGTCTCGTCCGCCAGCCGGCCATATTCATAGGCCGATTTGTGGCCGACCTGCCAGGGACCGTCCATCTCGTTGCCGAGGCACCAGAGTTTCACGTCATGCGGATTGGACCAGCCGTGCTTGCGGCGCAGGTCCGACCAGTAGGTGCCGCCGGGATGATTGCAATATTCGAGGAAATTGCGGGCGGCATCGAGACCGCGGGAGCCGAGATTGACGGCCAGCATCGGCTTGGTATTGGCCTTCTTGCACCAGTCGACGAATTCGTTGACGCCGACCTGGTTGGCTTCGCGGGTGCGCCAGGCAAGATCGAGGCGCACCGGCCGCTCGGAGCGCGGGCCGACGCCATCTTCCCAATTATAGGCCGAGACGAAATTGCCGCCGGGATAACGGCAGTAGGGCGTGTCGAGCTCACGCACCAGATCGAGCACATCGCGGCGGAAGCCGTCTTCATCGGCGGTGGGATGTCCGGGCTCATAGATGCCGCCGTAGATCGCTCTGCCGAGATGCTCGAGAAACGAGCTGTAGAGCCTGGCGTCAATGGTCGCGATGCGAAAATCGCGGTGGGCAACGACATTCGTCTTCAACGGATCCTCCCGTTTATGTATCAGAAATTTTGTTTTCTTGCCTCTAACTTGATATCAGGAATGTTGTGATGTCAACTAAAAGGCTGATTTAATCATACTAATGCAGAAGTCGAAAAAAATCGTGTTATTTCAAATATTTGAATAAATTTAGCGACCGTTAATCCACGAAATAAATGCGATTTTTAAATCAGGATATCCGATATTATAAATTCACACATGCAGCCGCATGGTGATGTCGCGGCCGTGATTGCCGAAGCCGCGGCCGAAGATATTGACGCCGCCGGTATGGCCGGCATTCTCGGCGATGCCGACGCGGAGGCGGATGGAGGAATGCTGGCCAAGCGCCAGATCGCTGAGCGTGATATTTGATGCGGCGATACCGTCGATAAAGGTGCCGCGCGTAGAGATCCGCCAGGTCTTCATCGTCCCGTATTGCGAACCCTCGAGCTTCCACCAGGCCGGCGTGAAGGCGCCGCGCTTGTCGCCGTAATCGCCGGGCGAGGTCCAGGTGCCGATCGCCATGCCGTTGACCCAGAGGGTGATGTCGGACGGCCAGTCCGGATTGGTGCCGGGCACCTCGGACGACAGTTCCAGCGAAAATTCGATGGCGCGGATATCCTTGTTCAACACCTTGGCATTGTTGGGAAATTTATATTCGACATAACCGCGGCCGAACCACACGAGCCCCGCCTGCATGCGCTGCGGATCGAGGAAATAGTCTGGCACATCGAGCGGGCCGATGACGCTCTCGGTCGAGCAGAGACCGCAGGGCGCATGCACGTCGCAGCTCGTATAAAGCCCGACCGGCATCTCGACTTCGATGATATTATTCGCCCGCTGCGCCGCACTTTCCTCGAAACTGATCAGGATTTCGCTATAGACCGCCGAGCAGATCTTCTGGTTGCCTTTGCGCGCCTTGGCCAGCCGGGAATCGACGAGGCCGGCATCTTCCAGGATCTGAATCCCGGTGGCGACCGTCGATTGCGGCAGGGACAGCGCCTGGGCGATATCGTTTATATTAAGCGGTCCCTTGGCGCAGAGCAGCTTCAATATCTCGATCCGCGCCGGCGCCGAAAGCGCCCGTATCGCCTCCCCATTCTCGCCGGCGGCGATCGTCAAAAACGAACGTTCCATCATTTCCCCATAATTTCCGATCTCATGATGTATATCGGAAATTATGATGCATCAAGGGGGAAGGCCGACCAGGACTGGGTTTTACGAGTTGCCATTCGATGCGGGCTTAGCGATTCTTCCACGGATTGATGATCTGCAAGCCAATTCCCTCGAAATCAGACACATTGCGGGTAGCGAGTGAAGCGCCGCGCGAGATGGTGATCGCTGCGGTCTGTGCGTCAAACTGGCTGATCGGCCTGCCGGCCTTGCGGCGATCGGTGGCAATGATGGCGTAGACATCTGCCGCGTCACGATCGAATGGCAGAACACGGCTACTGAGATCCTCATTGAATATCGGCAGCACCGCTGCCTCGAGATCACTCCGGCGCCGACCGAGAGGGAGGAGGCGCAAGCCATATAGAATTTCCGCTTCGGTGACCGCTGTCGTAAATACCGATGAGGGATGTTGTGCGCCCAGCCAGTCGATGACAGCCACATTCGGCGCGGGCGTGAGCAGTTCCGAAATGACGTTGGTATCGAGAATGATCACGCGTCGAAGTCCGGCGCGTCACGGATCGGCTCTCGGGGTGGAATTTCGAGTTCAACTCCCCCGACCGGCTGCAGGCGGGCGCGAATGATCTCGGCCAGGTTGCGCGCCGCCGGCTCGGTGGTCGCAAGGGCCGTACGCAGAATATCGCGTGCTTCATCTTCCATGGAACGGCCATGCGTAGCGGCGCGAACGCGCAGCCGCTGCTTCAATCCCTCATCCAGATTGCGGATCGTCATGCTGGCCATTTTGCCTCCATTCATCAATGATAGCATATAAATCATTGATTGCATATTCTCAAGCAACGGTCGAGAAACGCACTCCTGTCGTCAGTCTATCAGGCAGTGACAAGGACTGACGCTTGAGGAGCGAGATCCGCTTCAACCGAAGCGCACGCTTTTCCAGCAGATGTCATGAGAGCCAGCCGAACATCCACACTGTCGGCCGGGAAAGGGTAAAGACCGCCCACGACGTGCTGTACTGGCCGAGAGCATGGTTCATCACCTGCTCGATCGGCCGGCCATGGAGATAGGTCCTGTAGGAGACGTCGCCCAACGAGCCGTAGCCCACCGCCTCCGTCTATCAGAGCGAACGCTGGGAGCAGACCCGGCGCAGTGAGCGATAGAAGGTCGTTATCTCCGACAATCCAGCATGCCCCAACCAGTGAACATTACAAAACGGTAAGGTAAATTGGTGCGCTTCTATGTCGCGCTGAAGTCCAATTGACAGATAAAACTTGGAGATATAAGTCATCCTCATGAAATTTAGAGAATCAAGTAGAATTTATGCATCATCTCGGCCAAGTTGTAATACAGAGACAAAAACAAAAGCTGATTGAAATAGTAAGGAGGTTTGTAAAGGCTGGGCAGCCTTACATAATAATGGACTATCCATCAAAAAAAGATCCAGGACACCATGCAAGCTGGCTTGGCCTTTCGACAGTATTAAAAGAAGTAACGGGCCGGATGCCCATGCTTACTTGCGGCGATTCTCAAAGTATAGACGAGATTAGGGCGACGCCGGGCGACGCTCCAATTTTTATTTGCGGCTGGAGCGATTTTGGGGATTTGCGGGCGGGCAGGGATGATATTCGCTGCCGTCTGCTATGGAAATACCCGGATCGGACGATCATTCAGATGCCGCAGAGGGTTCACTTCGCCAATGAGGCGCTCAAGGATTACGCCAGGCGCACGATTGGCAGACATCGCAACTTCTTCTGCGTGACGCGCGATGACCAGAGCTTTGCGCTGGCAAGAGCGAACTTCGATTGTGAGGTCGAGGCGGGCCCGGACACGGCATTCGGTATCGAGACGCTGAAGCCCTTCGACGCCGACCCTCTGAGGGTGTTGTATGTCATGCAGCCTCTTGGCGAGGACGACGACGTCGATATAGCGAAAGCGCGCTCGATTGTTGACGGACCTCTGACCAATTGGATCAATGGTCCCGACAGTTTGTCGCGCCTGCGCATGTCGAGCATCGTCAGCTCGGCGCTGCGGCATGGATTGAGCCGCACGGCAATGCTGGCCCAGCACCGCGAGGATGTCGCCCGTCGCTATGTCGAATATGGCGTGAGGATCCTGTCGGGCGCGGAGCGGATCATTACCAACCATTTACACGGTCACATTCTCTGTCTGTTGCTCAATAAGCCGCATATCGCGGTCGCGAGGGAGGCAAGCAATCTTCACGCCTTCATCGACAGCCGGACTGGCGACAGCCCCCTGGTGGAGAAAGCAACGAATGCCAGCGAGATTTTCGCGGCAATGTCTCGCCTGCCCTATGAGATCGGCGGCACCTGGTACAAGTCGAGCCGCCCCATAGCTCTCGGTCCCAGTATTCCCGCCCCCGATCTGGTCCCTCAACCTTCCATAGTCTGATTATCGGTAGGAGCTCAGTTTGTCGGTTTTGCAAGACGACGATATTCTCTTCAGCCACGTGAGTGAGAACCGGTCGGCCGCAGCCGTGACGGGTGCCTTCTGGTCGGCACTCAGTACCCTTATTCCGACGGTCCTGACCTTCGCTGTTTTTGTGGTCACGTCTCGTATTCTCCAGCCTCAGGACTTCGGTCTTGTCGCGCTGTCTTTCAGCATCGTCTCGTTTGCAGCGAGTTTCGGGCCGACTGCCTTTGGCGAAGCGATCATCCAGAGAGCCGAGATCAGGCGCAGCCACCTCGACACGATATTCCTGCTTTCGCTCGGCTTTTCACTCCTGGTCTACGGCGCCTTATGCCTGGCCGCTTCGTCGATCGCGGCGTATGTCGGACATAAGGAAGTCACCTATCTCATTTACATCATGGGATTGAAGGTATTCTTCGACTTCACGGCCGTCGTCCCGAATGCGATCGTGAACAGGAAAATGTCCTTCCATCTGGTGGCCGTCCGCACAGTCATCGCGACCGTCACGTCTGCTTGCCTTTGCCTTGTTCTGGTTCTCGCCGGTTTCGGCCTGTGGGGGCTTGCCATTGCCCAGATCGCCGCCACAGCGGCATCGTGCGGCGCCGCTTTCTGGGGTGCAGGCTGGATTCCCGGCCTGAAGATCAAGAGAGCGAGCCTCAACGACCTGCTTCACTATGGTTTCTTCGCATCCGGCACCCGCTTTTTACAGACGATGAGCCTGGACAACTTGCTCATCGGCGTGCTGTTGAGCCCATCGGCGCTCGGTATCTATAATTTTTCGAAGCGCCTGTTCGACATGATCAACAACGTCATCGCCGGCGGCTTGACGTCGGTGACGCACGTGCTGCTGTCTTCACTGCGGGCCGACCCGAAGAAAGTCCGTGAAGCATTCCTGATGGCGACGTTTGGCTGTGCTCTGGTTTCCTACCCGGTCTTCATCGGGCTTGCGGCAGTTGCCGATGATGCGATCACGACGATTTTCGGGGCGCACTGGATCGAGGCGGTCTGGCCGGTTCGGTTCTACTGCGTTATTGGCTTGATGGCTGGGATCGGCTACGTGCAGGCATCCCTGATAAAAAGCCAGGGAGAGATGGATTGGTGGTTTTACTACCAGCTGGCACGAAACGTTCTTACGCTCCTGACCATCGCAGTTCTTTACCCCTATGGCGTAACGACAATCGTGTTTGCGATTATGATCGAAGTTCTGCTGTTCTGGCCGATCACCAGCTGGAAGGTTTCGCAGCATATAGAGCTGAGTGTGCCGGCGTATTTGGCGCAGTTCCTGCGGCCGACCACAGCCAGTGCAGCGATGGTGGCTGTCGTTTTGCTGCTGCACCAACTGTTGCTTCATTGGTCGCCCTACGCACGTCTGGCGATCGAAGTCCTCGCAGGTGGCAGCGCTTACTGCAGCTTGATATTCGTCCTGTGCAGGGCTCGTTTGAATGTCTTGATCGGCAGCATCAGGCAGGCTCGGCAGGGCAAGGGCAACAGGGGTGCAGTGGCCACGCCTGTGTGATTTCCTGGCCCAGCGCGGCGAATTGTTTCGCCGCCCGTCTCTCAACCCAAACGGCCTTCGGCCGCAAGCGCATGGGATAATCGATAAGATGACCGATCTCGACCGCGATTATCCGTCACATCGGCTTCACCGGGCAGATGTTTCGACAAGCGGCCGCAGCCGCTACTATACGCTCGATGCCATGCGCGGCTTTGCCGCCATTTGTGTTGTCGCCACGCATTTCCAGGAGAGATATGCGCCATCGGCTTATCTGGCGGTCGACTTTTTCTTCGTTCTGAGCGGCTTCATTATCGCCGACATTTACGGACGAAGGCTGTCGCGCGGCCTGCCGTTCCAGTCCTTCATGAAGGCTCGTCTCAAACGCCTGTATCCGCTTTATCTGATCGGAATCTTGGTTGGCCTCGTGCAGATCATTCTGTTGACGAACTGGGGACTGCGCGCTCAAAGCGCGGTCGATCTGCTGATGTCGACGGCGACGAACATGTTCGTCCTGCCGAGCCCGATGTATTTCCTTCAAGCGCATCCGATGCAAGGGATGTTTCCGATCAACGGGCCGGCCTGGTCGATGTTCTGGGAATTGCTCGTCAATATCGTCTTCGCATTGTGGCTCTTCCGGCTCTCTGTCCGCGCCCTCTGCGCCGTTGCGCTCGTCTCGGCGGCATTCTTAGTTTTTGTCGGTCTGAAATACGGCACGTTGAATATCGGCTGGGAGTGGCCTTCCGCAGTCGGTGGACTGCCCCGGGTGATGTTCTCATTCACCGCAGGTGTGGTTATCAGCCGTCTGTTCAACGGCGTATCGGCGTGGAGGCGCGGCTGGGTCGCACTAGCGCCCTGCCTGCTTTTGCTGATCTGCATCGTAGCTCCGGTTCCGCTCGTGCTGCGGCCTTACTACGATCTGATCTTCGCGATCACCCTTGCGCCGCTCATCGTTACGCTCGGCCTATTTCTGGAGGTCCCTGCAAAAGCAAAAGGGCTGGCGACGTGGATCGGATACATCTCCTATCCCGTCTACATCCTGCACCGAGGTGTGATCGGTGTCTTCAAGCCACTTGCGGGATCGATTGCTCTGAACGGCCCTCTCGCCTTCCTGGTGCTTCTTGGCGCAGTCGTCTGTTTCGCTTACATGACCGCTCGTCTCATAGACAAAGCCACGGCTTTACAAGCGCGTCGGGCCGCATAGTTCGATCACAGGCAACCGCGAGTGATCTGGCATGCGCAGTTCCGGCTGCTGTCACCGTCGCAGTAGCGGCCGCAGCGCGGCCTGTGTTTCCTTCAACAGCTTGAGATAGCGCGCCTTCATCTCGGCGGCCGGGACGAGGGCGGCCGGGGCGCCGATATTGATCGCCGCGATCGTTTCACCGCGGTCGTTTTCGACAGGCACGGCGATCGAGCAGAGGCCGATCTCCAGCTCCTGATCGATGATGGCGTAGCCTTCGGCGCGCACCCGGCGCAATTCTTCGATCAGTTCCTCCGGGTCGGTTTTGGTCTTTGCCGTGTTCTGTTTGAGCTCGCTCCTGGCGAGGACGGCGCACGCTTCGCTCTCGGAAAGCGCTGCCAGCAGCACCCGGCCCATCGAGGCGCAATAGGCGGGCAGGCGGCTGCCGGGGGTGAGATTGATCGACATGACCCGGCGCTGCGCGGCGCGGGCGATATAGACGATCTCGGTGCCGTCGAGCACCGAGGCCGAGGCACTCTGGCCGGCCTTTTCCGAGAGAGTATCGAGATGGGGCTGCAACAGCGCCGGCAGCGGTGTTGCCTGGAGATAGGCATGGCCGAGCCGCAATATCTTCGGCGTCAGCGTGAAGAACTTGCCGTCGTAATCCGCATAACCGAGCTCAGCGAGCGTCAGCAGTGAACGCCGCACCGTGGCGCGGTCGAGCCCCGTCAGCTTCGATGCCTCGGCGATCGACAGCCGCTGCCGCGTCTCGCCGAAGGCTTCGATGACTTTCAGGCCGCGGGCAAAGCCGCTGACGAAATCGGTTTCGCGCATGAATTCGCTTCTCCACTTCATTCAGCATTGTGTGCGATATACGAACAAATGTCAAATAACGCACAAAATATCTTGCCGCTGCTCCTGCTGCGTTTTATCTCTGACATCAAGGACGGGCTGAGGAGATCCCCATGGACAAGACAATCGCGAGCACGGCAGAAGCCGTCTCCGAGATCGGCGACGGCGCCACCGTCATGATCGGCGGTTTCGGCGGCTCCGGCGCGCCGATCGAGCTGATTCATGCCTTGATCGACAAGGGCCCGAAAAACTTGACTGTGATCAACAACAATGCCGGCAACGGCCGCATCGGCATCGCCGCAATGATTGACGCCGGCCTGGTCCGGAAAATGATCTGCTCGTTCCCGCGCTCCTCGGATCCGCGCGCCTTCACCGACAAATATCTGGCCGGCGAGATCGAACTCGAGCTGGTGCCGCAGGGAACGCTGGCCGAGCGCATCCGCGCCGGCGGCGCAGGCATTCCGGCCTTCTACACCCCGACCGGCTACGGCACCGAACTGGCGGAGGGCAAAGTCATCGCCGAATTCGACGGCCGCCATTATGTGCAGGAGCGCTGGCTGAAGGCCGATTTCGCCATCGTCAAGGCTGCGGTCGGCGATATCAGCGGCAACCTCACCTACAACAAGGCCGGCCGCAATTTTAATCCGCTGATGTGCATGGCGGCGACCAGAACGATCGCCCAGGTCTCTTCGATCGTGCCGGCCGGCGGCATCGATCCCGAGCATGTCGTGACCCCCGGCATCTTCGTCGATCGTCTCGTCGCCGTGCCCAATCCGCAGCAGGAAGAAGAGCTCATCCGAGCCGGAGTGGCTTACGTATGACCGTCGATATCAGGGACGACATCAAACTTTCCAATGCGCAGATCGCCTGGCGCGCCGCACAGGACATTGCCGACGGCGCCTATGTCAATCTCGGCATCGGCTTTCCCGAAATGGTCGCCCGCTACCAGCCGCCCGGCCGTCAGGCGATCTTCCACACCGAAAACGGCATCCTCAATTTCGGCGAGCCGCCAGCCGAAGGTGAAGAGGACTGGGATCTGATCAACGCCGGCAAGAAGGCGGTGACGCTGAAGCCGGGTGCTGCTTTCTTCCACCATGCCGACAGCTTCGCCATGGTGCGCGGCGGCCATCTCGACGTCGCGATCCTCGGCGCCTATCAGGTCGCGGAGAACGGTGATCTCGCCAATTGGCGGGTCGGCAGCAAGGGCGTGCCGGCGGTCGGCGGCGCCATGGACTTGGTGCATGGCGCCAAGCAGGTCTGCGTCATCACCGAACACGTCACTAAGACGGGCGAACCGAAGCTGGTGGAGAGATGCACCTTCCCGCTGACCGGCGTCGCCTGCGTCACCCGCGTCTATTCGAGCCATGCCGTCATCGACATCGTCGATGGTCGCTTCGTCCTGCGCGAGAAGCTTGCCGCCATGTCGCTGGAGGAGTTGCAGGCGATGACCGGCGCACGACTGCACGTCGAGGGGCCGGTGGCCGATCTCCTTGTCCCGAAACTCTGAAGAGAAAGCCATGACCGAAGCCTTCATCTGCGACTATATCCGGACGCCGATCGGCCGCTTCGCCGGCGCGCTCTCGCAGGTGCGCGCCGATGATCTCGGCGCCATCCCGCTGAAGGCGCTGATCGCGCGCAACGGCGCCGTCGACTGGGAAGCCGTCGACGACGTGATCTTCGGCTGCGCCAACCAGGCGGGCGAGGACAACCGCAACGTCGCGCGCATGTCCGCCCTTCTGGCCGGCCTGCCGATCGGTGTCCCGGGGACGACGATCAACCGGCTCTGCGGCTCCGGCATGGATGCGGTGATGACGGCGGCGCGCGCCATCCGCGCCGGCGAGGCGGAACTGATGATCGCGGGCGGGGTCGAGAGCATGTCGCGGGCGCCCTTCGTCATGCCGAAGGCCGAAACGGCCTTTTCGCGGGCGGCCGAAATCCACGACACCACGATCGGCTGGCGCTTCGTCAACCCGCTGATGAAGAAGCAGTACGGCGTCGATTCCATGCCGGAGACCGGCGAGAACGTCGCCGCCGACTATCATGTCAGCCGCGCCGATCAGGACGCCTTCGCGCTGCGCAGCCAGGCGAAGGCGGCGGCAGCTCAAGCGAGCGGACGGCTGGCGAAGGAGATCGTCCCTGTCACCATTCCCCAGCGCAAGGGTGAGCCCATCGTCGTCCACATGGACGAGCATCCGCGCGCGACCACGATCGAGGCGCTGGCGAAACTTGGCACCCCTTTCAAGAAGGAAGGCGGCACGGTGACGGCGGGCAACGCCTCCGGTGTCAATGACGGGGCGGCGGCGCTGATCGTCGCCTCGGAAGCGGCGGCGCGGAAATATGGGTTGACGCCGATCGCCCGCATCCTCGGCGGCGCTGCCGCCGCGGTTCCGCCGCGGGTCATGGGCATCGGGCCGATCCCGGCCTCGCGCAAGCTGATGGCCAGACTCGGCATGACCCAGGAGCAGTTCGACGTCATCGAGCTCAACGAGGCCTTTGCCAGCCAGGGGCTGGCGGTGCTGCGGGAACTCGGCATTGCCGATGACGACCATCGGGTGAACCGCAATGGCGGCGCGATCGCGCTCGGTCATCCCCTGGGCATGTCGGGCGCCCGCATCACCGGCACGGCGGCGCTGGAACTTGCCGAAACGGGCGGCCGTTATTCGCTGTCGACCATGTGCATCGGTGTCGGGCAGGGGATCGCCATCGCCCTCGAAAGGGTCTGACAGGGCTCGGCCCGTTGCCTCCGGTGCCGGACTTCGATAAAAACGGCCATGCTGATCCGAGCCGCAAACAATGACGACCGAAGCGCCATCTGGAGGATCATCGGCCCGACGATCCGTGCCGGCGAAACCTATGCGCTCGACCGCGATCTCTCCGAAGCCGATGCGCTTGCCTACTGGATGGGAGCGGACCGCGAGACCTTCGTCGCCGAAGAGGATGGGGTCATCCTCGGCGCCTATTACATCAAGGCCAATCAGGCCGGCGGCGGGCGGCATGTCTGCAATTGCGGCTACATGACCGATCCCGCCGCGGCCGGCCGCGGCGTCGCTCGCCTTATGCATGAACATTCGCTGCAGCATGCCCGCGCCAGCGGCTTTCGCGCCATGCAGTTCAATTTCGTCATCAGCAGCAATCAGCGCGCCATCGCGCTGTGGCAATCCCTCGGCTTCGAAATCGTCGGCCGGCTGCCGGGCGTTTTCCTCCATCCCAGCGAGGGTTATGTCGACGCATTGGTGATGTTTCGCACTCTGTAGACAGCCCGGCGAAAAAAGATGGGAGGGCGCTGTCGAAATCGCGGCGGCTCAAACGTCTTAAGATTGCGGGGCGCAGGCGCCGCGATCACTCTGTCGGCATGGAGGTTTTGAAGCCATGGGTGTTTCCTATCGTTGGGTCATCGTCGCCGTCGGCGCGTTGATGTCGTGCGTTGCCATCGGCGCAATGTTCTCGTTGGCGATTTTCCAGGAGCCGATCGCCACCGCCACCGGCTGGTCGCATGTCGGGATCGCCAGCGCCATGACGTTGAATTTCCTCGTCATGGGTCTCGGCGGTTTCCTCTGGGGCGCGGCAAGCGACCGTTTTGGGCCACGCATCGTCGTGCTGGTCGGCTCCGTGCTGCTCGGCCTGGCGCTGGTGCTCGCCAGCCGCGCCGCAACGCTCATCGAATTCCAGCTGACCTACGGCATCCTGGTCGGACTGGCCGCCAGCGCTTTCTTCGCGCCGATGATCGCGGCGACCACCGCTTGGTTCGACGTGAACCGCGGTCTTGCCGTGTCGCTCGTCTCCGCCGGCATGGGGGTGGCGCCGATGACCATTTCGCCTTTCGCGCGCTGGCTGATCTCGGCCTATGAATGGCGCTCCGCTATGCTGATCATCGGCATCGCCACCTGGGTGCTGCTGGTGCCGGCCGCCCTGCTGGTCAGGCGCCCGCCTGTCGAGAGCGTCGATGCCGGCACCGAGTTTGCCGCGGCAGGCGCCCGGCCACAGCTGTCGAAAGTCTTCCGGTCGCCGCAATTCATCGTGCTCGGCCTCACCTTCTTTGCCTGCTGTGCGGCCCATTCCGGCCCCATTTTCCACATGGTGAACTATGCGACGATCTGCGGCGTCGCACCGATGGCGGCCGTCAGCATCTACAGTGTCGAAGGCCTGGCGGGTCTTGGCGGCCGGCTGCTCTATGGCAGCCTCGCCGACAGACTCGGCGTGAAGCCGGTCCTGGTCGCCGGCCTGCTGGTGCAGGCGGCGGCGCTCGCGACCTATCTCCTGGTCAGCGAGCTGACGGAGTTCTATGCGCTCGCCATCGTCTTCGGCAGTGCCTATGGCGGCGTAATGCCGCTCTATGCGGTGCTGGCGCGGGAATATTTCGGCCAGCGTATCATCGGCACCGTGCTGGGCGCGGCGACGATGCTCTCCAGCCTCGGCATGGCCTTCGGCCCGCTGATCGGCGGCTGGATTTTCGATACTTTCGCCAATTATTCCTGGCTGTTCATCGGCTCGGCCATGGTCGGTCTCGGGGCGGCGGCAATCGCGCTGGCGTTTCCACCGCTTGTCCGGCGGGAGCAGGAGGCGGTTTTGGGTGTGTCTTCTTGACAAAGAAAGACCCCTCCCCAACCCCTCCCCACAAGGGGGAGGGGCTTGGATGCCGCGCTGACGTTATCCCTTTCACCGTCTCATCCGCAGAAGCGTTGATGTTTGTCGTGGGACGGTGCCGCGCATAGCCCCTCCCCCTTGTGGGGAGGGGTTGGGGAGGGGTCTTGAATGGGCCGGACCAGCCAGCCGTGGCATCCCTCACTCATGCAGTTCTCGCCTTTTCGTGCATTGCCTTCCGCCGATTTCGGCTGATAGACTTCCCCCGTCTGTTTCATCACCTATGTCCTTGTTTTTCGGGAGGCTTCTTGGCCATGACAGAACTTGCTCAATTGCTCGCATCCATCAAACTGCCGGATCTCGCCGGCAAGGCCGTGCTGATCACCGGTGCCTCGACCGGTATCGGCGCGGCGCTCGCCCGCGCCTTTGCCGCCCAGGGTGCCAAGGTCGGGGTGCATTATAATGCCAGCCGCGAACCGGCCGAGCGGCTCGCCGATGAGATCCGCGCTGCCGGCGGCACCGTGCATCTGATCCAGGGCGACGTGTCGAGGGAAGGCGAGACGGAGCGTGTCGTCGAGGAGACGGCGAAGACCTTCGGCCATCTCGACGGGCTGATCAACAATGCCGGCGGCATGCTGGGGCGCAAGCCGACCTCCGAATATACCGACGCCCATTATGCCGCGGTCATGGACCTCAACGCCCGCTCGGTGCTGGCGGCGACGCGCGCGGCCCATCCCTGGCTGAAAAAGCAGGGCGGCTTCATCATCAACACCACCTCGATCGCCGCCCGCAACGGCGGCGGCAACGGCGCGGTCCTCTACGCCGCCTCCAAGGGCTTCGTCTCGACCATCACGCGCGGGCACGCCAAGGAGTTCGTCGCCGACAGGATCCGCGTCAACGCGGTGGCGCCGGGTGTGATCGCCACGCCCTTCCACGAGCGTTATACCAATGACGAGCAGATGGAGCTGCAGCGCAAATCGATCCCGATGGGCTTCGTCGGCACATCGGAGGATTGCGTCGGGGCCTATCTCTTCCTGGCCTCGCCGACGCTCTCGGGCTACATCACCGGTCAGATCATCGAGGTCAATGGCGGCCAGCTGATGCCGTAAACGCTTCGATCGGCAAACGACAGCGTCCCGCTTTCCCCCGGGGCTACGGAACTTTCGAACCACCTTCACGTTTCCCGCTTGGTCTTTTCATCAAGCGGGGCGCCATGAGCTTTTCATTTTCGGAACTCGACTTCCTCAAGCCGGAGCTGGGGGCGGAGTATACGGGTTCCGGTACTCATTTCGCCGTCTTCTCGGCGCATGCGGACCAGATCGAGCTCTGCCTGTTTTCCCCTGACGGAAAAGATGAGATTGCCCGGCTGCCCCTGCCCAAACGCGAGGGCGACATCTGGTCGGGCTATATAGCCGGCATCGGACCAGGCACCGTCTACGGCTATCGCGCCCATGGCCCCTACGATCCCAACGCCGGCCATCGCTTCAATCCAAACAAGCTGCTGCTCGACCCCTATGCCAAGCAGGTGACGGGCGAGCTGGAATGGCATGATGCGCTGTTCGGCTATCGGATCGGCGAGGACGATCTTTCCTTCGACGACCGCGACAGCGCGCCCTTCATGGTCAAGGGCGTCGTGCAGGATCCCGACTTCGACTGGGCGGGTGAAGAGGCGATCCGGCGGCCCTGGCCGGATACGATCATCTACGAGGCGCATGTGCGCGGCCTGACGATGACGCATCCGAAAGTGCCCGACCGGCTGCGCGGCACTTTTCTCGGCATGTGCAGCGATCCGATCATCGATCATCTCGTCAAGCTCGGTGTCTCAGCGATCGAGCTCCTGCCCATCCAGTATTTCCTCGACGACCGCTATCTCCTCGAAAAGAAGCTTAGGAACTATTGGGGCTATCAGACGCTCGGCTTCTTCGCGCCGCAATCGCGCTATCTCTCAAGTGACAAGATCACCGAAATCAAGACCATGGTGAAGAGGTTCCATGCGGCCGGCATCGAGGTCATCATGGACGTGGTCTACAACCATACGGCCGAAGGCAGCGAGAAGGGGCCGACGCTCTCCTTCCGCGGGCTCGACAATGCGAGCTATTACATCCTCTCTCCCGACGATCCCCGCCACACTTTCGATACGACGGGGACCGGCAACACGCTGAATGTCGCCAATCCGATGGTGATGCGCATGGTGCTGGACAGCCTGCGCTACTGGGTCGGCGTCATGCATATCGACGGCTTCCGCTTCGATCTCGCCAGCACGCTCGGCCGGCAGGATCTGGAGTTCGACCGCCAAGGCCTGTTCTTCGGCGCCATCCGCCAGGATCCGATCCTTGCCGGCGTCAAGCTGATCGCCGAACCGTGGGATATCGGCGATGGCGGCTATCAGGTCGGCGGCTTCCCGCATCCTTTCCGCGAATGGAACGACAAGTTCCGCGACGACGTGCGCCGTTTCTGGAAGGGCGACAGCGGAATGGTGTCGGAACTGGCGGCGCGCATCACCGGCTCGGCGCCGCAATTCAATCATTCCGATCGGGGCGCGACCTCCTCGATCAATCTTCTGTCGGCCCATGATGGCTTCACGCTGATGGATACGGTGTCCTTCGACGGCAAGCACAACGAGGCGAACGGCGAGGATAACCGGGACGGCCATTCGGACAATCATTCAGACAACATGGGCGCCGAGGGCGCCACCGATGATGCCAATATTAACGCGGCACGCGCACGCCGGCGGCGCAACATGATGGCGACGCTGATGCTCTCCCAGGGCGTGCCGATGATCCTGGCCGGCGACGAACTCGGCAACAGCCAGGGCGGCAACAACAACGCCTATTGCCAGGACAATGAAATCGGCTGGACAGGCTGGGACGGGCTCGAGGATCCCTTCCTCGATTTCTGCCGGCAGACGGTAGCCTTCCGCAAGGCTCATCCGGTCCTGCGGCAGGAGCGGTTCCTGACCGGCGAGATCAGCGAGGACGGGCGCATCGAGATCGCCTGGTACAAGCCCGACGGCAGCTTCATGGACGACGGCGCCTGGAACGATGAAGGATTGCAGGTGCTCGGCGTCTACCTCTCGAAGAGCGCGCATGCGCTCGATACCGAGAACATGGATGACCTTTTCCTCGTCTTCAACGCCGGCGGTGACTGCGAGGTCCATCTGCCCGAGGTGAACGGACTGACGCAGTGGTCACGGGTTCTCGACACCGGGGCGGAGACCGGCGCCTTCGAGGTGCATGATCAGGACAATCCCGTCATGGTCTACACTCAGAGCCTGGCTGTCTTTGCGCCGACAGGCCAGACACAACCGCCGGAGGGGGCGAGCAGGGCCCAGCGGCGCCGATGGTTTCAGTTCGGCCGCCGGAGCAAATAGCAGGTCGTCAACAGCATGAATGCCGAAGCCATTACCGAACTTGGCCTGATCTATGTCAGCGATACCGAACCGGGCATCCGCAGACGCAGGAAAGGCAAGGGCTTCAGCTATGTGATGCCTGACGGTACGACGCTTTCGGATGAATCGCAGCGGGCGCGCATCGGCGCGCTCGGCTTGCCGCCAGCCTACGAGAACGTCTGGATCTGTCTCTACGAGAACGGTCATCTGCAGGCGACCGGTATCGATGCGCGCGGGCGCAAACAATATCGCTATCACAAGGACTGGCAATCGTTCCGCAGCGCCGGAAAATTCTACCAACTGATCGAATTCGGTCAGGCGCTGCCGAAGATCCGCCGTACCGTCCTGCGGCATCTCGACACCGGTGCCGAGGATGTCAACGGCGTGCTGGCGGCTTTGACGACGCTGCTCGACGAGGCGCATCTGCGGGTCGGCAATCAGGCCTATGTCAGGGAGAACGGCACCTATGGCGCGACGACGCTCTTGAAGCGGCATCTGAAAATCGTCGACGGGCGGATCGAGCTCAAATTTCGCGCGAAGGGCGGCAAGCGCGTCCAGCGCAGTCTCAAGCATCCCAGGCTGCAGAAAATCCTGGAAGAGATTTCCGACCTTCCCGGCCGCCAGCTCTTCGTCTGGAAGGATGAAAGCGGCGTGCTGAAACCGGTCGACTCCGGCCGGCTGAATGCCTATCTGGCCGAAATATCGGGCATTCCGATCTCCGCCAAGACCTTCCGCACCTGGGCCGGATCGCTGGCGGCCTTCGGGGTCGCCCGCGAAAGGATCGTCGGCGGCGGGCGGCCGACGGTGAAGGAAATGTCGGAGGCTGCGGCCGAGGCGCTGCACAATACGCCGGCGATCTCACGCTCGAGCTATATCCATCCGGCCATCATCGCGCTCGCCGGCAATGATCATCCTTTGATCGAAGGCGGCAACGAGCCGCTGCGGGGCTTGCGGGCCGAAGAAAACAGGCTTCTTGATTTCCTCATACACGAGAGCGAGGGATCTCTTCAGCTAGCGGCGTCCAGCTCCGGATAGTGTCTGAAAATCCCTTCCTCGTTGAAGGCGAGGCGGCGAGGGGAGGCGAGATAGCGGGCGATGTTCGGACGCTTCGCCACCGCATCATGCAGGGCAAGGAGAGCGGGGTATTCGGCCTTGCTCTTCTTCATCGCTTTGGGAAAGGCATAGGTGAGGCCCTCGATCACCTGAAAGAGCGAGAGGTCGACATAGGTGAGGGCACTGCCAACGATGTAATTGGGACCTTGCGGATTTCGCGTCAGCACACGCTCGAAATAACCGAGGAATTTAGGAATGCGGTCCCGGATGAAGGCGGCCGAGCGGCCTTTGGCTTCCTGCTTCTGGTCCTCATAATAAAGCGACAGGTCGATCGGGTGGTGCGTATCATGCACTTCGGCGACGAAATCGGTGATGGTGAGCTGCAGGCCATTGGCGACATAACGAAGGCTTTCGTCCTCCGGCGCAAGGCCGAGCTTCGGCCCGAGGTAAAACAGGATATTGGCGACATGCGGGATAAGAAGGTCGCCGTCCTTCAGGAAGGGCGGAGCGAAGGGAATGTGCGACTCGCCTTCGCTCTTCATGATCTCGAGCATGGCGCCTGTTCCCCGGCCGGGCTGACGTGTGACGTCGATATAGTCGGCTCCGGCTTCTTCCAACGCCAAGCGCACGAATTCACCACGGCCTTGAATGCCGTCCCAATAATAAAGCTCATATGCCATGTTCAATGCCTCGGTTGACGACCGAAGTCTTTTCGCAGTTCGTCCTTGGCTTTTTCAAGGGTGCCGCGCCGCTTTTTCGACAGCTGCTCGCCGGCGCGGTTGATGTAGAAGGTCAGCATCGACATGGCAGCGCGAAACGGGCTCGACGTGCGGCGATCGCTTTTCTCGGCGGAGTGCTTGATCGATCGGGCGACCTTCTTCGGATCGTCCGATTTGAACACGCCTTCCTTGAGGTCCATCGCGTTGCTGTGTTCGGTAACGTCCTGCGACCATTTCTTCTTCGATTTGGCCATGGCGAAATCCCTTTGCCGGATGGGCTGGCGATAGACTGACGCCTGCCGATCCTAGAGAACTGGAGCATGAAGCCGCCAGAGACCGCTCACACTCTTCGGCACATGCTTAGTGGTGGCTATGGTGCTCGTTGCGCTTGCGTGTCGCGGCCGCCTTCTTGGCGGAAGCGGAACGTTCCTCCTTCGAGCGTGCCGCGGATGCAGCACCGCCGGCCCGGCCGCCTTTTTTGGAGGATTCATGCGTATCCTTCTTGCCGCGGCCGGAACCGGATTTGTTGCCGCCGCCGCTCTCCTTATTGACCGTCGCCCAGGCGCGCCGTTCGGCCTCCTTCTCGGAGACGCCGCGCTCCTCGTAGCTCTCCTCGATATGTTCGGCCTTACGTTTCTGCTTGTCGGTATAGTCGGATTTGTCTCCTCGCGGCATCTTCGCCTCCTGTGGTTTGCAAAGCGCTCGAACGCGGTTTGGAAGAGAATCCAACCGGTGCGGAGGGCAAAAGTTCCCTATAGGGCCATTATCCCAGATTTCGGAACAAAAGCCGATTTTGTCGGGTTTTCGATGGGCAAGCCTACTTAAGCCCGCGTGCAGCAAGGAACCGAGAACATGGAAAAACACATCGTCAAAGCCGATGGAAACGGCGCGATCGACGTGAACGGCCAGGTATCGCCGGTCACCTACACCGTCAGCCTCAAGGAAGGGAAGGGACATTCCTACGAGGTCGATATCCGCCTGATGGCGCCACGCGACTGGCTCCTGCAGAGGGGTTTCAAGAGGGATGCCGTGCTTGTCAGCCAGAGCGGCGCCCGCATTCCCGTCTATCACAATGACGGTAGTCGTTACGATGGCGGCAGCCATCACGATGGCGACCATCATGACGACGGCCGCCTCGATCTTGGCGACACGATCTCGATCGAATTGACGGCGCGCGACGACAGCTGCACCAGCGAGGTCGACCTGATGCGCAAATATCCCGAGTTCGACGGTGAGATTAGGGCGGTTCAGCTTGGGAAAGCTGGACGGCGCTCTTGACCGCCTGGTCGAGCGCAGCGCTGGTGTAGGGTTTCGTCAGCAGCACCGAGCCGAAGAAGCGAGCGGCGTCGGGCGGGTCGCTGTCGCCCGTGGCGAAGACCAGGCCGACGGACGGAAAGGCTTCCCGCGCCTTGGCGGCAAAGGTCGAGCCCGACATGCCGGGCAGGCCGACGTCGACGACGATGACGTCGATGAGCGTGTGGCCGAGGATATCAACGCCCTGTTCGCCGCTGCCCGCCTCGATGACGTCGTAGCCGAGATCCTGCAGGATTTCGGCGGTATCCATCCGGATGAATGCATCGTCTTCCACGAGCAGCAGCTTCAGCTTTCCGGCCGGGCCGGGAACCTTTGGATCAGGTTGCTTTGCATTGGACACCGGCGCCTTGGCCTCCGTGTGATGGCGTTGCGGCCGGTTGGCGAGCACCTGGCGGATCTTGCGGGCGAGCTCCTCGCGCGTATAGGGTTTGGAGAGCAGCTCCAGGCCCGGATCGAGCCTGCCGCCATGGACGATCGAGTTTTCGGTATAGCCCGAGGTGTAGAGCACGGCGATGTCGGGCAGGCGCTGTCGCGCCATGCGCGCAAGCTCCGGGCTCCGTAAGGGGCCGGGCATGACGACATCGGTAAAGAGCAGGTCGATATGGGCGCCGCTCTCGATGACGGTGAGGGCGCTTTGCGCATCCTTCGCCTTCAGCACGTAATAGCCGAGATCCGAGAGCATCTCGACGACCGTGGCGCGAACGCCCTCGTCGTCCTCGGCGACAAGGATGGTTTCGGTTCCACCGGTCGCCGGCATGGTGTCGGCCGCCGTGGCGCGATCCTCGCTGCGGAACGAGCGGGCGAGGTAGAGTTTGACGGTCGTGCCTTCGCCGATCTCGCTGTAGATCTTCACGTGGCCGCCGGACTGTTTGACGAAGCCGTAGACCATCGACAGGCCGAGACCGGTGCCCTTGCCTTCCGGTTTCGTCGAGAAGAACGGCTCGAAGGCCTGCTCCATCACCTCTTGCGTCATGCCGGAGCCGGTATCGGTGACGGCGAGCACGACATATTGGCCGGCCTTCACCTCGGGATGGGTGCGGTTGTAGGAATCGTCGAGGAAGGCGTTGCCGACCTCGATCGTCAGCTTGCCGACGCCATCCATCGCGTCGCGCGAGTTGATCGCGAGGTTGAGCAGGGCGTTCTCGATCTGGGCCGGATCGGCGAAGGTGTTCCAGAGGCCGCCGGAGACGATGGTCTCGACTTCGATTTCCTCGCCGAGCGCGCGACGCAGCATGTCGTCCATGCCGGTGACCAGGCGGCCGATATTGACGACCTTCGGTTCCAGCGCCTGGCGGCGGCCGAAGGCGAGCAGCTGGCTTGCCAGCCGCGAGCCGCGTTCGACGGCGGCAAGCGCATTCGAAATGCGCTCTCTGGCTCGGCCGTTATCGGCCACGTCCTTGCCGAGAAGCTGCAGATTGCCTGAGATCACCTGCAGCAGATTGTTGAAGTCATGGGCAACGCCGCCGGTGAGCTTGCCGATCGATTCCATCTTCTGCGACTGCTGGAGCGCTGCTTCGGCCTGTTGGCGATCCGCGATCTCGGCCGCGACCCGGACCTCGAGCATATCGTTGAGTTTGCGCAGCTGATCTTCCATGTGGCGGCGCTGGTCGATTTCGATTTTAGCGGCACGAAACAGCCGGATATTGTCGATCGCGACCGCCGATTGGCCGGCAAGGCTGACGAGGCTCGCCTCGGCGGCTTGAGAGAAGCGGCCGGGTTCGCCATGGCCGAAAAACAAGCCGCCGATGACGCTGCCGTCGCGCGATTTCACCGGCACGGCAAGATAGCTTCTGACCGGCAAATGCCCTTTCGGCATGCCGGCATGCGGCGGATTCTGGCCGTAGCGCGGGTCGAGCAGAATGTCGTCGGAGCGCACGATGCCTTCACCGCTGAAGGTCGGCTCGAAGACCTTCGTATTGCGTGGCATCGGGAATTTCTCGAAGTTCTTCCGGTCGACGCCGGAGAGCGCGTAAAGCATGTAGCTGCCGCCCTCGCCATCATCGACATTGTAGAAGAAGGCGCCGAATTCGGCGCCTGTCAGCGTCACACCGGCATCGACGACAATCTGGGTGAGACGTTCGACATCGGGCTCGACAGTGATAGCGGCGCCGGCCTGGTTGACCACTGCAAGCGCCTCCGATTTGGCGCGCAGTTCTTCCAGCGCCAGCTTCTCGCCGCGCTTGGCCGCCACCTGGTCGGTGACGTCGAGGGTCGCGCAAAGGATGCCGGCGATGGTGCCGTCATCGTCGCGCAGCGGCGTATAGGAGAAGGTGAACCAGGTATCCTCGGTGCGGCCGTCCCGGCGCATCGGGATGAGCAGCTCCTTGAAGAGCTGCGGCCTGCCTTCGAGCGTGCTGGCGACGATCGGTGAGAATTGTTCCCAGATATCCGCCCAAACCTCGCGAAAGGGTCTCCCGAGTGCGGCAGGATGCCGGTCGGGGAAAACAGGCACGTAGGCGTCATTGTAGAGAAAGGCGAGATCCGGACCCCAGGCGACGAATTTCGGCTGGCGCGAATTCAATACCATTTCGGCGATATGCTTGAGAGAAGCAGGCCAGCTTTCGACCGGTCCGAGACCGGCGGCGTCAAAGGCCGAATGCCGCAACAATTCACCGATTTTGCCGCCGCCTCTCGGCCAGCCGTTGCCGACGCTTCCCATTCAAAACCGCTTCCCTATCGCCCGCCGCGCCGGTGTGAACGGCAGCAATTCAATGTTCTACAGCATTTCTTGCGCGCCTGAAAAGATGCGCGCAGTAGGGGTTTAGCTCGTCCAACCGTCAACATAGAGGTTTGAAATGGCAGGGAAAGGGTTCGGTCGAAATATCGTTACCGCCCGATGTTCAGTGCTTTGTCATCGGGACAGGTTAGTGCTCGGTTTGCTGCTCGGCGACGACGCTCGCGAGCACCTCGTCGCTGCCGTTCGGGTAGATGGGAAGATCGAGCGTCACCGCCTCTTTCAACCCATCGCGCTCGATCGTGAAGAATTTCCGGATACGTCCTTCACCATTCTGCTCGCCGGACGGTTTTGCCGCTCTTGTCGAAACAAGACTGTGCTCGAAGCCCGCGGCGTCGGTCCCGGCGAAGGCCATCGTGCAGCTCTCGACAGCCTTCTCGCCGACCATAGCCCTTCCAACGACCAGGGCTTCGAATGGCGCGGTGCTGCCCGCCCCGGTGATCCAGCCGTCGAATGCCACGGGTTCCGAAAGTGGTAGAATGCTCAACACCATGTCGGCAGCAAGCGACGGCCACTTGTTTCGGTGGGCGAGAGCGGCTGCGCGATCATACTGCGGCCCGCGGTCCAGGCAGCGGTCGGCGAAGCGGTTGAACAGAGGCAGAGCATCCTCGGCAAGGGCGTTGGTGAGGGGCACGAAGGCAATCGCCGCCGAGACGAGTATAGTCTGAAGTCTTCGCATTGCTCTGATCCTCATCGCGCGTTCAGCCAGTTCACTATCTCGACCGCGGCAACGGCGACGAGCACGAGGCCAATCAGCCAGACCGGCCGTCGCGCGCGCGTGTACGGCTTCCGACTGCATCGGCATGATCGTCGCAGCACCGAAGGCGGTCGCGAACAATCCCAGATAGGCCAGCAGGTCGGCCATGCCGTCAGAGGTACTTCGTGATCGCCTTGAACTCGTCGATCGACTGTCGCTTATCGCGGGGGAGGGCGCCGACGGTTTCTTCGAGGCAATGGTCGAGATGGTCCTGGATCAGAGTGCGCTTGGCGTTGACGATGGCCTTCTCGACGGCGGAGAGTTGCTGCGCGATGTCGAGGCACGGCTTGCCGCCCTCGATCATCGCGATGACGCTTCGGAGGTGGCCCTCGGCCCGCTTCAGGCGCTTGACGATCTCCGGATGGGTGGCGTGGGTGTGCGGTTCGCTCATCGTGTCCATGTTCTCGATCCTTCCGAGGGGAAGGCGGCTTGACCTTACGCCGACGACCGCCCCCGGGACAAGTCAATGATGGTGGCCTTCAGGCTCTTGCATCCGGAAGGGAAGATCGTCGATCTCGACGCCCACCATCAGCTTCAGCACGGCGTCGAACTCGTGCGGTTCGGCCGGGGCGATGGCGCTCATCAGAGCATGATGATCGGTCGGCGAAGAAAGAAGCGGCAGTCGTTCGACGCCGCCGTCACGGGCGATCTCCACCACGGCCTCGAGTCCCTTGGCGTGCTTCGAAATCGAAAGGCGCATACGCTTGCCGTCCGGCGTGTCGACAATCTCCAGCAGTCCGGTCGCCAATCGGGAACTCACTGTGAACGGGGCGGGCGCGTGATGATGGCCGCGTGCGGCATGTACCGGCCGGTGATGATGCTCGGGCGCCGCGGAAGCCGCAGCCGGGGTCGCGTCGCCGTCGTCGAACTGGATGGTGGCGTTTCCAAGCGAGGGCAGATGTCCCTGCAAATCGCGGCGCAGGGCGGTCGCTATGGCGTTCGCCTCCGAAATGGTCTTCGACTGATCGACTGTGATGACCACGTCTGTGAAGAGCTTATGGCCAAGCCAGCGGGCCTTCACGTCGACGACCTTGTCGATACCCCTGACGTGTTCGGCTGCATGACGGATCTCGTCCGTGATCCCCGGTTCGACGCCATCCAGGCTGCGGGTGACGACGGCCCTCGCGGACTGCCAGACGATGCCGAAGATCGCCAGCGTGATCATGAGGCCGACGATGGGGTCGGCGAGCGGGAAGCCAAACCAGACGCCGATCGCGCCGAGCACGACCGCAAGACTGGTCAGGCCGTCGGTACGCGCATGGTAACCGTCGGCAATCAGTGCTGCGCTGTTCATCTCGCGGCCCACCTTGATGCGGAACACCGCGACTGCCTCATTGCCGACGAAGCCGACGCCCCCCGCGATTGCGACCGCGGCGAGCTGTGTAATCGGCTGCGGATTCAAGAGGCGGTCGATCGCTTCGTAGCCGGCAACGAGCGCGCTGAAGAGAATAATGAGAACGATAATGAGGCCGGCGTAGTCCTCGACCCGGCCGAGACCGTAGTTGAAAGTCTTCGTCGCCGCCCGACGGACGAGCGAGAAGGCGATCCACAGCGGAATGGCCGTCGCGGCGTCGCCGACATTGTGGATGGTGTCCGCAAGAAGCGCGACGCTGCCCGAATAGAAGACGACGACGAGCTGCAGCGCTGCGGTGATCGCCAGAATGACGAAGGACCACTTGATGGCCCAGATGCCGCGCTCCGAAGAGGCGACGCTCGGGTCGACGACGCCGTGTGTATGGCCGTGGCTGCCTTCACCGTGCGAGTGCCGATGCGCTCCGTGGGCGTGCGAATGCGCCTGGTCCGCCAGGCCGAAGTCGAACAATTCCTTGATAGTCGAAAGCATTGCCTGCTCCAGGTTCGAAACGCCCTTCCTATCCCCCTGGAGGGGATATATCAAGTTGATAACTTGTGGGCTAATGGCGAGCTATCCGAGGAGGGTGCTCCACGCCATGGCGATGCCGAAGGTGAGGATGGCGCCCGCAAAAACACTATTGAGCGCAGATTGATAGGGCCTAAGGCGGTGCACAAGGTTGCAGCCGAGGACGGCGCCGACCGCGCCTCCCGCGATGAAGACAGCGGCTAGCGGCCAGTCGACGAGACCTGAGATGGAATAGGTGGCAGCCGTAGTCGAACCGAACGCCACGATCGCGACCAAAGAGGTCGACACCGCATTGATCGTCGGCATTCCGGTGGAAAACACCAGGCCGGGGACGATGAGGAAGCCACCGCCTATTCCGAAAAAGCCGGAGACGATGCCGCTCCCACCACCGATCGCAAGAACCTTGGTGGTGTTCCGACGTTCGAAGATACAGGTATCTTCGCTGGCGACGCTTATTCGACGCAGCATCAAGATGGCGATGGCGATCATCAGCCCTGAGAAATACAGAAGCAGATGCTTCCCATCGAGCATCTTTCCGATCGATGCTCCGAGCAGCGCCCCGACGATCCCAGTCGCGCAGTAAAGTCCCGCATACCGCCATATCACCGTTCCGCGGCGCGCGTGCATGACCAGGCTGATCAACGCATTCGAAGCAACGGCAACGGCGCTGGTGGCAATGGCGGTATGGGCGTCGGTCAGTCCTACGGCATGAACAAGAAGCGGGACTGCAAGGATAGAGCCGCCACCGCCCAAAAGGGCGAGGGTGAAGCCAACCAAGGCGCCGCTGAGGGTCCCCATGCCATATTGAAAAAGATCTAGCGCCATTTCTCAGGATCCTGCTTGAGCACAGAATGTTCAGTCAGCGGACGAGGTGCCGTAATCGGGTTGCTCAGGACCAGACGGAACCTTGAAAGGCACCCATCGGGAGCTTGAGGTAGCGAAGGCCGTTCTCTTCGGGTTCCGGTAGCCGGCCGCCGTTGATGTTGACCTGCAGCGCGTGAAGTATGAGCTTCGGCATCGGCAGCGTGCGATCACGCGCCTCCCGAAGGGTGACGAACGCGTCGGCGCAAGCACATTGCGCGACATGGATGTTTTCCGCCCTCTGACGTTCCACTGTGCTTTCCCAGAGCGGCTGCCGGCCGCCGGGCTGATAGTCGTGTCCCACAAAGAGGCGCGTATCGCCGGGTAACGTCAGGATGTTCTGAATGCTCAACCAAAGGGACCTGGCGCTACCGCCTGGAAAATCCGCACGGGCAGTGCCGCTGTCCGGCATGAAGACCGTATCATGAACGAACACGGCGTCGCCCGCCGTGTAGGTGATCGAGGCAAGGGTATGGCCGGGCGAATACATGACGCCGACCTCGATGTTCCCGATAGAGAAGGTGTCTCCGTCGAAGAAGAGCCGATCCCACTGGCTGCCGTCGACGGGAAGATCAGGCCAGTTGTAGATCTTCGACCAGATTTTCTGAACATCCGTGACCCGGCTCCCGATCGCCGTTGGCGCGCCGGTCCGCTCCTTCAGATAGGCGGCGGCCGAAAGGTGATCGGCATGCGGATGCGTGTCGAGGATCCAGTGCAGGCGCAGGTCCTGGTTCCGAATGTGGTCCAACAGCATTTCGGCGTTGTGGGTCGTCGTCGATCCTGACTTCTCGTCGAAGTCGAGAACCGGATCGATGATCGCACAGGCTTTGGTTTGCGGATCGCTGACCACGTATTGAATCGAGAAGGTACGCGGGTCGAAGAAGGCGGCGACATCGGGTCTACGCACAGACCGCCTCCCGTCGAAGGGACGCGACCGGCGAGAAGATCGCGCGCGCCGGATCGAAGGTGTAGAGCGCGACATAGGCCGATGCGTCCCGCGCGAGTTGCGCGACCGAATCCAGGATGAAGGCAACCGTTTCGTCCGATGCCAGGACGCTCAAGTTGAGCCGCGTGAATCCGGGTTTCTCGATTTCGTTGCCAGCCAAGATCGCCTGCCGCATGCGTTGCGACGTCCGGGTGTCTATCGAAAGCAGCCGATGCACGTAGGGACCAGCGCAGGCGCAGCCGCCACGTGCCTGAATGCCAAACCGGTCGCTGAGCATGCGGGTGACCAATTGCTGGTGGATGTAGCCACCCTTGCCATCGCGCACGCGAAACGAAAAGATCGGTAAGCGTGCGATCGAGGTGGAGCCAAGCAGTTCGATCTCCGAAACGTCCTTCCACGCGGTGAAGGCGCGCCGCGTGTACTCGTCATTCAGCCGCTTGATTGCATCAAGTCCGATCGCATCCTTGACCAGGAAGGCGAGAGCCGCACGGATGTCGCCGATGACGTTGGGTGTTCCCGCTTCCTCCCGAGACTCCAGGCTGTCGCTGTAATCGTGACTCGTGGGCGACACGAATTTCACCGTGCCGCCACCGGGCCAGGATGGCCTGCTCGTCACCACCGCGTCCTGCCGCACGACCAATACGCCGGAGGCCCCCGGGCCGCCCAGGAACTTGTGAGGAGACACGACGATCGCGTCAATTTCGACACCATGGTCGGGCGTCATCGCAATCGGCACGTATGGTCCGGCCCCGGCGTAGTCCCAGACGACTTTGGCGCCTGCAGCCTTTGCAATTTTCGTGAGCGCCGGGACGTCGGTCAGGATGCCAGTGACGTTCGATGCGGCAGAAAACGAGCAAATGGTCAAATCCGCGGGGGCGTTCTCAAGGGCCTTCTGCAACATGACCGGATCGGGACCGCCGTTGATGCCCTCGACAATCTCTATGACCTCCGCTCCGCTCTCGCGCCAAGGCAGGATGTTCGAGTGGTGTTCATATGGGCCGAGGACGATGCGCACGCTTTTGCCGGCCGCGATCGCATCGGCGACGCCCAGCAGGTTCACCAGGCGATTGAGGCCCGCCGTCGCGCCGGATCCGGCAAAGATGACGGCATGCTGTCGATCAGCACCGCAGAGCTCTCCTATGATTGAACGTGCTTCCCGTCGGAGCCGGGTCATCATCCCTCCGCAGTAGGACGCCTCGGTATGGCTGTTCGCGTAGTAGGGAAGGATGTCTTCGAGGATGAATTCTTCGATCTGTCTGAGGGCGCGTCCCGAAGCCACATAGTCGGCATAGACGAGGTCCTTGGGGCCGAACGGGCCGTCGACCTTCGCCTTTGAGCCTATCAGCCCCGCCCTGAACCTGCCGATGGGGTCATCTCGGTTGAGATCACTCTTGAACTTGCCGAGAACAGTGGAGAGTTCTTTTGATGGATAGCGCGCAGCCAGTTCGTGCATCGTCATTCTCCGCGAAGGATTTGACAACGATTCTAATCTGCATCACCGTCGAAAACTTCACCGATTTTTTGGACGAATGGGACAAGATTGGGTCATATGATCGATAGCAATTTAAAAATCGACGAAATTGATCTGAGAATTCTGACGTGCATGCAGCGGGATTCTTCGCTTTCTCAACGTGACTTGGCCGAGCAGGTCGGACTGTCGCAGAATGCTTGCTGGCGCCGGCTTCAGCGCCTTTATGCGACAGGTGTCATCAAAGGATCGCGCGCCTCCATCGATTTCGAAGCGCTCGGTTATGATCTCACGGTGATCGTCATGATCCGAACTCGTCACCATTCAAAGGAATGGTCGGAAGATTTTCGCAAGCACGTCGACCGGATGCCGGAAGTCGTCGATTTCTACCGAATAGGCGGCGACTGGGACTACCTGATCAAGGTCATCACCAAAGGCATGTCGGGCTATGACGCTTTCTACCAGAAGCTGATAACGAACTTCGATCTTGCGACAGTGACCGGCTATTTTTCGATGGAAGCAATCATCAGCAATCGCGCAGTGGACCTGATGCGCATGCGGTGATGCCTACGCCGAATCCAACAGAATGCTTCAAGCTAACCCGGAAATGTTTAGTCCTTTACTGGTTCGCCGAGCGTATGCATCAGGCGGTTCGCCCAGCCGAATATGGCGGACGACAGCACGAGGTCTAGGGCCTCAAGCTCTGAAAGACCGACGTCCGTCAGCGCCTGGGCGTCAGCTTGCGTTGCTTCCGGCGGCGTCGTCGACAGATGGGCGGAGAAATCGAAGATGGTTTGAAGGTGCTCATCGAGTTCGGCGTCGAGCCCATCGGCGAAAATGGCGTCGATCACGTCAGTCCGCTTGGTATGGCTGATGAACCGGGAGGCGTGGACGGCGGCGCAGTAGACGCAGCAATTGACGACGGAAGCAGCAGTGGCGCCTAGTTCGCGTTCTCCCGGTGAAAGCCCGTCCTTCCCGTACATGATCAGGTTGAACAGGGGTGAGCGGACAGCGAGAGATTCCGGGTCGTGCGCAAGCGTCAGGACGTAGGGTGAGATGCCCTTGTTGGAGGGCGTGACCTGCATTGCCTCCCGCTGCTCGGCCGTCGCAGTTTCAAGATCGACTGGAATGACGTAAGGCTGCCAGCGCGGAACCTGGGTGGTGAAGGTATGGACGACTTCGCTCATTGTCTTCCTCCGATTAGCGCCAGCCCTGCAATGACGCGAGCCTGATAATTTACGAAGGCCGCAAGCTCCGACAGCCGGACGATGTCGGCATCGGTCATTCCCGCACCGCGCAATCTTTCTATGTGGTCGCGGGTCGCTTCCCGCGGCGCGACCGTCAGTCGGTCCGCATGGCGGACGATCTCTGCGATGCGCTCATCGGTTGCGCCGGTACCTGGCTTTGCGAGCGGCGCTGTCGATGCCTCGGCGGCACGTTTGACCAGTTCGTCGTAATGCTGCGCCAGTTTTTCATTGTGGTTGTGACGGGCCATACGGGCGGCAAGCGCCGCCCTGAGGCCATGCGACAGGCCACCGGGATCACGCGGAAGAAGGACTGCGTCGTGGGCGGCTTCGCTGAGGCGCAGGATCTCCGCCCGTTTTTCCATGGCCTCGGCAAGGGCTGAGCCGGGTCTGACGGCGGCAAGAGTTTCGATGATCGTCAAGGCGGGCTCCTTTGCATCTCGCGGGAGAGCATTAGATAGGGTGGAGGTTCATTATGTCAAAATCACATGGAGACTTGCAATCCATGCGAAATAATTATCTAGTATCTGTTCAAATCATAGGAAGCTAATGCTTCCAAAGCATGGATGGCGGTGGTTCATGTTGAATATGAATAAAAACCCGATCGACATCCGGCAGCTCGAAGCCTTTGCGGCGGTGATGTCGGCTGGCAGCGTCACCGGCGCAGCCCGGCTGCTCGGCCGATCGCAGCCGGCCGTGACGCGGCAGATCCAGGACCTGGAAGCCGATCTGGGCTATGCGCTCCTTCACCGAAGCGGTCCGCGCATCCAGCCGACGTCGCGCGGTCTGCGCTTCCATGCCGAGGTCGAACGTCATCTCGCCAGCTTGACCCACATCCGCGAACGGGCCGAAGCGATCGGTCTCGACGAGCCCGCAACCTTGACCATCGCGGCAACGCCGTCTCTTGCCGCAGGAATCCTGCCGCAGGCTTTGGCGGCCATCTCGCTCGACCTGATCCCGCGTCATCTCCACGTCCAGGCGCTTGCCGCCGAAAACGTCGTGCAGGCGGTTCTCGCCCGGTCGGCCGATCTTGGCATATCGAGCCTGCCGCTCGAACATCCTGGTCTCGACATCCACTGGATCGCGGAAGCACCGTGCGTGATCGCCATCGGCGCCGACGATCCTCTGGCTGCGAACGAGGTCGTTCGCCTGGCCGATCTCGCGGAGCATCGTATCATCACGCTCGCGAACCCCTATCGGCTTCGTCATCGCGTCGACGAGGCGCTGGAACGGGCAGGGGTGGCGCCGGATCGCATCATCGACGTCAACGCCTCGCTGAGTGCGCTCTCGTTGGTGCGCGCAGGACTTGGTATTGCCATCGTCGAGCCGGCGACCGTCTGCGGCGTGCCTCTGGATGGCATCGTTATGCGCGTGCTCGACCAGGCCATTCCTTTCCTGTTCGGTGCGATCTCGGCGGCGGCGTTGCCGCTCGCGCCGACAGTCGCCGCCGTAATCGATGCCGCGCGGCTCGAAGCGTTGAAGATGCCCGGCTGCCGCCTGCTGGAGGCGAATGGCATCGAAACCTTGGCGGACACTGTCTACGGGCAGGCTGCGATCTCCGAAGGAACGCCGGCATGAGCGACCTTTCCACGCATCCTCATAATCTTGACGCCCTCGAAGCGCGTCTGCGTCAGGACCTCGCCTGGCTGGAACTGCCCGCCAAGGCGTGGGTTCCCGCCCGCGAAATTGATGGCCAGTCCGTCATCGACGTCGTCATCATCGGCGGCGGCATGGCAGGCCTCGTCGCTTCCGGAATGCTGAAGCGCTTTGGCGTCGCCAACCATGTCGTCCTCGACAAGGCACCCGCCGGGGAGGAAGGGCCGTGGGTCACCTTCGCCCGGATGCGTACGCTTCGTTCGCCAAAGCAGCTTACCGGACCCGCCATGGGCCTGCCGGCGCTCACCTTTCGGGCCTATTACGAAGCGCGCTTCGGCCGTGATGCGTGGGACGCGCTCGAGCGTGCGCCGCGCGAGACTTGGATGGACTACCTGATCTGGTATCGGAAGGTGCTCGAGCTGTCGGTGCGCAACGGCGTCTCGGTCGATGCGATCCTGCCGCGCGACGACGGCATGCTCGACCTCGCCTGCAGCGAGAATGGCCGCACGGAAACGATCATCGCCCGCCACGTGGTTCTCGCAACCGGCCGCGACGGTCTCGGCGGCCCCTTCGTGCCCGACATCGCCGAAAACATCGATCGCAGGCTCTGGGCGCACACCGCCGATGCGATCGACTTCGCAGCGCTGCGCGGCAAGCGGGTAGGGGTGATCGGTGCGGGTGCATCGGCGATGGACAATGCCGCGACCGCGCTCGAAGCCGGTGTCGCCCGCCTCGACATGTTCGTCCGCCGCAAGGAACTGCCGCGGATCAACAAGTTCACCGGCATCGGAAGCCAGGGTGTCGTCCATGGCTTCGCCGGACTGCCTGACGAATGGAAGTGGCGCTTCCTCGACTATGCGATGGGCCAGCAGACGCCGCCGCCGCGTCCGAGCGTGCTGCGCGTCAGCTCCTTCGAGCAGGCTCACCTTCATCTCCAAAGCCCGGTCACCGGCCTGCAGCAGGACGGTGACCAGGTCGTCGTGACGACGTCGAAGGCCAGATACCCCCTCGACTTCCTGATTTTCGGCACCGGCTTCAAGATCGATCTGACCAATCGGCCGGAACTGGCAGTCTTCGAACCGCACATCCGACTTTGGCGCGACCGCTTCCCGACGCCGGCTGGGATGGCGAATGCGGAGCTTGAAGGATCGCCGGATCTTGGCGAGGCTTTCGAATTCCTTGAGAAGGAGCCGGGTTCCTGCCCGGTTCTCTCGAAGATTCATTGCTTCAACTTCCCGGCGACCCTCAGCCACGGCAAACTCACAGGCGACATCCCTGCAATCAGCGAGGGCGCCGACCGCTTGGCGCGCGGCGTCGTCCGATCGCTCTTCGTCGAAGACCGCGAGAAGCACTTTGCAAACCTCCAGGCCTTCGACACGCCGGAACTTCTCGGAGACGAGTGGTTCGATGCCGAGACCGAAGCGCTTTCCGCACTATCTTCCGAAAGGACCTGAGATCCGAAATGCTTGAGATCAATAACCTGAAGCTGTCCTACGGTCGCACCCAGATCCTGAATGGCGTCGATCTCTCGGTGAAACGAGGTGACGTGGTTTCGATCATCGGTCCCAGCGGAACCGGCAAGACGACGCTGTTGAAGTGCATCAACCACCTGGCGAAGCCGGCATCCGGAACGATATCCTTCGACGATATCAGGATGGATTTCGCGCGGCCGGACAAGACCGCCGTTCGGGCGATCCGTCTGCGCACCGCTATGGTGTTCCAGCAGTTCAACGTCTTCAAGAACATGACGGTTATCCAGAACGTCATGGATCCGCTGGTTGTCGTGCAGGGCAAGCCGAAGGACGAAGCCCGCGCCATTGCGCTGCAGGAGCTTGAGCGGGTGGGGCTTTCCGACAAGCTCGACAACTATCCGTCGCAGCTTTCCGGCGGGCAGCTCCAGAGAACGGGCATCGCCAGAGCGCTGGCGGTCAAACCCGATGTGATGCTCTTCGACGAGCCGACCTCGTCGCTCGATCCCGAGCTCGTGAACGAGGTTCTCAAGGTGATCAAGGATGTCACGTCCTCCGGCATCACCTCGCTTCTCGTCACGCACGAGATGCAGTTCGCCAAGAACATCTCGAACCGCATCGTCTTCATGGACCGGGGTGTCGTCGCAGCCGACGGCAGTCCGTCCGAAATCTTCGACACGCCCTCCAACCCGCGCCTCGCTCAGTTTCTCAATTCCGAACGCGCGATCCAGTAAGAAAGGATGCCTGAAATGACTTCCATGAGTTCAATCTCGCGCCGTGGTCTCGGTCTCGCCGTAGCAGGCGTCGCGATCGCGTTCGCAACCGCGTCCTTCGCCGAGGACGTTCGAACGATCAAGATCGCCACCGCGGCGGAATCGAAGCCGCTATCCTGGGGCGCGATCGGCGTCGAACCGCAGGGTTACGAGCCCGACGTCCTGAAGGCGATCAACGCCAAGCTGCCGCAGTACAAGTTCGTAATGGAAGGTGCTGCCGACATCGCGCAGGAGACGGGCCTTGCGACCGGCAAGTACGATATCGCAACCGGCGGCTACTATCGTGCGCCAGCCCGCGAAAAGCAGTTCCTCATTCCGGAAGCGCCGATCGGCGCCAGCCTGATCAAGATCTACAGCCGCAAGGACAGCGGCATCAAGGAGATGAAGGATCTGGTCGGCAAGAAGATCGTGCCGGTGACGGCCGGTGGCGGCATCTACAAGTTCGCTACGGCGTGGCAGGAAAAGAATCCAGACTACAAGATCGAAATCACCGCTTCGAGCGCCGGCATTCCCTATCCGGATCGCCTGAAGGAGGTCGAGAACGGCAAGTATGACGCGCTCGTCCTGCCGTCGAATCTCGGCGAGCAGACCGTGATCGACCAGCAGAAGCTGAACGTCCAGGCAAGCGAGCCGGTCGCGATCAACAACACCTTCGTGCTGATCCATCGCTCGGAAGAGAACAAGGCGCTCGCCGACGGCATCGACAAGGCTTTGAAGGAGCTCAAGGCCGACGGCACGCTCGCCAAGCTCTCGCAGAAATGGTTCGGCGAGGACATCACCACATACATGAAGTAACGCCTGGCTTCGAAGCCGACGACCAGGCCCCTGACTGACAGAAGGAGTGTTCCCAAGTGGACCTATCCATCATGATCCCCGAGCTGCTCTCGGCGCTGCCGCTGACGCTTGCGATCACGTTCACGGCCATGGTCGCCGGCTTCGTGCTGGCTTTGATGACGACGACGTTCCGCGTGCGCAGGATCCCGGTGGTCAGCCAGCTGGCCGACCTCTACGTGTCCTACGCGCGAAGCGTTCCGGTCGTTCTGCAGCTGTTCGTCGCCTTTTATGGTCTTCCGGTGCTCGTCGGCGTTTTCGGCATCGACGACTTCGTCTCACCGACCATCGCCGCCATGCTGGGCCTCAGCCTCTATCACGGTGGCTATCTGTCGGAAGTCATGCGTCCGGCCTTTCTTGCTGTCGAGCGCGGCCAGCATGACGCGGCCGACAGCCTCGGTTATACGTTCCAGCAGAAGCTGGTGCGCGTCGTCGCGCCGCAGGCGGTGCATATTGCGCTTCCTGGCTACGGAAACTCGATCATCTACCTCATCCATAACGTGGCTCTGGTCATGTACATCGGCGCGGCTGACGTGATGGCGACCGCCCATCTCGTCATGGAGCGCGACTACAACCAGTATCAGTTCGAAACCTACCTCGTATTGGCAGTGCTGTACTCGGTACTTTGCCTCATCGCCTGGGCGATCGTGCGGCTCTTCGAGCGCCGCTCCGGCAGGTACGTCCCAAGCGAAAAGGTAGCACAGGCCCCGCTGATGGCCAGCGTCTGATCGAGGAAGGAAATCATGATTTTCGACAGCGAAGTTCTTCTCCCCGACCTTTATGAGATCCTGGGCGCTGTGCCGCTGACGCTTGTCATGGCCCTCGCTATCTTCGTCCTATCGACGGTCGTCGGCAGCCTGTTCGCCATGATCGAGTATCGTCGGGTCCCAGTCCTTCGCCAGCTCGTTGTCGCCTACAAGGTGGCGTTCAAGGGCGTGCCGATGGTGGTGGTGATCTTCCTTGCCTATTATGGACTTCCGTCGACGCTGCAGTTCCTGACGTCGCTCGTCGGCGTGGAGTACAATGGTCACTCGACGCCGAATTGGGTGACGCTCATCGTCGCCCTGACAGCCTGCGTCGCGGCCTTCCAGGCGGAGGTGGTCAAGGGCGCGCTGAACTCGTTCGACACGGGGCAGGCGGACGCCGCCTATTCGCTCGGCTACAAGAAGAGCCAGCTCTTCCGCCGGGTCATGCTGCCGCAGGTGATCGTGGCAGCGATCCCGGATCTCGCCAACTCCTTCATGGTGATCATGAAGGCGCTGTCGCTAGGCTTCGCCATCGAGGTGGTCGACATCTTCGCGCAGTCGCAGTTGACCGCGGCGCTGAACTTCTACTACCTCGAAGCCTTCCTGGTCGCCGTGGTGATCTACATGGTGATCGCCTATGCCGTGACCCAAATTGCCGATAGAACGGAACGAGCTCTCAGAGTACGGACCTGAGGGGCATGCGCCCGCTGCAGGCAGTGCACTTCAGGATTCCTCGGGCGGCTTGAGGTGGCGGAACTGCAGCAAAAGCAAGAGGTCGTATATGATCTTCAGGCCGGCACAGATGACAAGCGGCCAAGCCCGATAAGAGGCGGCGAAAAGAGCACCGGCCAGCGCAGGGCTGGCCGCCGATGCGAGGCTGCGCGGCACGGATGTGAAGCTTGCGGCAGCGGCTCGCTCCGCCTCGGTGACCACAGCCATCACGTAGGAAGAACGGGTTGGCACATCCATCTGCGAAAGCGCGGCTCGAACCAGCAGCAAGACAAGCACCAACGGCAAGGTGGGTGCGAATGCGGCAAGGCCGAGAGCGATGCTTGATGGAATGTGGGTGAACACCATGGTGTTCACGAGGCCAATCCGCTTCGATAGCCGGGCAGCGACAGGAAACGAAAACGCCGACAGCACGCCGGTCCAGAAGAAAAACACTCCAGCCTGGGACAGCGAAAGATCGAATCGTTCGAACAGCCACAGCGCGAGCAAGGACTGGACCACGAAACCTCCAGCGAAGGCATCGAGACTAAAGAGGGCCGCGAGCTTCATGACGATGGCGCGCGAAGGCCCGAGTGCCGCCGGCTTGTGATCTTCGTGCGTCACCGGGCGAGGCGGTATGCGGGCATAAAGAAGACCGCCGAGAATGCCAACGAGCGCATAGAGAACGAACATCAGCCTGATCGAACTCAGTTGCGTCATCCCGAACCGCATCATGACGTCAGGCAGCGCCGCGGCAAGCGCGCCGCCGGCGCTTGCGAGCGCCCCGACCAGGCTGTAACGCGCAAACATTCTCGTTCGATCGGCGTTGGTCGCCTCCCGGGCAAGGACCGCATGTTCAAGCGGCACGAAGATGCTCACGCTGCCAGCCGACGGATTGATCGTGCCGGCAAAGGCGATGGCGAGCAGCAGCGCATAGTCGTTGATCATCGGCATGGCGACACCGGTGGCGACCATCAGGCAGGCGGCTGCCAAAAGCAGGCGGCGGAGATCATGATGCCCGCCGAGAAATCCGATGATGATCGTCAAAAGCGCGGATCCGAAGAGGGATGCCGTCGCAATGACGCCGACCTGCAGGGGCGAAAATCCAAGAGCAAGGAGATAGACCGGCAACAGGATGGCCACGAAGCCGTCGCCGAAGTCGCGCAAGGAGCGCGCCGCAAAAAGCCAAGTCGCCGGCCGAACGCTTCGCGCCTGTCCCATTGTCTTCGATCTCATCCTGCTTTCCGAAAATCAATTCCGGTTTTCGGGCCGATGCGCCAGACCCACCCTACTTTCTAACTGTGCGTGGGCGCCAGCTGAGAACCGTTATTTCCGGTGGAATTTCTGCGACGCTGCGAAGGCGCGGCCGATATCGAAGGAGGGCAGTCGCTGCGGCGTACGGGAATCGCGGAAAACCAGCCCGACGAGATTATCGACGACGAGGATGAAACTGAGCGCCAGACCGAGATAAAGCAGAGCGGCGATGAGCACGAGTGATATTTCCATGGCTCACACGATCACCTTGGAAGCGTCGCTGCGGGCTGCTAGAGGCGTGGCGAAGAGCATTTCGATACGATCGTTCATGGCCGCCTTCCTCGTTTCGCCATAAACAGTTTCGTATGGTCTTGTTCCCGGCTTGCGGGCGAAGCCTCAAATTTTTTTGGAAGCCTCAATACTTGCAGCGTCATCCTGCCTTTGTTCACCCCCGCGCGGCAAGCCCGCCTGCAGTCTCTTAAAACCTAACTAATTCAGGCATATGACAAAGCACAGCCGAAGGGCGTCGCAACGACGCCCTTTTTTTGAACGTGATCGGTATTCCAGCAGTCAGGATGCCGTCTTGCGGCTCGCCGTCCGCTTGGGCGCCGGCGTGACGACGCCGTTCGTCTTGGCGCCTGTTGCGGCACGCTTCGTGGCCGTTGCGGCGCGCTTGGCCTTGGGTTTGGCTTCTTTGCCGTTGGAAGAGGCAGCCGAGCCTTCGAACGCTTCGCGCTCGTGCCGCGCCTGTTCCCAATGGATGGAATCTCGTCCTGTCGGATGGCCCTCTTCTTCCCAAAGGGCGTATGCACGTTTTTTGATCCACTCTTCCCGAGTTTCTGACATCGCTGATCTCCAGTCACATAATGCCGTCGTTCGAACGCGATACTGCCGGGATGGTTCCAGAGGAGGAGCGCCGTTTCAAGTGAAATCGACCTGCAACCGTAAATATTTCGCGTTGCAGCATATCAAGGTTGAGAATCGGCATTCACCGAGACTGAAATTCCGCCGCGCTGTGCAGATCTGACACGAATGCCTGGCGCTGCCTGTGCTGCTCGGCCTCATCGCGGATTCTCAGAAGATAGGAGGGGTGGATGGTCACCAGAACCGGCGGATGGTTTGCAGGCTGCAGGATATGGCCGCGCTCGGGCGTCAATTTCGCCTTCGGCCCGAGCAGCGCGTAGAGAGCGCTTGCGCCCATCGCCACCACGAGTTTCGGCTGCAGAATGTTGAGTTCCGCGCCGAGCCACCAGGCGCAACGCCTTATCTCGCCGGCATTGGGTTTCGCATGCAGCCGCCGTTTGCCGCGCGGCGTAAACTTGAAGTGCTTGACGGCATTGGTGACGTAGCAGCGCTGACGGTCCAAGCCGGCCTCATCGAGACAGAGGTCGAGCAGATGGCCTGCCGGGCCGACAAAGGGCTTGCCGGTGATATCTTCCCGATCACCCGGCTGCTCACCGACAAGGACGATCTCGGCCTTTCCCGGACCTTCACCGAAGACGATCTGCGTCGCATTCCGATAGAGGTCACAGCGGGTGCAGTCCTCGGCCTGATGCCGGAGTTCGGCAATGCCGTCTGCATCCGCGACTTCGAGCGCCAAGGCAGGACCGACGCTTGCGGCGATGTTCATGATGGCGATCCTCATCTTCTGAGGAGGAATCGATCTCAACCGGGATTGTTCCCGCGATCGAACGGGCCACTCCCGGCAAAACAATCCCGAGGAGAAATTTCGCGCCATGGGGGAGCGGCTGCATAATTGAACGCCGCCGTTTCGCGGCTATATTGGCCAGCGATGTTCTATCTCCTGTCGACCTACTGGCCGCATATCCTCTTTGTCGTTTCGATTGCCATGGGAGCCGCGGCGGCGATCCATGCCGCCATGACCAAGGAGGAGGTGCGCGCGGCGATCGGGTGGGTCGGCGTCATCATCCTCTCGCCTGTTGTCGGGGCGCTGCTTTATGCGATCGCCGGCATCAATCGCATCCGCCGCAAATCGCTGAGCATTCGCCGCGACGCCCTGCTGCTCGCGCCCGGAACCGACGAACTGGAGACGTTCGACGCCGATGCCGAGACCGTGATCAGCCAGTTCGGCCGCCGCTTTGCGGCGCTGCAGACGCTTGGCGACCGCGTGACACGCAACCCGCTGACCTCAGGCAATACGATCGACATGCTGGAGACCGGCGACGAGGCCTATGCCGCGATGAAATCCGCCATCGATGAAGCGGGGCGCAGCATCTTGCTCGAAACCTACATCTTCGACCGTGATGTCATCGGCCTGCGCATCGCCGATGCGCTGATTGCCGCGGTGAAGCGCGGTGTGACGGTCCGGGTGCTGATCGACGCCGTCGGTGCGCGTTATTCGGTGCCGAGCATTCTCGGCCATCTCAAGGAGGGCGGCGTCACCGTCGCCGTCTTCAACGGCAATGTCATCATGGGTTTGCGGCTGCCCTATGCCAATCTGCGCACCCACCGCAAGATCCTGATCGTCGACGGACGCATTGCGCTGACAGGCGGCATGAATATCAGGGCGGGTTTCAGCGAGGAGGCGACGGGCGAGACCTTTGCCCGTGATACGCATTTCAGCGTCACTGGCCCGGTCGTCGCCGATCTCTTCGATCTTGCCGCCGAAGACTGGCGGTTCACCACCGACGAACTGTTGAACGACGAGGCCTGGCGCATCGAACCGCCGCAGCGCAGCCCCGGCGACCCCATCCTGATGCGCATCGTCGCTTCGGGACCGGACCGCAGCCTCGAAACCAACCATAAGATGCTGATGGGCGCCTTTTCCGTTGCGCGTCAATCGATCCGCATCATGTCGCCCTATTTCCTGCCGGACCGCGAACTCATCAGCGCCCTGGTGACGGCGGCGCGGCGCGGCGTTGAAGTCGATATCGTCGTGCCGGCTCTCAACAATCTCATGCTGGTCGACCGGGCGATGACGGCGCAGTTCGATCAGATCCTCAAAAATTATTGCCGCATCTGGCGCTCGACCGGCAGCTTCAGCCATTCGAAGCTTTTGACGATCGACGGCACCTGGGCCTATGTCGGCTCTTCCAACCTCGATCCACGTTCGCTCAGGCTGAATTTCGAGGTCGACCTCGAAGTGCTGAATGAGGGCTTTGCCGCCGAGATCGACGAGCATATCGAAGAAATCCTGAAATCGGCAACGCTGGTGACGCTGGACGGCTTACGCGCGCGGCCCTTCCCGGTGCGGCTGATCGAGAAGGTGCTGTGGCTTGGTTCGCCCTATCTCTGACGGATTTTTTGCATTCCGACATGGCAAGTTCCGCGCGGCCGCCTATACTGCGGATGGAGTAGCTTCTTTGATCAACGGAACAAGTGCGCTTCGCGATGCACGCCAGGAAAGACAGTCTTCCCGCCAGCATTCTCGCCTCGATCAGGAGCAGGAAAAAGCGGCTCGACGCGGCGCATATGGAGGCAAGGCCGCGTAGCGCCGGAACGTTGATCGCTTCCTACAATGTCCACAAATGTGTCGGTACCGACCGCCGCTTCGATCCGGAGCGGACCAGCCGGGTGATCCATGAAATCGGCGCCGACGTGATCGCGCTGCAGGAGGCCGACACACGTTTCGGCGAGCGAACGGGCATACTCGATCTCGGCCGGCTGGAGCGGGAGACGGGGCTGATCCCTGTGCCGGTCGAAGGCATGGCGAAGGCGCATGGCTGGCACGGCAATGTCGTGCTGTTCAAGAAGGGGCTGGTGCATGATGTGCACCAGGTGAAACTGCCGGGGCTGGAGCCGCGCGGCGCCCTCGTCGTCGAAATCGAGCTGGAAGAGGGCGGCGCGCTGCGGATCATCGCCGCGCATTTCGGCCTGTTGCGCCACAGCAGAGCCCAGCAGGCCCGTACCCTCGTCGAACTGATCAACGACAGGCATGAGATGCCGACCATCCTGCTCGGCGATCTCAACGAATGGCGGCTTGGCGACCGCTCGTCGCTCAACACATTTCAATCCGCCTTCGGCGAGCTGCCGCCGGCCGTGCCGAGTTTTCCCGCCGGCCTGCCGCTGCTGGCGCTCGACCGCATCATCGCCAACCGCAAGGGCATCATCTCCGAGGTGGAGGCGCATGATACACCGCTCGCCCGCATAGCCTCGGACCACCTGCCGATCAAGGCGCTTGTCGACCTGAAACCGGTGGCCGGTTGAACCCAGTCGGGAGGGGCGCCTTCTGCGTTCAACCAGGGCCGGGTACCGCTCAACTTGAGCGGAACAGGCCGGCGAGACGGCGAAACGGCTGGACCCACAATTGCGTATCGATCATTTCAGGTGAGGAGGGCGGGAGCAGCCGGTCAAGGCGAGGCAGGAGAAACGCAGTCCAGTCGTCGAGATCGTTTTTGCCGAAGTAGGGCAGCCAGACATCGCAGGGGCCGTCCCATTGTCGTGGGTTTGCTCGAGCGATATCGCCGAGCTTGACCAAGACGGGTTGGCCATTGTCTCCGACAACTTCAATCTCCGGGTCGGGATCAGGCCTGGGAAGGCGCGCAATGATGTGTTCTTCCAAAGCCTTGCCGATTGCTCGATCCGCCTCGTTGAGGCGAGGAAGTATTCTTGTGTTGCCGGCGGGGCCGGAGGTCTCCGTCAGGTTGATCGTGAACTTGGCGCCGATAAGGCTGTTCGAAGACTGGGATACTTGCAGCCAACAAACCCTTTCGCCCCGGGCAAAGCTGCACTTTCCCGCTTGCGATTTCCAGCCGAGCTCCTGAAGTCGCGGAGTCAGTAGCGACCGCATATGCCGGTGAAAGTCCTTGCTTTTCACATAGTCGCGCATGCTTTGCAGCCTCGTGCTTTGGGACGATAACCCCTTGGAGGGTCTTATGTCATGCTCCCTCCCAGAAAGATCCCTCGCTCATGCGGTGAATCTGGTCTGCGCTTTTTGGCGGCTGCCGGTCCGCCATTTCTGGATTGGTCGTTCGATGAATTCCCAGCTCAAGGCGGAAAACGCGATTGTGGGGATCGCGACAACGATCAGTTGGATGATCCCCCCTTTCAGCGGATAATCGAATACCCGCCACAGAATCTGCATCATCAGCCAAAGAATTGGCAAATGGTAGAGATAACAGCCGTAGCTGATGCGGCCGAGATAGGCCAACGGCCTGGCACCCAGAATGCGGTCGACGACCGGGTTTGTCCCTGATGCGGTCACGGCAATCAGAATCGCGATCGGCAGAAGTGGAAGAATTTGCAGAAGGAAAGCAACGACCAACGACTGGTGGTGGCTGTCTGTGTCAGCGAGCTGGAAGGCACACCACAGTGCCGCCGGCAGGATTGCACCAACCAGGTGGATTTTGGTCGGGCGTGCCAGCATGCCCGAAAAGAAGAAAGTCAAGGCTCCCACGCCTAGTGCGTCGAGTGAGAAGGGCGGCCACAAGACCGTGTTGTCGGTGAAATAGCCGGTGACATAGCAGCCGAGCCAGAATGCCAGTGCAATGGCGATTGCGCCCGCAGCGGCCCGCGCCACCCATCTGTTTGCGCAGCTTAGCACGATGAGCGGCCATACGAGATAGAACTGCCATTCGACGGACAGGGTCCAGGTATGAGCAAGCACCCATGGGTTCCAATCCACTCCCATCGCGAACCAGATGTTTGACAGAAAGGCGAGATGATAAAAAAGCCCGTCCCGGATCGTGACGAGGCCGATAGCAACGAGCGCCAGGAGCATGGCGAAATAGGTCGGCAGGAGCCTGAGCGCTCTTCGCTCGTAGAAAGATCGCAGCGCCGCAAGGTGGCTCAATCTCTTGGCGTCGCGCAACGCGACCAGGTTGCCGGTAATCAGGAAGGCACTCAAAACGAAGAAGGTTCGCACTGCCAGATCGCCGAGCAGGGAATTGCCATCGACGAAATGTGTATAGAACACGCCTAGAATGGCGATAGCCCTGATGCCATCAAGGCCTCTTATCCGATCTGCCGCCATCCGCTCTCGTTTCCTCCCACCCGCCACCCATATTCCGACAGAGCCTGGCGGGGCGCAAGGGAAGAAGTCGGGCTTCAAAGGCGGCCCGCCTCTTTCTGGAGAGGGATTACTCCGACAACATCACTTGACGTCTCCCCATCTTTGGGAAATGCTAAGATGTCAGACCAATTTTAGAGCCTGACTGCCTGATAGAAAAAATGGGGAACCATGAAGGCAAATCGCAGCGACAGGCCGGTGATCCGGCCGCTTCCGGTCATGGACCGCGCGCGTCAGGTGACCGATGCGCTGGCGGATTATGTCGAGGAGGCGCGGTTGCAGGCGGGCGACCGGCTGCCGGCCGAGCGGGAGCTGATGTCGGCTCTTGCCGTCGGACGTTCGACCATTCGTGAGGCGATCCGGCATTTTCAGGCGCTCGGCGTCATCGAGACGCGCAAGGGTAGCGGCACCTATCTTTTGAAGCCGGTGTCCCGGGCAACGATCCATATGCCGCTGTCCTTCGACGCGGCGCATCTGCGCGATGCGCTGCTGCAGACGCTGGAGGTTCGCCGCGGCATCGAATGCGAGGCGGGCATGGTTGCGGCCCGGCGGCGCACCGCAAAGGACCTCGTCGTGATCGAGGAGAAGCTCAACGAGATGGAGCGGGTGCATCTGGAGAAGGGCACATCCGGGCCTGAGGATCTGGCCTTCCATCTCGCCGTCTACGACGCCACCCACAATCCGCTGTTTCGCCAGCTTCTCGAGCAGATGCGCGAAACCTTCGAGCGCTTCTGGGAGCATCCGTTCGACCGGCAGGATTTCGCCCGCCGGTCCTTTCCCTTTCACCGCACGCTTTTCGACGCGATCGCTGCCCGCGATCCGGAGGCGGCGCGCGCTGAGACATTGAAAATTCTCGATATCGTTGAGGAAGACATCAAGGAAATGTCCAAATGAGCAACGGCGCAGACCCGTTCGATCTTGCTTCCCTCATCACCGCCCATGACGACGGCAACTTCGCCGACGCCGTCGTGCCGCCGATCTTCCAGACCTCGCTTTTCACCTTTTCCGATTACGACGAGATGATCACCGTCTATCGCGGCGAGAAGGTGCGGCCGACCTATACGCGCGGGCTGAACCCGACGGTGCGCGCCTTCGAGGAAATGCTGGCCAAGCTCGAAGGCGCCGAGGATGCGCTGGGTTTTGCGAGCGGCATGGCGGCGATCTCATCGGCAGTGCTGAGTTTCGTCGAGCCAGGCGACCGCATCGTCGCCGTCAAGCATGTCTATCCCGATGCTTTCCGTCTGTTCGGCACCATCCTGAAGCGGATGAAGATCGAGGTGACTTATGTCGACGGGCGCGACGAGGAAGCGGTTGCCAGGGCGCTGCACGGCGCCAAAGTCTTGTACCTGGAAAGCCCGACGAGCTGGGTGATGGAGGCGCACGATGTCGGTGCGCTGGCCGCGCTCGCCAAGCGGCACGGCGTCGTCTCGATGATCGACAACAGCTGGGCGAGCCCGTTCTTCCAGCGGCCGCTGACGCTCGGCGTCGATCTCGTCATCCATTCCGCCTCGAAATATATCGGCGGCCACAGCGATGTGGTGGCTGGCGTCGTCGCCGGCTCGAAGGAAATGATCGCGCGCATCAAGGCCGAGGCCTATCCCTATCTCGGCGGCAAGCTTTCGCCGTTCGACGCCTGGCTGTTGATCCGCGGTCTGCGCACGCTGCCGCTGCGGATGAAGGCGCATGAGGCCTCCGCCCTTGAAATCGCCAGGCGCCTGCAGAAGCTCGAGGTGGTCGAGGCGGTCTGTCATCCAGGCCTCGCCAACCGCCTGCCCGCCGGGCTCAACGGCACCTCGGGGCTGTTCTCGTTCATCTTCCGCGACGGCGTCGATATCCGCACCTTCGCCGACCATCTCAAGCTGTTCAAACTGGGTGTAAGCTGGGGTGGGCATGAAAGCCTGATCGTACCGGGCGAGGTGGTGCTGCAGCAGAAGGCACAGCCGAATTCCGCGCAAACCTTCGGCATCCACGCGCGATCCGTACGCCTCCATGTCGGCCTCGAAGGAACCGAGGCGCTGTGGAGGGACATCGAGGAGGCGCTCGCCGCCGCCTCACAATCCTGAAACCTGAGAGAAACCTAACAAGGGGGAACTGAGCCATGAAAAAACTAATAATCTCAACGCTCTTTGCTTCGATGATGGCGGGCACGGCCTTTGCCGACACGACGCTCAAGCTTGTCGAAGTCATCACCAGCCCGGAGCGCACCGAAACGCTGAAGTCGATTGTCGGCAAGTTCGAAGCCGCCAATCCCGGCACCAAGGTCGATATCATCTCGCTGCCCTGGAACGAAGCCTTCCAGAAATTCGCCACCATGGTCTCGGCCGGCGACGTGCCCGACGTGATGGAGATGCCCGATACCTGGCTGTCGCTCTATGCCAATAACGGCATGCTCGAAAGCCTCGAGCCCTATCTCGAAAAGTGGGAGCACACCAAGGAACTGACGCCGCGCGCGCTCGAACTCGGCCGCGACGTCAAGGACACCGCCTATATGCTGCCCTACGGCTTCTATTTGAGGGCGATGTTCTACAACAAGAAGCTGCTCTCGGAGGCCGGCGTCGCCGCGCCGCCGAAGACGCTGGACGAGTTCACCGCCGCCTCCGAAAAGGTCTCCAAGCTTCCCGGCAAATACGGCTACTGCATGCGCGGCGGACCGGGCGGCCTGAACGGCTGGATGATCTTCGCCGCCACGATGGCCGGCGACAACACGTACTTCAAGGAGGACGGCACCTCGACAATGAACAGCCCCGGCTGGGCCAAGGGCATCGAATGGATGGTCGATCTCTACAAGAAGGGCTATGCGCCGAAGGACAGCGTCAACTGGGGCTTCAACGAAGTCGTCGCCGGCTTCTATTCCGGCACCTGCGCCTTCCTCGACCAGGATCCGGATGCGCTGATCGCCATCGCCGAGCGCATGAAGAAGGAGGATTTCGGTGTCGCGCCGCTGCCGAAGGGGCCTGACGGCAAGTCCTTCCCGACCATCGGTTATGGTGGCTGGTCGATGTTTTCGACGAGCGCCAACAAGGATCTTTCCTGGAAGCTGATCGCCACCCTCGAAGGGCCGGAAGGCAATATCGAGTGGAACAAGCGCATCGGCGCGCTGCCGGCATATACCGCGGCCGAAAAGGATCCCTTCTATGCCGGCGATCAGTTCAAGGGCTGGTTCGAGGAACTGGCGGACCCGAACACGGTGCCGACCGTCATGCCGACCTATCTGGAAGAGTTCGCCTTCTTCAAGGATTCGCTGGCGATCAAGACCTCGCAGCAGGCTTTGCTTGGAGACATCTCGGCGAAGGATCTGGCCGATCAGTGGGCGGATTATCTGACCAAGGCGCAGCAGAAGTTTCTGAGCAAGAAGTAGCGAAATAAGGGGGCTCTGAGCTGGGAGCCCCCTCATCCGACCCTACGGGCCACCTTCTCCCCGAGGGGAGAAGGGAACGGAGACGTTGCGGCATATCCTCTTCTCCCCAGCGGGGAGAAGGTGCCGGCAGGCGGATGAGGGGGCTCCATCGCCGCCCATGAATTCCCAACCGGGTAAGACAATGGAAACCGCAATCCGATGACCATTTCCGCCGATATGCTCGACATGCGACGCGACCGCAGGCCGTGGCTGCGTCGCCTTGCCGATGCTTCGGAGCCCTATCTTTACAGCGCGCCGTCGCTGATCCTGATCATCGCGGTGATGCTGGTGCCGCTGACACTCGGGCTGTCCTATGCCTTCCGCGATATCCAGCTGCTCAATCCCTTTTCCGGCGGCTTCATCGGGCTCGAACATTTCCGCGAGTTGTCGAGCGACGCGGCGTTTTACGGCGCGCTGAGGAACACGCTTTGGTGGACCGGCGCCTCCGTCGTCTTGCAATTCGCCTTCGGGCTGATCCTGGCGCTATTGCTCGACAAGCCTTTCCCGGGCCGGGCGATCGCGCAGGCGCTGGTCTTCCTGCCCTGGGCGGTGCCGTCCTTTCTCGCCGGTCTCAACTGGGCCTGGCTGTTCAACCCGGTCATCGGGCCGATCCCGCACTGGCTTTTCGCGCTGGGGCTGATGCATGAGCCGGGCAATATCCTCTCCGATCCCGATCATGCGATGTGGGGGCCGATCGTCGCCAATGTCTGGTGGGGCATTCCGTTCTTTGCCATCACCCTGCTTGCCGCCTTGCAGGCGATTCCGCGCGATCTCTACGAGGCCGCCTCGATCGACGGTGCCGGCTGGTTCCAGCGTTTCCGCTCGATCACCCTGCCGTTCCTGGCGCCGACGATCGCCATCACCGTGCTCTTGCGCACCGTCTGGATTTCCAATTTCGCCGATCTCATCGTCGTCATGACCAATGGCGGGCCGGCCGACCGCACGCAGATCGTCGCGAGCTACATCTTCACCACGGCGTTCAAGCGGCTCGATTTCGGTTATGCCTCGGCGATCGCGCTGGTGCTGCTCGCGCTGCTGCTGGCCTATTCGATGCTGATCATCCTGCTGCGGCAGACGCTGCTGAACAAGGATTGAGACCATGAGACGATCAATCCTTCCCACCATCGCGCATCGCCTGGCGATCCTCTGCTACATCGCCTTCGCGCTCTTCCCGCTATTCTGGCTGCTCAAGGTCTCGGTGACGCCGAACGACCTGCTCTATACCGAGGGCGTGCGGATGTGGCCGTCGCGCACGAGCTGGGATCATTATGCCTTCGTGCTGCAGCACAGCGCCTTCCCGACCTTCTTCAAGAACAGCCTGATCGTCTCGGCTTCGACGGCGGTGACGGTGACGATCTGCGCCTCGCTCTCGGGCTATGCGTTGTCGCGCTTCAATTTCCGGGCGAAATACTGGATCGTCGCGCTGATGCTGCTGACCCAGATGTTCCCGCTCGTCATGCTGGTGGCGCCGATCTTCAAGATCCTGTCGCCCTTGCATCTGACCAACAGCCTGACCGGCCTCGTCATCGTCTACACCGCCTTCAACGTGCCCTTCGCCACCTTTCTGATGCAGTCCTTCTTCGACGGCATTCCCAAGGATCTCGAAGAGGCGGCAATGATCGATGGGGCGACGCAATTCACCGCGTTTCGCCAGATCATCCTGCCGCTGACGCTGCCCGGTATCGCCGCGACGCTCGGCTTCGTCTTCACCGCCGCCTGGAGCGAACTGCTGTTTGCGCTGATGCTGATCAACGGCAATGACGCCGCGACCTTCCCTGTCGGACTTCTCACCTTCGTTTCGAAATTCTCGGTGGATTTCGGGCAGATGATGGCGGCGGGCGTCATGGCGCTCATTCCGGCCGGCCTCTTCTTCCTGCTCATCCAGCGTTATCTCGTCCAGGGCCTGACGGCCGGCGCGGTCAAAGGTTAAACAGAATGGCATCGATCGATATCCAGAATATCCGCAAAGCCTATGGCCACGTGCAGGTGCTGCACGGCGTCGACCTCGACATCAGGGATGGCGAATTCGTCGTGCTCGTTGGTCCCTCCGGCTGCGGCAAGTCAACGCTGTTGCGGATGATTGCCGGGCTGGAGGAAGTCACATCAGGTGAGATCCGTATTGCCGGCGCCAGGGTGAACGAGCTGCATCCCAAGGACCGCGACATCGCCATGGTGTTCCAGTCCTATGCGCTCTATCCGCATATGAATGTCGCCGGCAATATGAGCTACAGCCTGAGGCTGCGGAAAACGGCGAAGGAAAAGATCACCAGTGCAGTGGCGGCGGCTGCCGCCAAGCTCGGTCTCGATCCGCTGCTCGAACGGCGGCCGAAGGCGCTCTCCGGCGGTCAGCGCCAGCGCGTCGCCATGGGCCGCGCCATCGTGCGCCAGCCGAAGGCCTTCCTGTTCGACGAACCACTGTCCAATCTCGACGCGCGGCTGCGCGAACAGATGCGTGCCGAAATCAAGAAGCTGCATGGCGAGTTGAAGGCAACCTCGATCTACGTCACCCACGACCAGATCGAGGCGATGACGCTGGCGGACCGGATCGTCGCCATGCATGGCGGCGTGGTGCAGCAGGTCGGCAGTCCGCTGGAACTCTACGACCGCCCCGCCAATCTCTTCGTCGCCGGTTTCATCGGCTCGCCCGGAATGAATTTCCTCGAGGCCAGCTACACCGCGGGCGGCGTCAAGCTGAAGGATGGAACGATCGTGCCGCTGGCAAAGCCGCTGCCGCTTGCAGACGGCACGAAGATGACGCTCGGCATTCGGCCGGAGCATGTGCTGATCACGAACGACGGGAGCGGGCTTGCCACCGACGTGGAACTCGTCGAACCCACCGGCTTCGGCATTATCCTGCACCTCGCCCTCCATGGCCTGCCGTTCAAGATCTTCACTCTTGACCGCGAAGCGTTGAAGGCGGGGCCGAAGGTCAACGTCGCCTTCCCGCCCCAATATCTGCATGTGTTCGACGGCGAGGGTCAACGCATCGATTGAGCAGCCGAGCTCCTCAGGTGTCCCTATCTGTTGGTTGTTGCCACGGTAAAAAGCACCTGGATAGAAAAAGATCGATCAGATTCAAGGGGATGAACGAGACTCGGAAAACGCGTGAATCATTCTGACTAAGCTATTGAAATTTGATTCGTTTTGATTCGGAACCAATCGTAAAGTGATTCGGTTGACTCGCACTGGTTGCGGCAGGAGCGCGTGCGAAATGGTTGCCCCGAGAGCGAATTGGAAAGGTTTTATCAAGTTCGGGGAGGTGGCTTTCCCCGTTGCGCTTTACACCGCCGCCTCCACATCCGAGCGGATCGCGTTTCACACCCTGAACAGGAAGACCGGCAACCGCGTCCGCCGGGAATTCGTGGACGGCGAGACTGGCGATCCGGTCGAACGCGAGGACCAGGTCAAGGGTTTTGAGATCGAGGACGGCCGCTATGTCGTGCTCGAGCCCGAGGAGGTCGCGGCCGCCATTCCCGAGAGCGACAAGACGCTGAAGGTGGAGGCCTTTATTCCTTTTGACGAGGTCGACGACGTCTATTTCGACAAGCCTTATTATCTGGCGCCCGACACGATGGGCAGCGACGCTTTCAAACTCCTGAGGGACGGCATGAAGAAGGCCAAGGTCGCGGCCATCGCCCGTACCGTGCTGTTCCGCCGCCTGCGAACGCTCCTCATCCGCCCCCATGGCAAAGGGCTGGTCGGCTCCACCTTGAACTTCGATTATGAGGTTCGCTCCTCCGAGAAGGCTTTCGAGGAGATGCCGGATCTCAAGATCGAAGGCGAGATGCTGGAGCTTGCCAAGCACATCATCAACACCAAGAAGGGCGAGTTCGATCCGAAGCAGTTCGAGGACCGTTACGAAGCGGCCGTCGCCGAACTGGTGAAGGCCAAGCTCGAAGGCCGCACTCTTCCGAAGAAAAAGACGCCGCCGGCTCCCAAACCGAGCGACCTGCTACAGGCGCTGCGCGAAAGCGCCGGCATGGCGGCGCCGGCCAAGACGAAGCGCACCGCTGCAAATGCCAATGCCGGCAAAGGCAGGCAGAAAGCCGCGCGTGCATCGGCGCCGAAATCAAGCAGCCCGGGCGGCGCGCGCCAGCGCCGCGCCGGGTGATCGGAGGTTTCCATGGCGATCCGGCCTTACTGGAAAGGTTACCTCAAACTGTCGCTCGTCACTTGTCCGGTGCAGATGATGCCGGCCACGTCCGAAAATGAGAAGGTGCGTTTTCACACGCTCAATCGCGCCACCCAGAACCGCGTCGTCAGCCACTATGTCGACGCCGTCACCGGCAAGGACGTGAAAGATGAAGACGAAGTAAAAGCCTATCAGCGCGGTGAGAACGAATATGTCTTGCTTGAAGACGAGGAGTTGGAGAACGTGGCGCTTGAAAGCACCAAGACGATCGATATTGAAGTCTTTACGCCGCGCAACAGTGTCGAATGGATCTGGCTCGACACGCCCTACTATCTTTCACCGGACGATCCGGTCGGCCAGGAAGCGTTCTCGGTGATCCGCGATGCGATGGCGGCTGAGGACATGGTCGGCATTTCGCGGCTGGTGATTGCGCGCCGCGAGCGCGCCGTCATGCTGGAGCCACGCGGCAAGGGCATCGTCCTTTGGACCCTGCGTTACGGGGACGAGGTGCGCGACGCGGAGAGCTATTTCGAGCGGGTGGACGATCAACCGGCGGACAGTGAGATGATACCGCTGGTCCAGCAGCTCATCAAGAAGCAGACGCAGCACTGGAACCCGAAGATGGTCTCCGACCCGGTGCAGGATAGGCTGCTCGACATCATCGAGGCCAAGAAGAAACAAATGAAGAAGCCCGTCAGAGCAAAATCCAAGGGCAAGGAGAAGGCGGAGCCGGTGCCCAGCAACGTCATCAACATCATGGACGCCCTGCGTAAATCCGTCGATGCCGAGAACCGACCCGACAGGCATTGAGCGATGACCAGACCACGCGGCCCCTCCGCTCCGCTTCTTCGCGACTCGAATTCCTCCATACAATCACGACCTCTCCGTCGGCGTGATCCCGACCAGCCAAACCTGCCGTTCGATCCAATGCCGTCGAGGGTGGAGCCATGCCTGGCCTTGCTGAAGCAGACGGTGCCGCAAGGGCCGGATTGGCTTTACGAGGTGAAGTGGGACGGCTACCGATTGGCGCTCCACATCGAGCCGAAGGGTATTCGCATTCTCACCCGCGGGGGCCATGACTGGACCCACCGATTTCCGACGATCGCCGCAGGGGCAAAAGAGCTCGGTGTGTCGAGCTGCATTCTCGACGGAGAAGCCGTCGTCCTCGATGAAGAGGGGCGCTCCGACTTCGGAGCCTTGCAGCGCTCGCTCGGCGGCAGGGGCGGCAAGCGGATCTCGACGGAATCCATCTTCTGCGCTTTCGATCTGTTATACCTGGATGGTCACAACTTGACGCGCACTGAGCTGTCGGTACGCCGTCATCTCCTGGAAGATCTGGTCCCTGAGACCAGCGACGGAGCCGTTCGGTTCTCCGAAGAACTGGATCTCGGTGGCGAGGAACTGCTTGAGCACGCCTGCCATCTTGGCCTCGAAGGCGTGATCGCCAAACGCAGGGACAGCCCTTACCGGAGTGGCCGTCTGGGGGACTGGCAGAAGATCAAGTGCGTTCAGAGCGACAGTTTCATGATCGTCGGTTACGAGGAATCCGCCAGCAACCGCGGCGGACTCGGCAGTCTTTTGCTTGCGGGTCGAAAGGGCCACGACTGGATCTACGTCGGATCCGTCGGCACAGGCTTCAACCGAAGCGAGGCGGAATATTTGCGCAAGACGTTGAACCGCCTCCAGACGAAAAAACCTGCCGTGCCGCTGAAAGGAAAGCGCCTCGTCTTTTCCCAGCCGACCTTGATTGCCGAAATCGAGTTTCGCGGCTGGACGCGTGAGGGCAGCCTCCGCCACCCCTCATACAAGGGCCTCCGCGAGATCCAGGATAACGCCGCCATCTTCGATATGACTGATGCACCGTAATCAGATGAGTGCCGCGGGCGATCAGCCGTGTCAGGCGGCATGCTTGCCGGTGCGGCCGAGCCTCTTGATCGCCTGCTCCAAGGGACGCTGTCCCTCGCAATAATCCTTCCAGGCGGCCGACTTTGAAAGCAAAGCAGGCACGGTTCGGATCGTGAACCTTTTAGGGTCGAGGCCTGATTTCACCTGCGTCCACGTCAGAGGCATTGACACGGTCGCCCCTGGACGGGCTCGAGGGGAGAGCGGCGCCACGGCCGTCGCCATGCGATCATTGCGCAGGTAATCGAGGAAAATGCGACCGCCCCGCAGGCTCTTGGTCATCTTGATCAGGTAGAGATCGGGGTTGTTCCGGGCCATCTGCTGGCATACGTCGTGCGCGAAGCCCTTTGCCTCCGGCCATGACAACGGTTTTCGTTTGTTGACTGCAAGCGGGGTCACGACATGCAAGCCCTTGCCGCCGGTCGTCTTGCAGAAGCTGATCAATCCGAGGTCTTCCAGACGATCGCGCATTTCGCGGGCGGCGGCAACAACCGTGGAAAAAGGAACGTCGGGCCCGGGATCGAGATCGAATACCAGGCGGCCAGGCACTTCCGGCTGGCCGGGTTCGCAGTTCCACGGATGGAGCTCGAGCGCCGCTATCTGGGCGACCGCGGCAAGCCCTTCGATGCGATCAATCTGCAGATATGGCTTCTTGTCGCCGAACACCTTGACTAGTTCGAGCAGGTTGGATTGCCCCGGCATCGCGTGACGCTGGAAGAACTGCTCGCCACCAACTCCATCCGGGGCGCGGATGATAGAGCAGGGTCTGCCCTTGATGTGGTCAATCATCCAGTCGCCGACCGCCTCGTAATAGCGGCCCAATTCTTCCTTTGTTACCGGCTCACCATCATTGGCATCCGGCCACAATGGCTTGTCCGGGCTTGAAATCAGCACACCCATGACGTCGGCCTTCTGACCCTTGCGGCGCGTAGTTTTTGGTGTGGCCCCCGGTGCTGGCTCGGCAACCTCGGCTTTTGTGGATCTTAGCGGTCGCTCCGCCTCGACTTCCTTGGCCGGCTTGTCTTCACGCAAGCCCTTGAAGGCCGCCTGCCGGACGAGACCGTCGGCTGTCCAGCCCTCGAATTCGATCTCGGCGACAAGCTCGGGCTTGACCCACACCACCTCAGCCTGCTTCTTCGGAGCGCCGATACCGGTGAACGGCGACTTCGTCGTCTCCAGCGCCTTCAGTTTCGGAAGCAGCGTTTCGACTTTCTTGGCGCCGTAGCCGGTCCCGACACGGCCGACATAGACAAAATGATCGTCGCTGAAAACGCCGACGAGAAGGGAACGAAACTTGCCGTTGGTCTTGGCATAGGCGCCGATGACCACCTCGTGCCCCGCCCGGCATTTCGACTTCGCCCAGCTTTCCGTTCGACCGGACCGATAGGGGGCATCTGCCTGTTTTGAAACGATGCCTTCCAGGGATAGCTTACATGCCGACCTGAGCACGGCGTCACCTCCGCCTGTAAAATGCTCGACGTAGCGGATGCGAGGATCGCTGCCGGCCGCCGCGAGCAGCTCCTGCAACCGCGTCTTGCGCTCGACGAGGGGCTTGGAGCGGAGATCCTCGCCGCCGTCATAGAGCAGGTCGAAGGCGAAGTAGACGAGGTCGCCGGTCTTGCCCTCCGACAGCGCCGCCTGCAGCGCGGCGAAATCAGGCGCACCATGCTCGTCGAGAGCGCAGATCTCGCCGTCGATAATGCAGTCTGGAAGCGTTGACGCCGCTTCGGCGATTTCGGGGTACTTGGCCGTCCAGTCGAGAGCTTTCCTGGTTTTCAGCGTCGCTTCGCCGTCGAGCACGCGCATCTGAATGCGGTATCCATCAAATTTGATCTCGTGGATCCAGCTGGTCCCGCCGGGTGGCCGCTCCAGTTTCTCGCAAAGCTGCGGCGCGATGAAATCCGGAAGATCAACCGCCGTTGCGATGCCGGCGCGCTTTCCGCCTCTCGCCTCCTGCCGCTCCTCGGCGGCCAGTCCGTGATTGCTGTCCCAGACGGCGTCAGCCTCGATCTTGCCGCCTTCCACCATAAAGGGTTTCGGCTTGCGCCCCTTGCCGGCTGCGATCATGTCCATGCTGCGGCCTGAGGCCACTGAGGTGACGTTTTCTTCCAGAATCGAAGCACCGTTCTCCTCGACGGAGAACTCGTCATGATGCTTGATCAACAGCCAGTTGGTACGCGCGCTGCGCTCGCGATCGTTGCGCATGCGCACCAGCACGAAGCTCCCGTGCAGGCGCTCGCCTTCGAGGGTGAACTTGAAATCGCCCTTGCGAAGCGCCTCTTCCGGGCTCTTCCTCCCCTCCGGCTCCCAATAGCCGCGATCCCACAGCATGACCGTGCCGCCGCCATACTGGCCTTTCGGAATCGTGCCTTCGAAGTCGCCATAATCGAGCGGATGATCTTCGACCTCGACGGCAAGGCGCTTATCGTGCGGATCGAGCGACGGACCTTTAGTGACAGCCCAGCTCTTGAACACGCCGTCGAGCTCGAGCCGCAGGTCGTAGTGCAGACGTGTTGCATCGTGCTTCTGAATGACAAAGCGGCGGCGGTTGCTCTTTTTGATGCCCCGCTCACCGCTCGGCTCAGCGGTCTTCTGAAAATCGCGTTTCGATCGGTAGCTCGATAGCTTGTCGCTGGCCATGGCTGTTCCCGGACGTTCGGTCCTCAAACGAAATAGCAGTGATCGTTGTTCCAGCCGCCGCCAGCGTTCCCGTTTGAGTTGGCGCGACAGCAACTGTCACCATTTGTATGATCGCGTACCTGATGAGCGCGAAGCTACATTCTGTAACAAAACAGGCATTGGCCGGAAACATATGTGATACATCGACCGCCTAGCACTCCGATCGCGAGAAAGTCGCAGAACGCCAAGCGAAGGAGGCTATCCAATGACCGCTATTCCCGAGGTTTCCAAGTCGCGCCCGCTGCTTGGGCGCGCGATCGCCCTCGCTGTCGGAGCGCTGATAACGGTGTCTTACGTGCAGTCCGCACGCGCAGAAGAAGCAGGCGTAACGACCGCCCAAACAAGACCAGCGTCGGATGAGAGTATCCGCCCTTTCCGCATCCACGTCGACCAGAGCCAGCTTGATGATCTCAAGCGACGTATAGCAGAGACACGTTGGCCCGATAAGGAGACTGTCGGGGACATTTCGCAAGGCATCCAGCTGGCGCGCGTCCAGGACCTTGTCCGCTATTGGGGGGCCGATTACGACTGGCGCAAAGCCGAAGAACAGCTGAATTCTCTGCCGCAGTTCGTCACGACGATCGACGGCGTCGACATTCAGTTCATTCACGTCCGCTCTCGCCATCCGAATGCTCTTCCGGTCATCCTGACGCATGGCTGGCCGGGCTCGATCTTCGAGTTCATCAAGACCATCGGGCCTCTGACCGATCCGACGGCCTATAGTGGCAAACCGGAAGATGCCTTCGACGTGATTATTCCTTCGATTCCGGGTTACGGCTTTTCCGGTCGGCCGACAGATCAGGGATGGGGACCTGACCGTGTTGCCCGCGCCTGGGACGTGCTGGTGAAGCGCCTGGGTTACACGCGCTATGTTTCGCAGGGTGGCGACCACGGCTCGGTGATCTCAGATGCCTTGGCACGGCAAGCCCCGCAAGGCTTGCTGGCGATCCATCTGAATATGCCGGCGACCGTCCCGGGCGATCTCATGCGGGGGATCAACAGTGGCGACGCGGCCCCTGCCGGACTGTCCACGGCGGAAAAAGGCGCTTACGATTCTCTCAGCGCCTTTTTCGGCCGGAATGCCGCCTACGGCGCCATGATGGTAACGCGCCCTCAGACGATCGGTTACTCGCTCTCGGATTCCCCGTCCGGTTTGGCGTCGTGGATCTATGAAAAATTTGTACAATGGAGTGACAGTGACGGTGTTCCGGAACGCGTTCTGACCAGAGATGAAATGCTGAACGACATCACGCTCTACTGGTTGACCAATACCGGCGCGTCGTCTTCGCGCTTTTACTGGGAAAACAACAACAACAACTTCAGCTCGGAGACGCAGAAGACGAAGGAAATCAAGATCCCTGTCGGCATCAGCGTTTTTCCGAAAGAAATCTACAAGGCGCCGGAGAGCTGGAGCCGACAGGCTTATCCTTCCCTCGTCTACTACCATCAGGTGGAGCGGGGCGGACATTTTGCTGCCTGGGAGCAGCCTCAATTGTTTGCGGAAGAATTGCGGGCTGCGTTCAAATCCGTTCGCTAACTCGGCTTTTGTCCCGGCGCGGCTCCCCTCGGGGCCGCGCTACGTTATCTCAACGTCCGATGACCCCGGGGGCTTCGCCTTTAGCGGAGTGCAGCGACACGCGTCGGTCGCACCGGGCGGCTGGTGGTCTGCACCTGCCAGGGAGCCACGACTGCCGGCATGCCGGCTTCGATGCAAGCGGCCATGAAAGCCTCCCGTGCAATCAACGGCGCGATCACCCGATTGAGGGCGCCGCGACAGGTCTTGACGGCGCGTTGGTGGCGCTCCCCGTGGCCCAATGGCCATTCATTCTCAAGGAAATCCAAGGCGTCATAGACGCCCGTAAAAGTTCGTTCCAGGCCGCACTGCAGCCGGACCGTCACTGGACGAGTCCAGAGCACATCATTCAGCGGCATTTTCTTCCTCCGTTCGATGCCAGCTTGATCCCTCAAAAATATTGGAAATGGCTTCCGGTTGTTCAAGACCACTGCGATCAATCGCGCCTGCGGGCGCCGCCTGCCGCACCCAATTCCGCGTGCCAATGTCGGATGTGAGAGACCCTGAATCTCGTGCGGCGAAGGTTGCGACAGCTCGGCACGACGCGTCCGGCGAGCCAGACCGCCCGTGCAAACTGCTGCCGCAACAGAACCATTCTCCGACAGCAAAAATCTTTTGCCGCATCACCGAGGGGGGTTATATCCTTGGATGATCTCACTGGACTGGATTGATATGACCGACACCGTTCTCGACCGCTTCCTCCGTTATGTCGTTATCGACACCCAATCCGACCCGTCCTCTTCGAGCCAGCCGACCACCGAGAAGCAGAAGGATCTCGGGCGGGTTCTGGTCGACGAGCTGCTCGAGATCGGGCTTTCCGACGCCCATCTCGATGAACACGGCTATGTCTATGCCTCCATTCCGGCCAATAGCGACAAGGCGGTGCCGGTCATCTGTTTCTGCTCGCACATGGACACGGCGCCCGATTTCAGCGGCACGGATGTCAAGCCGCAGATCGTCAGGAATTATGCCGGCGGAGATATCCAGCTTGTTGGCGATTCGAGCCGGCTGATCCGTGTCGCCGAGCATCCGGAGTTGAACAACCAGATCGGCAACGACATCGTCACGACCGATGGCACGACATTGCTCGGCGCCGACGACAAGGCGGGACTGGCGGAAATTATGACTGCGGCCCAGATTCTGGTCTCCAACCCCGATATCCGGCACGGAACAATCAAGATCCTGTTCACGCCCGACGAGGAAGTCGGACGTGGCGTCAACAAGGTCGACCTGGATAAACTCGGAGCGGACTTCGCCTATACGATGGACGGCGAGACGGCGGGTCACATCGAGGACGAAACCTTTTCGGCCGACGGCGTCGAGATCAGCATAACAGGCGTGGCGATCCATCCGGGCTTTGCCAAGGACCGCATGGAGAACGCCATCAAGATCGCCGGCGCCATCATCGACCGGTTGCCGAAGGACGTGGCGCCGGAGACGACGGAAGGCAAGCAGGGCTTCATCCATCCGGTCGGCGTCACCGGCTCGATGGAAAAGGCGTCGCTGAGCTTCATCATCCGCGACTTTACCGACGAGGGGCTCGTGCAAAAGGAGGCGATGCTCGAAACCATCGTCAAGCAGGTGATGTCGGCCTATCCCGGCTCGACCTACCACTTCCAGGTGACGGAACAATATCGCAACATGAAAACGGTGCTCGACCGCCATCCGGAGATTGTCGAGAACGCGCTTGAAGCGGTGCATCGTGCCGGCATGACGCCGGTGCGCGGCAGCATTCGCGGCGGCACGGACGGCTCGCGGCTCTCCTTCATGGGGCTGCCGTGCCCGAACATTTTTGCCGGCGGCCATGCCTTCCACTCGCCGCTCGAATGGGTGAGCCGCCAGGATATGGAAAAAGCGGTGGCAACGATCGTGGAGCTTGCAAAGATCTGGGAAGAGCGCGCCTAAGGCGCTCTTCCCACATTAACGAATCCAGTTTTAGCCGCCATTTACCGGGATCGCGCCGCGCAGCATCACGCTGTCATAGGCGGGCCGGGGCGTCGGGATCGCGATCCGCATCGCCGGCTCGGGCGCAGGCGCGGTTTCCGGTTGGGTCACCGGAGCCGTTATCTGCATCGGCGCCGTGCTCGCCGTCGCCATCGGATCGGGCGCCGGCAGAGGAACGGGAACGGCCGAGGGTATCAGTGCCTCGAATTGCGGTGGCAGCATGCTTTCGCCGGGCACATAATTCATCGCCACCTCATAGGACGGCAGCGGCGGCGGCGTTTCCAGCATGCCGTTCGAATCGCGCTTCTCGTAGAAGGCGTTGCCGCCGGCGACCGTCACATAATGCATGTTGTCGTAGGGGAATTTCAGCCCGTCGGTATGGAAGAACATTGCATCCTTCACCTGGGGATGGCGCGCACCCTTCAGCAGGATCGCATCGGCCGCGGTGGCAAGTTCCGGTTCCGCCTGCGGCTTGACTTCGCGCGTCATGACCCCGGGCGCAAACTGCCTCTCCTGGGCAACGACACCGCAGATCGACGGAGGATAGGCGCCAGACGTCAGCCTGTTCATGACGACGGTACCGACGGCCAGATAGCCATCTTCATCGGAATGCTGCGATTCGAAATACATCGCGCGCTTCAGGCAGTCGCGATCCTTGGCGGTATAATTGAACGTGACTTTCGCCGCTTGAGCCTGTTTGGTCTTTGCCGGCGTCGTCGCCGGCTTCGGTGTTGTGGTGCAGCCTGCAGCCGCCAGTCCTACGAATAAAATCCCGATCAGGGATTTTCCAAAGGAAATCTCCGCCCTCAACGCCAGGTGCCTCCTATAGGATTAGTCCAGCCCTTTATGATTAACGCGCAAGATCTTTTACTCGCCATATGACTGAAATACAAACAACCTCAGATCACAAAAGGCCGGATGGACTCCCGCGACGGGCGATTCCGGCTGATTCCTGCGACCGACTGGTGCATAAATCCGGAGGGTTAACGAATTATTACGGCAAGGCGCCGTGCGCGCGCCAGGAAAGACGCGCGCAATCGAGATCAGCTGCGAAACAGCTTCCAGCGAGTCGGCTTGAACGCGACGCGGTGACGGTCGAGCCGGTCGGCCTCGCTCGGCGGCAGCTCGATTTCAATGTTTGGCCGGTCATTGCCGATATCGAGCTCGATATGGCGCGTACCGGCGACGCGGCGGCTGGAGACGGGCTGGCCGGCAATGCAGTTTTCGGCTGATTCGCAGAGCCTGACATCATGCGGGCGGAAGTAGAGCTGCGCCGGTCCATCCGGCTCGCCTTCGGCATTGAGGCCGAGCGAGCGGCCTTCGAAGCGGATATCGCCGCCCGAAATCTCGACCTGCAGGCAGTTCGATTGGCCGATGAAGCCGAAGACGAAGGGAGAATTCGGATAATCGTAGACTTCGTCGGGCGTTCCAACCTGCTCGATCGCGCCCTGACTCATGACGACGACGCGGTCGGCAAGCTCCAGCGCCTCGTCCTGGTCGTGGGTGACGAAGACGGTGGTGTGGCCGGTACGGTCGTGGATCTCGCGCAGCCATTTGCGCAGATCCTTGCGCACCTGGGCGTCGAGCGCTCCGAAAGGTTCGTCGAGCAGCAGCACGTTCGGCTCGACCGCCATGGCGCGGGCGAGCGCCACGCGCTGGCGCTGTCCGCCGGAAAGCTGGGCGGGATAGCGTTTTTCAAGACCGGAAAGCTGAACGAGGTCGAGCAGCTCCAGCGCCCGCCGGCGAATGTCCGCTTTCGCGGGACGCCGGGCACCCTTTCTAACCTTCAGGCCGAAGGAGACATTGTCGAGCACCGTCATGTAGCGGAAGAGCGCGTAATGCTGGAAGACGAAGCCGATATTGCGCTGCTGTACCGATTTCTTCGAGGCATCCTCGTCGCCGAAGAAGATCTGTCCCTCGGTCGGGCTTTCCAAGCCGGCGATCAGCCGCAGCAATGTCGTCTTGCCGGAACCCGAAGGGCCGAGCAGTGCGATCAGCTCGCCGGAGCGAATATCGAGCGAGACGTCGTGCAGCGCCGGAAAACGCTCGAATTCCTTGCGAATGTTTTGAACGCGTACTTCCATTTCAAATCCTTCAGTGCCGCCGGCTGGCGGATATTTCGGCGCTGTAGCGCATTTCCAGCAGCGTCTTCAAAACAAGGGTCACGAGCGCCAGCAGCGCCAAAAGCGTGGCGACGGCGAAAGCGCCGGTGAAATTATATTCGTTGTAGAGAATTTCCACCTGCAGCGGCATGGTATTCGTCTGGCCGCGAATGTGGCCGGAGACGACCGACACGGCGCCGAATTCGCCCATGGCGCGGGCGTTGCAGAGCAGCACGCCATAAAGCAGGCCCCATTTGATGTTCGGCAGCGTCACATACCAGAAGGTCTGCCAGCCGCTGGCGCCGAGCGAAAGGGCGGCCTCCTCGTCGGCGGTGCCTTGCTCCTGCATCAGCGGGATCAGTTCGCGGGCGACAAAGGGGAAGGTGACAAACATGGTGGCCAGCACCAGCCCCGGCACGGCGAAGAGGATCTTGATGTCGTTGGCGCTGAGCCAGTGGCCAAGCCAGGTGTTGGCGCCGAACAGAAGCACGAAGACCAGGCCCGAAATGACGGGCGAGACCGAAAAGGGCAGGTCGATCAGCGTGGTCAGAACCGCTTTGCCCTTGAATTCGAACTTGGCGATCGCCCAGGCGGCGGCGACCCCGAAGGCGAGGTTCAGCGGTACGCTGATGCCGGCGACGATCAGCGTCAGGCGGATCGCCGAGAAGGTTTCGGCATCGCCGAGGGCTTCAAGAAACGGGCCGGCACCTTTGCGGAAAGCCTCGACGAAGACAGCTGCGAGCGGCAGCAACAGCATCAGCAGCAGGAAGAGCAGCGAAACGACGATCAGCGTATAGCGCGCCATTCTGTGTTCGGTGGTCACCGAACGCAGTTTCGCGGGTTGAACGGTTGCATCAAGCGCCATAACCGTACCTCCGCCTGCTCCAGCTCTGGATGAGGTTGATGACGAGTAACAAGGCGAACGAGATCACCAGCATGATAGCTGCGATGCCGGTCGCCGCCGCGTAATTATATTCTTCGAGTTTAATGATGATCAGCAGCGGTGCGATTTCCGATTTGAACGGCAGGTTGCCGGCGATGAAGATGACCGAGCCGTATTCGCCGACGCCGCGGGCAAAGGCGAGCGCAAAGCCGGTCAGCACGGCCGGCGCCAGCCCGGGCAGCAGCACGCGGAAAATCGTCTGCAGGCGGTTGGCGCCAAGCGTTGCCGCAGCCTCCTCGACCTCCTTGTCGATTTCCTCCATGACAGGCTGCACGGTGCGCACCACGAAGGGCAGGCCGACGAAGATCAGCGCCACGACGATGCCGGCCGGAGTGAAGGCAATCTTGATGCCGAGCGGTGCCAGGAACTGGCCGACCCAGCCGTTCGGCGCGTAGAGCGCCGCCAATGCGATACCGGCAACGGCAGTCGGCAGTGCAAAGGGCAGATCGACCATGGCGTCGATGACGCGCTTGCCGGGGAATCGGTAGCGCACCAGGACCCAGGCAAGGATGATGCCGAAGACGGCGTTGACGATTGCGGCGATGAAAGCGCTGCCGAAGCTGATGCGCAGCGCGTTCAGTATGCGCGGATCGAGCGCGATCGACCAGAATTTCTCCCAGCCGAGCGCGCTCGACCGGACGGCAAGGCCGGAGAGCGGGATGAGGATTAGAAGGGTGAGCCAGGTCAAGGTAAGGCCGAGCGCCATTCCGAAACCCGGAATAACGCTCGGCCGTTTGAACCGCCACCGCGTGGGGCTATGTGCTGTCATGAAGTCTATTATTGGGCCGGCTTGTAGATTTGGTCAAATACCCCGCCGTCGCCGAAGAATTTCGGCTGTGCCGTCTTCCAGCCGCCGAAGTCATCGATGGTCGCGAGTGTCAGCTTCGGGAAGCGCGCGATGTCGGCCGGATCGGCAGCTTCCGGCTTCGTCGGACGGTAGAAGTGCTTGGCGGCGATCTTCTGGCCTTCATCCGAATAGAGGTAGTTGAGATAGGCTTCGGCGACCTTGCGCGTGCCCTTCTTGTCGACATTGCCGTCGACCACGGCGACCGGCGGGTCGGCGCGGATGGAGAAGCTCGGCGTCACGATTTCGAACTGGTCAGGACCGAGTTCTTCGAGCGAAAGATAGGCTTCATTTTCCCAGGCGAGCAGCACGTCGCCGAGGCCGCGCTGGACGAAGGTGGTGGTGGCGCCGCGGGCGCCGGTGTCGAGAACAGGAACGTGCTGCAGCAGTTTCGTCACGTATTCCTGCGCTTTGGCGTCGTCACCGCCATTTGCCTGCTTGGCCCATGCCCAGGCGGCGAGGAAGTTCCAACGTGCGCCCCCCGAAGTTTTCGGGTTCGGCGTGATGACCTGCACGTCATCCTTGATCAGATCGCCCCAATCCTTGATGCCCTTCGGGTTGCCCTTGCGGACCAGGAAGACGATCGTCGATGTGTAAGGCGTCGAATTGTTCGGGAACTTGCTCTTCCAGTCGGCCGGGATCTTGCCGGTCTTCTTGGCGATGGCGTCGATATCGCCTTCAAGGGCCAGCGTGACAACATCGGCCTCGAGACCGTCGATGACCGAGCGGGCCTGAGCGCCGGAGCCGCCATGCGAGGCCTGGATCGTCACGCTTTCACCCGTATCCTTCTGCCACTTGGCGGCAAAGGCGGCGTTGAAATCCTTATACAATTCGCGAGTCGGATCATAGGAAACGTTGAGAAGCGTTTGATCGGCGAATGCCGGAGCGATGCCCCCGATCGCAAAGCTGCCTGCCATGACCGCGGCTGCGATGAGCCGGGTGAACCGTTGTGTCTGCATTGAGGAACCCTCTCCTGTTATGTCTTAACTCTATCAAGTCAGTCGTATAATGAAACAAAGGTTCTTCCGGTTCCGGCCTTGCCGTTAGAATGTCATTCCATTTCGGGGCTAATTTGGAAATGGACGTGCCGAAGTTGGCCGCGGCCAATTAGTGTCGCCGCCGACCATGCCGTAGACCGTGTTTTTTTGGCCACAGTTCTTCCACGAAAGCGCCATGGTGATGCCGATTTTTGCGAAGGTTTTGTCGCGATGGCACTTGTGGATTCCTATATGGCGGCGGTGCGGTCGTATTTGCCGGCCGCTACGTGGGGGCATCCCTTGAAATGCGCCTCACAATCCAAACCTGTTAGGGCCATTCAAAATGAATATCAGAACTATCCTTTTTGCCTCCGTTGCCGCCCTTGCCGCGGCCTCCGGAGCACGCGCAGCCGACGCTATCGTGGCGGCGGAACCCGAGCCCGTGGAATATGTTCGCGTTTGCGACGCTTACGGTACCGGCTATTTTTATATTCCGGGAACGGAAACATGCCTTTCGATCGGCGGTTACATCCGTACCGAAGTGCGCTTCGGTGACAACATTGCCGGCGATTCCGACGTAAACTTCTGGACGCGCGGTCAGGTCACCTTCCAGGCCAAGAACGACACCGAGTACGGCACGCTCACCGGCGTCCTGACGCTGCGTTACAATGCCGACAACGCCTCCGATCAGGAAGCGCTGCTGGACGAGGGCTACATCGATATCGCCGGTTTCCGCGTCGGCAAGCTCTATAGCTGGTGGGACGACGACATGAGCGGCGAGACCGATACGCTCGCCAGCAACGAGACGACCCACAACTCGATCCGTTATCAGTACGAGAATGGCGCTTTCGCCGCCGGCCTCTCGGTCGACGAGCTGGAAGAAGACTACGCCACCAAGCCGGGCGAAGGCCCGAACAACTTCGGTGTCGCAGGCCAGGTTTCCTACAAGGCCGGCGCCATCAGCGCTTACCTGCTTGCCGGTTATGACACCGACACCAGCGAAGTCGCGGTTCGCGGCATCGTCTATGCCGATATCGGTCCGGGCACGCTCGGCATCGCCGGCATCTGGGCAAGCGGCGCCAACTACTACTACGAAGAGTCCGAATGGACGATCGCTGCCGAGTACGCCTTGAAGATCAACGACAAGTGGACGGTGACCCCGGGCTTCCAGTACTTCGAAAACATCGCCCTCGAGGCTGACGGCAACGGCTTCACCGGCGGCAGCGCCTACACGACCGGCGTGACGATCGACTACCGCATCGTCGACGACCTCAGGACGAAGCTCAGCGTGCAATACCACGATGAGGACGAAGGCGACGACGAAGTCTTCGGCTTCCTGCGCTTCCAGCGCGACTTCTAAGATCGTCTTATACAGACGAGCGGGCGCGGCCTTCGGGCCGCGCTTTTTTATGCCCGGGAATCAGCGATGAAATCGGAATAGAATTCGTCCGCTGTCCTTGCCTTGCGCATGGCGGCAAGCACACCATCGGATTGCAGCCGCCGGGCGATGGCCGACAGCACATTCAGATATTCGCCGCGATTGTTCTCTCCAAAAAGCAGCACGAAGGCGATGTCGGTCGGGATATCATCGATCGCTTCGAAATCCAGCGGCTGCGCGAAACGAATGAGAAGGCCGCGCGGGCTGGTCATGCCGTCGATGGCGGCATGCGGAATGGCAATGCCATTGCCGATCCCGGTGGAACCGAGCTTCTCACGCGCTTCGAGCGCCTTCAGGATGGTCTGGCTGTCGACGGAAAAGGCCTTGGCTGCCTTGTCCGCTATGATATGCAGCGCGCGCCATTTTGTCGGTGCCGACACGCCGATGAAGGTGTGTTGCGGCCGGATGATGTTGGGAAGATACATGTCATTCTCGATACTGTTCAGGCGGCGGGTGAGAGAGCAGGTCAGTCCGGCTCCCTGAGACGATAGCCGACTCCGGTCTCGGTGGTGATATAGTGCGGCTGATCGGGGCTCTGCTCGATCTTCTGTCTGAGTTGCCTGATGTAGACGCGCAGATATTGCACATCGGCCGCCGGCCCCCATACCTGCTTTAATAGAAACTGGTGTGTCAGCACCTTGCCGGCATGCTGGGCGAGCACGCGCAGGATGTCATATTCCTTCGGCGACAATTTTATTTCCTCGCCGTCGACCTTGACGATGCGCTTGACGAGGTCGACCGACAGCCCGCCGGTCTGGAAGATCGCCTTCTCGCCCTGCTGCTGTAGACGATGGCGTAGCGCCACGCGGATGCGGGCGCCAAGTTCGTTGATGCCGAAGGGCTTGGTGACATAATCGTCGGCGCCGCTTTCCAGCGCCTTGACGATGCCGGCCTCGTCGGTGCGGCTGGAGAGGATGACGACGGGTATGGAAAGGCCTTCGTCGCGCCACTCCTGAAGCAAGTCATGGCCCGGCGTGTCGGGCAGGCCGAGATCGAGCACGATGAGATCAGGCCTGCCGTCGGCGACCGATTGGCGGGCGATTGCCGCATTCGGCGCCTCCTGCACCTCGTAGCCCTGCGCGGTCAGGCCGACGCGAAGGAGCTTGCGGATTGGAGGCTCATCGTCGACGACGAGGATCTTGACGGCTGAACCGGTCATCTGAGTTCATCCAGTTTCGGTATATCGTTGGGTTTCGGCAGGCGGATGGTGAAGACGGCGCCCGGGCGGCCCTTTCGGTTGGCGGCGGTGATCGTGCCGCCCATCGCCTCGGTGAAACCGCGGCAGATGGAAAGGCCGAGGCCGGTGCCGGCGCGCACCTGATCGCCCTTGCGCACGCGATAGAAGGTGTCGAAGACGCGGGTGAGATCGGCGGGTGGAATGCCCGGGCCTTCGTCTGAGACCTGCAGAACGACATTGTCGGCATCGGCCCAGCTCTCGATATGGACCACCGATCCCTCGGGCGCATATTTCGCGGCGTTGTCGAGCAGGTTGAAGATCACCTGCTCGAACAGGACAGGATCGACGCGCACCATCGGCAGGTCGGCGGAAATGCTCGTCTCGGTCTTGTGGCGCTCGAGGATCTTCGCGGCGCGGCGCAGCGCGCTGCCGACGATATCACCGGCATAATGCAGCGCAAAATTCGGCTCCATCGCACCGGATTCGATCTTGGTCATGTCGAGTAGGTTGGCGATGAAGCGGTTGAGGCGCTCGGATTCGTCGACGACGGTCGAGAGCAGGTCGCTGCGGTCCTCCTCCGGCATGGAGGCGAAATAGTCGCGCAGCGTGCCGGCGGCGCCGAGGATAGCCGCAAGCGGCGTTTTCAGATCATGCGAAATCGAGGTGAGCAGGGCCGAACGCAACCGATCGGCCTCGGCCGCGAGCCTTGCCCGGTCGACATCGGCGACGAGCTGGACACGTTCGATCGCAAGGGCCGCCTGATCGGCCAGCGCGTCGAGCAGACGCTGCTGTTCCGGCGTCAGCAACGGCCCGTCGCGGCGGTCGCTGTCGAGGCCGATGACACCGACGGCGGTGCGCCCGGTTCTCAGCGGCACGTAGAGGCGCTTGGCGCCGGGCAGGGTATCGGCGCCGCGACCGGCAGCGTGATTGTGCTCCCAGGCCCAGCGGGCGGCGGCAATATCGGCATCGTCGAGCGTGTCGTCGGGCGGATAACCGGCCTTGACGGCGATGGTGCCCTCTTCCGGCAAGAGCAGCACGACACGGACCTTCAGCATCGAGGCGAGCTGGAAGGCGGTCGCCCAGAGCACGTCGTCAAGCGTACCGGTGCCGGCGAGTTTCTTTGAGAAAAGATAGAGATCTTCCGTCGTGCGGGCCCGCTGGCGGGCGGCGGCCGCCTGGCGCTGCACTGTCGCGGTCAGATTGCTGGCGATGATGGCGACGCCCAGGAAGAAGAACAGGGCAAGTACGCTTTCCGGATCGCTGATCGTCAGCGTGTAGCGCGGCGGCAGGAAGAAGAAGTTGAAAGACAGCGCGCCGAGAATACAGCTGTAGAGCGCCGGCCGTAACCCATGCAGGACGGCGGAGGTCAGCACCGCCATCAGGAACACGAGGGCAAGGTTGCGCACGTCGAGCACCTGATCGAGCACGATGCTGACCGCGAGCGCGATGGCGACATAGACGGTCGCCAGAAGATAGGCTCTGAAATCGAATTGGGGGGCTGTGGCCGCCGCGCGGACGCCGCGTGCGGTGGTGCCGTCCTTCTCATTGCCTGAAATGACATGGACGCTGATTTCGCCGGTCTTGCGGATCAGTTCGTCGGTGATCGAACGGCTCCACCAGTCGCGCCATGTCGCCGCCTTGGGGGCGCCGATGACGATGTGGGTGACATTGTTGGCGGTGGCGTGACGGACGAGCTCTTCGGCGACCTCGCGGCCGGGAATGGTGATCGCCTCGCCGCCGAGCTGTTCGGCAAGACGCAGCGTTGCGGCAACGGTGTCGCGCTCGGCTTCGGTCAGATTGACCGAACGGTTGGTCTCGACATAGACGGCGGCCCAGGGTGCGCGCAGGCGCGAGGCCATACGGGCTGCATATCGCACCAGCGAGGCGGAGCGCGGATGATGGTCGATCGAGACGAGAACACGTTCGCCCGCCGCCCAGGGGCCGGAGATCGCGTGAGCCTGCATATGGGTGAGCAACTGATCATCGACGCGCTGGGCGGTTTTGCGCAGCGCAAGTTCTCTCAGCGCCGTCAGGTTGCCCGGGGTGAAATAGTTGGTCAGCGCCCGCTCGGCTGTGCGGGGCACATAGACCTTGCCGTCATGCAGGCGCTTGATCAGATCGTCCGGCGTCAGGTCGATGATCTCGACGTCGTCGGCAAGGTCGATGATCGAATCCGGCACCGTCTCGCGCACGCGGATGCGGGTGATCTGCGAGACGACGTCGTTCAGGCTTTCGACGTGCTGGATGTTGAGCGTCGTGTAGACGTCGACGCCGCGATCGAGCAATTCCTTGACGTCGAGGTAGCGCTTCGGGTGACGGCTGCCCTCGGCATTGGTATGGGCGAGTTCATCGACCAGCACGAGATCGGGCCGCCGGGCGAGGATGCCGTCGAGGTCCATTTCCTCGAGCGGACGGCCCTTATAGTCGATTTTGACGCGGGGAATGATCTCGAAACCGGCGAGCAGAGCCTCCGTCTCCTTGCGGCCGTGAGTCTCGACGACGCCGATGACGACGTCGAGGCCGTCGGCGATCTTGGCGCGGCCGGAGACCAGCATTTCGTAGGTCTTGCCGACACCTGGGGCGGCGCCCAGAAAGATCTTCAGACGGCCGCGCATCTCCGCCCGGGCTTTTTCGAGCAGCGCATCGGGCGAGGGCCTGCCGGCCTGGTCGCGGTTGTCGTCTGGCATGCGTGTGGTCTTTCCTATCGGGGAGGCTTGCTCCACCTTCCCTCATCCCCTTCCTCGGGCTTTGCCCGAGGAATGTCACAGGGATCCAGCAGCGCCGCGTCTGCGGCGCGGAAGACTCTTTTCACGCGAAGGACTTCGCGTGGCTGGATTCCTGTGACGAGCACAGGAATGAGGGAGAGGTTGTAGCCCGCAACCTTCACTCAGTCATAGAAGCATCAAGGCTCTGGTTCAACGCCAGAACATTGACGGTGGGTTCGCCGAAAATGCCGAGTTCGCGGTCATGAATGGCGCCGTCGACCAGCGCCTTGACCCTCGCTTCATCCATGCCACGCGCCTTGGCGACGCGGGCCACCTGGAAGTAGGCGGCCTCGGGCGAAATATCGGGATCGAGGCCGCTGCCCGATGCGGTGACGAGGTCGGCCGGCACCTCGGCGTTTGGATTTGCCGCCTTGGCGGTTTCGTAGTCGCCCTTCACGCGATCGATCAGTTTCTGGCTGGTCGGGCCGAGGTTCGAGCCGCCGGAGGCGGCTGCATTGTAGCCATCGCCGGCGGCCGAGGGACGGCCGTGGAAATACTTGTCGCTGGTGAAGGCTTGGCCGATCAGCCTCGAGCCGATCACCTGACCGTCCTTCTCGATCAGGCTTCCATTCGCCTGGGTCGGGAAGAGCGCCTGGGCCGCCCCCGTCATGGCGAGCGGATAAAGCAGGCCCGTAATAGCCGTGGTGGCAACGATCATAACGACGGCCGGGCGAAATTCTTTCAACATTGTTCTTAGCTCCTGGAGATGTCAGGCGAGACCGAGGGCCGCGACGGCCATGTCGATCGCCTTGATGCCGATGAAGGGAACGACGATGCCGCCGAGGCCGTAGATCAGCAGGTTGCGCGACAGAAGCGCGCCGGCGCCGATCGGCCGGTAGCGCACACCCTTCAGCGACAGGGGGATCAGCGCGATGATGATGAGGGCGTTGAAGATGATCGCCGAGAGGATGGCGCTCTGCGGTGTAGACAGCCCCATGATGTTGAGGATGCCGAGCTGCGGATAGAAGGTCAGGAACATCGCCGGGATAATGGCGAAGTATTTGGCGATGTCGTTGGCGATCGAGAAGGTCGTCAGCGCGCCGCGTGTCATCAGGAGCTGCTTGCCGATCTCGACGATCTCGATGAGCTTCGTCGGGTCCGAGTCGAGATCGACCATGTTGCCGGCCTCGCGGGCGGCGACGGTGCCGGTGTTCATGGCGACGCCGACGTCGGCCTGGGCGAGTGCAGGCGCATCGTTGGTGCCGTCGCCGCACATGGCGACGAGCTTGCCCTTGGCCTGTTCCTCGCGCATCAGCGTCAGCTTCATCTCCGGCGTCGCCTGGGCGAGGAAGTCGTCGACGCCGGCTTCTGCGGCGATGGCCGCCGCCGTCAGCGGGTTGTCGCCCGTGATCATCACTGTGCGGATGCCCATGCGGCGGAGTTCCGTGAAGCGTTCGCGAATGCCGCCCTTGACGATGTCCTTCAGCTGGATGATGCCGAGCAACCTGCCGTCGCGAGCAACGGCGAGCGGCGTTCCGCCTGACTTGGCGACCTCGTCGGATATCGATTGCAGCTCGCGCACAACCTCGTTGCCGTTCTTCGAGGGGGCGTCGCCGTTGACATAGGCGAGCACGGCATCGACCGCGCCTTTTCGGATCGACGCGCCTTCGAGATCCACACCGCTCATGCGGGTCTGGGCGGTGAAAGGCACGAAGCTCGCCTTGAGGCTCGCCATGTCGCGGCCTCGGATCGCATATTTCTCCTTGGCGAGCACGACGATCGAACGGCCTTCCGGCGTTTCGTCGGCCAGCGAGGCGAGCTGGGCGGCATCGGCGAGCTCCTGCTCGGAAACGCCGCGCACCGGGTGGAAGGCCGTCGCCTGGCGGTTGCCGAGGGTGATCGTGCCGGTTTTGTCGAGCAGCAGCGTGTCGACGTCGCCGGCCGCTTCCACGGCGCGGCCGGACATGGCGAGCACGTTGAAGCGGACGAGGCGGTCCATGCCGGCAATGCCGATCGCCGATAGGAGCGCGCCGATTGTCGTCGGGATCAGGGTGACGAAGAGGGCGACGAGCACAATGATCGGTATCGAGCCGCCGGCATAGATGGCAAAGCTCGGGATCGTCGCAGTGGCGAGCACGAAGATCAGCGTCATGCCGGCGAGCAGGATGTTGAGCGCGATCTCGTTCGGCGTCTTCTGGCGCTGCGCACCTTCGACCAGCGAAATCATCCGGTCGAGGAAGGTGGAGCCGGCCGCCGCGGTGATGCGCACGCGGATCCAGTCGGAGAGCACCTGCGTGCCGCCGGTGACCGCCGAACGATCGCCCCCGGATTCACGGATGACCGGGGCGGATTCGCCTGTGATCGCCGCTTCGTTGACGGCGGCGACACCTTCGATGACTTCGCCGTCCGAGGGGATGATGTCGCCGGCCTCGACCAGCACGATATCGCCGACCTTGAGGCTGGTGCCCGGCACCATGCGGTAGTCGCTGCCATTGTTGGCAGTCAGCAGCTTTGCCTGGGTTTCGGTGCGCGCCTTGCGCAGCGAATCCGCCTGCGCCTTGCCGCGGCCTTCGGCGACGGCTTCGGCGAAATTGGCGAAAAGCACAGTGAACCAGAGCCAGAGATTGATCTGGAAGGAGAAGCCGAGATTGCCGTTGCTGGCGATGAGGTCGCGCAGGAAGAGCACGGTGGTCAGCACCGAGACCGTGGCCACAACAAACATGACCGGGTTTCTGGCAAGAGCGCGCGGGTCGAGCTTCCGGAAGGCGGCGCCGACGGCGGGAACGAGGATGCGAGAATCGATGATGCTCGCGGATTTTGCCTGGCTCATAAGAGACTCCAGCTTTTAAACGAGGACGGCGAAGGAACCTTGGGATGCGGGTTACGGCATCGCCTCAGAAGGTCTGGCCGGCGATCATGACCAGATGCTCGACGATCGGGCCGAGAGCCAGCGCCGGGAAGAAGGTCAGGCCGCCGACGATCAGGATCGTGCCGATCAGCAGGCCGACGAAGAGCGGGCCGTCGGTCGGGAAGGTGCCTGCCGAGGCCGGAACCGTTTTCTTGGCGATCAGCGAGCCGGCGATGGCAAGGGCCGGGATGATGACCAGGAACCGGCCGGCGAGCATGCCGATGCCGAGCGTCACGTTATACCAGGGCGTATTGCCCGTCAGGCCTCCGAAGGCCGAGCCGTTATTGGCCGCAGCCGAGGTATAGGCATAGAGAATCTCGGAGAAGCCATGCGGACCTGATGTGCCGACCGAGGCGACGGCGGAAGGCAGCACGGTGGCTATGGCGGTGAAAACGAGCATGGCGAGCGGCAGGCAGAGAATGGCGAGAACGGCCATCTTCATTTCCTTCGCTTCGATCTTCTTGCCGAGATATTCCGGCGTCCGGCCAACCATCAGCCCGGCGACGAAGACGGCGACGATAATGAAGAGCAGGATGCCGTAGAAACCGGCGCCGACACCGCCGACGATGATTTCGCCGAGCTGCATGTTGATCAGCGGGATCAGGCCGCCGAGAGCGGTGAACGAACCATGCATGGCGTTGACCGCGCCGCAGGAAGCGGCAGTGGTGATGACGGCGAAGAGCGAGGACAGAGCGACGCCGAAGCGGACTTCTTTCCCCTCCATATTGCCCCCGGCGAGGCCAAAGCTATGCATCAGCGGATTGCCGGCCGCTTCCGCCCAATAGGTGACGCCGACGCCGACGACGAACAGCGCGCCCATCGCAGCCAGAATTGCCCAGCCCTGCCGCTGATTGCCGACCATGCGGCCGAAGACATTGGTGAGAGCCGCGCCGATCGCAAAGATCGAAACCATCTGGATGAGATTGGAGATCGCATCGGGATTTTCGAACGGATGGGCGGAGTTGGCGTTGAAGAAACCGCCGCCATTGGTGCCGAGCATCTTGATCGCGAGCTGCGAAGCGACCGGGCCGACCGCAATCGTCTGCCTGGCGCCTTCGAGCGTCGTCGCATCGATATAGGGGCCGAGCGTCTGCGGCACGCCGAGATAGACGAAGACGAGCGTCAGCACGATGCAGATCGGCAGCAGGATGTAGAGCGTGCCGCGGATCATATCGACCCAGAAATTGCCGATCGCCTTGCCGGACGCCCGTGCGAAGGCACGGATGAAGGCGACTGCGATGGCCATGCCGGTTGCGGCGGAAAGGAAATTCTGCACCGTCAGGCCGGCCATCTGCGTGAGATAGGACATGGTGCTTTCGCCGCCGTAGTTCTGCCAGTTGGTATTTGTCGGAAAACTGACGGCGGTGTTGAAGGAAAGCGCCGGCGGGACGGCGGCCATGCCGGCCGGATTGTAGGGCAGAAAGCCCTGCAGGCGCATCAGCGCGTAGAGGACGAGGACGCCGAGAAGGTTGAACATCAACATCGCGAAGGCATAGGAGGTCCAATGCTGCTCCTCGCCTTCGCCGGTGCCGGCAATGCGGTAAAGTCCGCGTTCGATCGGAACGAGGACGGGCGAGAGGAATGTTCGTTCGCCGTTATAGACGCGCGTCATGTAACCGCCGAGCGGTTTGACGAGCAAAAGGACGATCCCGCAATAGAGCAGGATCTGAAGCCATCCGTTGAGGGTCATGGAGCTAAAACTTTCAATACCCGGCTGGTTCCCGGTCGCGCAGGCGCGGCTTCGGAAGCGTCGGTTTTTTCAGAAGCGTTCTGGGCGTAAGAGAGCGTAGGTGAGGTAAACGGTGAGAAACACGGTTACGGCGCCGCTCAGGACATAATCGAGGGTCATCGTCGTTTCTCCCTAGAGCCTGTCGCAGGCTCCGACATAGGCAAAGCACAGCGCGAAAAATAAGATCGCGGTGCCGAGCAGAATGGTATCCATCATGATCGTGACTCCTGTTGTTCTTGTTGGAGTCAGACAAGACAAAGGGCCGCCGCCGTAGGAGCTGCCTTTCATGCTTTCTGGCGTGGAGATGATCCTTGGATCTCTCGGGCACCAATATGGAGCCGGAGCGCATAAAGGTTCGAGACGGCCGAAACGGCATCAATATAAAAATCTTATAAATGCTTTCAGGCGGCTACAGCGGAAACGAGAACCAGGCGCGATCTTGAAATTCAAGGATCGACCCGGAACTGGTAGCGGCCTTCGGCGCTGCGGCCGTCCATCGAGAGGACGTGCCAGTCGAGGGTATAGAGGCCGGGCGCCATTGCGGGATCGAGCGGGACTTTGAATATGGATCCTTCGGGGCCGGAGAGGAACGGCTTGCCCAGGGGAAGCGCCCTGCCTTTAGCATCGAGCAAGATGGCGGTCGAGCGGGCGAGATCGACGGGACCGCTGAAGGTAAGCTCGACATTGGCCGGTACGAGCTCTTCTTCCTGCTGCTGCGGGGGCAGCGACGCTTGTTCCAGGGCAGCAGTCGCCTGGTTGGCGGCGAAGAGAAGGGATGCGAACAGGCAGAATGACACGACCGGCTTCATGATGGCCTTCCTGTATTGCCGAGCCACTGGCGCCGGGAGCTATTATGCTTCCGCCACGCCATGCGGGCTGCATGCTATTAACGCTGCCGGGGGCGATTTCGATCCCAAGTCCGCAGAATGACGCGCATTGGCTGCCCCGGGTTGTCCCTCTGAAGGGAGGCGTTCCAATCGTCCACCAATCTGCGCCAGAATTTTCGGAGCCGTCTGAAGATCCTCTGGGAAAGCCGGTTCCCGCCGACATTGTCGTTGTCATGCTTCATCACTTGGTCGCCTTCTCGCCTTGCCGTGGCTGATGAGTAAGACTGTACCGCGCGCTGTGCTCTTCCGAAATCATACGGAGGTTTATCGGCGGTTATCTTTCGGGCTAAGCATATGAGCATTTCGTCGCGGGATGAGCAAAAGCTTACCTTGGCGGTTGAATCGAAGCGCCTTGCGGTCCTATAGTCACGTCAACGGCGCCCTCTGAATTCTAGGGGCCATAGGGAAGGAAACCGAGAATGACCAAAGTCCGTGCGCTGGTGCTGGAGCGCCAGCATGAGCTTGCGTTGCGCGATATTGATCTGCCGCTGGAGACAGGGCCGGGGCAGGTGAAGATCAAGATTCATACCGTCGGCGTCTGCGGTTCGGACGTTCATTATTACACCCACGGCAAGATCGGCCCCTTCGTCGTCAACGCGCCGATGGTGCTCGGCCATGAGGCGGCCGGCACGGTGGTCGAGGTGGGGGCCGGTGTCACACATCTGAAAGTCGGCGACCGTGTCTGCATGGAGCCCGGCATCCCCGATCCGAACTCCAAGGCGAGCCGGCTCGGCATGTACAATATCGATCCTGCCGTCAGCTTCTGGGCGACGCCGCCGATCCATGGCGTGCTGACGCCCGAAGTGGTGCATCCGGCCAATTATACTTTCAAGCTGCCCGACAATGTCAGCTTCGCCGAAGGCGCCATGGTCGAGCCCTTCGCGGTCGGCATGCAGGCGGCAGCCAAGGCGAAGATCACACCCGGCGATACCGCTATCGTGCTCGGCGCCGGGCCGATCGGCACGATGGTGGCGATCGCCGCCCTTGCCGGCGGCTGCGCCCGCGCGATCGTTGCCGATCTCGCCCAGCCGAAACTCGACATCGCCGCGCAATATCAGGGCGTCATCCCGGTCAATATCCGCGAGAAGAACCTGAGTGAGGAGGTCGGCCGGCTGACGGAGGGCTGGGGTGCGGATGTGGTCTTCGAATGCTCCGGTTCGCCAAGGGCCTGGGAGACGATCATGGCGCTGCCGCGCCCGGGCGGCGTCATCGTTGCGGTCGGCCTGCCGGTGAACCCTGTCGGCTTCGACGTCTCGACGGCATCCACCAAGGAAATCCGCATCGAAACCGTGTTCCGCTATGCCCACCAGTATGAGCGTTCGATTGCCCTCTTGGCATCAGGCCGTGTCGACCTGAAGCCGCTGATATCGGAGACGTTCACGTTCGACGATTCGATCAAGGCGTTCGACCGCGCGGTCGAGGCCCGGCCGAGCGACGTGAAGCTGCAGATCGTGATGGAGTAGAGCGCCGCAGCGCTTTTACAGATGGCTGCCGCTTGGTTTCATCCTGCGAAAGAGTAGAGCCGCCACTGCCACGACAGCGGCGGCTGCGATGGCGATCAGCAGGTGCCGGTGAAGGGGTAGGCGGCCGAGGGTCTGCTGGATGCCGTGTCCGAACAGATAACCAAGCGCGGTGAAAAGCTGCCCCCAGACCAGCGCGGCTACAGCGTTCAGGGCGACGAATTTGCCGGTCGATATCCGGGTCGTGCCGATGACGATCGGGCTGATGGTGCGCAATCCGACGAGAAAACGGAACGCCAGGATGAAGCCGGTCTGATATTTCTCCAGAAGCCCGGTTGCGCGCGCGAGCGCCGGCTTTTCCATCAACCGGCGCACGACGCTCCATTGTGCGGCATAACGGCCGGCGAAGAACCAGAGCTGGTCGCCGGCGAAAGAGCCTGCGACGGCTGCGAGCGACGCCGACCAATAGGTGAGCAGTTCGCGATGGGCAATCACGCCGCCGAGGAAGGCGGCTGTCTCGCCCTCGAAGGCTGCACCCAGGAAAATCGCCAGCAGGCCGTAGTTTTCGATCAGCGCTTCGATAGACATGAGCTCTTCCCGAGGTCAGTCACGGCTAAACCGGCTTCAAATCCCCAAGCAGCGTCGGGATCAGCTCCGACACCGTCGGGTGGATCGGCACCGACCATTTCAGCGCGGGATAGGTGGTTCCCGCATTCATCGCATCGATCAGGCCATGGATCACCTCGTCGCCTTCGATGCCGAGGATCGCCGCGCCGAGGATCTCTTTGGTCTCGGCATCGGCAATTACCTTCATGAAGCCCTTGGTCTCGCCGCGTTCATTGGCCCGGCCGACGCGGCTCATCGACCGGGTCGAGACCATGATCCTGCGGCCGGAGGCACGCGCCTGCTTCTCGGTCATGCCGACGCGGCCGAGCGGCGGGTCGATGTAGAGCGCATAGGCCGGGATGCGGCTCGAGACCTTGCGGTCGTCGCCGTCGAGAAGGTTGGCGGCGGCGATCTCGAAGTCATTGTAGGAGGTATGCGTGAAGGCGCCGCGGCCGTTGCAGTCGCCAAGCGCAAAGATACCCTCGACATTGGTGGCGAGCTTGTCGTCGACGGTGATATAGCCGCGCTTGTCGGTCGCCACGCCGGCGGCATCGAGTCCGAGGTCGTCGGTGTTCGGCTTGCGGCCGGTGGCGATCAGCACATGGCTTGCATCGATCTTTGCCGCGCCGGCGGTGACGCTCACTCCGCTGCCGTTTCGGGCAAAAGCGATGTCGCCGGCGTCGGTGTGGACTGCAATGCCTTCGGAGCGCAGTATGTCGGCGATCGCGTCCGATATATCCTCGTCCTCGCGTGAAGCGAGCTTCGGGCCGTGCTCGATGACGCTGACTTCGGCGCCGAAGCGGCGATACATCTGGGCGAATTCCAACCCGATATAGCTGCCGCCGATTACCGCCAGGTGCCGCGGCAGCGTGTCAAGATGAATGATGGAGGTGCTGGTGAGGTAAGCGATATCGTCGATGCCTGGCAGTTCGGGGATGACGGGCCGCGCGCCGACATTGAGGAAGATGCGCGGCGCTGTCAGTGTCTCGCCATTGACGCGGACGGTCTTCGCATCCTCGAAACGGGCATGACCGTAGATCACGCTCATGCGGTCCATGCTGTCAAACCAGCCGATCAGGCCGTTGCGGGCGGTCATCGTCACCGTTTCCGCCCGGGCTCTCACCACCTTCATGTCGATAGCGATTTCACCGGGGATATTGACGCCGTAGGCGGCGCCGCTTCTTGCGACATGGGCGGCGCGGGCGCTGGCGACCAGCGTCTTTGTCGGCATGCAGCCGGCATTGACGCAGGTACCGCCGAGGAACTTGCGCTCGACGAGCGCCACTTTCATGCCCTTTTCGACCATGCGGGCGGCGAGGAACGGGCCGGCCTGGCCGGCGCCGATAACGATGGCGTCGAAGCTCTTCATGACACGGCTCCCACGATCAGTGGAGCGCCGACAATGGCAACGGCATCCTCGATGAGGGCGGCCGGCAGATCCTTGCCGAACGCGGCGGCAAGCCTGGCGCGCAGCGCGGCGCCGCCATAGGTGCCGATGACGGCGCCGATCACGCCGGCGATCAGCCCGCCGAAAAGCAGGCTGCTGGCTGCGCCGATCGTGGCGCCGGCAAGTGCTCCCGTGACGATGCGGGCGCCGAACTGCATCGGCACCTTGCGCGACGGCGTCGATGGCAGCTGGTCGGTGACGAGTTCAACGACGGCGAGAACGGTAAAAATCCACGGCGTCCACCGGTAACCCATGAAGGCAAGCGGCGTCTGCGACACGTCGAACCAGCCAAGCGCCGCGCCCCAGGCGACGGCAGCGGGCGCGGTCATGGCGCGAAGGCCCGAGATAACACCGATCAGCAATGCAAGAAGCAGAAACATGCGCGATCCCCTCATTGCCGGCCTGGTGCCGCAGCCAGGGAAGGTCGCACATTGTCAGGCGTGTGGCAATTCGCCAGGTCTGGCCGGGCTCTGCAACTCAATTTGCAAAGGCGGCGATGCCGGTGATTGCCCGGCCGATGATCAGCGCGTGGATGTCGTGCGTGCCCTCATAAGTGTTGACCACTTCGAGGTTGACGAGATGGCGGGCGATGCCGAATTCGTCGGAAATGCCGTTGCCGCCGAGCATGTCGCGGGCGGCGCGGGCCATGTCAAGCGCCTTGCCGCAGCTGTTGCGCTTGAGGATCGAGGTCAGCTCCACTGGCGGATGGCCTTCCTCCTTCATGCGGCCAAGCCGCAGGCAGCCCTGAAGGCCGAGCGCGATCTCCGCCGCCATATCCGCGAGTTTCTTCTGGATCAGTTGGTTGGCGGCGAGCGGCCGGCCGAACTGCTTGCGCTCCAGCGTATATTGCCGGGCTCTGGCATAACAATCCTCGGCGGCACCAAGTGCGCCCCAGGCAATGCCGAAGCGGGCCGAGTTGAGACAGGTGAACGGCCCCTTGAGGCCGGTGACGCCGGGCAGCAGGTTTTCCTCCGGCACGAAGACGCCGTCCATCACCACTTCGCCCGTTATCGAAGCCCGCAAGCCGACCTTGCCGTGGATGGCGGGAGCCGAAAGTCCTTTCCAGCCCTTTTCGAGAATGAAACCGCGGATGAGGCCATCCTCGGTCTTTGCCCAGACGACGAAAACATCGGCGATCGGTGCATTCGAGATCCAGGTCTTCGAGCCGGTCAGGCTATAGCCGCCGTCGACCTTTTTGGCGCGCGTCGCCATCGAGCCGGGGTCGGAACCATGATCGGGTTCGGTCAGGCCGAAGCAACCGATCCATTCGCCGGCCGCCAGTTTCGGCAGGTATTTCAGCTTCTGTGCCTCGGAACCGAAGGTTTCGATCGGCACCATGACCAGCGAGGATTGCACGCTCATCATCGAGCGGTAACCGCTGTCGACCCGTTCGACCTCGCGAGCGATCAGGCCGTAGGCGACATAACCCAGGCCGGCGCCGCCATAATCAGGCGAAATCGTCGGGCCGAGCAAGCCGAGTTCGCCCATTTCGCGGAAGATGGCGGGATCGGTCTTTTCATTGCGAAAGGCGTCGAGAACACGGGGAGCGAGCTTTTGCTGCGCATAGGCATGGGCGGTATCCTGCACCATGCGCTCCTCGTTGGTCAGCTGCTCCACCAGGCGGAATGGGTCGGCCCAGTCGAAAACTTCGCGCATATGCTGCATGGCAGCGTCTCCTCATTCAGGCTTGCCTCGCTCAAGGTCGCATAGACCCGCCAGCCGAGCGCGTCAACAACAAGGCGCCCTATCGAAAAGACAGATGCGGCCATCTTTTCAAACGCTACGCCATGATCCACTTTGCCCGCGTTCGATTCTGGAATGAGGAGGCGGGAATGTCGTCAAGCGATCTGTTCATATCGGCCGAAGGCGCCGAATGGGTCAATCCGGAGCCCGGCGTCACCAGGCGCATCATGACCTATCTGCCAGAGATGATGATGGTGGAAGTGGCGTTCGAAAGCGGCGCCGTCGGTGCTGCCCATTCGCATCCGCACATCCAGGCAAGCTATGTTGCCGAAGGCAGCTTCGAGGTGACGATCGATGGGCGCACCGAGGTGCTGCGGCAGGGCGGCAGCTTCATCGTGCCGCCCAATCTCGTCCACGGCGTCAAGGCGCTGGAAAAGGGCCGGCTGATCGATAGCTTCACGCCGCACCGGGCCGAGTTTCTCAAGTAATCAGCTTTCGGCTTCCGACCGGCGCGGGGAACTGGCGGCGATGATATAGGGCGGCACGAAGCGCGCATCTTCGCCGCGCACGGCCTCACGCAGGAAATCGATGACGGCGCGCACGCGCGGCGCCTGTTTCAGGTCGCGATGGCAGGTGATCCAGTACTGACGCTTGAGGTCGATCTCTTCGGGCAGCACACGCACGAGCTCGGGATAACGGCTGGCGAAGAAATAGGGCAGGATGCAGAGACCGAGTCCGTTTCGGGTGGCGGTGAGCTGGGCGAAGATGCTGGAGCTCTGGAACTGCGGCTTGATGCGCGGATGCACATCGCTGAGATAATCCAGGCCCGGCGCGAAAATCATCTCCTCGATATAGCTGACGAAGGGATGTTCGAGCAGATCGTCGCGGCGGGTGATGGCAGGGGCCTTGGCCAGATAATCGCGCGAGCCGTAGATCTGCAGGTGATAGTCGGTCAGCTTCTCGGCAAAATAAGGCCCGCCCTTCGGCTCGTCGAGCACAACGGAGAGATCGGCCTCCTTGCGCGATAGCGACATGATCTGCTGGATCGTCACCAGCTCGAGCGAGAGATGCGGATGCTGCGCGGCAAATTGTGGCAGCACGGTCGCGAAGAAGAAATTGGCAAAACCTTCCGGCGCACTAAGGCGCACGAGGCCGCGCTGCGCCATAGAGCCATCGGCGAGGTCGGCGCGCAGCCGCTCGGTCTCCTGCTCCATCCGTTCGGCCGTTTCGACGAAACGCGTGCCCATTGATGTCAGCACATAGCCGCGCGGATTGCGCTCGAACAGCTTGACCTTCAGGGTGAATTCCAGCCGGTCGATTCGGCGAGAGACGGTGGCATGGCTGGAGCGCAGCTGGCGGGCGGCCGTCGAGAGCTGGCCGGTGCGGGCGACGGCCAGAAAAAACTGCAGATCATCCCAGGTAAACTGCGGTGGATTGCTCATCGCCATTGCCTTCGTCCAACAACCCCGCAACGAATATCATGACTGGAGATTTAAACAATTCTTTGTTTTTACTTACGTTTTGTTCCGACAAGGATGGGCGATTTGCGGTTGACGAGTCCGGAAAGCCTGGGCGGCGATGAACCCGAAGGCGCCGGCAATAAATCCGTTGATGCCCCGCGACAGCGCTTTCAGCCTCCATGCGTGAATGCTACACGGCAGCGTTGTGCTTTTTTGAGGTATTTGGATGAAAAAATTGCTTCGCCTGCTGCTGACGGTCGCCCTCGCATTCGTCGTGGTCATCGGCTTTCGTTGGTATCGCTACGTCTCCAACACCGACAGTCCCTATGATGAAGTCGGCATCACGCTCAACATGGCCATGCCAGGCCCGATCAATGCCTGGGGCTGTGCCAAGCTGAAGGAAACCTTTAGCGGCGCCTTGCCGCCCTCTGGCTGCGCTGCCGACAACGGGACGCAGTGGAAGTAACGGCAGCCTGAACGTGCCGAAATGCGCCTGTGAGACGAACGGACAAAGGAGGATTGTTCGTTCGTCTGATGGCACATGCCTGCACAACCGCAGAAACTGCCCTAGTTCTAGCGCTGAGCGCTGACTCCTGGCGCTTCCTGAGGTTGGGATGGAAATTGTGCAGCTCTCTTTCTGTGCAAAAATGAACAGATACTGTTTGGAATTAGTTGTAAACCACCCGTTGCTTCAGGCGAGAATTTCCATGATCGTAGGACGAGGGGCGGTCGTTCTGAGGAGTGCGACCGGCCAAATCTGAACAGACCCGCAATCTGGCTCATCTCTGGGAGGAGAGAATATGCGTAAGAATCTCATTGCATCAGTTGCTTTTCTGCTTGCGAGCAGCACTGCCGTGCTCGCGCAGAGCGCGACCGACGGCAAGGTCAAGATCGGCATCCTGAACGACCAGTCGGGCGTTTATGCCGACTTCGGCGGCAAGTCTTCCGTCGAGGCCGCCAAGATGGCCGTCGAGGATTTCGGCGGCAAGGTGCTGGGTGTGCCGGTCGAGATCGTCGATGCCGACCACCAGAACAAGCCGGATATCGCCTCCAACATTGCCCGGCAATGGTACGACACCGAGCAGGTGGATGCGATCATGGAACTGACGACCTCCTCGGTGGCGCTTGCCGTGCAGGCGATCGGCAAGGAAAAGAAGAAGATCGACATCGTCACCGGTGCGGCGACGACCGATCTCACCGGCAAGGCCTGCTCGCCTTATGGCTTCCACTGGGCTTATGACACGCATGCGCTGGCCGTCGGAACTGGCGGCGCGCTCGTCAAGCAGGGCGGCGACAGCTGGTTCTTCCTGACCGCCGACTATGCCTTCGGTTATTCGCTGGAGCAGCAGACCAGTGAATATGTCAAGGCGAGCGGCGGTACGGTCGTCGGGACCGTCCGCCATCCGCTGTCGACCCAGGACTTCTCCTCCTTCCTGCTGCAGGCGCAATCGTCCGGCGCCAAGGTGATCGGGCTTGCCAATGCCGGCCTCGATACCTCGAACGCCATCAAGCAGGCGGCTGAATTCGGCATCACCCAGGGCGGTCAGCATCTGGCGGCACTGCTCTTCACGCTCGCCGAAGTCCATGGTCTCGGCCTCGAGGCGGCCCAGGGACTGACGCTGACCGAGGGCTATTATTGGAACCGCGACGACGAAAGCCGCGCCTTCGCCAAGAAGTTCTTCGCCCGGACCGGCAAGATGCCGAACATGGTCCATACCGGCACCTATTCGGCGGTGACGCAATATCTGAAGGCGGTGCAGAAGGCCGGCACCGACGAGACGGGGGCTGTCGCCAAAGAATTGCATGAAATGCCCGTCGACGACGTCTTCGGCCGCGGCGGCACGGTCGGACCCAATGGCCGCATGATCCACGACATGTACCTGCTGCAGGTCAAGAAGCCGGCCGATAGCAAGGAGCCATGGGATTACTTCAACGTTCTCGCCACCATTCCCGGCAAGGACGCCTATATCGATCCCGCCAAGAGCGGCTGCGATCTGGTGAAGTAAGCACGATGGCGGTTTCCGCGATTGAAACTCAGGCAAAGCCGCGGGTGGTATTGTCCGCCCGCGGCCTGCGCCGCGATTTCGGCGGCTTTACGGCCGTCAAGGACGTCGATCTCGATGTGCATGACGCCAGCGTGCATGCACTGATCGGCCCGAACGGCGCCGGCAAGACCACGGTCTTCAATCTTTTGACGAAGTTCCTGCAGCCGACGGCGGGCACGATCACCCTGATGGGCACCGACATAACCGGCACCCCTCCAGACAGGGTGGCGCGCATGGGGCTGGTGCGCTCCTTCCAGATTTCGGCGGTCTTCCCGCATTTGAGTGTGCTCGACAATGTGCGTGTGGCGCTGCAGCGGCCGAACCATCTGTCGACGCAGTTCTGGCGGCCGCTGTCGGCGCTCGACCGGCTAAACGAGCGCGCCGAGCAACTGCTTGCCAGCGTCGGCCTTTCCAAGGAGCGCGACCATTTCGCCGCCGATCTTTCCTATGGCCGCAAGCGTGTGCTTGAGATCGCCACGACACTGGCGCTCGATCCGAAGGTGCTGCTGCTCGACGAGCCGATGGCCGGCATGGGGCATGAGGATGTCGGCGTCGTCTCCGCGATCATCCGTGATGTCGCCCGCAACCGGGCGGTGCTGATGGTCGAGCACAATCTCTCCGTCGTCGCCAATATCTGCCAGCACGTCACCGTTTTGCAGCGCGGCGAGATCCTTGCTGAGGGCGATTATGCCACCGTCAGCCAGGACGAGCGCGTCCGAGTCGCTTACATGGGCACGGAGGAGCATTGATGGCCGCTCTCCTCGAGGTTCAGGGCCTCAACGCCTGGTACGGCGAAAGCCACATATTGCACGGCGTCGACATGCATGTCGGCGAAGGCGAGACGATTACCATTCTCGGCCGCAACGGCGTCGGCAAGACAACGACGCTGCGTACCATCACCGGCATCGTGCGCGCCCGCAAGGGCAGGATCAGCTTTGCCGGCAACGACATGATGCATGTGCCGCTGCACAAGACGGCGCACCGGGGTATCGGTTTCGTACCGGAGGAGCGCGGCATCTTTTCCACGCTCACCGTTTCGGAAAACCTGCTGCTGCCGCCGGTCGTGGCCAGTGGCGGCATGACGCTCGACGAGATCTACGAGCTCTTTCCCAATCTCTATGAACGCCGCGGCAGCCCGGGCACCAAACTATCAGGCGGCGAGCAGCAGATGCTGGCGATTGCCCGGATTCTGCGCACCGGTGTGCGACTGCTCATTCTCGACGAACCGACGGAAGGGCTTGCCCCTGTCATCGTCCAGCGCATCGGCGAGGTGCTGAAGAAGCTCAAGGAGCGCGGCATGACGATCCTGCTCGTCGAGCAGAACTTCCGCTTCGCCAGCCGTATTGCCGATCGCTTCTATCTGATCGATCATGGGCAGATGGTGTCGGAATTCCCGGTCGGCGAACTGCCGCAGCGCATGGATACGCTGCACAAGGTTCTGGGAGTTTAAGTATGGTTGTGACCATCGCATGTGCTTCCAGGATATTGGACCTCAGCATCTCCTCCCTCATCCCTGTGCTCGTCACAGGGATCCAGCAGCGCCGCGTCTGCGGCGCGGAAGAGTTGTTTCGGCCCAAGGACTTGGGCCGGCTGGATTCCTGTGACGAGCACAGGAATGAGGGAAGCGTAGGGGACCGCCTGGCCGGAATCGATCTTCACCTAGGGAGTGTGACCAGATGACGATGATCTTCGGCATTCCCCTGCAGGCGCTGCTCGGCCAGCTCTTGATCGGCCTGATCAACGGCTCGTTCTATGCGCTGCTCAGCCTCGGCCTCGCCATCATCTTCGGCCTGCTCCGGGTAATCAACTTCGCCCACGGCGCGCAATATATGCTCGGCGCCTTCGTCGCATATCTGCTGTTGACCTATGCCGGCATCGGCTACTGGCCGTCGTTGATCCTGGCGCCTGTCATCGTCGGGCTTGCCGGCGCCGTCATCGAGCGGCTGTTCCTGCGCCGGCTCTACGATCTCGATCCGCTCTACGGCCTGCTCTTCACATTCGGGCTGGCGCTCGCGGTCGAAGGCACCTTCCGCTATCTCTACGGCTCGTCCGGCCAGCCCTATGCGACGCCGGCGGCGCTTGCCGGCGGGGCCAATCTCGGCTTCATGTTTCTGCCGATCTATCGCGGCTGGGTGGTCGTCGTCTCGCTCGTCGTCTGCCTCGGCACCTGGCTGCTGATCGAAAAGACCAAGCTCGGGGCCTATCTCAGGGCCGCGACCGAAAACGCCGTGCTGGTGCAGGTCTTCGGCGTCAACGTGCCGGTGCTGCTGACGCTCACCTACGCGCTCGGCGCTGGCCTTGCGGCCTTTGCCGGCGTGCTGGCGGCGCCGATCTACCAAGTCTCGCCGCTGATGGGCTCGAACATGATCATCGTCGTCTTCGCCGTGGTCGTCGTCGGCGGCATGGGATCGATCATGGGCGCGATCATCACCGGTTATGTGCTCGGCATTGCCGAGGGCCTGACCAAGGTCTTCTATCCCGAGGCTTCCAACATCGTCATCTTCGTCATCATGGCGATCGTGCTTCTCATCAGGCCCGCGGGCCTCTTCGGCCGGGATGCCTGACATGACTGACATCACCGAAACCATCCGAACGGAAAAAAGCCGGACCGCCCTTTCGGTCCAGGCAGCTTTCCTCCTCGTCGGGCTGCTGCTTCTGCTCTTGGCGCCGTTCTTCTTCTATCCGATCTTCCTGATGAAGCTGCTCTGCTTCGCGCTGTTTGCCTGCGCCTTCAACCTGCTGCTCGGCTATACCGGCCTGCTTTCCTTCGGCCATGCCACCTTCTTCGGCGGGGCCGCCTATTTCACCGCCTATACGGTGAAGGCATGGGGCCTGCCGCCGGAACTCGGCATTCTGATCGGCGTGGCGGGTGCGGCCTTTCTCGGTCTGGTCATGGGCTTCTTCGCCATCCGCCGCCAGGGCATCTATTTCGCGATGATCACGCTGGCGCTGTCACAGATGTTCTTCTTCTTCTGCCTGCAGGCGAAGTTCACCGAAGGCGAGGACGGCATCCAATCGGTGCCGCGAGGCCATCTGTTCGGCTTCATCGATCTGAACAGTTCGACCAACATGTATTATTTCGTGCTCGCCGTGTTTATTATCGGCGTGCTGATCATCTGGCGTTTCATCAATTCGCCCTTCGGCATGATCCTGAAATCGATCCGGGAGAACGAGAGCCGAGCGATCTCGCTCGGTTATTCTGTGGCGCGCTACAAGCTCGGCGCCTTCGTTATGTCGGCGACGCTGGCCGGCCTGGCTGGCGCGGTGAAATCGATCGTTTTCCAGTTCGCTACCTTGACCGATGTCGCGTGGCAGATGTCGGGCGAGGTGATCCTGATGACGCTGCTCGGCGGCATCGGCACGCTGATCGGTCCGCTCTTCGGCGCGGGGCTGGTGGTGGCGCTGGAAAACTACCTCGCCACCTCGGAATTTCCGGTGACCATCATCACCGGCATCGTCTTTATGGTCTGCGTGCTGATCTTCCGCCGCGGCATCATCGGCGAGTTCTACGCTTCGCGGCTCGGGCGGAAGCTGGGCTTCGTCTATCGCCGCTAACGGGCGGACCGGTCTCTTCCCGGAAGGGGAGCGGCAAGCATCGGAATTTTCGTGCAGGGCGCACATGGATCGTTACGACTACATCATCATCGGGGCAGGCAGTGCCGGCTGCGTACTCGCCAACCGGTTATCCGCCGACGGCAGGAGCCGGGTGCTGCTGCTCGAAGCCGGCGGCAGCGACAATTACCACTGGATTCATATTCCCGTCGGTTATCTCTATTGCATCAACAATCCGCGCACCGACTGGTGCTTCACCACGGCGCCGGAAGCGGGGCTGAACGGCCGGGCGCTGAGTTATCCGCGCGGCAAGGTGCTCGGCGGCTGCTCGTCGATCAACGGCATGATCTATATGCGCGGCCAGGCGCGCGACTACGACCTCTGGCGGCAGATGGGCTGCAGCGGCTGGGGCTGGGACGATGTTCTGCCTTTCTTCCGCAAGTCCGAGGACTTTTATCGCGGCGAAGACGACATGCATGGGGCCGGCGGCGAATGGCGCATCGAGAAGGCGCGCGTTCGCTGGGCCGTGCTCGATGCCTTTCAGCAGGCGGCGAGGGAAGCCGGCATTCCGGAGACGGCGGATTTCAACCGCGGCAACAACGAAGGTTCCGGCTATTTCGACGTCAACCAGCGCTCCGGCATTCGCTGGAACACCTCGAAGGCCTTCCTGCGCCCGGCGATGAGGCGCTCCAACCTGACCGTGCTGACCAAGGCGCAGGTCCGGCGGCTGCTGGTAGAGGAGGGGGCAGTTGTCGGTGTCGAATTCCAGCATCAGGGCGCTGCGAAGCGCGCCTATGCGGCGAAAGAAACGGTGCTTTCGGCTGGTTCGATCGGTTCGCCGCATATCCTCGAACTGTCGGGCATCGGCAGGGGCGAGGTTCTCCGGCAGGCGGGCATCGATGTCGTCAGCGAGGTGAAGGGCGTCGGCGAGAACCTGCAGGACCATCTGCAACTGCGTCTGGCTTACAAGGTCACCGGGGTTCCGACGCTGAACGAGAAGGCGACGAGGTTGATCGGCAAGGCGGCGATCGGGCTCGAATATCTCGTCCGCCGCTCCGGCCCGATGGCGATGGCGCCGAGCCAGCTCGGCATCTTCACCCGCTCAGGGCCCGACCGGGAAACGCCGGATCTGCAGTATCACGTGCAGCCGGTTTCGCTGGAGAAGTTCGGCGATCCGGTTCATCCTTTCCCGGCGATCACCGCCAGCGTCTGCAATCTGAGGCCGGAAAGCCGCGGTTCGGTGCATCTGTCGAGCCCGGATTTTGCCGCCCAGCCGACCATCAGCCCGAAATATCTCTCGACGCCGCGCGATCGTGACATAGCTGTCCGTTCAATACGGTTGACGCGCAGGATCGTCGCGCAGCCTTCGTTCGCGAGGTTTCGGCCGGAGGAATTCAAGCCGGGACCGAGCTATCAGACGGAGGCCGATCTGGAGCGGGCGGCGGGCGATATCGGCACGACGATATTCCATCCGGTCGGCACTTGCCGCATGGGCGCCGACAGGGACAGCGTCGTCGATCCCCGGCTGAAACTCAGGGCTCTCGGCAAGCTCAGGATCGCCGACGCCTCGGTGATGCCGTCGATCACCTCGGGCAACACCAATTCGCCGACGATCATGATCGCCGAAAAGGCGGCGGCGATGATCCTCGAAGACAATCGATAGGAGAAGACCATGGCAAGGATCGCATTCATCGGGCTTGGCAACATGGGCGGGCCGATGGCGGCCAATCTCGTCAAAGCAGGCCACGAGGTTCTCGGCTTCGATCTCGCGGCCTCGGTGCTGAAGGCGGCCGAAGCGAGCGGCGTCAAGCCGGCCAGTCATGCCAGCCAGGCGGTCAAGGACGCCGAGATCGTCATCACAATGCTGCCGCAGGGCCGGCATGTGCTGACGGCCTGGACCGATATCCTCCAGACCGCCGCGCAAGGCACGCTCGTCATCGATTGCTCGACAATCGATGTCGAGAGCAGCCGCAAGGCCCATGAGATGGCGAAGGCCGCAGGCTGCCTGTCGCTCGACGCGCCGGTCTCCGGCGGCACGGGCGGGGCGAGCGCGGGAACGCTGACCTTCATGGCCGGCGGCTCGGATGAAGCCTTCGCCCGGGCGAAACCGATCCTCGAGGCGATGGGCAAGAAGATCGTCCATTGCGGCGAAGCGGGCGCTGGTCAGGCGGCGAAGATCTGCAACAACATGATCCTCGGCATTTCGATGGTCGGCGTCTGCGAGGCCTTCGTGCTGGCCGAAAAACTCGGCCTCTCGCATCAGGCGCTGTTCGACGTCGCCTCGACGTCATCAGGCCAGTGCTGGTCGATCAATACCTATTGCCCCGTGCCCGGGCCAGTGCCGACCTCGCCGGCGAATAACGAATACAAACCAGGTTTTGCCGCCGCGCTGATGTTGAAGGATCTGAGACTCTCGCAGGAGGCGGCGCTGGCAAGCGGCGCGTCGACGCCGCTCGGCGCGGAGGCCGCCCAGCTTTACACGCTGTTCGAAAAGCTCGGCAATGGCGGAAGAGATTTTTCCGCCATCATCGAGATGTTCCGCGAGAAGGTGTAGGCGACGGCCTACAAGAGATAGCTGACCGGTTCTTTTCGAACCGGGTGCGGGAAGACGCCCATGCCGACGCCGAAAATCGAGTGCAGGGTGTCGGCCTGCATGATCTCGGCGGGCGTGCCTTCGGCGGTGATCCGGCCGCGGTTGAGCGCGACGATCGCGTCGCAGTAGCGGGCGGCGAGATTGATATCGTGCAGCACGATGACGACGGTCAGCCCGCGTTCGTGGCTGAGTTGCTGCACCAGGGAGAGAACGCTCGCCTGGTGGGCGAGGTCGAGCGCCGATGTCGGTTCGTCGAGCAGCAGGCAGCGGGCGTCCTGGGCGAGCATCATGGCGATCCAGGCGCGCTGGCGCTCGCCGCCCGACATGTTGGCGAGGGGGCGATCGGCAAAGTCCTCAAGCTCGGTGCGGGCGATGGCGTCCTCGACCTTGCTGCGGTCCGTTGCGGTGAAGCGGCCGAGCGTGCCGTGCCAGGGAAAACGGCCGAGCGCCACCAGTTCACGCACGGTCATCCCATCGATCGCCGGGGTAAATTGCGGCATATAGGCGACGTGCCGGGCAAATTCCCGGACGCCCCAGTCGGCCGCCGCCTTGCCGCCGAAGGAGATGGCGCCGGATTGCGGCACGACTTGGCGGGCGATGATCTTCAAAAGCGTGCTCTTTCCCGAACCGTTCGGCCCCACCAGACCGTAGATGCGGCCCTTTTCGAGGATCAGGTCGATGCCGGACAGGATCGGCTTAGGGCCAATGGCATAGATGATGTCAGACAGGGCAAGGAAAGACGACGGCATGGTCTGCTCCAGGTTCGGCGCTGCAGGCCCGGAAGGGCAAGCCCTCCCGTCCACACCCGGTTCCTGCAAAACTAAACCATGATTGTCAACTTACCTTTTTCTGCTGATCAACAAGGCGAGGGCGCGGGTATCGCCGCGGCCGCAGGCAGAAACAACGTCAATCAGGTCTTCGACACCGAAAAAGTCAGCCTGGCGTCGCCGAAGAGGATATCGATTTCGCCGGGTTCAGGCAGTTCGATGGCGCCGCTCAACGTGCCCGTCGTGATCAGCGCGCCTGCCTTCAGCGATGTTTCCGGACGCAAGCCGTCATTGGCGTAGTCGACCAGCCAGGTGAGAACGTCGCCCTTCGGATGCTGGGCCGGACCGTCATAGATGGTGCGGCCGGCATGGGTGACCTTGAGCGGCGTGCCGCCGGCGGTATCGACAAGGCTGTCGTCGAGCTTCGGACCGAGCACATAGCCGCTATTGCCGAGGCGGTCGGCGGCAAAGAGCAGGAAGGAAACGCTGCCGCTTTCCCTGACGGCGCTGACCAGCAGTTCGGCGCCGAGATGGACAGTGGAGATCGCCTCGACCACTTCGGCGCGGCTGTACGGCCTGCCCGTGCGGATCGGCAGGTCCTTGCCGAGGCGCACGGCGATCTCGGTTTCGAATTTCAAGCCGGGATACCAGGGGATGTCAGCACCGGAGACCGATTCGGCATAGGGATGCAGCGGACCGCTGACGGCCTGGCCTTGCGGCGAGACGGTCACCTTCCATGCATTGCTGGAAATGCCATCGGCCACGGCGAGGAAATGCTGCGCTTCCATCGCCTGATGGAGGTCGGCCGGCGACAGAAAGGTGCTGGTCGCCTCCTGTGTGCCGGCCTGGCGCAAGCTGTAAAGCCTGGCTGCGAGGGCGCGCGGATCGAATGCTTTTGTCATGCTGTCTCCTCGACCTGATTTTCGAGGTGCCACACTAACCGCAAGCCGGCGAGGAACAAGGGGCGCGCCTGGGAAAAGCTGCTATTCCATCGCCGAGAACCAGCGATCGCGATAGGCCTTCAGCCCGGGGATATCGGTCGGCGGAACATGTGTCTGTGCCCCGGAGACCGGCCGGATGCCGGTCAGAAGGGCGGCCCCCTGGCTGGTGCCGGTCGAGCCTGGAACGGCGATGACATCGCGGCCGGCGAGGGCGGCGAGCAACTTGAGATAGGTCCCGTTCAGGGCAAAAGGTCCTTCGACGATAACTGGCCCCTTGGCGCCGATCAGTCCGAGGCAGGCTTCGGTCATTAGCGCCAGATAGAGGCAGGCGGCGGCAAAACGCTCCTCGCGACTCGCCTCTTCGGCGCCGATCCAGCGGCTTGCCTTGCCCGGAAAAGGTCCCGAACCGGAGGCGATATTGGCCAACAGCATGATGCCCTTGCCGATGACGGGGCCGATCGCCTGCGCGGCTTTTTCGTCGATAGGCCCGATCTCGGCCGAAAGAATTTCGAACTCCCGCCCGCCCATAAAACGCGAAGAGGGAACGGCGCGGCCATAGGCATCGACATTGGCAAGCGCATCGCGTTTCGGATCGAGGTGGTCGAGATCGCCGCCGACGCCGAAACTGATGACCCAGGTGCCTGTCGAGACGACGGCGAAGGGGGCGTCGCGGTGGACGAGGTGCGGCAGCAGCGAGGCGTTGGAATCGTGGATGCCGCAATAGACGGGCACGGAGATGCCGATATCATCGGCAATATCAGGCAGGACAGGGCCGAGCGCATCGAAGGCGGAACGGATCGGCGCCATCAGATCGCGGATGCCGAGCCTGTCGACGAGCGAGGAATAGCTTGATGTTTTCGGGTTCCAGAGGTCGGTGTGACAGCCGAGCGAAGTCAGCTCATTGGCGGCGACGCCGGTCAGCCGCGCCGCCCAATATTGCGCGTAGGTTACGATGGTCGTGACCTTGGCGAATTCCTCGGGAAAGGCGGTCTTCTGGTAGTGCAGCTGTGCGCCGACGTTGAGACCCATTGCAAGACGCGGCGAGAAGGTTTCGTCGAAGGAAGGACGCAGCCGCATATAGGCGTCGCGGATTTCCTGAGGATATTCATGCTCGTAGTCGATCACCGGCATGGCGAGCGCACCGTCCCGGCCGATGAGCGCGGCGGCGGCGCCATGGGTGGTGATCGAGATGGCGTCGAAGCCGGGTTCTCGCGCCAGGCGCTTCAGCGCATCGAGGGCGAAGGCCCAGAGCGCCTCTATGTCGTAATGCGGGTAAGGGCCGGTCTTGATCGCAATATTCGGCTGCTTCAGGACAGCGATCTCAGCGCCTGTCCCACTGTCGAGCACGACGACCTTGGCGTTGGTCTTGCCGATGTCGAGGACGGCGATGCGGCGATAGGAACTGGCGGTCATGGCATATGGAAGACGGTGACGAGGTCGCGCTGGATGGGCGAATGATCCGGATTGGTCGCCATGATATCGGCCATATGAGCCCACCATTTCTTCATGACCGGATGCTCCGGCAGGCTCGCCATAGTGTGGTCCTTCGGCCGCGTGAGCACGCCGAACAGCGTGTTCGTTTCGCGGTCGAGATGGATGGAATAGTCGCTGGCGCCCGACTTGTGCAGGAGATCGACCAGTTCCGGCCAGATCTCGTCATGCCGCCTGCGATATTCGGCTTCCATGCCGGGATTGAGCTGCATCTTGAAGGCGTGTTTTTCCAAGGTCATCGGGAGCTCATGATCTTGATGCGGCGGGCGATGATCGGGATGGCGATGGTGATAATGAGAAGCAGGCCGATGAAGATCGACATGACGATGCCCGGCACGTTCAATAGGCCGAGACCGAAGGTGACGAGGCCCATGACGAAGGCGGCGATGACGACGCCGCCGATCGTGCCGGAGCCGCCGAGGATCGAGATGCCGCCGAGCACGACCATGGTGACGACTTCGAGTTCCCAGCCCTGAGCGATCGACGGCCGGGTCGAGCCGAGGCGGGAGGTCAGGCATACGGCGGCAATGCCGCTCATGACGCCGGTCAGCAGGAAGAGAATGAATTTGACGCGCTCGACCGGAATGCCGGAGAAGCGGGCGGCGAAATCATTGTTGCCGATCGCATAGACCTGCCGGCCGAAATTCGTCGCATGCAGCAGGATGGCGAAGAGGACCGCCAGCGCGATGAACAGCACGAATTCGAACGAAAACACCCAGACGACATAGCCCTGGCCGAAATAGGCAAAGTCGGCCGGATATTTGCCGTAGGCCTGGTCGCCGAGCACGATATAGGAAATGCCGCGGAACAAACTCATCGTGCCGATGGTGACGACGATCGATGGCAGTTTCAGCACAGAGACCAGCACGCCGTTGAAGATGCCGCAGGCAAGGCCGGTGCCGAGGCCGATCAGAACCAGGCCGGGTGTGCCGATGCCAAGCTGTGCCGCCGCCCCCATTGCCGTCGAGGCGAGCGCGATGATCGCGGCGACGGAGAGATCGATTTCGCCCGAGATGACGAGCAGCGCCATGGCGAAGGCGATCATCGCCTTTTCGGTGAAGTTGAAGGTGGCGTCCGAGAGGTTCCAGGCATCGAGAAAGTAGGGCGAGGCAAGCGAGTTGAAGATGAAGATCAGGACGGCGACACCGAAGAGCAGCACCTCCCAGCTCGAAACGATGCGGCGGAAGGGCGTACCAAGGCGGTCCGGGATGACGCGCTTTTCGTGGGTGGATACGGTGCTCATGCTGCGGCCTCCGTTCTGATTTCGGCTGCGGCGCGGTCGCGCAGGATGATGCGGCCCCGGTTGCGCTCACGCCGGGCGTTGAAGGCAACGGCGAGAATGATGACAGTTCCGGAGATTGCCATCTGCGTGAAGGGTGAGATGCCGATGACCGGCAGGGCGTTCTTGATGACGCCGAGGAAGAGCGCCCCGAGGACGGTGCCGGCGACCGAGCCGACGCCGCCGGCGATCGAGATGCCGCCGATGACGCAGGCCGCGACGCTGTCGAGCTCGAAGCCGTTGGCGATATCGACATAGGCGACGGCGTAGCGCGACACCCAGAGATAGCTGGAAAGGCCGGCGAGCGCGCCCGACAGCACGAAGGCGAGGAATTTCGTCCGGCCGGTATCGATGCCGGCATAGACGGCCGCCGTCGGATTGCCGCCGGTTGCATAGGCCGAGCGGCCGAACGGGCTGTAACGCAGCAGCATGTACATCAGCGCGACGATGATGATGGCAACCCAGCTCAGCACCGGCAGGCCGAGGATCGGCGTGCGGGGGACGGCGAGGAAGGTCGGCGTCATCTGATGCGCGTTCACCCAGGCGCCGCCCGAGAGCACGAAGGCCATGCCGCGATAGATGGTGAGCGTGCCGAGGGTCACGACGATCGGCGGGATTTCGAGGCGCCAGACGAGGAATCCGTTGATGGTGCCGAGTGCGGCGCCGATCACCACCGCCGCAAGGATCAGCACGATCAGCGGCAGGCCAGGAAAGGCGGCGTTCATCATCGCGATCGCCATGCCGGTAAAGGCGAGATTGGCGGCAACCGAGAGATCGATCGATTTCGTCAGGATGACCGTCATCTGGGCAAGCGCCAGGATGATCAGGATCGCCGTGTCGTTGAAGATGCCGGCGAGATTGTCCGGTGTGGCGAAATCGGCGGCCCGCGTCGAGAAGACGGCAATCATCACTAAGATGATGGCAAAGAGCAGGGTTTCGCGTTTTTTGATCAGTTTGGCCATGCCCATCACCTCATGCATTTCCGGTCGCCGCGCGCACCAGCGCCTCCGGCGAAAGCTGATCGCGCTCGAAGAGCCCGGCCGACAGACCTTCCTTCATGACTAGCACACGGTCCGACATGCCGATGATCTCGGGCAGTTCGGAAGAGATCATGATGATGGAAAGGCCCTCTGCGGCAAGCTCGCTGATGAAGCCGTGCACGGCAGCCTTCGAACCGATGTCGATGCCTTTGGTCGGTTCATCGAGAATGATGACCTTGGGCATGGTGGCAAGCCACTTGCCGATGACGACCTTCTGCTGGTTGCCGCCCGACAGTGTGCCGACCGGTACGGAGAGGGCGGCGGCACGCAGATCCAGCCGCTCGGCATATTTGCGGGCGAGCGCGAATTCTTCCGCCGCCTGCAGGAAGCCTTTGCGCGAGGTGCGCGCCAGCGACGGCAGCGTCATGTTCTGGTAGATCGGCATCGGCAGCGCCAAGCCGTGGCGGCCGCGCTCTTCCGGCACGTAGACGATACCGGCCTTGATGGCATCATGCGGCGAGTTGATTGAAATTTCCCGGCCTTCCAGCGTCAGCCTGCCTGAGAGCGGCCTGGTGATGCCGAACAGCGATTGCGCCAGTTCCGAACGTCCGGCGCCGATCAAGCCGTAAATGCCGAGAATCTCGCCCTTGCGCAGCGTCAGCGAAATATCACGAAATTCGGTGCGGTGGCTGTATTTTTCGACGTCGAGCACCGGACCGCCGATCGCGACCTCGATCTTCGGAAAGACGTTTTCGACGTCACGGCCGACCATCATGCGGACGATCTCGTCCTGCGGTGTTTCCTTGAGCCGGCCCCGGCCGACGGCGCGGCCGTCGCGGAAGACGACAAAGTCGTCGGCGATCTCGTAAAGCTCGTCGAACTTGTGGCTGATGAAGAGGATCGCCTTGCCCTGTTCCTTCAGGCCCTTGATGATGCGGAAGAGATCGTCGATCTCCTTGCGGGAGAGGGCGGCCGTCGGTTCGTCCATGATGACGATGCGGGCCTCGATCGACAAAGCGCGGGCGATCGCCACCAGGTGGCGCTGCGCGATCGAAAGGTCCTTCAGCCGGATCGTCGGATCGATATTGCTTTCAAGCGCGGTCAGCAGCGTCTTCGAGCGGGTGTTCATCACCTGCCAGTCGATGGTGCGAAAGCGCGTGCGCGGCGCGTGGCCGAGAAAGATGTTTTCAGCAACCGTCAGCTCGTCGAACAGCACGGTTTCCTGGTGGATGGCGGTGACGCCGGCATCAATCGCCGCCTGGGCGCTGGCAAAGCTCGTCTGCCGTCCGTCGATCAGGATCTCGCCTTCATTCGGCCTGTAGATGCCGGTCAGGATCTTGACGAGCGTCGATTTGCCGGCTCCGTTTTCGCCGATCAGCGCGGTGACCGTGCCGGGGTGGAGCGCGATGCTGACATTGTCGAGCGCTTTCACGCCGGGAAAGATCTGGGAGATGCCGCGCATTTCCAGAATGGCCGGTGCATCGGGCATGGGGCTGACATCGTGCTTTTGCGTTGCGGCGTGCATTATTCGTTTCACCTTGAAAACCCCTCCCCAACCCCTCCCCACAAAGGGGAGGGGCTTGACCCATCGCGATGCCGAGGCTCGCGATGGGCGGGGATGTTGCCTCAGATTATCTCCCCCCTTGTGGGGGAGATGGCCGGCAGGCCAGAGAGGGTCTTAACAATCAGAAGACCTTGGAGAACTGGTCGATGTTCGAAGCATTGTAGACAAAGGGATCGGCCATGGCGGCTTCGCCGTTGTCGCCGACCTTGATCTTGCCCATGCGGCCGACAGGGATTTCGCTGCCCGGCTTGCCGTCGGTCTCCCCCTTGACGAGGCGATAGGCGATCTGGGTGGCGGAGTAGCCGAGATCGATCGGGTTCCAGATGGCGAATTCCTTCGTCGCACCCGACTTGATCGCGCCGGCCATTTCGGACGGCAGGCCGAGACCGGTGACGTAGACCTTGCCGACAAGACCCTTGTCTTCAACGACCTTGGAGGCGGCGAGAACGCCGACCGTCGTCGGAGCGACAATGACCTTGACGTTCGGGTTCGACTTCAGCAGGCCTTCGGCTTCACGATAGGACTTGTCCGAGAGGTCGTCGCCGTAAACCGTGGTGACGAGGTTGAGGCCGGGGAAATCCTTGAGCTGCTTCTTCATCTGGTCGATCCAGATGTTCTGGTTGGTCGAGGTGGTCGTTGCCGACAGGATGGCGAAGTCGCCCTTGCCGCCTTCCAGATGATCCTTGGCGAGCGTCAGGCACATCTTGCCGATCAGCTCGTTGGAGGACGGGTTGAGCTGCAGGATGCGGCCTTCCTTGGCAACGCCGGAATCCCATGAGATCACCTTGATGCCGCGCTGGGTTGCCTTCTTCAGCGCCGGAACGAGCGCGTCGGGATCGTTGGCAGAAACGGCGATGGCATCGACGCCCTGAGCGATCAGCGAGTTGATCACTTCGATCTGGCCTTCGGCCGTCGTCGACGTCGGACCGGTGTAGATCACTTCTACGCCGCCGAGTTCCTTGGCGGCTTCCTGGGCGCCCTTGTTGGCCGCGTCGAAGAAACCGTTGCCGAGCGACTTCACGACGAGGCCGATCTTGATGTCCTTGGCGCTGGCAGTGCCGGCCATCATGGCGATGGCGAGCGCTGCGCCGAGCGCCAGTGTCTTTGCGAGTTTCATGTCACTTTCCTCCCATTAAGATTAGACTTCCACACCTCGGCGGCGCCTCACGCGACCGACGAGGAATCCTCCTTCGCAAGCTGCGCCACCGGGCTGGCGACGACGAGCCGGATGCCGGCATTCTCGACCATGCGAGCTGCCTCTTCCGAAATCCCGTCATCGGTAATGATCGCAGAAACACGGTCGAGCGCGCAGAGAATGAGGCTCGACCGGCGATTGAACTTGCTTGAATCGACCATGACGACGAGTTCGTCGGCCTGGTGCATCAGCTTCTGCTCGCTCTGGATGATGAGGGCGTCTGCCTCCATGATGCCGAGCGGGCCGACGCCCTGCGCGCCGATGAACATGCGCCGCGCATAAAAATTGCGGATCGCGTCATTGTCGAAAGGCGACAGGATGAGGCTCTGTTCGCGATAGATCGCGCCGCCCGGCACCGTCACCGTATTCTTGGAATGCTTCACCAGATGTTCGGCGATGGCAAAAGAGTTGGTCATCACCTGCATGCGGTGGCCGGCCATGTAATGCACCATCTGGAAGGTCGTCGTGCCGCCATTGATGATAATGGCGTCGCCCGCCTCGCAGAGATCGACGGCCGCGCGCGCAATTGCACGCTTTTTATCGATGTTGACTGATTCTGAAACCCGGAAGGGCCGCCCGGCGAGATTGCCGAGCTGCGGCGGATGCACTGCTTCGGCGCCGCCGCGGACGCGGCGGATCTTGCCCTGCACATGGAGGGCCGCAATATCGCGCCGGATCGTCGCTTCAGAAGCTTCCGTCAACTCGGAAATGTCCTGGATCGTCACGACGGACTTTTCCTGAACGGCGCTTAAGATGATGCGATGGCGTTCGCGTTCGTGCATTGGGCTCCTCCTCTTGTCATATTTATTTCGTATCCGTTAAAGGCTGTCAATCACAAACGATCATAAATTTTCATATTGCGCTGCACAATAATCGAATTTGATCGTTTTCGATTGACAAGCGCAGTTTTGATGCGCGATACCGTGAGCGAAAGGGCGCTGGGATTGCGGCGCCTTGCAAGCCTATTATGGGAGGATGACATGGCGGCGAACGTCCGGCTTCTGGAAAACCGGTGGGATGATGGTTACGCGGCAGGCCTCGATGAGCCCGGCAAGCTGCTCTATCGCTCCAATCTGCTCGGCGCCGACAAGCGCATCACCAATTACGGCGGCGGCAACACCTCAGCGAAGGTGATGGAAACCGATCCGCTTGATGGCGGCAAGGTCAAGGTTCTCTGGGTCAAGGGCTCGGGCGGCGATGTCGGCACCATCAAGCTCGACGGTTTCGCCACGCTCTACCAGGACAAGCTGGAATCGCTGAAGGGCATCTACAAGGGTGTCGAGGACGAAGACCGCATGGTCGGTTTCTTGCCCCACTGCACCTTCAACCTGAATGGTCGCGCTGCTTCGATCGACACGCCGCTACACGGCTTCGTGCCGTTCACCCATGTCGACCACATGCATCCCGACGCGATCATCGCGATCGCCGCATCGAAGAACTCCCGGGAATTGACCAAGCAGATCTTCGGTGACGAGATCGGCTGGCTGCCCTGGCGCCGTCCTGGCTTCCAGCTCGGCCTCGATCTCGAAGCCTTCGTCAAGGCGAACCCGAACGCCAAGGGTGTCGTGCTCGAAAGCCACGGTCTCTTCACCTGGGCAAACGACGCCAAGGCCTGCTACGAGCTGACGCTCGATATCATCAACAAAGCGATCGTCTGGTTTGCTGAGAAGACCGAAGGCAAGACGATTTTCGGCGGTGCTCTGACCCAGAGCCTGCCCGTCAGCGAGCGCCGCGCCATCGCCGCCCGGCTGATGCCGGAGATTCGCGGCCGCATTGGCAAGCAGGAGCGCAAGCTCGGCCATTTCGACGATCAGGACGCGGTTCTGGAATTCGTCAATTCCAAGGATCTGCGCCCGCTTGGCGCGCTCGGCACCAGCTGCCCGGACCATTTCCTGCGTACCAAGATCCGCCCGCTGATCGTCGATTTCGACCCGGCCAAGCCGGATGTCGACGCAGTCGTCGCCGGCCTCGATCAGGCGCTGGAGGATTACCGCGCCGATTACGCCCGCTATTACAACGACTGCAAGCATAACAATTCGCCCGCCATGCGCGACGCCAATCCGGTCATCTTCCTCGTTCCCGGCGTCGGCATGCTGTCCTTTGCCCGCGACAAGGCAACGGCCCGCATCGCCAGCGAATTCTACGTCAACGCCATCAACGTCATGCGCGGCGCTTCGACGGTTTCGGAATATCAGGGCCTGCCGGAGCAGGAAGCCTTCGATATCGAATACTGGCTGCTCGAAGAGGCGAAGCTGCAGCGCATGCCGAAGCCGAAGAGCCTTGGCGGCCGCGTCGCCTTCGTTACCGGCGGCGCGGGCGGCATCGGCCGAGCGACGGCCGCCCGCCTCGTCGGCGAGGGCGCCTGCGTGGTGCTTGCCGATATCGATCAGGCAGCACTCGAAAGCACAGAGGCCGATTTCGTCCAGAAATACGGCGCAGACGCCGTACGCAGCGTCCGGCTCGACGTTACCAAGGAAGATGCGGTGATCGTCTCCTTCGCCGAAGCTTCGGTCGAATTCGGCGGCGTCGATATCCTCGTCTCGAATGCCGGCATTGCCTCCTCCGCGCCGATCGAAGCCACCGAGCTTTCGACCTGGAACCGCAATATCGATATTCTGGCGACCGGCTATTTCCTCGTTTCGCGGGAAGCCTTCCGTCTGTTCCGCCGTCAGGCGCTCGGCGGCAACATCGTCTTCGTCGCCTCGAAAAACGGTCTTGCCGCTTCGCCGAACGCGTCTGCCTATTGCACGGCGAAGGCTGCCGAAATTCATCTCGCCCGCTGCCTGGCGCTGGAAGGCGCCGATGCCGGCATCCGCGTCAACACGGTCAACCCGGATGCAGTGCTGCGCGGTTCGAAGATCTGGAGCGGCGAATGGCGCGAGCAGCGCGCCGCCTCCTCGAAGATCGAGGTCGATGATCTCGAGGAGCATTACCGCAAGCGCTCGATGCTGAAACTCAACGTGTTCCCGGAGGATATCGCCGAGGCGATCTATTTCCTCGCATCGGACCTTTCGGCAAAATCGACCGGCAACATCATCAACGTCGATGCCGGCAACGTGCAGAGCTTTACGCGGTGATTTTTTAGCTGGGGCGTATGCGTCTGCCCCTCACCCTAACCCTCTCCCCGTTTTGACGGGGAGAGGGGACTTGCCCAACGAAATGTTGGAATGGGACGGAGACGGCGCGGCATATTCCCTTCTCCCCGTTTGGACGGGGAGAAGGTGCCGGCAGGCGGATGAGGGGCGGCCCCACGGCAGTTCCAATGTAGAAATTGCAGAACCGGGAGGAAAGAATGGCCGAGTTCAGGATCGCACAGGATCTCATCGCGAGCGAAAACGACAAGCGGGCACCCGCACTGGAAGCCGATTATGAGGCGTTGGGCGCCACCCTTGACCGTCGCGGCGTCGATATCGAAGCCATCACCCGCAAGGTTGCGGAATTTTTCGTCGCGGTTCCCTCCTGGGGTGTCGGTACCGGCGGCACGCGCTTTGCCCGCTTCCCGGGCGCCGGCGAGCCGCGCGGCATTTTCGACAAGCTCGACGATTGCGCCGTCATCAACCAGCTGACGCAGGCAACGCCGAACGTCTCGCTGCATATTCCCTGGGACAAGGCGGATGCCAAGGAATTGAAGGCCAAGGGGGATGCGCTCGGCCTTGGCTTCGACGCGATGAATTCGAACACCTTTTCCGATGCGCCCGGCCAGGCTCATTCCTACAAATACGGCTCGCTCAGCCACACCGACGCGGCAACACGTGCGCAGGCGGTCGAGCACAATCTCGAATGCATCGAAATCGGCAAAGCGATCGGCTCCAAGGCGCTGACGGTCTGGATCGGCGACGGCTCGAACTTCCCCGGCCAGAGCAATTTCACCAAGGCCTTCGAGCGTTACCTCGCCTCGATGGCTGAGATTTACAAAGCGGTGCCCGACGATTGGAAGCTGTTCTCCGAGCACAAGATGTACGAGCCGGCCTTCTATTCGACGATCGTTCAGGATTGGGGCACCAATTACCTGATCGCCCGGACGCTCGGCCCCAAGGCCCAATGCCTCGTCGACCTCGGCCATCATGCGCCGAACACCAATATCGAGATGATCGTCGCCCGCCTGATCCAGTTCGGCAAGCTCGGCGGCTTCCACTTCAACGATTCGAAATATGGTGACGACGATCTCGATGCTGGCGTCATCGATCCCTACCGGCTGTTCCTGGTTTTCAACGAGCTGGTGGATGCCGAGCAGCGCGGCGTCAACGACTTCAATCCGGCCCATATGATCGACCAGTCGCACAATGTCACCGATCCGATCGAAAGCCTGATCAACAGCGCCAACGAAATCCGCCGCGCCTATGCGCAGGCGCTCCTCGTCGACCGCAAGGCGCTCGACGGCTATCAGCAGGACAATGACGCGCTGATGGCGTCGGAAACGCTGAAGCGCGCCTATCGCGCCGATGTCGAGCCGATCCTTGCCGAGGCGCGCCGCCGAGCCGGCGGCGCGATCGAACCGATTGCCGTCTACCGCACCAGTGGCTACCGCAAAAAGGTGGCGGCCGAGCGCCCGGCGTCTGTTGCCGGCGGCGGCGGCATCATCTGAGCTGCCGGGCTGAATAAAAGTGTGAGTCGCCGGCAGCGCGGAGTGAAACGCTGCCGGCAACCGCCGATCACGGTTTCCAGGCGCCGGCGATCTGACGGGTTGCGATGTTCAGCCGGTTCCAGACATTGATATTGGCGATGGCGATGACGAGAGCCGCAAGGCTCCGGCCGTCATAATGCCGGGTTGCCTCGTCCCAGATCTCGTCAGGCACCGGGTCGGCGCGGTCGCTGACGCGGGTCATCGCTTCGGTCAGCGCAAGGGCTGCCCGTTCGGCATCGCTATAATAGGGGGCGTCGCGCCACCCGGCGACGGCAAAGAGCCGCTCATCCGTCTCGCCATGTTTGCGGGCAATGCGCCAATGACCATCGATGCAGACGCTGCAGCCATTGATCTGGCTGGCGCGCAGATTGACGAGTTCGAGCAGCTTTGGCGAAAGGCCCGTTTCGGTCGGCACCTTGCTGAGTGCATTGAGCGCCTGCATGGCTTCTGGAAGCACGAGGGCGGGATTTCCCATTCTCTCCTGCATGATATGTCTCCTTGATGCGTTTAGGGTGCGACGATCCGCCGGCGCTGTCACACCGGCCCGGTTTCATTCGTCATTGATGTGACGGAACGCAGCGAAGGAATGTGACGGATGAACGAGAATAATTGGCTGGCCGATCAATTCGAGGCGAACCGGGCGCATCTGAAGACTGCCGCCTATCGCATGCTCGGCTCGCGCAGCGAGGCCGAAGACGCCGTTCAGGAGGCCTGGCTGCGGCTCACCCGCGCGGATAGGGCTGACGTCGGCAATCTCGGCGGCTGGCTGACGACGGTGGTGGCGCGCATCTGCCTCGATATGCTGCGTGCCCGCAAGACCCGGCGCGAGGAGCCGCTGGAGATGCCAGTCCATGCAACAATCGCCGATCCGGCCAAGGATCCGGAACGCGACGCCGCCTTCGCCGATTCGGTGGGCGTGGCGCTGCTCGTCGTTCTTCAGACGCTGGCGCCTGCCGAACGGGTTGCCTTCGTGCTGCACGACATGTTCGATCTTCCCTTCGACGAAATCGCGCCGATTATCGGCCGATCATCCGCCGCCGCCCGTCAGCTCGCGAGCCGTGCCCGCCGCCGGGTGCGGGGCGTGGACGAGACGCCGGATGTCGATCTCGGCCGCAAGCGAACGATTGCGGAGGCCTTTCTGACGGCTTCGCGCAACGGCGATCTGCAGGCACTGATTGCCGTGCTCGCCCCAGATGTCGTGTTTCGGCTGGATGCGACGGCGGCGCGTTTCGGCGCCTTCGGCGAAAGACGCGGCGCATCCGAAGTGGCAGAGTTGTTCAAGGGCCGGGCGCAGGCGGCAGAGATCGCCATCGTCGAGGGCGAGCTTGGCTTCGTCGTGCGCATCGCGGGTCAGATCCGCGTCGTGGTGGCGTTCACTATCGCCGACGACAAGATTGCGGCAATCGAAGCCATCGCCGATCCAGACCACCTCGAACGGCTTGACTACTCAATCGTGCGGGATTGAAATCGCTGGAAAAATTTGCCGCCCCTTGACGGCGAGCGCGGTTGAGAACGAGCGCGCTGCCGCCGTCGCAGTGCGGCTAGCTGCGCTCATTTCTCTTGACAGCAGTCCCCTCCGCTTTATTCTATTATAAGGATTTATATAGCATAACTATGGAATTTGGAAATATGATCATGTCGGGCGACCAGGCGAAAAAGCCGCTTCTCCTCACCAATGTCAGGCCGATGGCTTTTGGTGCGGGTGCATCCGAGGGGGTGATCGACATTCTCGTCAATGCCGACGGCCGCATCGGCGGGATCGGTCCATCGCTTCCGGCCTCTGAGGATGTGACACGCATCGACGGCAAGGGTGCCTTCATTTCGCCGGGCTGGATCGATCTGCACGTACACATCTGGCATGGCGGCACCGATATCTCCATCCGCCCCTCCGAATGCGGTCTCGAGCGCGGCGTCACCACCCTGGTCGACGCCGGTTCGGCCGGCGAGGCGAATTTCCATGGCTTCCGCGAGTATATCATCGAGCCCTCACGCGAGCGCATCAAGGCCTTCCTGAATCTGGGCTCGATCGGCCTCGTCGCCTGCAACCGTGTGGCCGAACTCAGGGATATCAGGGATATCGATCTCGACCGGATCCTCGAAGTCTTTGCTGAAAACAGCGAGCACATTGTCGGCATCAAGGTGCGCGCCAGCCATGTCATCACCGGCTCCTGGGGTGTCACTCCCGTCAAGCTCGGCAAGAAGATCGCCAAGATCCTGAAAGTGCCGATGATGGTCCATGTCGGCGAACCGCCGGCGCTTTACGACGAAGTGCTCGAAATTCTCGGCCCCGGTGACGTCGTCACCCATTGCTTCAACGGCAAAGCCGGTTCGAGCATCATGGAGGACGAGGATCTCTTCAATCTCGCCGAGCGCTGCGCCTCCGAAGGCATCCGCCTCGACATCGGCCATGGCGGCGCCTCCTTCTCCTTCAAGGTCGCCGAAGCGGCGATCGCGCGCGGGCTTCTGCCGTTCTCGATCTCGACCGACCTGCACGGCCATTCGATGAACTTCCCGGTCTGGGATCTGGCGACGACGATGTCGAAGTTGCTGAGCGTCGGCATGCCCTTCAACAAGATCGTGGAAGCCGTCACCCATGCGCCGGCCTCGGTCATCAAGCTGCCGATGGAGAACCGGCTTTCCGTCGGCGCGCCAGCCGAATTCACGATTTTCGACCTCGTCGAGTCCGAGCTCGAAGCGACGGATTCCAATGGCGATGTGTCGGTCCTCGACAAGCTGTTCGAGCCGCGCTTCGCGGTGATGGGCGCCGAAGCCTTCACAGCCAGCCGTTACGTGCCGCGGGCGCGCAGGCTCGTGCGTCACAGCCACGGCTATTCCTACAGGTAGGATCCGGCTGACGCGGCAGGCGTCAGCGGTTGCGCCAACCCATCAGTTTTTCGATCCGCTCCGCCGAATTGCGCACATGCGCAGTATAATGGTTCTCGTCGGAAAAGGCCTTCTGCTCCGGCAATACGATTGAAATGGTGGCGACGCACTGGCCGTCGCGATCGCAGATCGGCGAGGCGATGCAGGCGACCGCATAATCGGATTCGCCGGCCTGGATCGACAGGCGCGACTCGAAGGCTTTGCCGGCCGCTTCCGATAGGGTGCGCGGATCGATCTCGGCGCGGCCGGTCGGTGACGAGCGGGCGCAGCGTTTGAAAAGCTCGATGCGTTCCTCTTCGGGCAGATGGCCGACGAGCAGCCGGCCCGACGCCGTCCAGTTGAGCGGCACCCGGGTGCCGACGCGAGACGCCACCTGGAAGTGGCTCGGGCCGTCGGCCATGGCAAGCACCAGCATATAATCGCCGTCACGGCCGCAGACCTGCACGGTTTCGCCGGCCTGGCGACAGAGATCGTGCATTTCATGAGTGGCAATGCTCATGAAATCCAGGGATCGCGCATAGGCGAGACCATAGTGATAAAGCCGGGCGCCGAGCCAGATCGAACCGTCCGCCTGGCGCGTCAGCATATTCTTTTCGACGAGGTCGTCGACGATGACGTAGACCGTCGATAACGGCGCCTTCACCGCCTTGGCGATGGCATAGACGCCGGCCGGCGATCCTGTCTCATAGAGATGATCGATCACCTGAAGAGCGCGGTCGATGCCGCTGACGCGGGCGCGGCGCGCGCCCTTGCCGCCGGCTTCGCCGGCAAGGCTCTCATCTTCGGAGTAAACTGCGGGCGATGTCTTTCCGTCCAATTCCATGCACCTCATGAACACTGCAACCATATTACATTACTATGGCACAGCGGTCGCCGTGGCAAATCGCAACATTTTGTAGGTTGATCGTCGGTGCGGTTGTGGCGGCGGTGGAACCAGGAGACTGCGTGATTTCCGCATCCGCCGATACCGCCGACCTCATAACAAGCGGTGACGCGCTCCGATGAGGCTGCAGGCTTTTGCCAGCCCCTTGTCCAGCGTGACGAGCGTGGCGTCGCTATCGATTGCGACGGCGAGATGCAGTGCATCACCGGCACGAAGACCGATATTGAACTGTTCGATCATTCGCGCCGCTTCGATGAAGTGCACCCGCGATATCGGCAGGCACTCGAAGGTCGTCGAACATAGTTCTTTGAACAGGGCCAAAGCTTTGCTGCGATCGGCCGGATCGATCTGTCCGTTTTTCGCCTTGAGCGCGATGGCGCTCGAAAATTCGGTTATCGTCCAGCTGCTGACGGCGATCTCCTCGGATCGAAGTTCCGCCAGCCATTGCTGCACGTCGTCCGTGCGGGTTTCGACCGTCCAGGCGGCGACGAGGGCTGATGTGTCGATGTAAAGCATCAATAACGATCGGTATCGCGCAGATCGCGAATGAAGGTCGCGGAATCGACCGGCTCGGCCGGTGGCTTCATCGAGGCCGTCAACGCTTTCAGCCGTTCGACATCGATCGGTTGTTTCGGCGTCTTCACCGGCACGAGCTGCGCCACCGGCTTGCCATGCCGCAATATCTCGACGGTTTCGCCGGCCGCCACCCTATTGAGCAACTCGCTCAGGTGGGCTTTCGCTTCCGCCAGGTTGACGCGTGCCATCACATTGTCCTCGTGACCAATTTTCTAGTCATTTTATTCGGAAATCGATCTGGCCGCAACGCTGTTGGAACAACCGGCCGCAGCCTGAGTTTGTCCCTCAACTCAGGAGGCTATAATGACGCATTATCCAACACCCCCTTTCCCATCCCAGAAACAGCCGATGCCGGGTTTCACGGCCCAGATGGACCCGGTTCCCGATCATGGCGAAAAAACCTATCGCGGATCCGAACGGCTGAAGGGCAAGCGGGCGATCATAACCGGCGGCGATAGCGGCATCGGCCGGGCAGTGGCAATCGCCTATGCCCGCGAAGGCGCCGATCTGTTGATCTCCTATCTGGACGAGGATGAGGATGCCGACGAGACGAAGCGGCTCGTCGAGCAGGCCGGGCGCAGGGCCGTGCTCGTCAGCGGCGATATTCAGGATCCCGCCCATTGCCGGCAGATCGTCGAGACGGCGGTCAAGGAGCTCGGCGGCATCGACATTCTCGTCAATAACGCCGCGCATCAGGCAAGCTTCAAAAGCATCGACGAGATCAGCGACGAGGAGTGGGAACTGACCTTCAAGGTCAATATTCATGCGATGTTCTATCTGACCAAGGCGGCCGTCGCCCATATGAAGCCCGGCAGCGCCATCATCAATACGGCTTCGATTAATTCGGACAATCCGAACCCGACGCTGCTGGCCTATGCCACGACCAAGGGCGCAATCCAGAATTTCACCGCCGGCCTAGCCCAGCTTCTGGCCGAGAAGGGCATTCGCGCCAATGCCGTGGCGCCCGGGCCGATCTGGACGCCGCTCATCCCGTCGACGCTGCCCGAAGACAGCGTCAGCAATTTCGGCAAGCAGGTGCCAATGAAACGGCCGGGCCAGCCGGCCGAACTGGCCACGGCCTATGTCATGCTGGCCGATCCCTTGTCGAGCTATGTCTCCGGCACGACAATCGCGGTTACAGGCGGCAAGCCGATCCTTTGATGCATGTCGCCCGGAATTGGCGGTTTCGGGATGAAGGCATGCATGAAAACAAGGAGCTGAAGCGCGTAATCACGATCTGGTAGGATGCGCGTTTCAGTCACGGCTTGCCGTAGCCGCCGCCGGTCGGCGTCGTGACGATCACGGCGTCGCCGGCGGCGAGCATTGCCTGGTCGCAGCCTTCCAGCCTTTCGATCTTGCCGTCTGCGCGACGGATCTCGGTTTTCCCCAATTGCCCGTCTTCCCCGCCGAACAGGCCGAAAGGCCGGATCGTTCGATGCGAGGAGAGAATGCTGCAATCCATCGTTTCCAGAAAGCGGATGGTGCGCTCGGTGCCGCCGCCGGAACTGTATTGTCCCTTGCCGCCGGAGCCGCGGCGGATGTGAAAATCTTCCAGCACGACGGGAAAGCGGAATTCCAGCACCTCGGGATCGGTCAGTCGCGAATTGGTCATATGGGTGTGCACGCCGTCGGCGCCGCTGAAGCCGGTGCCGTCGTTGAGCAGGCCGGCGGGGCCGCCGGAGCAGATCGTCTCGTAATATTGGTAGATGGCGTTGCCGAAGGTCAGGTTGTTCATCGAGCCCTGGGCGGCCGCGAGCGTCCCCAGCGCCCCGAACAACGCATTCGTCACATGCTGGCTGGTCTCGACATTGCCGGCGACGACGGCGGCCGGATAGGCCGGACGCAGCATCGAACCATCGGGCACGATGATCCGGATCGGCCGCAGGCAGCCGGCATTCATTGGAATCGGCTGCTCGACCATGACGCGGAAGACATAGAGCACGGCGGCGCGCGTCACCGGTTCCGGCGCATTGAAATTGGTCGGTTGCTGCGCACTCGTGCCGGTGAAATCGACAGTCGCCTCGCGCGCCTTCCTGTCGACGGTGATCTTCACCTTGATGACGGCGCCCTGATCGGTGGGGTAGGTGAATTCGCTGTCGCTCAAGCGGGCGATCACCCGGCGAACGCTCTCCTCGGCATTGTCCTGGACGTGGCCCATATAAGCTTCGACGACGTCGAGCCCAAAGTGAGAGACCATCTTGCGCAATTCCTGAACGCCCTTTTCGTTGGCGGCGATCTGCGCCTTCACGTCGGCGAGGTTCTGGGCCGGGTTGCGGGCGGGATAGGGATGGTCCCGCAGCATTGCGGCAAATTCGCTCTCACGGAAACGGCCTTTGTCGACCAGCAGGAAATTGTCGATCAGCACGCCTTCTTCATCGACCTTGGTCGCCCGTGGCGTCATCGAACCGGGTGCCTTGCCGCCGATATCGGCATGATGGCCGCGTGAGGCGACGTAAAACAGGATGGTCTCGCCGGCGTCGTCGAACACCGGCGTGACGACGGTGATGTCGGGCAGATGCGTGCCGCCGTTGTAAGGTGCATTGAGCGCGAAGACATCGCCCGGTCGAATGCGGCCTTCGTTGAGGCGGATGATGGTTTCGACCGAGCGATCCATCGATCCCAGATGCACCGGCATGTGCGGCGCATTGGCGACGAGGGCGCCGGTGCGGTCGAAGACGGCGCAGGAGAAATCGAGCCGCTCCTTGATATTGACCGAGTGGGCGGTGTTCTGCAGCGTCACGCCCATCTGCTCGGCGATCGCCATGAACAGATTGTTGAAGACTTCGAGCATGACGGGGTCGGCGCTGGTGCCGATTGCGGCATTGCGGGAAAGCGCGACCTCGCGGGTGAGAACGATATGGTCGTGGCCGGTAAGGCGTGCCTGCCAGCCGGCCTCGACGACGATCGTCTGATGCGCTTCGATGATGAGGGCGGGCCCCTTGACGACCGCACCCGGCTTCAGCGCATCACGTCTGAAAATACCGGCCTCGTGCCAGGTTCCGCCGGAATAGAAGCGGGTCGTGCGCAGCGCTTGCGGTGCGAAACTCTCCGCCTGCACGTCGATCTCCTCGACATCGGCGCCGCCGCCGATGCCTTCGACTTCGATGGAGTCGACGACGACAGGCCGGTCTTCGAAGATGAAACCGAACTGCTTCTTGTGGGCGGCGGCAAAGGCTTGTGTCATCTCCTCCTGTGGCCCGAAGGCAACGGGCAGGGCCGTATCGGTGCCCTTATATTGCAGGTGCAGCCGGGTGATGACTTCCATGTCGCCGGCTTCGACTCCCTGCAGCATCAGTTCCCCGCGCACCTCTTTCTCCAGTTCGGCCCGGATACCGCCGATTGTCGGCAGGGCGGCTCCGATCTCCGTCAGCACCGCGCGCTGGCGTGTGGCACGGATATCGGCGAGCCCCATGCCATAGGCCGAAAGGATGCCGGAGAAGGGGTGGATAAGCACCGTCTTCATGCCGAGGCTGTCGGCGACCAGGCAGGCATGCTGGCCGCCGGCGCCGCCGAAGCAGGTAAGCGCGTAGCTCGAAACGTCATAACCGCGCTGGACAGAGATCTTCTTGATGGCGTTGGCCATGTTCTCGACAGCGATGGCGAGGAAGCCGTCGGCGACCTCTTCCGCCGTCCGGCCGCCGCCGATATCCTGCGCCATTTCGGCAAAGGCGGCGCGCACCGCCTCGGCATCGAGCGGCTGGTCCTGCTCCGGCCCGAAGATTTCAGGGAAGAATTCCGGCAGCAGCTTGCCGGCCGTGATGTTAGCGTCGGTGACGGCCAACGGCCCGCCGCGGCGATAGGATTTCGGGCCGGGCGTAGCACCCGCCGATTCCGGGCCGACGCGGAAGCGTGAACCGTCATAGCTCAGGATCGAGCCGCCGCCGGCTGCGACGGTGTGGATCTTCATCATCGGCGCGCGCATGCGCACACCGGCGACCTCCGTCTCGAAAGCGCGTTCCAGTTCCCCGTCATAATGCGAAACATCAGTCGAGGTGCCGCCCATGTCGAAGCCGATCATCCTGTTGAAACCGGCGATGCGCGAGACCTCGACCGCGCCGACCACCCCGCCTGCGGGGCCGGAGAGGATCGCATCCTTTCCCTGGAAGAGATGCGCGTCGGTCAGTCCGCCCGAGGACTGCATGAACATCAGCTTCGGGCCCTTTCCTTCGACGGCGCCGAGCTCGACGGCGACCTGATCGACATAGCGCCGGAGAACCGGGGACAGATAGGCATCGACGACGGCCGTGTCGCCGCGGCCGACGAGCTTGATCAGCGGTGAGACGACATGCGACGGCGAGATCTGCGTGAAGCCAATGGCGCGCGCGATGGCGGCCGCCTGCTGTTCGTGCTCGGGATAGCGGTAGGCATGCATGAAAACGATGGCGACGGCACGCAGTCCGCTGCCATAGGCGGCTTCCAGCGCGTGCCGCAGATCATTTTCGCCGAGGGGACGTTCCACCGTGCCGTCCGCGAGTACGCGCTCGTCGACCTCGATCACATCAGCGTAAAGCAGTTCCGGTTTGACGATTTTCTTGGCGAAGATATCGGCGCGCGCCTGATATCCGATCTCCAGCGCATCGCGGAAGCCCTTTGTGGTCACCAGCAGTGTCGGGTCGCCCTTGCGTTCCAGAAGCGCGTTGGTGGCGACCGTCGTTCCCATCTTTACGGCGCCGATGAGCTCGGAAGGGATCGGCTGACCGGGCTTGAGCCGGAGCAATTCGCGGATGCCATGCACCGCCGGGTCGCGATAGGCTTCCGGATTTTCTGAAAGCAGCTTGTGGGCGACGAGCGAGCCGTCGGGGCGGCGGGCGACGATATCGGTGAAAGTGCCGCCGCGATCGATCCAAAAATCCCATTGTCCGCTCATCATCCGACCTCCTGTTGAACTGAAAATTTATTGACGATTTATCGATAAAATGTCAACGTTGAGCTGTTAATCGTGGAGGGATGGAATGGCAGATGAGCGCGGGCAGCCGGAAATCGGGCCGATCGTCTCCTCGGCGCATCTCGCCGATGGCGCGCTTCCTGTTCTTTCGGAACTGGAATTTGGGCTCATCCTCGCCGGCAATGCCTTCGACCGCTGGATGGTGCGCTGCATGACGGCTGCGGGCGAGCCCGGTTGCGCGGCGATCGACGTGCTGGTGCTGCATTCGGTGGCGCACCGGCAGCGGCCGAAGCGGCTCGGCGATCTCTGCAGCGTGCTCGGCGTTGAAGACACGCATCTGGTGATTTATGCGCTCAAGAAGCTCGAAAAGCGCGGTCTCGTGAAAAGCGCGCGGGCGGGTAAGGAAAAGTTGATCACCGCCACCGTCAAGGGTTTTGAAGCCTGCCTGAAATACCGGGCGGTGCGGGAGGCGCTGCTGGTGGAATCGATGAAGGGGCTCGGGCTCGACGCTGGCGCGATATCGGCAGTGGCAGCGACACTGAGGGCGCTTTCGGGGCATTACGATCAAGCAGCAAGGGCCGCCGCCTCTTTATGACGACAGCCCTTGTCGGGGGCAGGGAGAGATCCCCCGGTGTTCAGGCGGCTTTTTCAGCCGAAGCAGGGCATGGCCGGCAGATTGGCGCGGCTCGCAAGCGCTCCGATCATCTTGCCCACCGGCGTCGGGCGCGGTTGACGTTTGTCGGCGGCCGTCTCCAGGAGTTGCTTGAAGTCTTCAAGCTTCACGCCGTCGGCGCGCAATACCATGGCGATCAGGGGGTCGCGAAGGGCTTCGGATATCGTCAGGTCGTCTCTGGTCTTTCTCATGGCTTGTCCTCCTTTCGTGGGCGGTCGCCCGTGTTCCACATCCGCCGCCAACCCTCTGCGTTGACTTTCGCGGTCTGTGGTGTTACCGGTAAGTAACAATGCTGTTGTTACCGATCGGTCACATTGATGTCAAGGACTTCGTCCGCAAAAAAATCAGAAACTTCGAATGAAATCTCCACAACCGTTTCAGAAGATCGCATCCCGCCGCGGGAGCGCATCGTCTCGACGGCGGTGGAGCTTTTCCGTGAGCGCGGCATCCGCGGCATCGGGGTCGATGCCATCGCCGACGCCGCCCTGACCAACAAGATGACGCTCTACCGCCATTTCGGCTCGAAGGACGAACTCGTCTGCGAGACGCTGCGGCGCGCTTCCGAAAAGGCCGATGCCATCTGGCGCGATCTGGAGGCCGCTCATCCCGGCGATCCCCGCGCCCAGCTCGACGCCTGGGTGGAGATGCGGGCGCAGTGTCTGAACGGCGAGCCGGCTGGCTGCGACCTCGCCAACGCCGCCATCGAGCTCAAGGGGGAGGGCCATCCCGCCCACGAAATGATCGAACGGCACAAGGCCGAACAGCGCGATCGTCTGGCCGCGCTCTGTTCGGCAGCCGGTGCGCACGAACCTCAACTTCTTGCCGATACGCTGACGCTGCTGCTGGAAGGCGCGCGCGTCAGTCGCCAGGCGATGGGCGCCGCCGGCTGTTGCGGCCATTTCGCCAAGGCCTGCAGAGCAGCGATCGCTTCCTTCACGTAATAGGCCGGAACCTTACCGCCTCCACATCGTTTTTCCATCACCGGACGATGTGGAGACCGGGAGATGAATCACGTCTATCTCAAGCGGCTATATGCCAGACGCGCCGAACTCGAAGCCAAGCTCGAGCTTCACGAGGCACGCTATTGTTTTGGCGAGGAAGAGGTCGATGACGGCACCGACAGCGACCTGCGTCAGCGATTGAGCGAGGTCTCCGAGGAAATCTCAGCGCTGGAGAACAGCTCGGCCAGAGCCTTTTCGGGGTAGGTCACTGTCGCTACAGGTGCTGCCGGATCATTGGCAAAGCCAGGGTCAGGAGCGCGGCGAAAACCATGATCACCCCATACGGTATCTTCCGGCTCGCCCGAATTTCCTCGATGCGCATGAAAAAGGCGAGATGTGCGACGCGCAGCGGCGCCGGCAGCCGCAGGACCAGAAGCGTCACGATGCCGAGGACCAGCAGCAGCACCGCAAACGGCATCATCCCGTGCCATCCGATAAAAAGTCCGATCGGCAGGAAAAGCTTGGCGTCTCCTGCGCCAAATAGCCGGAACGCCCAGAGCGCCACCCCAAGCATGAACATCAGCAGACCGGCCCCAAGGTCGCCACCAATTCCGCTCGAAGCAAATATTGCAGCGCCGACATCCTCGGAGGCAAGCATCACGGCCATCGCGCGCAGCGCATAAAGCGTCACGAGCGCAAGCACGAGGGTGTTGGGAATCTTCCATGTGCGGAAATCTGTCCATGCGGCGTAGAGCAAAAGTAATACTGAAAGAGAATTAATAACAACGACCAGTTCCAGCATGGGCTTCAACCTTTTAGGGCTATCATAATCTACTCTGTATGCTCAGTTTCACTCTATATCGGGGACTTTGCCAGGCTTTTAGGACCAGTCACGCGATTTTTCGTCTTAACCATAAAGTATAGATGTCGAATGTTCTCGTATAAAACAATTGACTAAATTAGACTTAACAGATTATTAATATTCCCAGTCGAAGGGGCGGTCTCGACGACACGGCAGCCGGGGGTAATTTCGGCGCACAACTTACCTGGGAGGTAATTCTCGATGAAAGCATTTGTAAATAGCGTACGCGCTTTCGCGCGGGAAGAAGATGGCGTCGCACTGACAGAATACCTTATTCTGCTTGCCTTGCTGGTTGGCGGCGTGATCACGGCGGTGACATTGGCCGGCACCAATCTGGCTGCCGTTTGGACGGCATGGGCAGGGTGGTTCACGGCCGAGCTGGCTGTCCCGGCCTGATATTGGCGTTCGAAGAAGAGAGGGGTTTTTGTTAACCCCTCTCTTCTAAATTAGAAACAATGAATGGATGCACTCCGTCCAGTGTAGCGAGTAACCGCGATGCGTTCTTCAACGATTTTAAGCCTCGTTATTGCATTTGTACTCGCCGCCGCCGCAGTTTTCGGGATGCGCGCGTATCTCTCCGATCAGAAGGCCCGGCTGCTGGCGATGAACGGCATGAAGGCGGAGGAAAGGACACTTGTTGTCGCCGCCACGCCGATGCGCTTCGGCGACCGGATCCGATCCGAAAACCTCAGGGCCATTCCCTGGCCCTCCAATGAAACACCCGCAGGCTCATTCGTCAGCATCGAGTTGGTCGTCGGCAACGATGCCCAGCCGCGCTATGCCATGGCGGCGATCGACCCTGGCGAGCCGGTGCTATCCTCGAAAATCACCGGTACCGGCGAACGCGCGACGCTGTCGGCGGCGCTCGACCAGGGCATGAAGGCGGTCTCCATCCGCGTCAACGACGTGCTCGGCGTTGCCGGCTTCGTCAGGCCTTCCGATCGCGTCGATGTGCTTCTGACGCGAGTCGTGCGCGGACCGGCAGGTAACGATCAGACCTTCGTCGACGTGCTGCTGCAAGGCGTCAAGGTGCTTGCGGTGGACCAGACGGCAGACGAGCGCAAGGACGAGCCATCCGTCGTGAAAACCGTGACCTTTGAGGTCACGACCGACGAGGCGCAGCGCCTTACCCTTGGCTCCAGTATCGGCACGCTCTCGCTGGCGCTTCGCAATGTCGCCTCTTCCTCTGTCGAGCAGACCCGGCCGATCACCGTCGCCGACCTCGGCGGCGGGCCAATGGCAACAGAACTGGGCAAGGATTTGGAAAAGCAGTTGCCAGAACCTCCAAAACAAGTGCAGATTGTGGAACAAAAGGTTGAGCCGGTGTTGCCGGTTGAGCCGAAGTGGGTGACAGTGGGTGTCTGGAACACGACGAAGCGCGAGGAGCACCGAGTCGGCCTGATCCAGTGATGTTTATGCGGAATGCCGCAGGTGCGGCGAGCCGAATGAGGGGGCTAAAGCAGGCATGGCGAACGGCAAGAGAAGAATCGCGAGGACGAAAAGCCTTGCGGCACTAGCGGCAGTGTTTTCGGCCTGTGTGTGTTTGGGCCCCGGATTTGCCGGCTGCGCCAACGCACAGGAAAAGTCCGTCAGCTTAGGCGAATCAGTCCAGCATGTGACGTTGCCTCCGAACGAGACGCTGACGCTCAACACAGGCCAGCCCTTCGGCGATCTTGTCATCGGCAGCGCAGATATGATCGACGTGGTGCCGCTTTCCGACAAGTCGCTGTTCATCCGCGGCAAAAAGCCCGGCGCCACCAATATTTCGGTCTATGGCGACGACAAGTCGCTTCTCGGGGTCATCGACATCCGCGTTGCGAGCGATTTCAGCGAAGTCGCTTCCGCCATTCGCTCTGCAGCGCCCTCGGCTCGGGTCAGGGTCATCAACTCCAACGATCGCATTCGCCTGACGGGCTTCGTCCGCGACGGCATCGAACTGCAGCGGGTGATGGAAATCGCCCAGTCCTATTCCGACCAACCGGTGCTGAACCAGTTGCGCGTCAGTGACAGCCAGCAGGTGATGCTGGAGGTCCGTGTCATCGAAGCCTCGCGCCAGACGGGTCGTGACCTCGGGATCGGTTGGTCCGGGCAGGGCAGCAACAACCGCATCGGCAAGGCCACGACCAGCCAGGGGATCGCCGTGGATGATAACGGCAATCTGGCCCGTACCCTCCTTGACCCCAAGGGTGCGGCAACGGGGGCGCTGCCCTTCGGCCAGTTGATCGCCAAGGTGCTGGAAATTTCGGGCGGCCACATCGACGTTGTGATCAACGCCCTCGAGCAGAAGGGATTGGTGCGCCGCCTGGCTCAGCCGAACCTCATCGCCATGAGCGGCTCGACCGCCAGCTTCCATGCCGGCGGTGAAGTGCCGATCCTGAAGACGACGAACAACGGCACGACTGTGGCCACCGAGACGGATTATCGCCCCTTCGGTGTGCGGCTGACCTTCAAGCCAGTGGTTCTTGATGATGGCCTCATCAATCTGGAGATCGAGCCTGAGGTTTCCGAGATTGATCCCTCGATCAACGTCAATGGCAATCCGGGATTCATTTCGCGCGCGGCCAGCACCACGGTCGCGCTTCGCGACGGCCAGAGCTTTGCCTTGGCGGGCCTGCTGCAGTCGATCAATGCCAGAGACATCCAGCAATTGCCGGGACTCGGGCAGATACCGGTCCTCGGCGCACTGTTCCGTTCGACGAGTTTCCAGAAGAAGGAATCCGACCTCGTCATCGTCGTCACGCCACACATTGTGCGCCCGGCCCGCCCCGGCGAGGACCTCTACAGTCCGCTCGACCAGACGCGTTCGTCCAACGACGTCGAGCTCTTCGCGCTCGGTGTCCTGGAAGTCGACAAGGACATGCTCCGACGCTTTCGCAATGGCGTAGGTGTGACCGGGCCTTACGGTCATCGTCTCGACCTGAACCAGGGAGTCCAAGCCGTTGCTACAAAACGCTAAGCGCGTCCTTCTCGTCCTTGCAGCCGCCGGCGTCGCTCCCGGCTGCGCCGACTACATGAACCACCGCGACTCGATCACCTTCGGGGTCGGGAACGCCGTAGAAGCAAACAAGGCCATCCATATTCAGGACCCGTTCCCGCCGGAAGCCCAGCGAACTCAAATCGCAAGCGACGGCAAGGTGATCCGCAGGGTGGTCACTCAATACCAGAACGGCGGGTTAGGCGTTGTTCAGCCGTCGCCGGCCATGGGGGCCAATGGAGCCTCCAACGGGGCGACCGCCAGCCAGTAGCTGGCGAAAGGCATGAACGGCGGCAGTGCGCCGAAGGGGAAAATGCACGAAACGGGGTCATCACGGCGATAGCGCCGTGATGGGGGGACGCCAATGCTCAGCAGGGTTGTCAGTCGGTTCTGGAACGATCATCGCGGCTATGTCATCGCCTTGACGCTCATCGCCATGCCAATGCTTCTCGGCTTTTCGCTGCTGATCATCGATGTCGGCCGCAGCAGCAACCTGCATACCGATCTCCAGAACGCGGTCGATGCGATGGCGCTGGCCGGGGCCCGTGAACTCGACGGCCGCGATGATGCTATTACGAGGGCGCAAACGGCGATTGAGAAAATCGCCAATAGCGCGGCTTTTCCGGGGGGCGGAACCGGCATGTCGCTTGGCTCGCATATCAGCGTGACCTATGACGCCGGCAATGATGCCGGGAGCACGGTCACCGTGCTTTTTCTGAAGAGCATCCCGGCCAACGACGATACCCCTATTCCGTCTTCGATGGAAACGACCGTGGCCAGCGAAGCGTCCTATGCCTGGGTCATCGCCAAGCCGCAGGCGATGCAGACGATCTTTCCGATCCCGGTCGGCTTCACCCGCGACACGATCAACATCGCTGCCGACGCCGTGGCGGTATACCACGCCAGCGCCTGCGACGTGACGCCGATCTTTATCTGCAATCCGTTCGAGCCGGTGGGGAACACCAGTGAAAGCGCCAGCGAAACTGCAGCTGCCGCGTTGCACACCAATTTTGCGGCCGGCAATCTTTACGGGCGACAGATCGAGCTTCACAGCACCGCGGCATCCAATCCCGGTCCCGGCAATTTCGGCTTCCTGCGGACCCCCTTGGGCAATGGCGCGTCCGTGCTGGCGGAGGCTCTTGCCACCGGCAATCCCGGCACCTGCTACACACAGGACAACCTCGATACGGAGACCGGCGCGAAGGCGGGGCCCGTCGAGGACGGCGTGAATACGCGCTTCGGCTTTTACTCCTCATCATTCAACAAGGCGAACGGAGATTATCGTTACCGACCAGCCCAAAACGTGCGCTCCGCTCAGTCAACCAGCGGCACGGGAAAGAAGGGCTGCGATGCCTATGATCCAGTCATGGTCGGAGCCGTTGTCGGCGATGCGACCAAGGCTTTGCCGCTCGGCTACGGAGCGGGCATGACTTCGCTTGCCGGCGGCAAGATCAGCAGTGGCAACAACTGGAATTACACGACCTATTGGAATGTCGCGCAGGGCACGGCCGCGCCCTCGGTGAGCACGGTCCTCAGCAACTACTCCAGTTATCCCGCGCAGGCGACCGGAACACCGACCCAACCCTCCGCTTACGACGTCTATCGATACGAGCTTGCAAACGCGGCTCTCATCAACCATGCCTCGGCGAATGGTGAGACCGGAACACCGGCAACGGGCGGCCAGTGCTATACCGGCCCGGACCTTTCGGACTATACGGCGGCCGAATATGGTGATCGCCGCGAGATCTTCTCTGCCATCGTCAATTGTGGCTATGAGGCCTCGGTCGGCCATCTCAACGGTCACAAGGCCACGCGCGCCGTCGCCTTTGCGCGCATGTTCCTGACCAAGCCGGCAATAAAGGATTCCGGCGAACGATACCTTTCCCTGGAGATGATCGACATTTCCGGCAAGGGTGGTCGCGGTACGCTGGACGAATTCCTGCGGGAAGAATCGGAGCTGGTCAGATGATGGCGCTCCGCAATTTTATCCTGCATCGGCTTTGCCTCGGCTTCTGGCGGCGGGAGGAGGGCGCAGTGCTTGCCGAGGCGTTGCTCGCGATCCCCTTTGTGACGCTCTTTGCCGCGGGGATACTGGAGTTTGGCAGCATCTTCTGGCAGCGCATGCAGATCGACGCAGGCTTGCGCGATGCGGGGCGTTACCTTTCGCGATGCCGACCGCCGTCGGGAACCTATGTGCCGACATGTAATCAGGTGACGGCGAAAACGATTGCTTTTTACGGAACGCAGACACCCGCGGCAGACGCGGAACCCCGTGTCCCCGACTGGAAGGACCCTTCCGACATCACCATCACGGCACCCGATGCGGACGGGAACATCACCCTTTCCACTGCTCATCTCTATAAGAGCTCGCCGGTGTTCGGCTTTCTCGGGATTGATGCCATCACGATCAATTCCTCCCATGAAGAGAGATACATCGGATGGTGACCTCCAGGAGAATCAAGGCATTCTGGCAGGATAGCAGCGGTGTCAGCCTTGTGGAAGCATTGCTGACTTTTCCGATCGTCTTGCTGGTATTCGCCACCTTCATCGAGTTCGGCTATGCCATGTCGCAGTGGAACCAGACTGTAAAGGCGCTGCAATATGGTGCCCGTCTGGCGGCGGTATCCGATCCGCTGACGACGAATTTCAATGCCGTTTTCCCGACCGAGGCTGCCGATCCCCTCAACAACGGCAAAGCCACGCCGAACGATGCGACGATATCCTCGACCTGCGCGTATCCTGATAACTGCACGCCGGCATTGAACCGGATCGTCCTGGGAAGCGATGGCGTTTGCGAAGTAGGAACCGATCCTCACCCCGGTATTTGCGACCTCGATTGGCGCATCAAGCGGGAGAATCTGATGGTCACCTATCAGCGATCGGGGCTCGGCTATTGGGGCCGCCCGGACGGGCCCGTGCTGACGATGCGGCTGGAGGTGCATGACGTCACCTTCGATCTGCCGATCCTCGGCGGGCTGTTGGGGCTGAACGAGGTCACCATCCCGGCCCATCCGGTGACGATCACGACGGAAGACCTGAAGACCTGCTCAACCTGCTGACTCCTTGTTACGCGTAGGAAAGCGAAAATGACAGCTCACATGAACATTGCCGCATCCACCAAGATCCTGGTTCTCTCCGACGACGCGGCCGCAGCGAGCTTCATGCTCGATACGTTCGGGTCGCTTTCGCGTTACGATGTCCGCCATCTCTCGCTGAAGGCGCTCGGGGAAAAGGGCCGGCTCGATCCGACGCAGTTCGACCTGATCGTTCTCGACGTCGACAACGGGGAATTGCTGCAGCAGCCGGAGCTCTTCACGTTTCGCACCCGCTATCGCGACATTCCCCTCGTTGTCGTTTCCGAAGACCTGCCGGACGACATGCTGCGGCTGCTCTTCCGCCTGAACGGCAATGACTGGCTGAAGAAGCCGCTTGAGCGCCGCGCTTTGATCGACATGATTTCGACCCATGCGCCAGGCACCGGGGCCAGCGACAGCCGGGTGCATGCTGTGGTCTCAGCCGTCGGTGGCGCGGGCGCCAGCATGATCGCTTCGTCGCTCGCGCATGTGCTGGCCCAGCCGACCAAGAATTCCACGCCACGGATCGACTTGTTCGACACGGATTTTTGCTCGGGATCGCTCGGCTATTATCTCAATCTTGTCAACGACTACGACCTGAAACCGGTCATCGCCAATCCTTCCCGGGTCGATCTCGAATTCATCGATCTCGTCCGAAAGCGGCATCCGGGCGGCTTTTCACTGCTTTCCTTCAAACAGCCGTCAGTCCTTCTGGCGCCGAAGGGCGGTGAACTCGTGCTGCGTATGCTCGACGTGGCCGCCTTTGAGAGCGACCACACGATCGTCGACATCCCCTATTATGACACGCCTTGGAAATACGAGGTGCTCACTTCGGTCAACAGCATCTACATCGTCACCGAAATGACGGTCCCCGCGCTTTCTCAAGCCAAGGATTTGTTTGCCAACCTGGTACGGCTGCGCGGCAGTTCGGATCAGATATTCATCGTCATCAACAAATACCGCGCCAAGCTTTTCGGCCTCGGCCTGCGCCGACAACAAACCGAGAAGATATTCAAGGAGATCCCGACGCATGTCATTGCGGATGACTGGGATACTTTGAGCGAGGCGGTCAACCGCGGCGTGCTGCCATTCCAAGTGAATTCCCGCGCGCGCTTCTGCCGCGAGGTCGGTAAACTTGGAGCATTGGTGCGATGAAGGTGATTGACAGCAGGCGCATAAGGTCCTGCGTCGGCCTTGTGGTTCTGGCCGTTCTGGCCGTCGCCGGGGATGCAGCGGCCGCCGGGCTTGTGCCACGAAGCCTTGGGCCGACGACAAGCACTGTGGTGACGGTCGAAAAAAGCTTCGCGGCCGGAACGATCGTCATCATCAGCGCGAACCGAACGCTGGATCTCGTCATCTCCGAAGGACGTGCGATCCGTTACAAGATCGGCGTCGGACGAGACGGATTTCGCTGGAGCGGCACCGTCAAGGTTGGACGCAAGGCAGAGTGGCCCGACTGGCGCCCGCCTGCCGAGATGAAGGCGCGTGCGGCCGGACTCCCGGACTTGGTACCTGCCGGGCCGCTCAATCCGTTGGGCGCTCGCGGGATCTATCTCTTCAAGGGCGGGACTGACACGCTCTACCGCATTCATGGAACGAACGAGCAGTCGACGGTCGGCGATTTCGCCTCATCGGGCTGTTTTCGCATGAGCAATGCCGACGTCATCGATCTCTATGAGAGGGTGAAAGTCGGTTCCACGGTCATTGTAAAATAGTTCAGGGGTGGGAAGCATGGCGAACGGCATCATGGGGCGTTTCTATAAGCATCAACAGGAGCCTGAAAGCCGGGAACATCCGGAGGCGGCCGAGCCGTCTCTCGTTGCAGTTCAGAACATGCCTGCCCAACCGGCTCCTGATAGCGCCGCGGCGGGTGTCGAAGACACTTCGCTCGGGCCGGACCTGGTTTCCGAGCGGGTCAATCTGCACCGCTACCTGCTCGATCGCATTAACCTCGGGATTCTCGACACGCTCGACAACGAGGAGATCGCCACCGAGATCCGGCCGTTGGTCAAGGATTATATCCGGAACAACAACTTTCCGCTGAATGCCAAGGAAATCAATGATCTGATCCGCGATATCACCGACGAGATGCTGGGGCTCGGACCGATCGAGCCGCTACTGGCCGACGACACCATCGCAGATATTCTCATCAACGGCTACAACAGCGTCTATGTCGAGCGGAGCGGCAAGCTCGAGAGCACCGCGGTGCGGTTCAAGGACGAGGACCATCTCCTTCGGGTGATCAACAAGATCGTCTCGGCGGTTGGCCGCCGCGTCGACGAGTCGACGCCGATGGTTGACGCCCGCCTCAAGGATGGCTCGCGTGTCAACGTCGCCATCAGGCCGATCTCGGTCGATGGACCGCTCGTTTCCATTCGTAAATTCACCCGCAAACCGCTGACAATGGAGCGCCTGGTGCAATATGGCGCCATGGCCGATGCGATGCGCATCCTTCTCAGCGCCGCGGTCAAGGGCAAGGTGTCCATGGTCATTTCAGGCGGCACCGGTTCCGGCAAGACCACCTTGCTGAACGCGCTCTCGTCCCAGATTTCTCCAAAGGAGCGCCTGATCACCATCGAGGATGCGGCCGAACTGCAACTGCAGCAGCCCCATGTCGGGCGTTTGGAAACGCGACCGCCGACGCTCGACGGACGCAACGAGATCCGCCAACGCGAACTTCTGAAAAACGCGCTGCGCATGCGTCCTGACCGCATCATCGTCGGCGAAGTCCGCGGCGACGAGGCGTTCGACATGCTGCAGGCGATGAATACCGGTCATGAGGGATCGATGACGACCATTCACGCCAACACGCCCCGCGATGCCGTCGGTCGGCTTGAGCAGATGGTCGGCATGGCCGGGATGCCGATGTCGCAGTTGAGCATTCGCTCGCAGATCTCCTCCGCCATCACCGTCATCGTGCAGGTCCAGCGCCTGAGCGACGGCAGCCGCAAAGTTGTCTCGATTTCCGAGATCACCGGCATGGAGGGCGAAGTCGTACAGATGCAGGAGATTATGAAATTCAAGAAAATCAACACCGATGAAGGTGGGCGGATCCATGGAGAATTCCGCGCCACCGGCATCCGGCCGCGGTTCGTCGAGGAATTTGCCGAACTCGGGATCGAGATCCCTGTGGCGATTTTCGATCCCGGTAAACCGCTGCAAACGGGACCTGTTCAATGACGACCCTCACGCTGCTTTACGCCGCCGTTTTCACCGCGGCCCTTGTCGCTGTCGAAGCGATCATGCGCGGCTACTTCAAGACATCCGAACGCCACCGCGCAGTGAACCATCGGCTGAGCTTGCTCGAGGTCAGCGATGATCATCGTAAAACCTACGGCGACATGCTCAAGGAGCGCGGTGTCGCCGGCAGTTGGCGGCAAACCCCCATAATGCAGCGACTGCTGCGGTTCTATGCCCAGTCGGGAATCAAGTTCGATGCCAGGCGGTTTGCTCTCTTCGCGATCGCCGGCGCACTTGTGACGTGGCTGGTCGTCCAGTTCCTGGTGCCCAGCACTCTGTTTAGAATACCCGTCCTTCTCCTGATCGGCCTGTTCATCCCTGCACTGATCGTCTGGCGCGCCCGGGCGCGCCGCATGAAAAAATTCGAACTGAAGCTTCCTGAAGCGCTCGATGTCGCCAATCGCAGCCTGGCCGCCGGCCACCCGCTGCCCGCGGCGATTGCTTTGGTGGCACGCGAGATGCCTGATCCGATCGGCACCGAGTTCGGCCTCCTCTCGGATGAACTCACCTATGGCGTGACGCTGGACGATGCCCTTGTCAACCTAGCCGACCGGGTCGGCGTCGAGGACCTGAATCTGCTTGCGATATCGTTGAGCGTACAGGCCGGAACCGGCGGCAATCTCGTGGAGATCTTGCAGAACCTTTCGAAAACGCTGCGAGACCGGTCGATGCTGAAGGCAAAGGTCAGGGCGATTTCGTCGGAAGGACGCATCACGGCGATCTTCATGTCGGTCTATCCGTTTTTGCTCTACGCCATGATCAAGGCGTTGTCCCCGACCTACTTCGATCCCGTCTGGGAGAGCGGCCACGGAACCGCCGTGGTGAGCGTGCTGCTTGCCGTCATGGCGATCGGCAATGTCATTCTCTACAAGATGGTCAACTTCGAGTACTGAGGCGGTCATGTCGAGTGAGTATGGAATCTACCTCATCGTCTTCTTTGCAGTGCTGATCTTTTCGGCGGCAGCCTCGGAGTTGTTTTTTCGACAGCGCGAGGTCTCGGTTCGAATGTCGAAGAGCTCGGCGGCGGTGGGCGACGAGTTCCACCTCGGCGATACGACCATTGCCGATCTCGGCGAAGCGGAAAACCGCCTGATCCGTCGCTATTTCGAAATTACACGACGTGACACGAATGCGAACTCCACCCAAAACCGGCTGATCAGGGCTGGCTATTTCGCTGCAGGCGCCGTGACCACCTTCCAGGTGCTTCGCGCGGTGATCTGTATTAGCGCGCTGGTCGCGGCGGTCTGGGCCCTGAACCGGGTCGCGCCGAACATGTCGCAGATGGCAACGCTGATCATTGCCATGTTTGCTGCGGGTACGACCTTTATTTTGGTCAACATCTATATCGATCGGCGTGGCGCCGCCAAGGAGAGGGAGTACCGCCGACTCTTTCCCGATTTCATGGATATGCTGATCGTCTGCCTCGATGCGGGGATGAGCATCGAGGCTGCGGCGAACCGGGTTGCCCGTGAATTCGTCGACAAGCAGCAGGACTTCGGCCTGCATCTCTCGATCATGATGCTGGAAGTGCGGGGCGGCCGGCGATTGCGCGAGGCGCTCGCTAACCTTGCCACCCGCCTCAGGATTGACGAGGCCCGGGCCCTTTCCGTTCTGTTCCGCCAATCGGAGGAGCTCGGGACGAGCGTCACGCAGACGCTGCGGGTCTACAGCAAGGAAATGCGCGATCTGCGTATTGTGCGCGCGGAGGAAAAGGCAAACGCCCTGCCCGTCAAGATGCTGCTGCCGCTCGGCGCCTTCCTTTTTCCGGTGAGCCTCATCATCGTTCTCGTCCCCATCGTTATCCGCGTCGTCATGCTTCTCGTCCAGATGAAACCCGGCGGTTGAGCCAAGCGAGGTCGTATGCAGTATTCGCTCGAACAGGATCGTAACGGTGCCATCATTTCTCTCGATCCGCGCATGCCGATGGCACCGGCAAGCATAGAACAAGCGGGGTTGGATCAATCGTTCCTGCTTCGGCTGGCCGCAAAATGCGCGACCGAGCAGGATACGACCACGGCCTCTCATCTCGCTGAGCGCATGAGATTGCCGAAAGTGATCGTCAATATCCTGATCAAGGAACTGGTGAAACTCGCCTATCTCGAGGCTCGCGGCCTGGCGGGTGAGGATGTGAGATCCGATGTCCGATATGCGCTGTCAATGAAGGGGTTCGAATATGCCCATGCGGCGTCGCGTCAAAGCCAATATGTCGGACCGGCGCCGGTGTCGCTCGATGCGTTCTGCCGGCAAATAGGTTTGCAGTCCATCCATCAAGAGCGCGTAACTCCGGAGCGGCTGACTGACAGCCTTGACGGATTGGTGCTCTCGCACACCCTGGTCGAAAAGCTCGGTCCGGCCCTCAATTCCGGTCGCTCCATCCTGCTTTACGGACCGCCCGGCAATGGAAAGACGAGCATCGCCGAGCGGACGTCGCAACTGTTTCGCCAAACGATCTGGGTGCCCTATGCCATCGAGGTCGGCGGCCATGTCATCAGTTTCTATGACGAGGCAGTGCATCACCCCGTATCGGAGGCTGAGACGGACTCCCATCCGAAAGCGGATCGACGATGGATCGAATGCCACCGTCCGGTGATCAAGACGGGCGGGGAATTGACCCTCGATCAGCTTGATCTCACCTTCAACGCCGGGCCAAATGTCTATGAAGCGCCCATACACTTGAAGGCTTCCGGCGGCGTCTTCATCATCGACGACTTCGGGCGTCAGCAAGTGGCGCCGCAGGCGCTCATCAATCGCTGGATCGTGCCGCTCGAGCGCGGATATGACTTCCTGACGCTGCACACCGGCAAGAAGTTCAAGGTTCCCTTTGACGAGCTGGTCGTGTTTTCGACGAATATCGCACCGAAGGACCTCTCCGACGAGGCGGGCTTGCGGCGCCTCAAATACAAGATCTATGTCAACACGCCGTCGCGAGACGAATATATCAGGATTTTCAAATCCTATGCCAGCGGCGTCGGAGTGGTTGTCTGTGATCCAGACCTGAACCTGTTCTACGATCGCAAATACAATGGCGATGTGCTAGCGTCGTGTTATCATCCGAAATATCTTCTCGACTTCGTCGGTTCTTACTGCGAGTTCAACGGCATAGCTGGAATCGCGTCGCTCGAGATGCTCGATCGGGCGTGGGAAGGGGTATTTACGTCGGAATGATTGCGAGGCTTGGCGTCTGATCACCGCCTGTTCCTGGACATTGTGTCCAACACAGATTTCATGGCTTACGGGGAGTAAAACAATGACCGGCATCCCGAATATCGACGTCGAAGCCGACCGCGCAAAACCAAGCGACATGCGAACACCAGAGCCGAGAGGCTCAAGAAATCCGTTGCTCGTCGGTTTGATCCTGATGCTCCTGCCGGTGAATGCCGGCGTTCTCATTTATACGGCCAAAAACTCAGCCGATGTTCGCGAGAGCCGCGAGACCATGGCCGCGCTCAAAAGGTCCATCGATGGCCTGAGAGGACAAATGGAAAAGCAGTCGGGCAACATCGCGGACAATGCCAAGGCCGACGAAGTCGCACTGATCCGCCAGGAGATTGATAGCCTGCAAAAGTCTATTCTGTCGATGAACGAAGGGGTGCGCAACGACATGAGCGGTGCACGCATGGGTTCAGCTTTGGTCTTGAGCGCGCCCGGCAAGGAGCCAGCGCAGTTTTTCGCACCCCGCACCGTACCTGCGGAAGCTCAAATGCTGGATAGCACTCTTGCGTCCATCGAAGCCGGCGGCATTCCAGTCAATAACCTACCGCGTTACTCACGTACGCTCTCGCCGGAAGGCCAGCTCATCCTTCGGAAGGCACGGTAAGCAGCGACTTCACCGAATTTTCAAAGCAATTGGCGGACGCCGCCAGGGGCGCCGTGCCGCTGCTCAGAGCGCCCTCATTTCGCAGATTGCCGATCGCTGAAGGGCCGATCACCGCTGAGCATACTTCACGCTGTTCTTCATCAGCTCGAGATTACGGGCAGTGACTTCGTTTCCGGGGTCGAGCTCATAGGCTTTCAGGAAATACCGTCTGGCAGTCCGCAAGTCACCGCGTAACAGGTGAGAATAGCCGATATTATTGTAGTAAACCGGGGTGTTGCCGATCATCCGCGAGAGTTGCTGATAAGCGCGGTCGGACGTGTCGAAGCGGGCAACCATGTCGGCGGAGGCCGCCAAGCCTAGCCAGGCGGCCGGGTCTTCCGGAAAAACGTCAACCGCTCGCTTGTAGATGGCGTAGGATTTTCCGTAATTCTTTTCCTGAAACTGCAGTTTGCCGTTGGTTATCAGCTCGTCGTTCTTATAGAAGGCGACGGCCGAGTCATCCTGGAGGGTTTTTGCGCTGTCGCCGTAAGCAGCCAGACCATCAACGCCGGATGACTGGCAACCAGCCAATATCGCTCCGGTCGCTAACAAAAAGGCAATGCATTTAGTCCCAGCTCTGATCTGCAACATTGGCAATTTGGTCCCCATCAGACATTCTTACCTAAGACTCGGATGCGTTCGTCGGCATCATCGTGAAAAAAAGCTAACAACTCAAGAATTTAAGCAGATACTCACAAAAAAGGCGACAGAGGCGTGCCTTCGCCGGCTTGCGCCGTGGGCGAGAAACCCCAACTATTCGGGGTAGGCATTCATGTGCCCGGTGATTCTCAGAGTAGAAAATTAATCAACGTCGCCTACCCTGCTCGCCAGGTCAAAGGATGGAACGCCGCATGCGGATCGCTATTTTCACGCTGATGCGACTTGGGCCATCGCTGGCCTATGCGATCGCATCGATCTTCCTTCTCAGCATGCCACTCTTGGACAGCCACCCTTCGAGTGCGTCCGCCTGGTGGTTGCACATGACGATACTTCCGGTCATGCGCGAACCCATCTATCTGCTTTTGACGGTACCTGGCATCGGAATTTGGAGCGCCACGGTCCTGTTGATGCTTGCATCGGTTTTTGGGATTCGCGTGGCCCTGCAGCCGCAAAGACACTACCGGTCGGGCTTCATCCATGCCCATATCGCGCTGATCGCGACCGGTCTGACTGTGGGGCGGGCAGCAGTGGCGCAAGCCGGCCTTGCCGACTTTGCGATCCCTCAGCTTCAGCCAAGCGACTGGTCGTTCCTGCCGCTATCCTACTCGCCGCTTGGGAATGTCCTTTTCATATCGGTGCTTTTGGCTTGCATTTGCTGCCATGTAACAATCATCAAGCGCACAATGTCGGCCTGAGAGAAAAACTTGGCGGCGCATATCCTTCACCAACTCCGCTTAGTCCTTGGCGCTGAGGATCTCGATCGTCCGCTCGTCGAATTTTCCTTGATAAAAACGGTCGATCGCCCGGTGGAAGGGCGAGCCGTGATCGCTGATCGCGGCAAACAAGGTCATCGATGAGCGCAGCTTGAGATCATCAGGCGAGCCGAGGATGTCATGAGCCGATCGGCCGTCGATCGATAAAATCGCCTCGACGCAGCGCAGCAGCCGGCTTGAGAGCGTGGGATCGGCGAGATAGGCGGCGGCTTCCCCGGCCGAACGTATGGCATATTTTTCCGCCATTGCAGAAGTGCCGAGACCAGCGATCTGCGGGAAGATGAACCACATCCAATGAGAGGTTTTCCGTCCGGCCTTCAGCTCGGAAAGCGCCTGCTCGTAGACGCCGTTTTGCGCATTGACGAAACGTTCGAGATTGTAATCGATCTTGCCGGCCACGGTTCTTTCCCCTTTTGCTGTCAACGCAGCCTGAGCCAGAAGTCCCATGCCCGGCGAAGAAACCTCTCTCCTGGGCGAACAATGTCGCCCGGGGTAGTCGGCTTTCTGTCAGCAGACCCGTTCAGCATAGGGACTGCTATCACGGCAATGGCCGTAAGGCTGATGGTGCGGCGTGTTATCGCCTGATGTGGCGGCAATGGCCGATGTCGTCACCGGATCCGTCTCGCTGGACGAATATGCGGCAAAACCAACAAAGCTCAAGACAACCAACGCTACGACCACGACGATGCGCTCGAAACCGGAAAGCTTCTGAGCACTGACATGTTCCACATAGTCGCGCTCGCCTGGACCGGCAGTTTCGTCCTCTTTCACGTGGAGAGTCACCATGTCCTGACGACGGCTTAAATTTTTACAATCTGTCATTTTTATTACTCCTGGAACACATTGCGAGCTGGTCGAAGAGTAAACTCTCACCCTCGTGCCGAACCGGCTCGCCATGCGTGCATGCATGTGTGTCTTCAATCACGTTAATTGAAGGGGCAATATTCAAACTCAGTGTTCAAAAATTCGTACCAATAAATGCAAAAGATCGTGAGGCTCTGGCCCGCTCGAATGATCCGGGTTAGTCCTAGGCGGCATCTCTCATCAGGACCGTCCCATGAGCAAATCCTTCGGTGCGATGTCTGTCGCCCAGCTTTCCCTCCTCATCCAAGGCGGTGTCGCCGATCCGGTCGATGTCGCCGAAACGGTATTCGAATCCATCGCGGATTTTGCCGACAAGGCGGTCTTCACCACGCTGCTCGAAGGCCGGGCGATGGAGGAGGCGCGGGCCTCCTCCAAACGTTTGCGGGAAGGGCGCTCGCTCGGTTTGTTGGATGGCGTTCCGATTGCCTGGAAGGATCTTTTCGATATCGAGGGCCTGCCAACGACGGCAGGGTCCGTCGTCCTGGCCGCCGACGCGCCCGCCATTCGCGATGCGGCGGTCGTCGGTCTCCTCAGTCAGGCTGGCATGGTCGCCATCGGCCGCACCAATATGAGCGAATTTGCCTTTTCCGGCCTTGGCATCAATCCGCATTACGGCACGCCGGTCAATCCGCGCGGTGCTGATCTCCCGCGCATCCCCGGCGGCTCCTCCTCCGGCGCCGGTGTTGCCGTCGCAGCCGGGCTGGTGCCGGTGGCGATGGGCACGGATACCGGCGGGTCGGTGCGCATTCCCGCCGCCTTCAACGGGATCGTCGGCTACAAGGCGACATCCGGCCGTCATGCGATGGACGGCGTCTATCCGCTGGCAAAGAGCCTCGATTCGCTGGGACCGCTCTGCCGCAGCGTCAGGGATGCGGTGTGGATCGATGCGGCGATGCGCGGCCTGACCGCGCCCGATGTCGCCGAGCGGCCGCTGCTGGGGCTGGAATTGCTCGTGCCCGAAAATGTCGTTTTCGATTCGGCGGAACCGGGCGTCGTCGCTGCTTTCGAGATGGCTTTGGAACGTCTTCAAAGCGCCGGCGCCTCTGTTTCCCGCACCGTCGTTCCCGCCTTCAGCGAAATCTTCGATCTGATGACCAGGTATGGTCCACTGGTGACGGCGGAGGCTTTCGCCCTTCACCAGGAGCGATTGGCGGGACCGGACGCAGACAGTATGGACCATCGCGTCGTCATGCGCACCCGCTTGGGAAGCAGGACGACGGCGCCCGATTACATCGCGATGCTGCAGGCGCGCAGCCGCCTGATCGCCGATACCGACCTCCTCGTTGGCAATCGTCTGATCGCCTTTCCCACGGTCGCCCATGTCGCTCCGCCGATCGCGCCGCTGGAAGAGGATGACGAACTCTTCTTCGCTGCGAATAACAAGACGCTGCGCAATACCGCGCTCGGCAATTTCCTCGACTGGTGCGGCGTTTCCATCCCCTGCGGCACGGGCGCAGCAGGCATGCCGGTCGGTCTGCTGCTTTCGGCGACCGCAGGTCGCGACGAGGCGCTGCTGGGAGCAGCACTTGCGGCCGAGGCGGCGGTCCGCGGCGATTTCGTCTGAAATTGGCAATTGACCGCCCGGTGTTTATTGCCATTGATGGACGAGGAAATCCTGGAGGAAAGCACGTGCAAGTCTTGCAGAACGGACGCTTCGCGGTTTCGACCTGGTCGCTGCATCGGCTGCTCGGCGCCGTTTATGGCTATAGCCCCGACCCCGGCAAGAGCGCGGCGCCGAAAGAGCCCTACGGCCCCGGCGGTGCGGCACTGATCGACGTGCCGGCGGCGCTCGCTGCGCGCGATATCCACCGGCTGGAAGTCTGTTCCTTCCATCTGCCGAGCCTTGATGCCGCTTACCTAACTGAACTCAGCGAGGCGATGGCATCGTCGAACGTGCTGTTGCAGACGCTGCTCGTCGAAGACGGCGATCCAAGCCATCCCGAAACGGCCGAACGCGATGTCAGATGGATGGCAGAGTGGATCGATATCGCAGCGACACTCGGGGCGCAAAGGATGCGCGTCATCGCCGGCAAGCAGAAGCCGACGCCGGAAAACCTTGCCCGCGCCGCCGGTCATCTTGGCTGGCTGGCCGACAAGGCGGAAGGCAGTAATGTGCGTATCGTCGTCGAAAACTGGTTCGATCTGCTGCCGTCGCCTGTCGAGATGAACTGGCTGCTGGACCGGCTGGACGGCAAGGTCGGGCTCAACGGCGATCTCGGCAACTGGGCGGCGCCAGAAAAATATCGGGGCCTCGCCGATATCATGCGCCGGGCGGAAATCTGCCACGCCAAGGCGGACTATAACGCTGCGGGTCTCGATGCCGAGGATTACCGCAAGTGCCTGGAGATGTGCGAGCAGGCCGGCTACGACGGTCCCTTCACGCTGATTTACGACTCGCCGTTCTTCGCCGATGAATGGGACGGCATCCTGCTTCAAAAACAATTCATCGAGGGTTTCCTGCGCGAGGCGCCGGCGCGCAGGACGGCTTGAATCCCAAGGACTTCGCGCTCATTCCTGACGCGGGAATCTCTGGCTTTCCTCCAGCACGTTCAGATCCATGTGATTGCGCATGTAGCGCTCCGAGGCTTTCTGCAGCGGCTGATAATCCCAGGGATAATAGGCGCCGTTGCGAAGCGCTGCGTAGACCACCCAGCGGCGCGCCTGGCTTTCGCGCACGGCCGCGTCGAAATCGGAAAGGTTCCAGCGCCGGCTGGCCTGTTCGACCAGCCGCGCCAAAGTGCCGGCATGCGCCGAGTCGGCCGCCAGGTTGTCGAGTTCTTGCGGATCGGCCTCGAGGTCGAACAGCAATGGCGGATCCTTTTCGCAGAGCGAGAGCTTGTAGCGCCCGTCCCTGAGGCAGACGAGCGGCGCTTCGGACCCTTCCGCGGCATATTCCATCGGCACCGGGCCGCGGCTGCCGCTGCCCTCGGCAAGCGCTGCGAGATCCCAGCCCTCGGTCCACGGTTTCAGTGAGGCGATATCGATGCCGACGAGGCCGGCGAGTGTCGGCGTCACGTCGAGAGTGGAGACGGGCTGGTCGATGCGCTTCGGCTTCCAGCCTGGTGCCGCGATCATCAGCGGAACGCGAGCCGAACCTTCGAAGAAGTTCATCTTGAACCAGAGACCGCGATCGCCGAGCATGTCGCCATGGTCGGACACGAAGAGGATGATCGTGTTGTCGGCCATGCGGCTGCGTTCCAGCACGTCGAGAATCTCGCCGATCTTTTCATCGACATAGGAGATATTGGCGAAATAGCCGCGTCTTGCCCGCCTGATCTCTTCCGGGCTGATGTCGAAAGCATCGTGGTCGCAGGCCTTCATCAGACGCTGCGAATGCGGATCCTGCTGTTCATAGGCGATCGGCGCAACCGCCGGGTCAAGGGCCGGACAATCCTCATAGAGGTCCCAGAACTTGCGGCGCGCGACATAGGGGTCGTGCGGATGGGTGAAGCTGACGGTCAGGCACCAGGGGCGCTCGTCATGGCCACGCGAGAGGTCGTAGAGTTTCCGCGTGGCGTGATAGGCGACCTCGTCGTCATATTCCATCTGGTTGGTGATTTCGGCCACGCCGGCGCCGGTGACCGAGCCGAGATTGTGGTACCACCAGTCGATGCGCTCGCCTGGCTTGGTGTAGTCGGGTGTCCAGCCGAAATCGGCCGGATAGATATCCGTCGTCAGGCGCTCTTCGAAGCCATGCAACTGGTCGGGACCGACGAAATGCATCTTGCCTGATAGCGCCGTCTGGTATCCGGCCGCGCGCAAATGGTGGGCATAGGTCGGGATATCGGAGGCAAATTCGGCCGCATTGTCATAGACGCGCGTCCGGCTTGGCAATTGCCCGGACATGAAGGAGGCCCGCGCCGGCGCGCAGAGCGGGCTTGCCGTATAGGTATTGGCAAAACGCACCGAGCGCTTGGCCAGCGATTTCAGATGCGGCGCGTGAAGAAAGTCGGCAGGGCCATCGGGAAAGAAGGTCCCGTTCAGCTGATCCACCATCAGGATGAGGATATTCGAGCGCGCCATGTGAATTGCCTTTTGCTATTTGAAGATTTTATTGAAGCGTCTAATATCGCCCCTGTAAAGGCAGCTTTTTTCGATATATGACCAAAAGGATTTTTATGTCAGAACGGACGCCAGAGCTCGGATGGATGCGGCTCTTCGTCGAGGTAGCGCGGCTCGGGAGCTTTTCCGCGGCGGCAGCGCTTCTCGGGTTGAGCCAGCCAGCCGTCAGCTACCAAATCCGCCGGCTGGAAGAGCAGTTCGGCGTCAACCTGCTGCGCCGCCAACATCGGGGCGTCGAACTGACCGCGGAGGGAGAGCGGCTTCTTGAGGTGACCGCAAAAGCGGTCGGCGACATCGACGCACTCGCCCGCAGTTTCCGCGCCGAAGCTCAAAGGCCGGTTGTCAGGCTCAGGACCGACTATGCCTTCTCGGCACTTTGGCTGATCCCGCGCATGGATGGTTTTCGCCTTCTGCACCCGGAAACGGATATGCAGATCGTCGCGACGCAGCGGCTTGCAGCCGGATTTCGCGACGAATCCGACGTTGCGGTGGTTTTTGGCACGCGCGGGGAATTCGGCGCCGTTGGTACGCTACTGTTGCCAGAACGGATCGTGCCCGTTTGCACACGCGGGTTCCTCGATCGCAACGGCCCCTTCGATGATCCGAGACAGCTTGCCAAGGCGAGGCTGATCCATCTCGACGCGCCGCTGCCATCGCCCTGGTTCGACTGGCGCACATATTTTGCTGAATTCTCCGTCCCACGCGACATCAATGCCGGCCGCGGCGATATCAGTTTCAATACATACTCCCTGGTCATCCAGGCCGCTCTCAGTGAGCAGGGTGTGGCGATCGGCTGGATGGGGCTCGTCGATACGCTTCTTTCCGCGCACATGCTGCTGCAAGCCGGCCCGCCGCTGGAGGCGCCCGACCGCGGTTATTGGCTGGTGCCGCCGCGCTCCCCGAACGTCCACAGCGAGAGGCTCAGCGCCTGGCTATCGGATGAGGTGAAGAGAAATGGTGAGTAGCGGTTGCATTTCTCCTCGGGAGAAGCCTTGTCATCGGCAATGGCGATCGACATTGTGGGATCGAATCCAAGAAGAAGGTGGCTGAAACATGCGAACGATCGGATATGTCATCGGACTGCTTATGGTTCTGTTCGGGCTGATCTGGATCGGGCAGGGAAGCGGCTATTTTCCCTATCCGGCGTCCAGTTTCATGGTCGCCCAACCGATCTGGATGCTCTGGGGCGCCATATTGGCGGCAGCGGGCATCGTCGTGATCGTCATCATCTCACGGCGGCGTCGCAGAGGATAAACTGCTGCCGCCGCTTGGCGGCAATCCGGCCGGATGACGGCCTGTCGAAATGAGGAGAATGGCATGAGCGCAGCTGACATCGATGGCTTTGCGGACCGGATCAGGAAGCACCAGGGCGGCATGATTTCCGCCTGGGTCGGCATCCCCGACGCAATGCTCGTCAACCATTTGGCGCAGGAAGCTTTCGATGCCGTCGTGCTGGATATGCAGCATGGCATGTGGGACATGCAGTCGGCGGCAAACGCCGTCGCTCAGACGCGTCTTGCCGGCAAGCCGGCCATCGCCCGCATTCCCGTCGGCGATTTCGCCTCCGCCTCGCGGCTGCTCGATGCCGGCGCCTCCGGCATCATCGCGCCGATGATCAATTCGGCCGAGGACGCGCGCGCTCTGGTCCGGACGACGAAATATCCGCCCCTCGGCGAGCGCAGCTGGGGGCCGTCCTTGGCGCTGAACCATACCGGCCTCTCTGCCGACGCCTACCTCAAGAACGCCAACGAACTCACCGTCGCCATCGCCATGGTCGAAACCCGCGCCGCTCTCGACGCGATCGACGGCATTCTCGGCGTGACCGGTATCGACGGCATCTTCGTCGGGCCAGCCGACCTTTCGATTGCGCTGTCGAACGGCGATCAGGTAGCGCCGAACGCCGCCGAAATCGACAGCGCCATGCAGCATGCCGTTTCGCGCTGCCGCGCCCACGGAAAGTTCGCCTGTGCCTATGCCGGCGACGGCGAGCGGGCCGGCGAGCTGCTGAAGTTCGGCTTCGATCTGGTCATCGCCGGTGCGGAGACCGTGCAACTGCGCGCCGGCGCCCGCCGCGCCATCAATGCCGCCCGCAGGATCGCTTCCGGCGGCTGAGCTCGTCTCAGCGGGCCGGTTTGACGGCCAGCCAGATGACGTGGCGGGCGCCGCGCTTGCGGTTGGCGCGGGTATTGACGACGTCGACGGAGAAACCGCTGTCCTTGAGCCGCCGCGTGAAATCGGAATCGGGGCCCGACGACCAGACGGCGAGCACGCCGCCGGGGCGAAGCGCGTCGCGGGCGGCGCGAAGGCCGTTAAAATCGTAGAGCCGATCATTGGATTTGCGGGTCAGGCCGTCCGGCCCGTTATCGACATCGAGCAGGATGGCATCATAGGCAGCTTTGCCGGCACGGATTGCTTCACCGACATCGCCTTGGTGGATGAGGACGCGCGGGTCGTCCAGACAGCCCTTGAAGACCTCGGCCATGGGTCCGCGCGCCCAGGCGACGACGGCCGGCACGAGTTCGGCCACGGTGACGCCGGCATCTGCGGGAAGGACGGCGAGGGCGGCACGCAGGGTAAAACCCATGCCGAGGCCGCCGATCAGGATTCTGGGCTTCGGATGCGCCTTGATCCGCTCCCAGGAGAGGGTCGCCAGCGCTTCCTCCGAGCCGCTGAGGCGGCTGTTCATCAACTCGTTGGCGCCGAGCATGATCGAGAATTCGCTGCCGCGCCGCTTCAGCCTGAGTTCGCCGTCTTCACCGGGAATGGTCGCGGAATCGAGCTGGATCCAGGGCAGCATGACCGTTTCGTCTCACATGAAAGGAACCGTCCCCTAGCATAGGGCGAAGGGTGAGGCCAGCAAGGCGGCCTCAGATCATCCGCGCGAAATGATCCGGCTCCACTTCGACGATCTCGTCCTGCGGTGCGGCGGAACGACGGCGGATATCGTCGACCTTGTCGGGCATCAAGCGCGCCTTCGGATCGTCGAAGCGGACATCGGGATCGGGGACGGCCGAAAGCAGCAGCCTGGTATAGGGGTGCACCGGATTGTCGATCACCGCAGCGGTGCTGCCCCATTCGACGATCTGGCCGGCATACATCACGGCAATGTCCTCGGCGACATAGCGAGCGGTGGCAATGTCATGCGTGATGTAGAGCAGCCCGAGATTCATCTCCTGCTTCATTTCGTTCAACAGATTCAAGACGCCAAGCCGCACCGAGACGTCAAGCATCGAGGTCGGTTCGTCCGCCACGATCACCGCCGGTCTGACGGCCAAGGCACGGGCGATGTTGACACGCTGCCGCTGGCCGCCGGAGAGTTCGTGCGGATATCTCGGCGCGACGAGATCCGGATCGAGCCTGACGCGCTGCAGCAGTTCGCGGACGGTCACGTCGACCGCTGCGCCTTTGATCTCCGGTCGATGCAGCTTCAGCGGCCGCCGGAGGTGGTGGGCGATGGTGTGGGCAGGGTTCAGCGAGGCGAAGGGATCCTGGAAGATCATCTGCACCGATCGGCGATAGCGGGCGATCTCGTCGGATTTCGCCGCCTCGACGGGGCGGCCCTTGTAAAGGATCTGCCCTGATGTCGGCTGATACTCGCGCATCGCCATGCGCGCGCAGGTGGTCTTGCCGCTGCCGGATTCGCCGACGAGCGCCAATGCCCGGCCGGCATGCAGCGAAAAGGAGATCGAGCGGGCGGCATGGACGGCGGATGTGCCGTGGCCGAAGGTCTTGCTCACCTTGTCGAGGGCGAGGATGGCATCGCTCATAGCAGCGCACCTCCATGAAGCGAGGGGAAGGAGGCCCAGAGCTTTTTCGTGTAGGCGTGCTGCGGCGTCTTGTAGATTGCGCTGGCATCGTTCTGCTCGACAAGCTTGCCTGCGAGCATGATGCCGATGCGGTCGCAGAACTGCACCATCAGCCCGAGATCGTGAGTGATGAACAGAACAGAGAAGCCGAAGCTGCGGCGCAGCTCATTGATGCGCTGCAGGATCTCGCGCTGGACGACGACGTCGAGCGCTGTCGTCGGCTCGTCCATGACGACGAGTTTCGGGTCGAGCGCCATGCAGATGGCAATGACGATGCGCTGGCGCATGCCGCCGGAAAACTGGTGCGGATAGTCGCGCATGCGGTCAGGCGCGATATCGACCAGCTTCAGCATCTCGGCGGTGCGCTCGCGGGCTTGTGCGCGGCTCATGTTCTTATGGGTGCGCAGCACGTCATAAAATTGCGTCTCGATGCGCAGCACCGGGTTCAGCGAGTTCATCGCGCTCTGGAAAACCATGGCGACCTCGCGCCAACGGAACGCGCTGAGCGCCTGCTGGTCGAGGCCGAGCACGTCTCGGCCGTCGAGCAGGATGCGGCTTTCCTTGCGGATCAGCGCCGGCGGCTTGTGCAGCCGGCTGATGGCAAAGGCGATGGTGCTCTTGCCGCAGCCGGATTCGCCGGCAAGGCCGAAGACTTCGCCCGGTGCGACATCGAAGCTGACATCGTCGACGGCGCGGAAATCCTTCTCCTCGCCGATATAGTCGATGGAAAGGTTCCTGACGGAGAGCAGCGGCTGCGTCACAGGCGGCCCTCCCCGGAACGGACGAGCAGCGACCAGCGCTTCAGATGATTGCCGGTGCGCAGCCTCGGATTGGCGATCTCGTCAACGGCGAAATTTAGCAGCGACATGCCGATGCCGAGGAAGGCGAGCGCGAAGCACGGGGTGAGGATATCCCACCAGGCGCCGACCGAAAGGGCGGAGGCCTTCTGGGCATTGTAGAGCATCGTGCCCCAGGAGACCGCTTTGGGATCGCCGAGCCCCAAGAATTCCAGCGTCGCCTCGGTGATGATGGCGAAGATGACGCTGCCGATGAAATTGATGCCGACGATCGAGATCACGTTGGGGAAGATCTCGAATGTCATGATGCGCCATTGCGGCTCGCCCATCATTTCGGCGGATTTGACGAAATCCTTGTGCTTGACGGAAAGCGTCTCGGCGCGGGTGACGCGCGCGCCCCAGGCCCAGGAAGTGGCGCCGAGGATGAGGGCGATGACGACGGGGCTTGCCTGACCGATGAAGGCCGCGAGCACGAGCAGCAGCGGCAGGTTGGGAACAACCAGCACCATATTGGTGAAGAAGCTGATGACTTCGTCGGTCTTGCCGCCGCGATAGCCGGCGATAATGCCGAGCGCGGTGCCGGCGAGGGTGATCAGCAGCCCGGCGCCGAAGCCGACGGCAAGTGAGGTGCGGGCGCCGTAGAGCAGCCGGGCGAAGACATCCTGGCCGATGCGGGTGGTGCCGAGCAGATGGTCGAGCGACGGCGGCTGGTGCGGCCTGCCGGTGCGGGCGGCGGGATCGTATTGCGTCAGCAGCGGCGCTGCGATCGCGACGACGACGATGAAAGCGATGATGATGAGGCCGACAAGAGCCTTGCGGTTTCGAAGCAGGCTTTTCATCTCATGCTCCCTTCAGCCGCGGGTCGAGCAAGATATAGCTGACGTCGACGATGAAATTGGCGATCAGCATGGTCGCGGTCATGATCAAGAGTTGGCCCTGGATGACGGGATAATCGCGGGCGAGGATCGCCTGATAGAGAATGTTGCCGAGGCCGGGATAGTTGTAGACGACTTCGGTCACCAGCGAACCGCCGAGGATGGTGCCGATGGCGATCGCCAGGCTGGAAACGGTCGGCAGCAGAGCGTTGCGCGCCGCATACCACAGCATCACGTGCCGGTCGGAAAGGCCCTTGGCGCGGGCCATGACAATATAGTCTTCGCCGAGCAGATTGATCATGTTGTTGCGCATAGTGACGGTGAAGCCGCCGATCAGCACTGTGCAGAGCGTCACCATCGGCAGGATGCCGTGATAGGCGACGCTGCCGATGTATTGCAGGCTGAAGGCCGGATCGAGCGAAGGATCGGCGGCATAGCCGTTCGGGAACCAGCCGAGCGTGAAACCGAAAATGAAGAGCACGATCAGCGACGTCACCACAGCCGGCACCGAGGTCGCGAAGATCGCCCCGACCGAGACGACGACATCGAACCTGCTGCCGCGGCGCCAGGCGGCGACGATGCCGAGCAAGGTGCCGAGCGCGAAGCTGATGATGGTGGCCGTTCCCATCAGGCCAACGGTCCAGACGAGGGCATGACCGAGCACCGAGGTCACCGGCAGCGGGAAATATTTGATCGAGCGGCCGAGATCGCCGGTGAAGATGCTGCCAAGATAGGTGAGATACTGCTGCCAGAGCGGTCCGTCGACGAAGCCGAAGGTGAGCTTCAGCGCCTGCAGGCTTTCCGGCGGCAATTCGGTGCCGGCGCTTGAGAACATGATCTGCACGGGATCGCCCGGCATCAGCCGGGGCAGAAAGAAATTGATCGTCGCTGCCGCGATGAAGGCTGCCATATAGAAGACGAGGCGGCGAAGCAGGAAAGCCATGGGAACTCCGTCGTGACGAGAGCGGCGTTTCAAGACCGCTCCCGAGACCATGATGCTTTACTTCACAGGTTCCAGGGCGAGCAGGTTCAGCAGGCGTGCCGGATTCGTGCGTGAGATCGACGGATTGACGAAGGGGTTTTCCTTGGTCGACCAGCCGGTGAAGCGCTTGGTGTTGTACTGATACCAGTTCGGATTGTTGAAGACTGGAATCATCGGCATGTTTTCGGCGACGATGCGCTGCGCCTTGTTCATCACCTCTTTCTGCGTGGCAAGGTCGGCGGTCTGAGTGAACTCGGTGACGAGTTTCTCGACATCGGGGTTGAACCAGCGCTGCGCGGTGAAGCGGGTCTTGCCCTTGTCCGAGGCGCTGAAGGCGCGCTTGTAGGGATAGTAGGGCGAGGCCGATGCCGGCAGGCTGTTGATCGCCGCATCGAACTTGCCGCTGATGAGGTTGCCGGTCCAGACGGCCTCCTCGGGCGTTTCGATCTTGGCGTTGATGCCGACCGCCTGCATGCCTTCGACGGCGATGTTGACCGTGTCGACCCAGTCCGTCCAGGAGTTCGGGACGATGATGGAGAAGGAGATCTTGCTGCCGTCGGGATTGTCGCGGAAGCCGTCGCCGTCCTTGTCCTTGTAGCCGGCCTCGTCGAGCAGCGCCTTGGCGGCGTCGGCGTCATAGGTCGCGTATTTGCCGAAGTCTGTTTTCACGGACGGATCCGCCCAGCTCTTGTAGAGATCGCCCATCAGGCCGGGGTCTTCGTTGAGTGTCGGGTAGCCGTAGCCGGCGACGTCGATCATCGTCTTGCGGTCGAGCGCCATGCCGACGGCGCGGCGGAACTTCACGTCGTTGAAGGCCTTCTTGTTGTTTTCGTTTGCCGTTTCCAGGTTGAACAGGAAGGCGACCATGCTGCTCGGCGAATACCAGTAGTGAAAGTGCGCCGGATCCTTGGAGACATAGACATTGTCGATGTCGGGAATGAAGGAGACACCCCAGTCGAGCGTGCCGTCGGCGGTTGCCGTCAGGATCTGGTTGTTGTCGGCAAGCTGAGGGAAGCGAATGCAATCAACCTTCAGATGAGCGTTGTCCCAGTAATTCGGGTTGCGGCACTGGTCATAGGTCTGGCCGGTGAAGCGCGGTACCTCAGTCAGCGGACCGCTGCCGACCGGGGTCTCGTTGGTGAAGGTGACGGGATCTGCGACGTCCTTCCAGACATGTTCGGGAACGATCGGCAGCTGCGAGATCTGCTCGGCGGCAAGCGAGCTCGGGTTGGCGAGCGTGAAGCGCACCGTCTGACCGTCGACGGCTTGCACGTCGGTGACGAAGGTCCAGATGCTGACGAAGTCGAGCGCCGGGAACTTCTTCAGGTAATCATAGGTGAACTTGGCGTCGGCTGCAGTCAACGGCTTGCCGTCCGACCATTTGAGGTTCGGGCGCAGCTTGAAATCGATACTCTTCAGGTCGTCGGAGAGCTTGAAGCTTTCGGCCAGGCGATAGACCGGCTTGTTGCTGTCGAAGCGGTTGAAAATAACCAGCGGCTCGTAGATGAAGTCGAGTGTCGACTGACGCGCCGAGGTCTGGTTGAACGGGTTGAAGTTGCGAACCCAGGTGGTCGCCGGTTCGATGTTCGCGGTCAGGACGGTCTGCGCCATCGCAGATCCGGAAAGCAACGTCAGTGCTGCGGCTGCAAGAAGATATTTTTTCATGTTCTATTCCCCTTTTCTTATGCGGTGAGAAATAATCTGCTGGTCAGGAGACCGGCACGCTTGCAAACATGTCTTCGACTTCGGCATGGGCGGCGCGGAAATCGATCTTCAGATTGCCGAGGCGGGCCTTTCCGGCAGCGATCCGCTTCAGGGCAGTATCCGTCAGCGGGCGCGCGGCCTTGGCGGCGGCTTCGCTTTCCCTGACGTCGCCGTGGCTGTGGAGGGCGATGTCGAAGCCTGCGTCGAGCACTTGGGCAACGCGCTCCGGCAGCGTGCCCGAGAGCGACTCCATGAAAATGCAGTCGGAGATCAGCACGCCGTCATAGCCCATGTCGTTGCGGATCACGTCGTGCATGACAGGCGAGATCGACGCCGGCAGCTCGGCGTCGTAGGCCGAATAAACGACATGGGCGACCATGGCCCAGGGCGTATCCTTCAACGCCAGGAAAGGCTTGAAATCGGTGGCGATGAGCGTCTGGCGGCTGGCGTCGACCACCGGGCGCTCCTTGTGGGAGTCGAGAGTCGCGCGGCCATGGCCGGGAATGTGCTTCATGACGGGCATGTTGCTGGTCTCGAGCAGTCCGTCGACGACCTCGCGGCCGAGGGCGGCGATGACATCCGGATCGGGGCCGAAGGAGCGGGCGCCGATGACCGCGCTCGTCGTCTCGAAGACGAGATCGAGAACGGGCGAGCAGCCGCTCGAAAGACCGAGTTCCGTCATCATCGCGCCCATGGCCTGAGAGGACAGGCGCAGTGCTTTTTTGCCGAGATCGAAATCGCGGTGAGCAAGCTCGGCGAACTGGCCGAAGCTGCGGAAGAGCGGCCAGGGACCGGCGTCGAGATGCTGGACGCGGCCGCCTTCCTGATCGGTGAAGACGGGCGCATCGTCACGGCCGACGGCTTCGCGGAAGCGTTCGATCAACCGTTTCGTCTGCTCCGGCTCGCGCTGATTGCGCCGGCCGACGAAGAGGCCGAGCGGATTGGTCTCGCGGAAGAGAGCGAATTCATCATCCGAAATCGTGGGGTGGGGAAGGCCGACGAAAAGGGCGAGCGGGGTCGAGGACAATTCTGGAGCTCCGGGATCAGATGGTCATTTCGGCGCGCTTCTCAGCAGGCCTTCGTAAATACCCCTGTCGGGGGCGGGGATGACGATTGCGCCCGCCGTCCTGGCGTAGAAATCGACGGGGCCGGCATCGCCGATGAAGGCATAGGCGTGGCCTGTTGTTTTCATGGTCTGCAGGCAGGCGGAAAACAGCGCGAGCCCGATACCCTTGCCGCGCGCTTCAGGACCGACGCCGGTCGGGCCGAAGAAGCCGCGGGCCGTCGTGTCGTAACAGGCAAAGCCGAGCAGCTTGCCGCCTTCGACGGCGATCAGACAGGCGACGGGCTGGCGGGAGAAGGCGACGGAAACCTCGCTCGCCCAGTTCTCGCTGAATTGTTCGCGAACCCAGTTGACGATGAGGTGCAGTTCCGGAGGAAGAGCCGGACGGATGGAGACGCCGACATGATCGGCTTTCTGCTTCAGGTCAGCGAGCTCAGTGGAATATAAGCTTACAAGCAGGTCTGGCACCTGTCATCCTCCCGGTATTCCGTTATTGCGGAATGTATCCCCTTTTAGTGTTATAGACTTGGCCATATAACGACACTTGTCAACAAGGTTTTTGAATTCGATTAGGAACCGTCTGTTGCGGTGACGCGGGCTTCAACGCAGGGCGGGCGCCGAACGTTTCAAGGCGCTGACAAAGTCTCTTTCGTCTGAAAAGACCCGTCCCCAACCCCTCCCCACAAGGGGGAGGGGCTAACGCGCCGCGCCAACTGCAGCAGACATCAGCCTCTGCGGATGAGACGGCGAAATGGAAAACAATGGGTGCGGCATTCAAGCCCCTCCCCCTTGTGGGGAGGGGTTGGGGAGGGGGCTTGGATGGTGGCTCGGCCCGGTCGGCGGCGGCAGCCCGAGGAGTGGCAACGGCGATGTCAGGGGCCGAATGTGATCTTAGTGCCTCGCAAATGCCCGCCTAACGAACCTTCAGTCGCCGTCTTTCCAAAGCGCGTGGAAATGCTGCACCGGACCGTGGCCGGAGCCGACGCTGAGCTTTCCGGCGGCCGCGACTGCATCAGCGAGATAATCCTTCGCGATGGCGACCGCCTGTTGCGCCGAGGCGCCTTTGGCGAGCTCGGCCGCCAGCGCGCTGGAGAGCGTGCAGCCTGTGCCATGGGTGTTTTTTGTCGGCACGCGTCGGGCTTCGAACCAGTGCAGGCCGTCGGCCGTGGCAAGCACGTCCGGGCTTTCGTTGCTGTCGAGATGGCCGCCCTTGACCAGAACGGCAGCGGGACCGAGCGCGCGCAACTGTTCGGCCTGGGCCGCCATCTCATCGCGACTGGTCGCAACCGGCTGGTGCAACAGGGCCGCGGCTTCGGGCAGGTTCGGGGTCAGAAGCGTTGCGAGCGGCAGCAACCGGCGGGTCAACACGTCCACCGCCTCCGGCGCGAGCAGGGCAGCGCCCCCCTTGGCGATCATGACGGGATCGATGACGATGGGAATGCGGCGCCGGTCAGTAAGGGCTGCGGCGACGGCCTCCGCAATCCCGGCATTGGCGATCATGCCGATCTTGACGGCGTCGACGCGTACATCGGCAAAGACGGCATTGATCTGGTCGGCGACGAATTGCGGCGGCACCAGATGCACGCCGCTGACGCCTTGCGTGTTCTGTGCCGTCAGCGCCGTCAGCACCGCCATGCCATAGACGCCGCGGGCGGAAAAAGCCTTGAGATCGGCCTGGATGCCGGCGCCGCCGGATGGATCGGAGCCGGCGATGGAGAGAACATTGCGGATCATGGGCGGACCTTTCGGATGTTTGCGGCGATGCGGCGCGTGGCCGCCTCTGGGTCTGGCGTGCCGCAGATGGCGGAGACGACGGCAAGCCCCCTGGCGCCGGCTGTGAACACCTGCGCCACATGCTCGGCCTTGAGGCCGCCGATGGCGACCGACGGCACCGGTGAGGATTTCACCAGCATCGCAAGGCCATCGAAACCGATCGGCTGCTTGTGGTCGGCCTTGGTCGGTGTCGCAAAGACCGGTCCGACGCCGGTATAATCGACGAGACGGGGATCGACGGCGCCGGCAAGCTGGGCGGTCTCGACCGAGAGGCCGAGGATCATGTCCGAGCCGATCATCGTCCGTGCCGTGCGCGCATCCATGTCCTCCTGGCCAATATGCAGGCCGTCCGCGCCGATGGCGATCGCCGCCTCGACATCGTCATTGACGATAAGCAGCGCGCCGGTTCCCGCAAGCGCCTGTTTCAAGGCTCGGCCGGTCTCGATCATTCTGGTCGTGCCCGCATGTTTGTCGCGCAGTTGCACCATCGTCGCGCCGCCGGCAACGGCAAGGCGCGCGGTCTCGATCATGCCGATCTCGGCGCAGAGATCGGGATCGAGAACGAGATAGAGCGAAAGGTCGAAGTGCTTCATGCGACCGATACCCTTGCCCTGGCATCGAGCGTTTCGGCGTCGATCGCAGCCAGCGCATCGAGGAAGCGCCAGGAGAAGGAGCCCGGGCCGGCGGCACCCAGCGCCGCATCTTCGCCGGCGACGGCGAAGGTCGCAAGCGCGGCGACAGTCGCGCCGAAGATATCCTCGGGCGCGGTCGCGGCAAAGGCGCCGACGAGGCAGGTAAGCGAGCAACCGAGCGCGGTGACCTGCGGCATCAGGGCCGATCCGCCCGCAACGCGCACGGCTCTTTTCCCGTCGGTGACGAAATCCACCGCGCCGGTGACGGCAACGATGGCTTGCTGCCGCTCCGCCAGCCGCCGTGCCGAATCCTCCGCCTGTTCGACCGGGTCGCGGCTGTCGACGCCCTGACCGCGGCTCTCTCCGCCGGCAACCGCGATGATCTCGGACGCGTTGCCGCGGATGATCGTCGGCTTGAGCGCCAGGAGATCGGCGACCGCTGCGCGGCGGAAGGCCGTCGCGTAATGCGCGACCGGATCGAGCACCCATGGCTTGCCGGCTGCGTTGGCGGCCTTCGCCGCCGTCTGCATGCCTTCGATCCATTGCGTCGAAAGCGTGCCGATGTTGATGGTCAATGCATTCGCGATGCCGGCGAATTCACCGGCTTCTTCAGCGGCATGCACCATGGCGGGCGAAGCACCCGACGCAAGCAGAACATTGGCCGCGATGTTCATGGCGACATAATTGGTGATGCACTGGACGAGCGGCGGCTTTTCGCGCATCGCCTTCAGCATGGCTCCCGACGTGATCTTGCTTTGCATGGCGCCCCTTTCAGGCGGGGGCGGCGCGGGGGGCGCCTCTCACGGCGAGGCCCCGAGCGACTCCCTCCGCCGGCATTATCCGGTTCAGGTTCGAAGGGTTCTTCTCAGCCCGTCTTTCGACGAACGCCCCTGTCTCTCAATCGTGCTCTTTTTCGCAGAGAAGGGCGCGGCTGTCACTCCGAAAATGAATGTCCGGTACTCCTTGCGGCAGCGCATTAGGCTTGAACGTCGCTGCTTGTGCTTCCGGGTATGCTATCCCGATCGCATCCGGCTAATTCAAATCATGAAGCTCCGTCGTAATCGCATCCGCAATCGAAAACTCCGAAAACCGCACAATCAGCCCACTACGCTCCGGCGTGCAGGCAGCCGGCCCAACCTCGTAGCGGTCAGCAGCCTGGAAGGGCGCCAGCCGCAATAGTGGCCAGCGGCGGCCGTCGCGGGAGGCCTGGATGCGCATGGCGCCATTGGCGACGGTGACGCGGATGCGGAAATCCTCGAGTTCCTTGAAGGGCTGCGATACCGACCAGTCGGACCGGCCGTCGGTGACGACGGTGCTGAGGAAGGCTTCGCCGTCGGTGAATTCGACGCCGGTCTTTACCCAGCGTTTCTCGTCGATGCGGACCATCAGGCCGGCCTGGTCGTAGAGCGTGCGGAATTCGCCCTCGACGCGGATCTGTGCGGTAAAGCTGTCGCCGGTGGGGAAGGCGAGGAAGTGGCCGCTGTCGCGGGCGAAGCCGTAATAGGTTTCGCGCCAGAAATCGGTCTTCTCGCCTGTCGTCATCGTCAGGCCGGTTCCGTCGGCGTGCCAGCTGGCCGGCTCATTCAGCCATCGTCCCTGGTTGAAGTCGATGCTCATTCGATCCTCCCTTTATTGACGTCCTGACGCTGCCGATTCTTCATATCGGCATAATGCGCGACCTTCGCGCAGGCGACCAGTCTCGGCCGGCGATGTTGTGCTTCCGGCCTCTGTCGCGGACATAATCCGCGGCTTCGGCTTGACACGATAGTTCCAACTCTTATTCTGTAACAAAAAGATGAATTACATAATTGTGGAACTGAATCGGGAGCCCTCACATGAAAACACTAGTCGCATTCCTGCTCGGCACCGCGCTTGTCGCCCTGCCTTCGACCCTCCTTGCCCAGGAGAAGGGCGGCGTCATCAATGTCGCCACCATCGGCGAGCCGCCGACGCTCGATCCGATGTCGTCGACGGCCGATCTCGTCGGCATCGTCACGCAGCATATTTTCGAAACGCTCTACACTTTCGACAAGAGCTGGAACGTCACGCCGCTTCTGGCTGAGAGCTTGCCCGAGATCAGCGCCGACGGCAAAACCTATACGATCAAGCTCAGGACCGGCATCAAGTTCCACGACAATACAGACATGACCTCGGAGGATGTCGTCGCCTCGCTTAGCCGCTGGATGAAGATCGCCTCGCGCGGCAAGCAGGTGGCCGGCTTCATCGACAAGATCACGGCTGGCGATGCTTCGACGGTCACCATCACGCTGAAACAGCCCTATGCGCCGCTGACCTCGTTGCTCGCCTTCAACAATTCGGCGGCGATCATCATCCCTTCCGAAAAGCAGGACGAGCCGATGAAGGAATTCATCGGCACCGGTCCCTATATGCTGAAGGAGCGCAAGGCCGACCAGTATATCCAGCTCGTCCGCTTCGACGGCTATAAGTCCCGCGAGGGCGACAGCAATGGTTATGGCGGCGCCCGTCATCAATATCTCGATGAAATCCGCTTCGTGCCGGTACCGGATCCGAACACCCGGGTCGAGGCCGCCATCTCGGGTCAGTATGATTATGTCGACTCGATCCCGGTCGAATCCTACGACAAGCTGAAGGCTTCGACGGCCTCGCAGCCGGTGATGCTGAAGCCCTTCGGTTATCCGGTCTTCGTCTTCAACACGAAGGAAGGTGTTGCCGGAAATGTCGAAGTTCGCAAGGCGATCCGCCAAGCGCTCAGCATGGAAGACATGCTGGCGGCCGCCTTCGGCAGCAAGGATTTCTATGCGCTCGATGGCGCCATCTATCCCAAGACCTTTGCCTGGTCGACCGATGCCGGCGTCGAGGGCGCCTATAATGTCGCCGATCCGGAAGGGGCGGCGGCTGCCGCCAAGAAGGCGGGATACAATGGCGAGCCGATCCGCATCCTGACCAGCCGTCAATACGAGTTCCACTACAAGATGGCGCAGGTCGCCGCCGAATATCTGAAGCTTGCCGGCTTCACCGTCGATATGCAGGTGGTGGACTGGGCGACGCTGACGCAGCGCCGCACCGATCCGAAGCTCTGGGATATCTACATCACCCACAGCCCCTTCCTTCCCGAGCCGGCGCTCATCGGGTCGCTCTCGACGAGTTCGCCCGGCTGGTGGGACACGCCGGCCCGCAAGGCGGCCGTCGATGCCTTCACCTCCGAGGTCGATCCGAAGAAGCGCGTCGCGCTCTGGGCCGATGTTCAGAAGGCCGTCTATGCCGACGCGCCCTTCATGAAGATCGGCGATTTCAACGCCGTCTCGGCAAAATCGGTCAAGCTCGAAGGCGTCGATCCGGCTCCGTGGCCGTATTTCTGGAACGCCTCGATCAAGAAGTAAGCATCACCGCCGGTACCGGTCCTCCAGGACGGGTACCGGTTTTCTTTTCTGCCGCATCTGCAAGGGCTTGAAGGCCGGCATTCATGATACGCTACATCCTCCAGCGCCTATTCGGCATGATCGTCGTGATGTTTCTGGTCGTCACCATCGTCTTCGTCATCGTGCGCGTGACGCCGGGTGATCCGGCCGCAGTCATGCTCGGGCCGGATGCGACGACGCAGGATATTGCCGACCTCAGGGCCCGGCTCGGCCTCGATCAGTCGCTCGGGCTGCAATATCTCTATTACATCGGCCAGCTGCTGAAGGGCGATCTCGGACAGTCGATCTTCCTCAACATGCCGGTCACATCGGCGCTCATCGACCGGGCCGAGCCGACCTTCTTCCTGACGCTGTTCTCGCTTGCCATCGCCAGCATCATCGCCCTGCCGATCGGCATCTATGCCGCCTATCGGCGCGGTTCCTTCATTGATCAGGCGGCAACGACGCTCGCCATGTTCGCCGCCAGCATTCCAAGCTTCTGGCTCGGCCTCATTCTCATGCAGTTCTTTGCCGTCAGGCTCAATCTCTTCCCGGTCTCCGGTTATGGCGGCCCGGGCTCGACCTTCATCGACCGGATGTATCATCTGACGCTGCCGGCCTTTGCGCTCGGCATCGTCTCTTCGGCGCTGATCTTGCGCTTCACCCGCGCCTCGATGCTCGATGTGCTCGGCGACGATTATATCCGCACGGCGCGCGCCAAGGGGCTGATCGAGCGCAAGGTCATCCTCAAGCACGCGTTGAAGAATGCGCTGATCCCGATCCTGACGGTGCTCGGCCTGACGGCGGCGGTGCTGATTTCGGGCGCCGTCGTCACCGAAACCGTCTTCGGCCTGCCGGGTGTCGGCAATCTCGTCGTTTCGGCGGTGCTGCGCCGCGATTATCCCGTCATCCAGGGGGCGCTGCTCGTCATCGCCGCGCTCTACGTGCTGATCAATTTTGCAATCGACATGCTCTACCTGCTCGTCGATCCGAGGGTGCGCTACTGATGGCCGATATCGCAATCAAACCCGCAGAAAGCGAAGGCAGCAAATTCGTCCGCCGCCTGATGAAGCGCAGGACGGTGGCTTTCGGCCTGCTGATCCTGACCATCTTCGTGCTGCTGGCGGCCTTCGCGCCTGTGGTTGCGCCCTTTTCGCCATCGAAGCTTTCCATCGTCAACCGGCTGAAGCCGCCGAGCGGCACCTTCTTCTTCGGCACGGACGAGTTCGGCCGTGACGTCTTCTCGCGCACGATTTTCGCCGGCCGCCTGTCGCTGCTCGTTGGCGCCGCCGTCGTCGCCTTGTCGGCCGCTATCGGCGTCACGCTCGGCCTGCTTGCGGGCTTCTTCCACAAGCTCGATACACCGATCGCCCGGCTGATCGATGCGATGATGGCCTTCCCGGATATCCTGCTTGCCATCGCCCTCGTCGCCGCCCTCGGCCCGTCCTTGACGACCGTCATCATCGCGTTGTCGATCGTCTATGCGCCGCGCCTTGCGCGTATCGTCCGCGCCTCGACGCTTGTCATTCGCGAGCTTCCCTATGTCGAGGCGGCGAGGGCGCTTGGGATTTCAACCTTCCACATCATGACGCGGCACGTGCTGCGCAATTTGCTGTCGCCGATCCTGGTGCAAGCCACCTTCCTCTTTGCCAGCGCGATGCTTGCCGAAGCTGGTCTCTCTTTCCTCGGTCTCGGCGTCAGCCCCGACGTCCCGACCTGGGGAACGATGATCGCCGCCGGCCGGCAATATATCGGCCAGGCCGACTGGATGACGCTTTTCCCCGGCGTGGCGATCGTTCTCTCGGTGCTGTCACTGCAGATGGTCGGTGACGGCCTGAGGGACATGCTCGACCCGCGACTGCGCAAGGACCTTTAATCCGTCGACCAGCGGTCGGCCAATCCAAATCCGCCAATCGAAATTCGCCAATTCAAATTTGCATGACAGGAGTTCGCGTGAATCAGTTCCCCGCCGCCGCCGGCAAGGTCGAGAACTCGCCTTACCAACGGTTAGCCGCTCTCGGCATAACGCTGCCGCCACCACCGCCACCGATCGCCAATTTCGTGACGCATGTGATAGAAGGCAACATGCTCTATCTTTCCGGCCAAGGGCCACGCGAGGCCGATGGCTTCCTGCATGCCGGCAAGGTCGGCGGCGGCGTCAATGTCGAGGAGGCTTACCGGCATGCGCGGCTGACCGGCATCAATCTGCTTGCCGTCATGCATGAGGCGCTCGGCGATCTCTCGCGCGTCAGGCGGGTGGTCAAGCTGCTCGGCATGGTCAACGCCGTACCCGAGTTCGAGGACCATCCGAGCGTCATCAACGGCTGCTCGGATCTGTTGATCGCCGTCTTCGGAGCGGCCGGCGAACATGCCCGCTCGGCTGTCGGCTTCGGCTCGCTGCCCGGCAACATCACCGTCGAGATCGAGGCGATCGTCGCCTTGCATGCCTGACGAGATGTTTCATCTTTGGAGTGGTCTTCGGATGAGCTTTTTCTATTTTAACCCGCCTCCTTCCTCCGGCTCCTCGACACTGCCGGATGACCGCGCCATGTTCTGCCCTTCGCCCCAGACTTCCGGAGATATTCATGCCCGATGATATCAGACCTTCGCTCGGCCTTCGTCCCGTCATCAATGTGTCCGGCACGATGACCAGCCTTGGCGCTTCGATCGTCGTTCCCGAGGCGATCGCCGCGATGGCGTCGATCCTGCCGCACTTCGTCGAGATCAACGACCTGCAGCGCAAGGCGAGCAGAGTCATCGCCCGGCTGACCGGTGGCGAGGCAGGCTTCGTCACCGCCTCCTGCTCGGCCGGCATTTCACTCGCCGTCGCCGGAGCAATCACCGGCGATAACCTGCTTGCGATCGAAAAACTGCCGGACGCCGTACCTGAGAAGAACGAAGTGCTGGTGCAGATGGGCCATGTGGTGAGCTATGGTGCGCCCGTCGACCAGGCGATCCGGCTTGCCGGCGGCAAGGTGGTGCTGATCGGCCAGGCGACCTCGACGCACCGTTTCCACATGGAAAGGGCGATTACCGACAAGACGGCGGCTGCCGTCTATGTCGTTTCCCATCATGTCGTCGATTATGGTCTTCTGAACCTCAAGGAATTCGTCGAGATCGCCCATGCCAAGGGCGTGCCCGTCATCGTCGATGCGGCCTCGGAATATGACCTCAGGATTTTCCTGGAGCAGGGGGCCGATATCGCGCTTTATTCCGGCCACAAATTTCTCGGCGGCCCGACCTCGGGCATCGTCGCCGGCAGCAAGGATCTGGTGCGCCATGCCTTCCTGCAGAATATGGGCATCGGCCGCGGCATGAAGGTCGGCAAGGAGAGCATTTTCGGAGTGATGGCGGCGCTGGAAGCCTGGGAAAGCCGCGATCATGCCGGCATCCGGGAACGCGAGACCGGTTATCTCAATCTCTGGAAGAAGACTCTCGATGGTCGTCCCGGCGTTACCGCGCTGATCGAACCCGACCCGACCAACAATCCGCTCGACCGGCTGCGCCTCATCGTCGATCCCGAAGAGGCGCACATCACCGCCTGGGATCTGGCCGATGGGCTGGCGAGGGGCAATCCGCCGATCATCGTGCGCGATCACGAGGTCGAGCACCGCTATTTCTATCTCGATCCGTGCAACCTGCATCCGGGCCAGGAGGTGATCGTCGCAAACCGGCTTGCTGAGGAGCTCGACAAGGCGCGGGCCTCCAACGAGATCATCGCAACCCCGATCGAAAACCGCAGCAGGCACCGCTTCGAAGGATTGCTGCGCTGGCCGGATTGATCCGCCGTTCTCATCCGCCGCAAGAGGAGCCGACATGGCCAACGCCCAAGCCCAGCCGATCGAGACATTGAGCCCCGTTCTTTCCGTCGACGGGCTGACCACATCCTTCCTGGTCGACGGCGCCTGGAAACCGGTCGTGCGCGATGTCTCCTTCACCGTCGCGCCCGGTGAGACCGTGGCGATCGTCGGCGAATCCGGCTCCGGCAAGAGCGTGACGTCTCTGTCGATCATGCGGCTGTTGCAGGCGGAAACGAGCCGCATCGAAGGCCGCGTCATGCTCGGCGGCCGCGATCTGCTTGCCTTGCCCGAACAGGCCATGCGGCAGGTGCGCGGCAACGAAGTCGCGATGATCTTCCAGGAGCCGATGACCTCGCTCAATCCGCTCTTCACCATCGGCGATCAGATCTCCGAAGCGCTGCTTTGCCATTCCGATATGAGCCGGGCCGACGCCAAGGCCGATACGATCAGGCTCTTGGAGAAGGTCCGCATCCCCTCGGCCGCCTCGCGCTTCGACGAATATCCGCATCGCTTCTCCGGCGGCATGCGCCAGCGGGTGATGATCGCCATGGCGCTTGCCAGCCGGCCGAAACTGCTGATCGCCGACGAGCCGACGACGGCACTCGACGTGACGATCCAGGGGCAGATCCTCGATCTCATCAAGATGCTGCAGGAGGAGGAGGGAACCTCGGTTCTCTTCATCACCCACGACATGGGCGTCGTCGCCGAGATCGCCGACAGGACCGTGGTGATGTATCGCGGCGAACAGGTCGAAAGCGGCGCCACTGCCGATATCTTTCACCGCGGAGGACATCCCTACACAAGGGCGCTGCTGTCAGCCGTGCCGGTGCTCGGCTCGATGCAGGGTCGGCGGAGGCCGCTGCGTTTTCCCGTGGTCAACACGGCGACGGGCGAATCGGATATTCCCGCCGAGGCAGCTGATACGGTGGCCGTGACGCCGGTTCTGCAGGTGAAGAACCTCACCAAGCGCTTCGACATCCATTCCGGCCTGTTCGGGCGGCTGACGAGCCGCGTGCACGCGGTCGAAAACGTCTCTTTCGATCTCCATGCCGGCGAGACGCTGTCGCTTGTCGGTGAATCCGGCTGCGGCAAATCGACGACAGGGCGGGCGATCATGCGCCTGATCGAGCCGCAGGCCGGTTCGGTGCTCGTCGAGGGCAGGGAGGTGCTCGGCCTCGACAGGAAGGAGCTGCGCGAAATGCGCAAATCCGTGCAGATGATCTTCCAGGATCCCTTCGCCAGCCTCAATCCGCGTATGACGGTCGGTGCTGCGATCGCCGAACCCTATCTCGAGCATAGGATGGGCAATGCGAAACAGGCAAAGGAGGTCGCCGCCGATCTCTTGGTGAAGGTTGGCCTCTCCCCGGATATGGCGGCGCGCTACCCGCATGAATTTTCCGGCGGCCAGCGCCAGCGCATCTGCATCGCCCGGGCGCTCGCCCTGCAGCCGAAGGTCATCGTTGCCGACGAAAGCGTTTCGGCGCTCGACGTCTCGATCAAGGCGCAGGTCATCAACCTGATGCTCGACCTGCAGCAGAGCCTCACCCTCGCTTTTCTGTTCATCTCCCACGATATGGCGGTGGTCGAGCGCGTCAGCCACCGCGTGGCGGTGATGTATCTCGGCGAGATCGTCGAGATTGGCCCGCGCGCCGCCATCTTCGAAAATCCGCAGCACCCCTATACGAAGAAGCTCATATCCGCCGTGCCGGTGCCCGATCCCGACCGCCGCCACGAAAAGCGCCTGGTGGCGAACGACGAGGTCAAGAGCCCGATGCGCCCGATCGACTATGCCCCTCCGAAAGCCTCCTATCGCGAGGTCGGGCCGGGCCATCTGGTCATGGCCGATCGCTCGTCCGGCTTGGGAGTTGCCTAACGGATCAGCGGCGCATAAAGCAGGTGCAGATACAAATGCTTGGAAAGCCGCGCCAATGAACAAGACCGATTATTTCTCGACGCTCGGCGGTTTGCCGCCGCAGAGCCAGCTGCTTTCAGGCCGGGCCGTTTTCACCACGGCTTATGCGGTCATCCCCCGCGGCGTGATGAGCGATATTGTCACGAGCCTCCTTCCGCATTGGACGGGAACACGGGCATGGGTTCTCTCCCGGCCGCTTTCGGGCTTCTCCGAGACCTTCTCGCAATATGTAATGGAAGTTCAGCCGGGCGGCGGAAGCGACCGTCCGGAGCCGGACAAGCGGGCGGAAGCGGTGCTGTTCGTTGTCGAAGGCGGCATGACGGTGGAGCTCGAGGGCGTCAGCCACGCCCTGCGCGCCGGCTCCTTTGTTTACATTCCGGCGGGTTCGGCCTGGCGCCTCAAAAACGATGGTTCGGCTCCTGCCATCTTCCACTGGGTCCGAAAGGCGTTTCAGGAAGTCGAGGGACTGGAGCCGCCGCCGGCGATCGTCACGCATGAGGACGACCATCCGATCCGCGCCATGCCCGACACCGACGGGCGCTGGGGCACGACCCGCTTCATCGATCCGGCCGATGTGCGCTACGACATGCATGTCAACATCGTGACGCTGGAGCCGGGCGCGGTGATCCCGTTCATGGAAACGCATGTGATGGAGCATGGTCTCTATGTGCTGGAGGGCAAGGCGGTCTATCGCCTGAATCAGGATTGGGTCGAGGTCGAGGCCGGCGATTTCATGTGGCTGCGCGCCTTCTGCCCGCAGGCCTGCTACGCCGGCGGCCCCGGCCGGTTCCGCTACCTGCTTTACAAGGACGTCAACCGTCACATGAAGCTCTGGTAGTCGCTTTTCGCGACGCGCGCGGACGCTTCCGATCAGCCTGTTCGGTTGCTTGACAGCTCCCAGGATTGCCCGCATCGTCCTTCGATGCGGGATATGGATTCATGGCTGTCGGAGAAGAATGAGATAGGCCGAAGAAACGCTGCCGAAGCGGTCTTCGAAGATATCCGCACGGCCATTGTCGATCGGAAACTGGCGCTCGGGATCCGGCTTCCTTCGGAAGTGCAGCTCGCCGAACGTTACGGCATCAGCCGGGCGATCGTGCGTGAAGCGCTGCGTTCGCTGCAGACGCTGGGATTCACGCAGACCAGGACCGGCCGGGGCACATTTGTCGTTTCGGAAAGCCCTGCGCGGCAACTCGACGGAGGCACCTATTCCGCCCGCGATCTGATGGAGGCGCGCCCGTGTATCGAGATTCCGGCTGCCGGTTGGGCGGCATTGCGGCGCTCGGACGAGCAGCTGACCCAACTGACATCCTTGTGCGAGCGGATGGACGAGGAAGAGGATGTCCGGGAATGGGTGCGGATGGATGCCGCCTTTCACGGAGAAATCGCGGAGGCATCAGGCAATGCGATCTTCCGCAAAGTCGTCGCCGATGTTCGCGGCGCGCTTTCGACGCAATCCGAACTCGTCGAGCATGTTCGCGGCCGGCGCAAAGCGTCGAACGCCGAGCATCGCCGAATTCTGGAGGCAGTTGCCGCGGGCAGCGAGCAGGATGCGCGCGCGGCCATGGCGGAGCACCTGCTGGAGGTCGAGCGGTCCATCATCGGGATTGCTGATAACAGACGAACTGCCTGGAAGGCATGATTTCAAATACGCGCCGGATATCCCGCGCGGCCAATCGAATGCAAGCGATGAACGATCTAGAAAACTGGCTGTCCGATCCCGCGACCCTCAGTCGCAAAAGCGCCTCGGAACTGGTCTTCGAGGAATTGCGCAGCCTCATCCTTTCAGGCCGTTTTGCTGCCGGTTCGAAGCTGCCGTCAGAATCAAAGCTGGCAGGAAAATACGGCGTCAGCCGCCCGATTGTGCGGGAAGCGCTGCGCTCGCTGCAGATTTTGGGGCTGACGGAGACGCGAACGGGCAGCGGCACATATGTGCTCGCGGCTGCCGGCGACGGAAATATCAGTTATGGCGATTACTCGGCGCGTGATCTGATGGAGGCGCGGCCTTACGTCGAAGTATCGGCCACCGGCTGGGCGGCGCTGCGTCGAAGCAATGACGAACTGTCCCGGTTGCTCGGACTTTGCGACGAGATGGAGCAGGAGGAAAATACCGAGGCCTGGGTCCGGCTGGATTCGCAGTTTCATGGGCTGATCGCTGCGGCATCGAAGAACGCCGTCTTCCGCGATATCGTCGACGAGGTTCGCGAGGCGATGGCGCAGCAATCCGGGCTGCTGACGGTATTAGGGCCGCGGCGCCAGGAGTCGAACGACGAGCACCGGGCAATTGTCGAAGCCATTCTTGCAGGCTCGGAGATCGAAGCCCGGGCCGCGATGGAGGTCCATCTGAAAAAGGTCGAGGCGGCGGTCAATCGCATCCTCGGCGCCGAACGGCGTTAAGCAGCCGCGCGCGTCCTCCAACACAGTGCGTCCGGGCATCGGCAGCTGCCCGATGGGCAAACCGGCGTCCATATATGCACACTATTGGACGAAAGACCCTTGACCGTGGCGCGGATCCTCAGCTATTTCACAAACCTGTCAGACCGCATAGCAGATTAACATCTTATGGGGACTGCGCGGAGGAGCGGCCGGGGAGGCTGCCGAACCCACGATAGGGAGGAGAAATAACAGTCATGGAATCCACTAGAACCGAGGCCGATGGCCAAATCTTCGCTGAGGAGGATCTCGGCTACAAGAAGGCGCTGAAGCCGCGTCAGATCCAGATGATCGCCATCGGCGGCGCCATCGGCACCGGCCTGTTTCTCGGCGCGGGTGGGCGGCTTGCCGCCGCGGGTCCGGCGCTTGTACTCGTCTATGCCTTGTGCGGCTTTTTTGCATTCCTCGTTCTCAGGGCTCTCGGCGAACTGATCGTGCATCGCCCGACCTCGGGTTCGTTCGTCTCCTATGCCCGTGAATTTTACGGTGAAAAGCTCGCCTTCGCGGTCGGCTGGCTGTACTGGCTGACCTGGGCAATGACGGCGGTCGCCGATGTCACCGCGGTGGCTCTCTACATGAATTTCTTCAAGGCCTATGTCCCATGGATCGCCATGATCGATCAGTGGGTATTTGCGCTGACGGCGCTGGTTCTCGTTCTCGCCATGAACCTTCTGTCGGTGAAGGTCTTCGGCGAGCTGGAATTCTGGTTCAGCCTCGTCAAGGTTCTCGCTCTGGTCGTCTTCCTGATCGTCGGGGTTTACTTCGTCGTCTCCGGCACGCCGATCGACGGCCACGTTCCGGGGTTGAATACGATTACTGACTTCGGCGGCATGTTTCCGAGCGGGATCCTGCCGGCGCTGGTGGTGATACAAGGGGTGGTTTTCGCCTATGCCTCGATCGAATTGATCGGGACCGCCGCGGGCGAAACCGAAAATGCGCGCAAGGTCATGCCTCGCGCAATCCGCACCGTCGTGCTGCGTCTGGTGGTCTTCTATGTCGGCTCGGTTCTGCTGTTGTCGCTGCTGCTGCCCTATACCGCCTATAAGGGCGGCGAGAGCCCCTTCGTCACCTTCTTCGGCAAGATCGGCGTCCAGGGTGCCGACGTCGTCATGAACCTCGTCGTGCTGACCGCGGTGCTGTCGTCGCTCAATGCGGGCCTCTATTCGACCGGCCGCATCCTGCATTCCATGGCGATCTCAGGCTCGGCGCCGGCCGCGCTGGCGAAGATGAACAGATCCGGCGTGCCCTATGGCGGCATTGCGGTAACCGCTGTTGTCACCGCCTTCGGCGTCGTGCTGAACGCCGTCGTTCCGGCAGCAGCCTTCGAGATCGGCTTGAATGTCGCCGCGCTCGGCATCATCGCTGCATGGGGCGTCATCGTCCTCTGCCAGCTCAAGCTGTGGTACCTGTCACGTCAGGGTAAGCTGGCGCGGCCCGAATTCCGGATGTTCGGCGCTCCCTATACCGGCGTGCTGACGCTGGGCTTCCTGGCGGTCGTCGTGATCCTGATGGCCCTCGATTATCCGGTCGGCACCTACACAGTCGCGTCTCTGCTGCTGATCATTCCGGCGCTGGTGGTCGGCTGGCTTCTGATGCGGGAGCGCATCCACCTGATTGCGGCCGAACAAGGCGACGATCGCGGCGGTTTCGATCTGGCTTGACCCGCGCGACAGCAAGGCTTTCCCCGGCGCGCTGAAGGCCGCCGGGAAACCGCATCAATGGAGAGAGAAATGATCCCGAGTGAGGATTTCGTCGTCACCGATCGTGGCGGCATCGTCGAGAACCGTCACCGCGTCCATGCGGCGGTCGTCGATGCAAAGGGCAGGTTGCTCTATGCGCTGGGCGATCCGACGCGCCTGACGCTGGCCCGCTCTGCCGCCAAGCCGGCCCAGGCGCTTGCCATCCTCGAGACGAATGGGGTCGAGCGCTACGGCTTCGATGATGCGGATCTCGCGCTGATGTGCGCGTCCCACAGCAGCGAAGAGCGCCATATCGCGCAGACGCGGACCATGCTGGCGAAGATCCAGGCCGAAGAGGCCGATCTTCGTTGCGGCGGCCATCCGTCCTTGTCCGAAAACGTGAACCGGGCCTGGATCAAGCAGGACTATACGCCGACGGCGGTCTGCAGCAACTGCTCGGGAAAACACGTCGGGATGATTGCCGGCGCCCGGGCCATCGGAGCGGGCGCCGACGACTATCACCTGCCGGATCATCCGATGCAGCTGATCGTGAAGCGGACGGTCGCCGAGCTCTGCGACCTCGACCCGCAGGACGTTGAATGGGGGATCGATGGATGCAATCTGCCGACGCCCGCTTTTCCCCTGGATCGCCTGGCGCGCCTCTACGCCAAGCTTGCTTCGGCCGCGGATCGGGGCGAGGGGCATGAGGATTTGTCGACGCGAGACGCAGCTCTGGCTCGCATTTTCCAGGCAATGGCGCGCTATCCTGAACTGGTCGCGGGCGAGGGGCGCTACTGCACGGTTTTGATGCGCGCATTCGACGGCGCGATGATCGGCAAGCTCGGCGCCGATGCCAGCTATGCAATCGGCGTGCGCGCCTCCGATGAAACCAGGCGATTGGGAGCGGATGGGGCGCTCGGCATCTCGGTCAAGATCGAGGACGGCAACATCGAAGTCCTCTACGCCGTCGTGACGGAAATCCTCGAACAGCTTGGTATCGGTTCGCCGGAATGCCGCAATCCGCTTGCGGAGTTTCATCATCCCAAGCGCGTGAACACGATGGGGGTGACGACGGGCGGCGTATCCTTTCCGTTCAAGCTGCGCGGATCGAAGCCGGACGGAGAGCATTCCAGTCCTGCGGCTTTGACCCGATGACACATTCGGATGTGGCAATTTTTGCCGCGTCTTAGCCCATCATCTCTCCGGCCTGCTGCCGCAATTCAGGCCCGCAGCGCCGTCTCTCGAAAGTTCAGCCATGACTATCTCCGATATTGCGAAAATCCGCGTCGAGCATGACCTGATCGGCGACCGCGATGTGCCGGTCTCGGCCTATTACGGCGTGCATACGCTGCGCGCGGTCGAAAATTTTCCGATCACCGGTCAGACCCTGCGTGAATCGGCAGACCTGATCGCGTCGCTCGCTGCGATCAAGCAGGCGGCGGCTCAGGCCAATGCAAGCCTCGGCCTTCTCGATCGGGCACGCGCCGACGCCATCATCGCGGCCTGTGTCGAAATTCGCGACGGTGCACTGCACGACCACTTCGTCGTCGATCTGATCCAGGGGGGCGCCGGCACCTCGACCAACATGAACGCCAACGAGGTGATTGCGAATCGGGCCCTTGAAATCATGGGATATAACAGGGGCGATTATCAGCACCTGCATCCGAACGAGCATGTCAATCTCTCGCAATCCACCAACGACGTCTATCCGACGGCGCTGAAGCTCGCCGCCTGGATCGGCGTTCACCGTTTGGTCGACGCTATGGCCGTCCTGCGCCGGTCATTCGAGGCCAAGGCGATCGAGTTCGCCGACGTCCTCAAGATGGGCCGCACCCAATTGCAGGACGCCGTGCCGATGACGCTGGGGCAGGAATTCGGAACCTACGCGCTGATGCTCGCGGAGGATGAGGCGCGGCTCTCCGAAGCCGTTTCACTGATCCGCGAGATCAACCTTGGCGCCACGGCCATCGGCACCGGCATCACCGCCCATCCCCAATATGCTGCGCTGGTGCGCGAGCGCCTGTCTGAGATCGTCGGCGTCGATCTGGTGACGTCGCCTGATCTGGTGGAGGCGACCCAGGATTGCGGATCCTTCGTGCAGCTTTCGGGCGTGCTCAAACGCGTCGCGGTCAAGCTGTCCAAAACCTGCAACGACCTGCGGCTGCTGTCTTCGGGGCCGCGCGCCGGGCTGAACGAGATCAATCTGCCGGCGCGGCAGGCGGGTTCGTCGATCATGCCCGGCAAGGTCAACCCGGTCATCCCCGAGGTCGTCAACCAGGTCGCCTTCGAAGTGATCGGCAACGACGTGACGATCACCATGGCCGCCGAGGCCGGCCAGCTTCAGCTGAACGCTTTCGAGCCGGTGATCTTCTACAGCCTCTATCGCAGTCTCAGTCACCTGACCAATGCCTGCCTGACGCTCGAGGCGAACTGCATTCAAGGCATTACCGCCAATCGTGACCGGTTGCGCCAGACGGTCGAGCAGTCGATCGGCATCGTCACGGCATTGAACCCCTATATCGGCTATCGCAATGCCACCGAGGTTGCACTGGAAGCGCATCATTCGGGACGGGGGGTCTATGAAATCCTGCTCGAACGCGGCCTGATGCAGAAGGAGCATCTCGATGCGGTCCTGCGCCCGGAAACGCTGACCCGGCCGAGCGAGAAGCTTTCCTTCTCGTAAGGCATGCCGCTGATTTGCCGGCGGGCTTGTTGCGAAGGGCGGCACTACGTGCTTCCGCCATCTGCTCGGCAAGGATGTCAACCGGCACATGAAGCTCTGGTCGTCTGATGTGCCGGGGCAACACTCATCTATGCGCGATCACGCCGCCTTGGCCTGCGGCTTGGCAGCCTTGACATGGGTTACACTGCGGCGGCCATCGACGCTGACCGGGACATCGCCGTCAACCGTGGCGCGGCGCACCACCCGATGCTGGTCGCCATAGTCGTTGACGGCATAGTGCTGGGTCGCACGATTGTCCCAGATCGCGACATCCCCTGCTTTCCAGCGCCAGCGCACTGTATTTTCCGGTGCGGTGACATAGGACTGGAACACCTCGTAAAGTTTGGCGGAGTCGCTCTTCGACAGCCCGACCAGGCGCTGAACGAAATTGCCGAGCAGCAGCGATCTTTCGCCGGTTTCGGGGTGGACGCGCACGACCGGATGCTCGGTTTCGTAGACGGTCGAGGTGAAAACCTCCTCGAAATGCTTCTTCTCTTCCGCGGTGGCGCGCGGGCGCACGGCGGCGTAGTCATAGGCATTGCTGTGAATGGCCCATAAATTGTCCGCCAGCAGTTTGAGCGGCGCCGGCAGGTTTTCATATGCGGCATGGGTGTTGGACCAGATCGTGTCGCCGCCGGCCGCCGGGATGACGACGCCGCGAAGGACGGAGAATTTGGGATAGGCGTCGACGAAGGTGACGTCGGTGTGCCACTGGTCCGCTCTGCCGCCGCCGCGGCTGGAATCGAGATTGAGAATGGAAGCCGTGCCGGCGACCGGTCCCTGGGTTGGATGCGGCACAAGATCGCCGAGGCGGTGTGCGAAGGCTTCCTGTTCGGAATCGTCAAGATGTCCCTGATCGCGGAAGAAGATGACCTTGTGTCTCAGCAGAAGCTGGTTGATGGCTGCCACCGTTGCATCCGAAAGATCTCCGCCAAGGCGGATACCCTTGATTTCGGCTCCGACACGGCCGGTCAGTGGGACGACATCGGACTCGGGAATGATCTGATTGACGAGAACCGGATTGCTCATGGAAATCTCCTGTTTGGAAGAAGTCGGCAGGTCACTTGCGACCGAAGACGGATTCATCGGGCGTTCGAAATCTCATCGCTGAAAGTCGACAGGGCTATGGAACCGTATAATCTACAAAATCTGTAGACAATAATTTCTAATTTTCCCTGTTTTCCTGAAATAGGCGTCTTCGATTTCCTCGGCGGCGGGGAGGCTGGCGGCCGTTGCCATTTCTTCGTATCTTCCGCCGGCGGCATGGGATCACCGGGCAAATCTCATGCTCGAGGCCGTGAATCGGCACATCGGAAAGGAAAATCGATGGCAACAGTCAAACTCCTGTCGGATGAAGAGGCCGCAGCCATTCCGGCGGTGCAATCCGTGTTCGATGACATCAGGGCGACACGCAAGACCGATTTCATCAACAATTTCTGGCGAGCTCTTGCGAACGATCCCGCAAATCTCATGCGGGTGTGGGAGACGCTCAAATCGGTCATGACGGTCGAAGGCGCCATCGATCCGTTGACGCGGGAGATGATCTACATCGCCGTGTCGACGGCCAATGCCTGTCAGTACTGCATTCAATCCCACACCGCAGCCGCCCGAGCCCGCGGCATGACCGATGCCCAACATGGCGAGCTCCTGACGATCATCGGGCTTGCCGCGCAGACAAATCATCTCGCTCTCGCCATGCAGGTTCCCACAGATCCGGAATTCGAGGTGCGGTAGGAAACGACGCGCGTAACTTCGCGGCTGCGGCATCGACGTACAGAATCTGCCTCTTAGAGCGCCTTCAGCACGATGCGACTCACATGTGCCTTTGACAGGATAACAAGATCGTCCGGTCTGACGTTGAGATAGTTGCGCCGCGTGCCGCAGACGGCTCCTCCGTCAGCAAAAATCTCTACGATGCCCTTGTCGTGGATGACTCTCAGATCCGTCGTACCGGCAATCGCCGCGGCGTAACGGATCGATCCGTCGTCTTGTGGCAACTGCACGGAGACACTTTGATCTTCCACGACGATGGAAAATGACAATTGTCCGGCTTCGGTCGCGGTGATCCTTGTTCCGTCGAGCATCCCGTTCAATCGGATATCGATCGACGCGTCGTCCAGAACGTATCTGCCGGGCTCTGCGGAAGACAGAGGCGCATGAGTGAGGGCCTCCTCCACTTCGTCAGCGGGTCTCATACATATCCTGTTACGCGCATCCAGCGATAGCTGGCGGGGCAAGGACAACTCGCCGGAATACGGCGATCCGGCAGGCTTGCGGAACTCCCAATTGAAGAGCCACGCAAAGGCAATCTGCCTGCCACCCGTCGCGAAGCTCTGCATCGCATAAAAGTCGCTGCCGAAATCGAGGAGTTGCAGGGCATCGGAGTCCGGAATGAAGCGGTCATCGACGAAATCTCCGACAAGCCCATAGAGGAGGTTGTGGCGCCCGCTGTCAGGATCACAGTGTCCGACAAGTCCCATGATCAGCACCCATTTGCCGTCGATGGGAAAAAAATCGGGGCATTCAACTGCTCTGGCGCCCTGCTCGCGGAAGAAGGGCGGTGCACGGTACAGCGGTCCCAGGTATTTCCACTCAAGCAGATCCTCGGAGCCGTAAAGCAAGACTGCCGGGTCGTCATGAATAGAAGCGCCGAGCACCATACGATAAGCGCCGGAGGCCTTATCCCACCACACCTTTGGATCGCGGAAATCGTGCTCGACTCCTTCGGGGCGCTGCTCGAGCACGATCGAGATGCTTTCCGCCTTGATCATCCGCCGGTCCGGGCGGGCGATCTTCTGTATTTCGCGATAACCTTTGAAAAGGTCATAGGCAGGCAGGCGTTCCGTATAGAAGAACATCAGGCTGCCATCCCTGTCCTGAAATGCATTGCCGGAGAATGCGCCTCCGGTCGCACCGAGACGCCAGAGGTTCTGCTCCGGATGGAGAAAAACCGGCATGTGTGTCCAGGTGAACAGGTCAGGGCTGGTAGCATGCCCCCAGTGCATCGGCCCCCAGTCGCCGCCGCATGGATGGAATTGATAAAACAGGTGCCAGCAGTCGCCGATCCTGCAAAGACCCACGGGATCGTTCATCCAGTTGCGACAAGGAGAAAAATGAAGTCGAGGCCGCTGAGGATCGCTTCGCAGCCATGAGCCAATTTCCTTTCCTGCGCGAATGAGAATTTCATCCGTGCTGAATTCCCATAGCTTTATGCCGGCCTTCGCAACGGTTGCCGGATCGTAGGAGTAGGTCCAAAGGAATGCGTCCGGCCAGTCCCATTCAACGACAACGCTGCCGGCCTCGCGGTGGTGATAGGAATAGTATGATGGATGAGCTTCGAAAGCGGGTACATGCCAGAGGGTCTCACCATATTGTGAAATGGTGACGGCCCCGGGGCCAACTGCCCAGAATTCCAAACGCTCGCCCGAAGCAAAAGAGACAGTCGCTTTAGCCATTTGGGGACGCAATCTGAGTGAGGAACGGCCGGTCCGTAGACTGGCCCAAGTTTTTCTCGGGAAGAGGACTTGTGGTCCCACGACCGGCGGGCGGGGCCTGGCGGCTGCGGTCTATTGCCCAGGAGCCGGAGTGCCCCTGAATGCATTTACCGTTCGGTCCATTACCACTTGTTCGACATTTCCGCAGTCCAGGACTGTATTCCCCACGGAGTTCCTTTGCACCAGCACAGTCGTTACGTCGAGCAAAGTCGAATTCCCGATTGAAAGCAATGCGCTCACTTGTGTTGAAAAACAGGCGCTGTTTGGCGTATCGCTTCCGTCTTTTTGAGGTATTTCGGTGGTGGCCACAATGTGGTTGTTGGCTATGTAGTTTCCACTGCCGGAAACTACATTGATTATGATAGGCTTTGCTGCGGGAGGCTTGATATATTGAGTGTCAATGGTGTGCGAAATATGGTTCGCGATCAGCGAATTGTTGCTGCCGTCAATCTGCAGAAGTCCAAACAGATCATCCAAACCATTGTCGTACTTCTGCATCGGCGCCCATGGCTCGCGATCTCGCAGAAAGTGATTTGAGGAGACCAAATTCTCGCAGCAGTTAGCAGCAAACACCAACATTCCGGGATAGAAGGAATGGAACCTATTTCCCGTGACCGAGGAACGCACCACGCCGGAGAAATGGACACTGCTTGCTCCTCGAGGAAATACGTTGTTCGAGGATACCAGAATGCCCGCGTAATTCTCGGCGTAAATTGAGTGTCCCCTATATCCGGCGCCGACAAAATTATTTGCTATTCTTGAGGCCTGCCCCATACCTTTCAGCTCGATACAGTTGCCGCACTCTGCGATGAAATTATTATCTATCGCGAGCGCATCTGCATCATGAACAGTGACTCCATGCTCCAGGTAGATAAGGCCCATCCCGGTTATTCGAAATGAGTCATTGGCGCTGCCTACATAGATTCCCGTTTTGCCATTCCGGTATGTGTTTTCTGCGTCGTCTTGCCCCGAACCATCATCGATGAAGTGCAAGCCATCGATGCAAAAGTCAGCAAACTCCACAGAACTTATACGAGGATTTCCGCTGCGCTTGACATAAAACGCGGCACCAGCAGCCTCACCGTCTGCGGCCTCTGGAGACGTGTCCACAAGGATTCGACTTCCGCCCGGCCACACCTCGTGCCAGTGGGCCAATTCGCCTGCGGGTGTGTTGAAGCGGATGCTCGACGACGTAAAACCATGCCCAGAGCCAACGATTTTCAGATAGCTCACGTCGATAACGACTTGAGTGACGAGACGATAATCGCCTGGGGGTATGTAGATAACCGATCCAGGTTTTCCGCCGTCATTTGCATCGACCACCGCTTGCCTTTTCTTGATATCCGCAATGATGTTATTGATAACAGCGCCAATATCCTCACGCGGATTGCCTGTTGGATACTTCGTGACGTCGTAACAGTTTTCGCTAACCATTGTCATGTCTCCTCGGACAGCGAGGGTTAATCTTGTTTTCTTTTGGCTGCCATCACCAGATGCTGGTGCGGGTGCCCGGGTCAAAGAAGTGAAGTTCTTCGGCATCGACAGCGATGCGCGCGATGTCACCTGCTCGCACTGTGCTCTTTGGGGAAAAACGGGCTACCGCCGCTTTTTCGTCGCCGATGTCGGCAATGGCATCCGGGTCGCCAGCATCCACCCAAGGTGCATCGATCTTCAGATGCACCATGGATTCAGAACCCAGCGCCTCAACAAGAGTGACCGGGGCCGAGATCTCGGCCGAGGAAGGCCGGATTGCCGCGTCGTTCATGTGCTCCGGCCGGATGCCGAGGAGGATTTGACGGTGAGACGCACCCTTGAGCGAGGGACGGCATTCGAAAACCCGGTCAGGAATATCGAATTTGTTGCTGCCCAGGGTCACCGTCCTTCCATTCAAAACGGCTTCGTACAAGTTCATCGAGGGCGATCCGATAAAGGCCGCAACAAAGACGTTGTCAGGGCGGCTGTACAGATTTTGCGGTGTATCGACTTGCTGCAGCACACCGCCTTTCATGACAGCGACACGGTCACCCATCGTCATTGCCTCGACCTGATCGTGAGTGACGTAGATCGTGGTGACATTGAGTTTTCTCTGCAGGCTGGCAATCTCGGCGCGCATCTGCACGCGCAGTTTTGCATCGAGATTGGACAGCGGTTCATCCATCAGGAAGGCGGACGGCTGGCGGACGATCGCCCGACCCATGGCGACGCGCTGCCGCTGGCCCCCCGAGAGCAGCGCCGGTTTGCGGTCGAGCAGAGCCGTCAGTTCGAGGATGCGCGCGGCCTCATCCACGCGGCTGGCAATGTCGGATTTCGGCAACCCCGCCATCAGCAAGGGAAAGGCGATGTTTTCGCGTACGGTCTTGTGCGGGTACAGCGCGTAAGATTGAAAGACCATGGCGATGTCGCGATCCTTGGGATCGACATCGTTGACGACCCTGTCCCCGATCCTGAGTTCGCCGCTCGAAATGCTCTCAAGGCCGGCGATCATCCGTAGCGCCGTCGATTTCCCACAACCCGAGGGACCGACAAACACCATGAACTCACCATCCCTGATGTTGAAACTCAGATCGTGTAGCGCATGAAAGCTGTTGCCGTAGATCTTGTTGACGTTGCGTAGTTCTATACCGGCCATGTCTTAGCCTCCCTCATCCTTTTACAGCGCCGAAAGTCAGGCCGCCGACGATCTGCTTTTGAAGTGCGAGCGTTACGATGATGACGGGCAGTGAATAGAGCACGGCCGCCGCCGTCATCGCTCCCCAGGCAAGGCCATAGACGGAGTTGTATTCAGCAATGACGATCGGTGCCGTTTTGGTCGCCTCTGACGTCAGCAGCAGCGCATAGAGGAACTCGTTCCAGCTCGTGATGAAGGTAAAGAGCGCGGTGACGGCGATTCCCCCCGTCATGATCGGAAGAATAACCTTCAGAAAAGCCTGGAAACGGGTGCAGCCGTCCATGCGCGCCGCCTCTTCCAGATCCTTCGGAACGCCTTCGAAGAAGGCCGCCATGAGAAGAAGCGCAAGAGGTACCGCGGCTGATGTGTGGGCGAGCACCAGACCGGGAATTGTATCCAGCAGACCGAGCGACTTCAGAAGCTGGAACAATGGCACGCCGAGCGACACCGAGGGCACCATGCGCGTGACCAGCGCGAAAAGCAGGAACAAGGTGGTGATCCGGCGCCGGTAGTGGGTCGCGACATAAGCGGCCGGAACCGCCACAGCGAGGGAAAGGATGGTTGTCAGCACCGCCACCACCAGCGAGCTTGCGAAGGCCCGCGGCAGGGTCGACGATTGCAGGACATCGCGAAAATTCTCGAAAGAGATCACGACGGGAAAGAAGCTCGGGGGAATCTGCTGGACATCCGCTGCCGGCTTGATCGACGTCATAAGCAGATAAACGTAAGGCAGCGCATAGGACATGACGAGGACGAGCGCGGCGGCATTGATGACGATGCCGTTGAGATTGAGACGGCGCGCACTACGCATGGACCGGCCTCCATATCTTCCAATAGGCAGCGGCGGCCAGAAGCATCATGACGATCAGAAACAGCGTGCCGGAGGCCGAGGCCTCGCCGAGATCGCCGAAGCGCACCATGCGCTGATAGATGTTCATCGAAAACACCTCAGAAGCGTGGTTGGGGCCACCTTGCGTCTGGATCCAGATGAGGTCGAAGGTCTTGGCCGCATCCACCCCACGCACGATGACGACGACGGCGATCACCGGGCGCATCAGCGGCAGCGTGACATGCCAGAAGCGCTTGAACGCGTTCGCGCCGTCGATCCGCGCCGCCTCGAGCAGGTCTTTGGGAATGTTTGTCAATCCGGCATAGGAGACGAGGGCGACAAAGGATGTCGTCAGCCAGATATCGGCGAAAGAGACGGAATAGATGACGATATCTTCGTCGGACAACCAGGCAATCGCATCGGAATCGCTGATGACGCCCAGATGGACGAGCCCGTAGTTCAAGATGCCGATGTTCCCGACCAGGAGAAAGCGCCATAAGAGGCCGGCGACTATGGGCGGCACCATCAATGGCAGCGTGAAGATCGTGCGGTGCCAGCGCGACTGACCGGGGAGCGCCGTGAACAGCAGCGCGGCGCAGAAACCGAAGGTAAATTCGAAGAACAGCGCAAAGATCGAATACTGGATTGTTCTGAATGCGCTTTCGGCGACGCGCTTCGAAGTTAGCGCGTCGATATAGTTCTTGAGCCCGATCCACTCTCGTATGTGGGGAGTAATGGTGTCGACCTTAAAAAAGGAATCGAACACCAAAAGCCCTACCGGGTATGCGACCAGCAAGCCAAGGATGGCGAGGGCTGGCGCAAGCATGCACAGCACGAATCGGTCTTCACCCGACATGGCGCTCTCCGAAAGCTGATGATGCGAGGAGGACCACCCGTCCTCCTCGCCGCCGAGGGATTAGTCGAGGATGTCTTCGATCGTTTCCTTGGCGTCCGTCAGGACCTTGCCGACATCCGCTTTGCACGTCAGGGCCTGCTGCACGGCTGGAAGAACCGCTTCGTCGACAATTTCCTGATATTTTTCGTTCATCGGACGGCCTTGCGTCGCAGGAGCACTCAACGTCTCAAGCAGCGGCGTGAAATGCTCATAACCGGGCTTGCTGGCATAGCCGTTATAGGCCGAGTTCGTCGCAGCCAATCCAAGCGGCGCTTCGATACCCAGGGCATTGTTGGCGATCGCGAAGGCTATGAACTTCTTGGCCGCGTCCTTGTGCTGGGAGGTCGACGGAACGACATTGTACCAAGGACCCGGAATTGCCGCGATTCCTGCATCGCCTGCGAGCATCGGGACGACGCCGACCTTTCCGCTGACCTTGGAATCGGCGGGCGTCATCTTGTAGGCGTGCGCCCAGAATTTCATCATCGCCGTCTTGCCTTGATAGAACAGGTTCTGAGCCTCGCCCCAGCCGATTTCGTTCACGTTTTCGGGCACGGAATGATCGATGCAGTGCGGCGCGATGTAGAATTCGAGCGCCTTTCTATGCGCTTCGTTGTCGATGATCACCTTCCCGTCCTTGTCGAGGATCACACCTGGCGAGCCCGCCTGAAGCACATGCGCCATCCATTCTTCGGAGAAGCTGCCGATGGTGTCGGTGCCCCAAAAGTCGGTCTTGCCGTCACCATCTGTGTCTCGGGTGAAGAATGTTGCGATGTCGCGCCATTGCTGCCAAGTCTTCGGCGGGGCGAGGGGATAACCATATTTTGCCTGGAACGCTTTCTGTTCCTCCGGCTTGTCGAAGAGATCCTTGCGATAAAAAACAATTTCGGCATTGGCCCAAGCAGGCATGCCGATCAGTTTGTCACCGATCTTCGCGTCGGCAAGCAAGGCAGGCGGCAGGTCCTTGCGAACCGCATCGGTGAAAAGCGGCGCGAGATCTTCGACATGGCTTGCGAATTTTGCGTTCCACACGACGTCGATCGTTACCACATCGAACGCCGATGAGCCGGAGGCGATTTCGGCCGAAAACTTGTCGAAGACGCCCTGATAGGGAACGACGGTGAAGTCCACCTTGATACCGGTCTCGGCGGTGAACTTCTCTGCGGCTGCCTTCTGCAGCATTTCGCCGCCGCCTTCCACGAGGATATTGATGGTTTCGGCCTTGGCGGAGGCCGCAATGCAAACGAGCGCGAGCGCGCTGGCGCCAAGCAGTTTCTTCATGAATTCCTCCCTTGTTCCGCCGGAAGCACTTGCCTCAGGCTGTTCCATTGTTGGGACCATAGGCGCGCTATGACGACGTTGTCAATTGCAATTGTCGACGTTGTCAGAAAAATATGTCGACGTTGTCATGTGTGTGGTTTACAACAGACCCGCATCAGGAGAATTGGCGCACATGGTAAGCATCGTCAGCGTCGCGAAAGCGGCCGGGGTTTCCAATAAAACAGTCTCTCGCGTCATCAATGGCGAGCCCTACGTGACTGAGGAAACCCGAGAGAGGGTGGAAAAAGCCATTCGCGACCTCGGCTATATCCCGAATATGGCGGCGCGCCTCATACGATCCAGCCGCTCCAACACCTTTGGGATTATCACCGATTATGTTTCCACGACGCCTTATTCGGTCGATATTGTCCGCGGAATTCAGGATTGGGCCAATGCGAATGGGAAAACCATCCTGATCGCCAACACCGGTGGTTCTTCCGAGCGAGAGGTGGAAATCTGGAAAATGTTCCAGTCCCATCGCATCGATGGAGTCCTGTATGTAACCATGTACCGGCGCATCGTGGATCCGGAGACCGGCGATGTCAGTATTCCGACAGTGATGATAAATTGTCGGCCGCAAACCAGGGAGATCCTGCCGTCTATCGAGCCTGATGATTATCAGGGGGCGCGAGATCTTACCCGGTACCTCCTTGAACGGGGCCATCGCAGAATCGGTTACATCCGGCTCAATCCGATCCTATTGGGAGCCGAACTGCGACTGGATGCATTTCGCCGAACGACAAGCGAATTCGGTCTAACAGAGAACGACCTCTCTATCAGCCTTGGCATGGACGGACCTGTTGGGGCAGAAAACAACTACGTCTTTGCGGCAGCGACCGAAATGCTCAAACAAGACGACCGTCCGACCGCGATCATGAGCGGCAACGACGAAATGGCGATTCAAATCTACATTGCCGCCATGGCACTGGGATTGCGGATTCCACAAGACGTCAGCATCGTCGGCTTTGACGATTTTCGAACAGTCACTATGGCGCTGAAGCCGGAGCTGACCACGGCCGCGTTACCCTATTACGATCTCGGCCGAGAGGGTGCGAAGTGGCTGAACGATTTGATAGCGGGCGAGAAGATTTATCCGGCCAGTCGGGTTGTCTCTTGCAAGCTGGTTGAACGTAGCTCTGTCGCCTTCGGCCCTCGTTAGGCGTCGAGAAGCTCAACTGCGTGAGTCGAATGATCATGTCTGATTTGAGCGTCGCCACAGCCGCACGGCGGGGGTGGGAAGTGGCTTCGGCTCAGCGGCGCAGGGCGCGCCAGCATTTGCTCTGATGACGTTTGACGCGACGCTTTCTCGAAGCCGCCTGAGAAAAGGAATGTGTATCCTTGATATTGGCGCCGGGGAAGGATCGCATTGGAGCGACCGCAGAGGTTGTTGGCACCGACCTTGCCATCGCGGCGGTCGAACGGGCAGAGTAGCGGACTGGAGCGCAAGAGTTATCCGCATCGCGCCACCGAAAGAGAAGATTCGCGCCTGACCTTCGGCAGTTTCGCCCACGTCCTTGTCGTCGGCATCGAGGTTCGACGAAGGAGAGGGCGCTTCTTGCAGACAGGGCGCGCCCCACGCCGGGGTTTACTCCGGTTTACCTAATCGCGGTGAACGCCTGGATGTGAGATACTGAATATGCGGCAGATCACCCGATCTGCCGATTGTTGAGGAGGATGTCCTATGCCACTGTTCATAATCACAGGGTGCTATTCAGCCGCGGCAGCGAAGGGAATGATCGCCGATCCATCGGACCGGGAAGCGGCTGCCCGTGCCATCATGGAAGCAGCAGGCGGGAAACAGCATTCTTTCTACGTCACGACCGGCGAAACCGACTGGATGGTAATCGCAGAATTCCCCGATGGTGTTGACCTGATCCCCGCGCTTCTTGTCGTCGGCGCATCGGGAGCAGTATCGAATATCAAAACCGTGCGAGCGTACACGGGTGCGGAATTCAAGGCCGCCCAAGAAAAGGCGGGCAAAATCGCATCCGCCTACAAAGCCCCGGCAAAATAAGCAGGCCACTCGTTGAATTACCTTTGGCAGCGGATGTGCGATCCGCTGCCGGTTCGTTCCGGCATCGCCTGACAGGCGGAGAGGTCAGGCATTCGGGCAGGAGAGTGCGTAAATCTCCCACGCCATCAAACGCCGGGAGAGTGACATTCCAACTTTGCAGAAACAGGACACTTTAACTTTGCGGCTCAGAAGATGTCAAAGCTGATTAGGAATGCGACTCTGCCAACCGATTAGAAATGCGACGCTGGCACTGACGCTCAGCCCCCGATCCGACCGGCTGAGCCGGGTTGCAAGGGAGGAGCG